>JBAYHY010000001.1:0-121194 GCA_041665885.1 Minisyncoccota bacterium
ATTGCCTGGGCGATGATAATTTTCCAATCTATGTGAAATGTTGAAATAATTGATTCCATTTGTTTTTTGTTAGGTGCTAGTGACTAGTTACTAAAGTTTTATTATTAAACACTTAGTAACCAGAACCTAGAACCTAATTAATTGCTAAATCGAAAATGCGATAACAAGCGCATAAATAGCAATAGCTTCTGCGAAGGCGCAGGCTAGAAGCATCGGCACAAGGATCTTGCCCGCCGCTTCCGGATTACGTCCGATTGATTCCATGGCTTTGGAACCGATCATGCCGATAGCTACTGCAGGACCGATGGCTCCGATGGCCATTACGATTGCTTTTGCAAAGGTTACTGAATCCATATAATTTTCTTATTTAACTAATAATAATTTTATTCTGCCCGAACGACAAACGAGCAGTTTGCTAATATTTTCAAGCCATTCTTTCGATGGCATCATCCACTAAAACATTTCCTTCTTGAAATTCTTTTTCATGACCAGAATCGTGTTCATCATGATCACTAGAAGCTATCGTGAAGTAAACGACAAGCAAAATTAAGAAGATAAGCGCCTGAATAACTCCTACCAATAGTTCGAGAAAAAGAAATGGAATCGGAACGACATAGGCCACCAAGGCCGCCATAGAAACCAGGAGAACCTCGCCGGCAAAAACATTTCCAAAAAGACGAAACGACAATGATGCAATTTTTGCGAATTCGCCGACAATCTCAATCAGGCCGACAAAGAACGTAATGGGCGCAACGATTATAATCGTCGGCTCGTGACGGATCTTTGTAAAAATCCCTCCGAGCACTTTCAGATTAACATATTTGTTAAAGGTTTTCCAGAGACCAATAGAAAAAACACCAAAAAGATTCGCCCCCAATACCGCCATTGTGGCAAGAGCAATCGTAGTATTTATATCAGCCGTTCCACCACGAAGGAGCGGGACAAAAAGCATGCCATGTTCGCCCTGCTCGAGGATTCCGAATCCTCCAAGCGGAAGTATACCAAACCAATTATTTATTAAAACAAAGAAAAAAACTGAAATTGCAATTGGAAAAATTTTTAATGACGTTTTCCTGTCATTCGTTACCTGATCACAAAGACCGAGCGCCCCATCAATCACCATTTCAAAAACACCTTGTAGCTTTCCGGGAATTTCTTTTAATTTTGCCCTCAGAACCACTGACAAGACAACGATAACAGCCACCACAATCCAACTGGTAAAAAGAGCATTGGTGATTGTAAAATTATTCAAATGAAGGATCGGTTCAGCAAAAAGGGTGACTTCTTGAGTGATTTGCCCACCCCCCGCATCCGCTTGTGTCTCTGGTTGAGCTGTCGTAATTGGTTCTGCTTGTAATGGTTCTGTCATATATTAATTATTTTTTTCTTCTAATTCCCCTTCGGTTTCCTTCAACTTTTTCATATAATCTTTCATCGTTTTATAAATTCCGAAACTAGTTGCCATGAACCCAAATCCGGCAAATATTAAAAAAATGACCGGCTTTGTTCCAAAGTGCGTGTCTAGCATCTTACCAAAAATAAGAGCCAAAACAATGGGCACCACAATCCAGGTGGAAACTTCACCGAGTATTTGCATTCCAGGCTTCCACCACGGTCCATTATTCATGTTTTGGTTGTTTTCGGTCATAAAAAGAAAGCCTTTTCGGCTTTGGTCTATTATAAATGAAAAGTAAGCACGATGCAATGTGGAAAAATACCTAATAAAAAAGCGGCCCCTCGAGAGGGGCCACATGCATTTTCTGATACTTATGATTTCACCTTTGTGGACTGAGACTCTACAGTCTCATACTCACACCTCCTCTCCCCATGTCCGATAAATGACACGGTGGCATCTCTTTCAACCGAATTCCAAGTTGACTCAACAACCACACCGCAGTGTGTACATGTTAATTCCTCAACCCTTACGACAAAGGGTCTTGTGCCTAGGTTTTCTCCGGTTGGGCCAAGTTCAAGAAAGCTGCGAATCTTGAAGGAACGAACCAGCTTTCTTCTTCGGTCACACGTTGGACAGTAAAGGACGTTAGCCGAAAAATACAGCACAATGATAAGCCCGATGTACATGCACAAAGCCAACAACAAGTAGCCTGATAGTTGCATGTGTACCTCCTTTCCCAAAAAATAATCATTGTAATTACCGAAGGCTCAGGGGCTGGCCACCTGTCGATGTTCTTGTGTTACGGAACAACAACTTTTGCAGACTGAGACTCTACAGTCTCAGCCATTTTGAGAATGCAAGCACGAGCTTCAGGAGAATTAGTTTCCATCTCCCAAAAAATCTTCTTGCATTCTTCGAGAGTACGAGCCGTATCAAGGGCCAGATTAAATGCCTGCTTTTTGTCCTCCTCTCTCACCGCACGATGCGCGAAGATATTGAGGTAGCCTTGAACTGTTTTGTTTCGACGGAAAACTTCCTCGAGCATCCACACCTTGTCCGAGTCATTGAGCCGATCAGAAAGATCGAGGCATTCGTCAACGGCAGCAGCTGGCTGATAATCGACTCCCTGATGAATCAAATCCACGGCGCACTCCAGCGCTTTCCTCTTATCTTCGTCGCGCACTGTGGGATGCCCATAGATTTCCATATACTCGTCAACGTCGTCGACTAATTCAAAGGCTGCATTAATTGCCTTCTCCTTGTGTTGATCGTTCGAGATCTTGTCATGGAAATCAAGACACTCTTTGACAGACTCGAATTCGACGATAAGTTCAGCCACTTTCTCGGAGAACCATTCACTGTCCTCCATGAATGAAGGGACATTTTCGAGAACAAGAAAATAGTCATCGAGTGTTTTCACTAGCTCAAGAGCCCTTTCGAGTATCTGTCTTCTCATTGAGCCACTTGAACCTTCGAGAAGTGAAAGGCATTCCTTAGTGGTAAGGGCCAACCGCAGGGCCTCACTAAGTCTTTCTTCCTCCTCCTCACTTCCGAAAGAAGTTTTTCTGAGAAGGAACAGACCTTCATCGAAGTTGGAGGGCCGTTTCTTTACTCCCAAAACGGTCCGAATTTCATCTTCCACTTCGACCCCAAGAACACTCACAATCGCTTGAATCGTTCCTTCGCTATACATTTTCTCCTCCTTCTCTATCTGTCTAGCCACATGGCCATATTCCACAAGTAGTTTTTAAACAACGTCCAAACTCACGATACCACTCTTGTGGTTTGTTGTAAATAGTGAGCGTGGATGGGATCGAACCATCGACCTCTGTCTTATCAGGACAGCGTTCTACCACTGAACTACACGCTCATATTATATTTTAAAACATCATCCCCGTAACGTCCTATACCGAACTACACGCTCAATTAAATTTTAAAACATCATCACCGTAACGTCCTGTACCGAACTAAACGCTCAAACTATATTTCAAATGTCATTCCCGTAGCGTCCTATACTAAACTACACGCTCAAAACATAAATAAATATAACACAATTAAAACAAAAAACCACCCTTTCGGGTGATTTTTTTGTCTAAAATTGAATTAGTATTCTCGGCGTCCTCCTCCATTACCGTATCCGCCTCTGTCATTACCGCCGGAACGTGGTGGACGAGCTTCCATAGGACGAGCCTCGTTGACAGTTAGTTTGCGTCCTTCAAATTCTTGATCGTTAAACATAGAAATAGCTTTTTGAGCTTCCTCGTCGGATGACATTTCTACGAATCCAAAACCCTTTGAACGACCGGACATTTTGTCCATTATAATCACAGCTGAAGCAACTGCTCCTGCTTGTGCGAAGAGCTCTTTGAGAGCATCCTCTTGTGTGCTGTAAGGGAGTCCCCCTACATATAGCTTTGTAGCCATACTTTATACTTCTTCCTTTTTTCCCGCTTTCTGCGGGACCCCGCCAGAGGCGGTGGTACTAAAAGGACAAAAAACTATTTATAAGCGTAGAAACTCTATTTCGCTAAATGAGACCCTACAATAAAATATTACCATATTAAAAATCAAAAGCAATTTACCCTTATGCCTAAATTAAGTATATAGGTTTATTCCTCCTCTTCATCCCCCATTGCGCCAGAGTCAATATCGGCGATGATATCACCGATGTCGCCTTCAAGGATTTTCGGAAGATTGTGCCAAGACTTCTTGATACGATGGTCCGTGACACGATCTTGAGAAAAATTATAGGTGCGTATTTTTTCGGAACGATCACCCGTACCAATTTGGTTTTTGCGAATCCCGGCATGCTTCGCCGCCTCCTTTTCTTCTTCAAGCTGTTGAAGCTTGGCAGTCAAAATCATCATGGCTTTCTCACGATTAGCAAGCTGGCTTCTTTCGTTCGTTGAACGGACATCCAGTCCGGTCGGTATATGAATAATACGCACCGCGGTCTCAACCTTATTTACATTTTGTCCACCCTTGCCACCGGAGCGAGAATATTCCATATCAAAATCTGCGGGGTTAATTTGAAAAGTCACTTTCTTTCTTATCGGGAGCACTGCCACGGATGCAGTAGAGGTGTGCACTCGGCCATTTTTTTCGGTCGCTGGAACTCTTTGCACTCTATGCACGCCTGTCTCATAACGTAATTTTTTAAAGACATCCTTGCCCTTGATTTCAAAGCTAGCCTCTTTGTATCCGTTCAAATCACTTTTCGATTCATAATTTACCTTCCACTGCCAACCCTGTATTTCAGCAAATTTCTCATACATGTGTGCAAGCTCCCATGCAAAAAGCGACGCTTCGTCTCCGCCGGCGCCTGCTCGCACTTCTAGCACAATTTCATTTGGGAATTCTTCGGCCTCCTTGTCCTTGTCCAGAATATCCTGAATCTGTTTTTCAATTCTCTCCCTTTCCTCCTGGATAAATTTGAGCTCCTTGGTAGCCATCTCGTGCAAACTTTCATCAGAATCCAACATCTCTCGCACTTCTCCCTCCTCACGATTAAGACGCTCCAATTCACCCGCTAAATATGCAGTATTGTGATTCTTTTTTAATTCTTCAATATCTAAACTCATAAACTTTTTTTTGGCATACTTTTTATATAGCAATCTATCTCCCGAAGCTTCGGGAGCGAACTGCTCGACGCGTCCGCCTGCGCAAGGCTTTCTAAAAAGTACGCCTGCAACAAGTTTCTAAAAATCAGAGAAAATTCTTTTTAGAATGGCCTGGCCGGGGTTGGGGACCCGGAGAACCGAGGACCTTATAAAAAGATATTTTCTCTGATTTTTATTTCTTAGCTTTGGCGGAAGCGGCGGCTCGCTTCTTGAAACGCTCCACGCGTCCAGCTGTGTCCATGATTTTTTCGTTTCCAGTATAAAAAGGATGACAGTGACTACAAATTTCCATTTTAATCTCCGGCATAGTGGAACCAACTTCAAAAACGGCCCCGCAAGCGCAGGTCGCTTTTGTTTTTAAATCATATTTTGGATGTATATCTTTTTTCATAACTTGTTCAGATTATCACGACTTTTGGATTAAAGCAAATCTATGTCAGCCTGTATTTTTGTTTTTAAACTCATCACGCTTCTGCTATAAGAACAAGATGCCCCACCCGTTCCATAGTAGGCACAAGCAGCCTTGCTTTGAGCACTGGCGCTATTCCCGACGGCTCCCTTGTCAGTCAGCATCGTAGCAGAAGCAAAAAAGGCGTCTCTCGGATTCCAGGGGTTTGGTTCGTGGCCAAGAGTGTTGCTTAAACGACTTACATAACCTGCCCAAGTCGAGGGAATAAATTGAGCAGGCCCCATAGCTCCCCCATAGCCACCAACGCCGGCAATCGGGCAAGAAACCGCTGTTTGGAACGTATTTAAACCCAAAGCAGTAGTTATTTTTGTGAAATCATCAACGTCACCTTTTCTGCCGGGCAAACCCATCGGCTTCATCACATTTGCGAATGGTGTCCCGGTGTTTTTACCGACCCCCGCCCCGGTATTTGGATTGGTTAAATAGCATTGACCTACATTTGCTCCGAGGTTTGATTCCTGGGTAAGAATTGCGAGCAAGAACGCCGGATCAATTCCCGTCGCTTTTTGTGCCTCGGTAGCATATGAGAACGCAGTCCCGAAATCTATCTTGGTTGAAGTCCCCGCTAAGGGAAATAGCGCAGCCCGAATTTTATCTGCCTGAATTTTTTTCTGAGCAGCAAGTTTCAAATATGCAGCTTCTTTTTCCTTTGAAATTGCCAATAATTCTTTTTTGCTGGCTTCAGATTTAGCTACCCCTTGTTGAGCATTTTCTAATTCCGCCTTGGCGTCAGTTTCAGCATTTTGTTTTGTTTCGAGGTCTTGTTTCGCTATTTCAGTTTGTGTCTTCACACCCTTTATCACATCTACCGAATCCTTCACTGCTTGCTTGATGGAGGCGTATGATTCCAAATCACTGTAAAAACTTGAAACACTGTTGTCGGACAAAATCAGGTGTACAAGGTTCTCATTATCAAACTCATTTGTGTTACGCAGGAGTTGGGCGAGGGATTCATACTCTCGGTCTATTTTAGTCAAAAGTGAATTAATCGTCCTGGCCTTTTCCGTAATGTTTATTTTTAATTGAGCTATGGCGAGCGCTCTCGCTTTTATCTTTGCCTTGAGAGCATTGATCTGACTAGTCAAATAATCCACGTCTCCTTTCAGGGTTCCGGTTTGTTTTTGTTGCTCTTTTTGTTTATTTAGTAAATCCTGAAGCTCGGCCTCTATTTTAGAAAGTTCATTTTTGCAATAATCTTTATCTGCCTGGCTTGAAGATGTCGTAATCGTCAAACAATCAAAAGCAGCAAAGGCTCTCGGCAACGATAAAAAAATAATATAAACAGAAAATATACCCAGCAAAATAAAAACCACAGTTTTTCTTTCCATGGTTTTTATTATAGCATATTTAATTTATTTCTTTTCTTCTTTCGCTGGAGGATTCTCCTCGGCGGCCGCTTCTGTGCCCTCTTCATCTTTCTTGCCCTTCTTTTCCACCTCAATCGCGGACAAATCGACTGGCACGACCTCCTCTTTTTCTTCAACTTGTTCTACGATAGAAGCCACAACCTCAGTGGGAGCATCAATGATGACAACCCCGGCTGGAAGTTTGATATCAGAAACAAAAATCTGACTGTCTAGAGTCTCCAATTTTGAAAGATCGACAACGAGGTCGTGGGGCAAATCATTGGGCAGCGCCTCTATCTCAACTTCGTGCAAAACCTTAACGAGATTCCCAATCCCACTTTTGACTGCATTTGAAATACCTTCGAATACAAGCGGTACGTTGACCTTAATCTTCTTCTTCATATCTATCGCCAAAAAATCTACGTGCATGGGTTCATCGGTCACTGGGTCGACTTGCACTTCGTGGATGAGCACATCAATATTTTTTCCTTCCTCGGTCGAAATTTTAACAGCGGAAGATTCACCGGCATCTCTCCACACTTTTTTAAATTCAATTGTCGAAATAGCAATAGGCGTTGATGTTTTGCCGGCTCCATAAAAAACAGCCGGAATTTCCCCACCTTTCCTCAGGGCATCTAATTTTGTGCCCACATCACGATTTTTTGCTTTGATTGAAAACATATAAAGATAGTATATATAAAAACGCTAAAAAAGCAAATTTAGCTCCTTTCTCTCTATTTCAAACCGTTGAAAAGTTTCAAACGCGCCTCGGCAACCACTTCAATTGCCCTCACGGCTGGCTGTAATATTTTGTATGGAGTAGTTTCGTCTGGATTTTCCTTGAGTGATTTCTTCAGTGCCTCGTCATAAGCAAGGCGAATTTCAGTACTAATATGCACAATGGAAATACCGGCTTTAATGCCTTTGGCAAAATCCTCGTCGCTAATACCGGAACCGCCATGGAGCACCAGGGGTACTCCGGTTGTCTTTCTCAACTTTTCGACAAGTTCTGCGTCGATATGAGGATTGCCGCCTTTTATCATTCCATGAATATTTCCCACGGAAGGCGCGAACAAATCTATCCCGGTAATCTCCACAAATTTTTTCGCTTCTTCCGGTTTGGTCTTTACTCCAGCTCCTTCGGGAATGGTGTCTTTGATGTTGGAACCCGAACCGATATACCCAAGCTCGGCCTCAACCAAGATCTCCGGATTGTTCTTCCTGGCATAGCTTACGCATTGTTTCGTAATTTCAGCATTTTCTTCAAAACTCAAATTAGCTCCATCGAAAATTACTGAGTCAAATCCGGCATCGACGGCGAGCTTTACTCGAGCGAAACTGTAATGATGATCCGCATTTAAAAAAATGGGAAAATTCTCTTTTTCTCTGATTTGCCTAATCATTCCTATCGCTTCATTTCTACCGACGAAGTCTTCTTCCCCCTCGGAGAGTCCAATAATCACAGGAACATTGAGCTTCTTCGCCGCATTGTATACGCCATGAAATCCTTCTAAATTTGAAATATTAAAATGTCCAATGGCTATCCCCCTTTCGTCCGCTTCCTTAATATATTCCCGCAATGTTTTCATATATCTATTTTAACAAATCTATTAAAACCTGCTTCGCTACAGCAGGATTGGCGCTTCCTTTTGTTTCTTTCATCATTTGTCCGACAAGGGACATGATGGCTTGCTCCTTACCCCCCTTGTAATCCGCTACGACCTTCGCATTTGCATCAATAATTTTCTGTGCAATTTCTTTCAAGGCGCCCACATCACTAGATTGAATTAAATTGTTTTTCTCAGCATATTCTTGAGGATCAATCTTTTTATGAACCATCAATGCAATTATATCCTTTACGCTTCGCGATGATAGTTTAGACGATAAAAACATCTTAATTAAATTCGAAAAATCTTTAACATCAGGCAATTTAGCATTCTTATCTTTTCGTACACTTCCGACAACGTCAGTGGTAAAAAAATTAGAGCCTACGGTGAAATAATCCTTCTCCCCTCCATCAAATTTAATATAATCTTCAATCCAAAATCCAAATTCTCGATAATTTATATAAACTTCTACATCTTCTTCCTTGATTCCTTTTTCTCTCAACTTGGTTCGCCTCGCCTCCGGCAATTCCGGTAATTCATTTTTTATTTTCTCTAAATCAAATGCTTCGTGGAGTTTCAATTTTGGTAAATCTGGATCAGGGAAATATCTATAATCCGCGCTTCCTTCTTTTTTTCTCTGAGAATAAGTTTGTTGTTTACCTTCGTCCCAACCCCTAGTTTCCTGCACTATTTCTGAACTTTTGCCTTCTTCCAAAAGCTTTGTCATTCTATCAACTTCATATTTAATAGCCCGTTCGACACTTCTGAAGGAATTCAAATTTTTAACCTCCACTTTTGTGCCGAGTTTGCTTTTGTCCTCTGAAATCGAAATATTTGCTTCCACCCTCATTTCACCTTTTTCCATATTGGCTTCAGACACTCCCAAATACCAAAGTATCAGCTGCAGTTCTTTGGCAAATTTCGTTGCTTTTTGAGCTGCCTCCTCGGCATCACTAAAAGTATGTGGCTCAGTAACCAATTCCATCAGAGGTACCCCGGCACGATTAAAATCAATTAAAGAAAAATCACCCCGATCGTGTTTATTGTTTGCGGTATCTTCTTCCAGGTGCACTCGGGTGACATCCATGTCGGCCAAGTGCCCCCCAGAGACTATTGGAAATTTATATTGAGAAATTTGATAACCCTTCGGGATATCAGGGTAAAAATAGTTTTTACGATCGAATTCCGAAAAATCGGCAATATTGCCATTAATAGCCAAACCAACTTTTATTACATTCTCGATGGCTTTTTTATTCGGCACCGGCAACGCCCCCGGATGCGCCATACAAACCGGGCAAATATTTACATTGGGTTTTTCTTCGTCGGGATTATTCTTGCACGAGCAAAACATCTTCGTTTCCGTTTTTAGCTCAGCATGTATTTCAAGCCCGATTGTTGGATAATACTTATTTGCCATCTTGTTATTCTAGCAATTTTGCTACCTAAATCAAAACAGTACCTATCTTGGTGTAAGATTGTAAACAGATATTTGAATTAACAAAATTAAACACAAATAGTAAAAAGGAATTGCCGTATATGTCCACCACAATACGGTGGTTGCTAGCATAAAAAATAAGTGAATATACTTTATATCATTTTGAAAACCTAAAATAATAGGTAGTGTTTTCAAATTTTCTTTTTTATCTTTTGTTATATCTCTAAAATCTGCTGAGAGATTTCTGATAAATATAACAATAAATGCAATTAACGTAATTACATTTCCAAAACCTACTATGCCTGACAAAAGGAACAAATACTGAAAACCTCTTAAGATTGGAGCAAAAATTTCAAAATGATTTTTGTTCTTTAATGTATATAAATAGCTACAAACCAAAAAGATTAATGAATATAAAATATGACCGTAAAAATAAACACCGAGAAGCGACAATAGAACCCAAGACCACCAAGGAACTTTTCTACGATATGCATGGGAATGTCTAAATTCTAAATAAGCCAAAAAACCAATGTGTAATAATAGCACTCCAAGAAATTCGCTAGGGGTAGCCTTAACTGCAATAAGTAAAACAATTAAATCGAGCAAGGAATAAATTCTCAGCTGTCCCAAATAATTAAAGAAGGTTTTCATTTTTTTTATACTCTAGTAACTTATTAAAACATGTTTTGACCCATTCACAATAAATGTTTCCGTTATTTTTTATGTCATCCTCCAACCACTCTAAGTTTACCCATTTATATCTATCTACTTCCGCCGGATTCGGGATTGGTTCCCCGTCATATTTACCAATTAACACATGATCGAATTCGTGTTCAACGAGATTATTGTCTAAATTTGCTTTGTATATAAAATTAAATGCCTCAGCCAGGTCACAATCAAAACCCATTTCCTCAACCAATCTTCTGTGCGCAGCTTGTAAGGTGTCTTCGTCTGGACGAGGATGACTACAACACGTATTTGCCCATAATCCTCCGGAGTGATATTTACTTAAGGTCCTTCTTTGTATAAGTAATTCATTTTTCTCGTTAAAAACAAAAATAGAGAAGGCTCTGTGTAAATCTCCTTTTTGATGAGCTTCTAATTTCTCTTCTGTCCCTATTGGTATATCGTTTTCATCTACTAAGATTAAATAATCGTGCATACAAAAAATATTTCTATTTCTTTTTTAGAATTTTAGACAGTTCATCGCTGAATTTTTTTACCATTTTATCATCAAATAAAGACAAAACAAAAACTTTTTTACCAATTTTTTCAAATTCAACAATTTTTTTCGCAACAATTTTAGGGTCCTCAGCCACATCCGCCTTCGTTAAAATTATTATCTCCTCTTTAGAAGAAAGACCCTCAATTCCTAATTTTAATTTTTTGTCATATTTTTCGAGTTCCTTTCGAATTTCCTTGTAAGACTTCATCATGCCGGTCGAACCTCTGGCTAAATTCTCAAAAGACACAAGGTGAGCAAGCATCTTGGTGCGCTTGATGTGTCGCAAGAATTTAACCCCGAGACCCTTGCCCTCCGAGGCGCCTTCAATAAGCCCTGGGATATCAGCGATAATGTAGCCATAAAAATCTCCTAAATTCGGATCTAGGGTAGTAAACGGATAATCCGCCACCCTCGCCTCGGCGTTCGTGAGAGTATTTAGCAAAGAACTTTTACCGGCATTGGGAAGGCCAATCAACCCAATATCTGCAAAAAGTTCCAACTCTATTTTGAAATTTCCCTTTTCGCCATCTTGCCCCAGACGAGATTCTTGCGGGGTTGTATTAACAGAACTTTTAAAATGCTCATTGCCAAAACCACCATAACCACCTTTTAAAATTTGCACCTTTTGCCCCTCCTCTGACAGCTGCCAGATTTCATCTGTTTCCAAATTGGTGACGACAGATCCGACCGGTAATTCTAAAATAAAATCTTCGCCATTTTTTCCGTGTAAACTTTTTTTGCCGCCGTCCTCGCCTCTGCCAGCATTAAAATCCTTTTTTGCCTTATATTTAGAAAGAACGTGTATATCGCGCACTGCCTGAATATAAAAATTTCCGCCACGTCCTGCGTCCCCTCCTGCGGGCCCTCCTTTGGGCACGAATTTCTCTTTTCGCCAACGCACGACGCCGTTCCCTCCGCGCCCTGCCTCGGCAGATATTATCATTTCATCAATAAACGCCATCCCAGTACTAAAATTTTAGCTAATAATGCTTATCGACATGTACCCGTAATCAAAAATTTAGTACGGGACAGGTTCCTATGATTCTACCGCAATTTGAGCCAATTTGATAGCACCTTCCTTGCTTTTTGCTGCGGCCAAAAATCTTCCCTTATGACAAAATAAAGCATCTTTAACTCCAGTGACTTTCTGTAATTCCTCACATTGTAACCCTGCCCAGGATTTCGGAAAATCTTTTCTGCTAATAAAACTCTCGCCCTTCTTATTAACTGTTTTAATAACCCAGTGTTTCTCGTTCTCCCTAGGAAAAATAACAAAAAGTGTGAGGGAAAATTTATCAAAAGTTTTCTTGAAAGGGTAATATTTATTTAGAACAATTATTTTTTTATTTTTAGCCCTTTTATAACAACCAATGATAATTTGCTCGGCTAGCATTTCATCCCCCGTGTGGACAATGGCTCGAGATAATACTTCTTTGGCAATCTTCACTGCCTTTAAAAAATTTTTGCTATAATCAGCCACTGGCTCTCTCCAAGTTGGACGTAAAAATTTAAACAAATCTGGAACAATGAATGGCGAAACCTCATGTGTGTTTTTATATAAACTTATCCCATTATCATCTGCATCAATTGCTGAAACCAGCGAATTGTCGATAAACATGGCAGTCTTCGCGGAACCCGAAATTTCGGCACCAAATTTCCTCCACACAAGACCAAACGAGGCATATTCTATTCCGTTCTTTCTTTTTCCGGCACCTCCTTTTTGGTGATGATCAAATATATTTTTCCTCTCATTATATATACCTCCCGTATCAACGACGAAATCACCACTGTCCACGATGTCTTTACTGCGAGTTCTTATTATTTTATATTTTATGCCCCTTTTCTCTAAAACAAGAGAAATGACCGCGCAGGAAAAAATGTCATCAGAATGAAAGGGCCCGTCATGAGTAACTATTCTCTTTATTTTAGTTATTTTCTTCATATGGTTCTTCGGATAATTCATAAAGCCAACTGATAAGTTTATCAAAAATAATAAATACAATATACAACAACAAAACAACGATTAAAAATTGCCAAATTTCCTTACTTATCTGGAGAGCAGTATAACTAAAAATATATCCCAAAAAAAGCATGAGCGGGGCCCAGATAGCCGTAGCGGAGATATCTGCCTTTAAAAACTTCTTATAATCAATTCTCTCAAAACCGGAAAATAAGATAACGACATTGTTCGCCCCAATGATAAATTTCGAAGCAAAGATAGACCAAAAAGGTTTTGTTTTGAATCTAGGTAATATTGAATATACCCGCCTTTGAATATATTTGAAAAATTTGTGGTGATTAAAAATTTTGAATAGAAACACTCCCAATTCGTAGCCTACGAGGGGTTTAGACAATACACCTAGAATCACGACAGCAAGAGAAACCCAAATATTCAGAGCACCTAGATGCACCAAAATACCGGTACAAATCAGGAAAAGTTCTCCCTCCAGAAGCAGACCTAGAAAAATTATCCCGTAGGCGATTATCTGATGATGCTCCACGAGACGAATTAACAAATCAATAGTATGCATCCCAGTACTAAAATTTTAAATTGTTATTGATGGTGGTCATTGTTTGTAATCAAAAATTTAGTACGGGACAAGTAAATTAAAATAACGCATCTACGGCTTCTTTTACCATAGATCCATCGGCTTTCCCTTTCAGGTCTTTCATAAGGGCAGACATGAGCATTCCCTTCTTCGTGGCATCGTTAATACCAAGTTCATCTTTTTTTTGCTTAGCAATTTTTTCAACTTCACTTTTCTCCATTAATTTTGGCAGGAAAGTTTCCAAAATCGCTAATTCTGATTCTTCTTCTTTTACTAGGTCTTCGCGATTTCCTTTTTTGAATTGCTCGATAGAATCCTTTCGTTGTTTTGCCAGTCGAGAAATGACAGCCAAGGCTTCTTCATCAGCGAGCATTTCGTTGGGTTTTTTATTTTTTGCTACCAGTTCATTGGTAAAAGCCGCCGACATGGAGCGGAAAACCTTTAGGCGCAAAGCATCCTTCGCCATCATGGCCTCTTTTATTCCATTTTTTATTTGTTCATGTAACATAAATATAAAGCTCAGAAATTTTTTGATTTTTTAATCTGGTCAAATTATAACAAAAATATGTTAAAATAGCACTACTTGTCCCGTTAGAAATTCAACGGGTATGTTATAATAACAATATGATTATTTATTTAAAATTTCTATTGGGATGAATAAGTTAATATTTTTTGACACGGAAACCACGGGAAACACTGAAAAGGATTTTCTCGTCCAAATTGCTTACAAACATGCTGGTGAAAGTTTCGTCGGTCTTTACCTACCTCCTATTAAAATCCCGCCCGAGGCCTCGGCGATACACCACATAACAAATAAAATGGTCACCGACAAGCCGACTTTCAAAGAAAGTACAGACCAGCCGATAATTAAAAAACTTTTTGAAGACAAGGATTCTGTCGTCATTGCGCACAACGCTCTTTTCGATCTGATGATAATTGAAAAAGAAGGAATAAAACCAAATAGATTTATCTGTACGCTTCGGGTTGCGAGAGAGCTAGACCCCGAGGGAAAAATTGAAAGATATAATTTGCAATACTTGCGATACTTGCTGGACCTCGACGTCGAAGCTGTGGCCCACGACGCGATGGGTGATGTTTTGGTTTTGGAAAAACTTTTTGAAAGACTTAAAAATAAATTGATTAAGGAAGAAAAATTAAACGAAGACCATGCGATAGAAAAAATGATAGAAATCTCTTCTCACCCTTCCCTTCTGCGTTCATTTAATTTCGGCAAACACAATGGAAAGAAACTAGAAGAGGTTTTAGCGACTGATCGGGGGAATTTAGAATGGCTTCTTGCCCAAAAACTTGAAAGTGACCAGATAGACGAAGATTGGATTTATACATTAAAGCATCATTTGAAGAAATAAATATATGCAAAACATCGTTTGGATAATAATTGGAATAGTCGTTGGAGCTGTCGTCGTCTATATAATTTTGAATAAGAAGAAAAAGACAGACAATAGTGACAACCCATTTTCGTTGCTTCAACAGCAGATATCGGAACTTACTCGTCAGCTTGATTCAAAACTTACTGAATCACGTAGAGACATGCAAGATGCGGTACGTACCCAGTTTTCTGAATCACAAAAACTCTTAAAAGATATTAATGAGCAAATGAGTAAAAATCTGATTGATGTCGCACGGGAACAAACAAAAACGAACGAAGCAACTAGAGAATTTGTAACCATTGCAGAAAAACTTAGCAATCTTGAAAAGACTCTCAAACACCAAAAACAGCGAGGCAACTGGGGCGAAGCATCGCTTGAGCTTATTCTTTCAAATACCTTGGCCCCAGGACAATATAAAATGCAATATGAATTTAAGAACAAAGAAACCGTGGATGCAGTGATAATTACTAAGGAAGGAATAATTCCGATAGATGCGAAGTTTTCTTTAGACAATTACGATAGGGTTGTGCATGCTATCGACGACCGACAACGTGAAGAGCTTGAAAAAGAATTTAAAAATGATTTAAAAAAACGGATTGATGAAACTGCAAAATATGTTCGACCGGAAGAAAATACACTCCCTTTTGCTTTTATGTATATCCCCGCTGAAGCAATTTATTATGATCTGCTTGTCAACGAAGTTGGTTCAATAAAAGTTAACACAAGAAATCTAATTGATTATGCTTACAACGAAAAAAAGGTCATTATCATTTCCCCCACTACTTTTATGGCATATTTACAGTCGGTTCTATACGGTTTCAAGGCATTTAAAATTGAAGAATCTGCAAAAGAAATAATTAAAAAAGTGAATGATTTAGGTAAACACTTAGGTGCATATTCTGAATACCACGTTAAATTAGGTAATGCGATTAATACTGTTGCAAATCATTATGATAAATCAAATAAGGAATTAAAAAAAATAGATAAAGATGTGCTCAAAATCGCCGGCACCTCGCCAGAACTTTCTCTTCTTGAGATAGATAAACCAAAACTAGAATAAAATTTATTATGTAAAAATAAAAACGGCTAGCAGTCGTGTGAACTGCGAGCCGTTGCCTGAATCCGTCAGGTGCGGGTTTAGTCGTAAAACCAATGGTGTCGATCACATCGGTGACACCATCCATATCTCGTGTGATGGTGCGGATGACTAAGAGCTATTATGAGCCCTCCCGCCGCCATACTCGCCATAAATAAAAGCAACACGAGTGCTATGAACCCCAGACAACCCCAGAAGGAAAGGTCGCCCAACCACCATGCCAAGGATATGGTCCACGGCACGTGCTGCTCTTGGCAGACCTGGGATGGAGGTAGCGGATCGAGCGGCCTGGGTTCTGGGGTCAGCGTTGCCAAGCGATTGCCGCATGATGCTTTGTATCTCATGATGCCGTCAATGTCGACAAGAACAACCTCGCCAGCGTTCACGGTAGTCAACTCGAAAACATTTCGAGCCCGGTTGTAATTCAGAAAGTCCGTGGTAATGGCAAGCCGAGTGGGCCTGAGGCCCATGTCCGCCATCTGTCCCGCACTTAACGGACCGGACATGATCGGAAACTGATCCAAGTTAGCGCCAGCTGGAACTGTGCCAGCCACCAGCGGTGTTGCTACCGCGAGTAGCATCATAGTCAATGCGAGAACCACCATACCGTTTTTCATCCCATTCTCCTGTCAACGTGCGAGACATTCTTTTCCCTTATTGGGATCAGCAACGCTCACCTCTCTTTATATTATATCACACTATTTACCATTTTGTCAAGTTATTGACTTTTCATTAAATCCGAATTAATGTACATTTGAACACACATCGACTTGGAAACGGACGACATAGCCCACCTCGATAAAGACGAGAAGGACGAGGCGGAGTAAGGGCTCCCAGGGCTTCCGGTCCGCAGATGGACAACCCGCTCTAGCGTGAGAGCAACCGTTATCCTAATCTGATCGGGATTCCAAGTCATCGAACGGGCCGGCCTGCAACACGCAGGCCGGCCCATCATCATTTTTAATAAATTTATTAACATTCTTGACTTTTTTTTAAATCCGAATTAATGTACATTTGAATATACATCGACTTGGAAGCGGGGCAGAGAATGGGAAGAATTTCCCGCCCCTCACGACGAAACTTGTCGGCCTCTCACACGGAACACGCCGGATAGTGTCTCACGGGAAGGAATTAAATACTCTCCTTTCGGGGAAGAGAGATCGCCCGTGAATGACCTCCAACGGTCGAAATCGTGGATTCCAAGTCACCGAATGGGCCGGCCTGCAACACGCAGGCCGGCCCACTTCATTTTTACGCAAAACCAGGGAAGAAATCGGTTTTAATATTTTTTCTTGATACTCCGATAGATTTCAAGGTATTTTCAAACGCGTCAACCATCCCCCTCGGACCGGAAATATAAAAAGTTTTATTTAAATAATTTGGAATTTCTTTCTCTATCATCCTCGCATCGATTGAACCTTTTTGCATTGATTCTTCAAATACCGCCTCCCCCTTGCCGGTAATGACATAAACTGTTTTTATCCCTAGTTCGGCTCGCGCCCTATCGAAAACCTCCTTATAAGCAATATCCTTGGTCGTTTTATTCGAGTAAAGCAAAGTGATAGTCCTTTTTTGTTTTTTATCTAGCAAATATTTTATCATGCTACGAAATGGCGTGATACCGATACCCCCGGCAATAAACACCAAATCTTTTTCCGAGTCTTCCGGTAAAACAAAATCACCGGATTTTTGGGCTGCGATTATTCCCCCGCCCTCCGGCATGGCAAGCAGGTGATTCTTGAAACTGCTCGGCTCCGGATAGAATTTTACTCCGAGGTGTATTTCATCTTCTGTCGGAGATGAAGCCAGAGTAAAATATCGTCTATTCCCTCTCGTATCCGGGCTACGATGTTTGAGGGTCCACTCCATATATTGTCCGGGGCGGAAATTAAAATTTTTGTCTTTTTCAAAAATAAAATCGTAAGTGTCCACGCCGACCTTGATGCGGTCCTTCAATTTCAAAAATAATTTTTCCTTGGGGCTCACGATGTAAGCGAAAATATTTCCGATTACTAGGGCAAGCTCTGGCGTTGAATAAAATATTCCAAAATGTAGCGCTGGCGCAAATAAGAAACCGACTAGTGCACCGAAGGCGATCCGAAGCCATTTCGTGGTCGGAGCCGTCAAGGGCTCTGTGAGCATTACAAAAGCAAAGAAAAAGAACGCGGAATCCGTCATGGTCCTCATGAGAGTGGTCATGATATCCGAGCCCCTAAACATTGCCAAAACGGAAATAGTAGTGAAAGCAGAAATCAGAAAAGCAAAAAACAAGTCTGCCCGACGAATTTTTCTGATTATCAAAAACCCACCGATCAGGACAAAAGGCAACATGTTCGGCGTCCCTATCCACCAACTAGCGGATTGATTAATCGTCAGGGCCGTGAGTGCCACCGCGAAAGCGGCGGGATTAAAAATATGTTTACCCTTGATGGCCAGAATATATTTAGACGCCATAGCCCAAACTGAAGCCCAAAAAGCAAATGGCAAAAATTGCGAATATATCCCACTCTGAATCGGGGTAATGAGAAAAAACAAAATTAGCGCAGTTATATAAATAGATTCTGTGTTGGTAGGCGCGTCATAAAAGAAAGAAAAAATAATATTTGTTATCCAGGATATCAACAAAATAATAAGCAGAGAGGAAATAAGATCCGTCGGACTATAGGGCAAAAAACCAAACAATGAAAGAACCAGGGACGCACCGAAAAAAAAGATGAGGACGTATAGAACCACCCGGTACATGGTCGTTTTATTTAAAAAATTATCTACAAAATTAAGCATATTGTTTGTTATTATTGTTTGTGTAATTTTGAAAACCAGTCGTCATCGTGGCAATCCCCTTTTTATCAATAGAATATCCTTCAAAACCCTCCAACCCCTCAATAAAGAAAATTCCGTCCTTTCCCATGGCGAATGAAGCTGTGGCATAACGATCTGCCTCAAAAATGTTCGGCCCGATTACGGTCATACTCACGATCTCTTCCAGTTTGTCATTTTTATCTTTCGGATTATATATATGTGCGCCTCGAACATAGCTTCCCGAAGTCGCAATACCTTCATCTTTCGGTAAAAATACTTTTTTTATTACTTCTCTTTTTTTGTTGAATGGATTTTGAATGCCGATACACCACGGTTCTCCTTTCTCATTTCTTCCCATCGCTTGAATATCCCCGCCCGCCTCCACATAAAAATTCTTTATTCCCCTTTTCCTTAAAATTTTACCCGCATTCCAGATAGACCATCCCTTGACCAAGCCGGAAGTGTCATAACTTCCGTTCGGGGTCACAATATCAAAATATCCATTGGTTAATTTTTTTGTTTCCTCGGAAAGTTCGAATATTTCTCTCATGTCTTCACTCATTTCTTTCTCTTTAATTTGCTTTTTGTTTATCTTTGTTATTTCGCTATCCTCCTTATAGGTACTGAATTTCTGATCCACGTACTTGAAATAATCAAACACCTCATCAAAGAGTTCCTGTTTCGCTTCCCCACTGGAAATTTCAACAATGACCGGAGTTCCCATGATTATCTGTATCTGTTTCATCGCTTATATCATTGCCTGCGACAGAGCGGAAGAGAGTGATTCCCGAAAAGCAGCGCTTGTAAATGAAGCCCCGGAAACAGTATCTACGTTCGAATCCTGGATAGAAATGGCCTCACTTGTAAGTCGAGGCATTGCGTATGAATTAATTCGAACGGAGTTTTGTCTATCCTGCGGATAATCCAAAAATTGCACGTCGGTTATTTTTCCACCGGCAATGACCGCTTTTACCTGCACATTGCCATAGTACGCATCGACTGCTGTACCAGTGTAGCTTCCATTTTTATATTTACCGATATCAACTACCGGAGGTGGCGGCACCGGAGTAGAAGGCGCGGAGTTATTTTGCGTCGGAGGACGGGCGGGAGAAGGACTGGCAGTTGTCGGTTTTGGTTTGGGGCTTGCTGTCTGGGTATTTGTGTTGTACTGGGGCAGTGATAATGCTACGCTCGTTTTGCTTGATTGGGGAGCCAAAAAAGCCGGCGCCTCTGCTCCAAGGATTCGTACATGTAAAACATACGCAATGAACACAAATATCAACGATGATGATAATAGGGCTTTTTTCATAGGATTATTATACTATAATCTATGAACTATGAAGTTCTCATGATTGACTAATCGTGCTCAGTGCCTGAATTTCCCTGCCCAGAATCATCGAAGTTGTTGGGCGTATTTGAATTTTGTCCACCCTGATTTTGATTTATATAATCATTATCCTCTTCGAAGTTATCATCCTCTATCTCCTGGCCATCGTCGTCCTCAATGCCCATATCGTCTTCTATGTCTCCCTTGATGGTATTAGAGAGGAGTAACAATCTCGCTGCGTCCGTCAGACTCATGGCTGATTGAAATTTGCTTGCAGCCCCATTGAAATCAGATGAAGCAATTAAGGCCTCGCCTGCTTTGAACGTTGTCTCGATTTCCGCGAGTTTGCCATCTATGCTATTTTGCGTTTTTATGGATAAACTATTCCTTTCTCTCTGGTAGAGAAGCTTCATGGAGTTCAACAAATCTGATGCTGTTTTTTGTTTTTCCTGAGCAAGAGCGAGGCCGGTCGAGGTCGTAGTAGGCGTAGCGTTTTCCTCCGACGAAGTTTCTGTAGTTGATTCTGAATCAATTGAGGATTCCAGGTCATCATAGCCATTCCTTACTCTATTCTGAGATTCCGCGAGCGAAGAGAGCAATCGGTCCGTTTCTTGTTTTGTTTCAGCATTGACATCTTTGCCGTTTGACACAGCCAGAAGAACATCTTGATGCGCAGCAAGGGCCGCTTGCAATCTGATATTTATGTCGGAGGATTTGGTGGATTCATTATTTTGTTTAGCCAATTCTTCAGCGCTGGCATTAAAATCGTCAATTTGTCTTTGGATGGCGCCTTCTAGGTAAAGTCGGCCCTCTTCATCGAGGCTATTCGCAGAAACAAGTTTCTGTGCTTCATTCAACCTGCGTTCCACCAATCTTTCTCGCCACTCTGTTTTCTCTTCCTTGGTGAAAGCGAACAATCCAGCGACGGGCTCATTTACCGACACTTTCACTCCGTACAACAAGTCCCCGGGAACAGCCATTTCGGCGAAAGCGGAAGTGCCCCCGAGAAGAATAACAATCAAGAATACTGCGACAATGGGTATAAATTTATATTTATTGTTCATGAAATAATAATTTTTAATGTTCTGATAATGCCTATATAGACGGACGGCAAACGTATTTGTTACATGATTATTCTGTTCAAATTTAGCTGATTGAATTTTCTCCAATATAAAAGTACGCATTTTTTCCTTCTCGGCGCTAGCGAGTTTGATATTTTTTACCGCGTTCTTTATTTGTTCAAATTCGTTATTCATTTTTGTTTCCTATTTTATCAAACAAGTTTTTAAGCTTTTCTTTTGCTCGACTAATCCTCACCAATACAGTGTTCTCCCGCTCTCCGAGCAACTCTGCCATATCTTTCGAACTCATGTCCTCGATAAACCTTAGAATAATTACATCTCTGTCGGACGGGGGCAACTTATCAAGCAGAGAAAGGAAAATTGAATAATCAATATTGTTCTCTGTGTTATCCTTTTCCGCGATTGATTCGAAAAATCCTTCCGGTAATTGGCTCTCCACCACGCTTTTCTTCTTTCTCCAATAATCGATGACAGTATTCTTCGCAGTAATGTAAATAAAACTCTTGGCGTTCTGTGCCTCGCTATTCTTCAGATAATTGAATACCTTGATAAAAGTATCTTGCGCCAAATCTTTTGCCACTTCCCTGTCTCCGGTCTTAAAATAGCAAAAACGAAAAATAGCGTCTGCGTGTGCGTCATATAATTCAACGAACAATTCTTCTATTTTATCATCACCGTTATTCATGTTTAATGACGTATTGCCTCTTGTTTTTATTACAAAAAATAACTATTAAATCGGAACAAAATTCTTTTTTCTACGTGTGACCCTACCGGGAATCGAACCCGAATTTTATCCTTGAGAAGGATACGTCCTAACCGTTAGACGATAGGGCCAACGAGAAGAATATAACATTTTTTAAAGAAAATTAAAAATATTAATATTCTAATAAACACCCAAATATTATCGGACGGCCAACGTCTGTGGCCACAAATCTTGATTAATTTTTTATCCAATTCAAAATATCCTTTATCGCAGTTTCGTTTTCTAAGTAAAAAATTGGTAAAGAATGTTTCGTTACATTTTCTATTTCCATCTTTGTCACACTTGATGTTTCCCATCCAGGCAAAACAGCCAATCCGTCACAACGGCGCAAAAACTCGGCATTCATATCCCAGGCTAACTTACTCGCCTCTTCTCCTAGAGAAATAATTTCTTGGTCAATATTTAAATGAGCTAAGCAAGAACCGTTCTTGCTTAGCTGTTCTTGCTTAGCTTGTTATTTTATAAATTCCCCCACAAACGAAAAAAGCCGTCGAGAAACTCGACAGGCCTTTGGTGATAATTTGGGTGGGGAGGTTTCCTAGTGGAAACCTCCCCTAACCCTTTTGGTCACGATGTGGCTGTGGGGGATTGATTTTTGTTTTTGCCCCGTTAGCCCGACATGGCGACCGATGTGAGAGAGCAAGTTCGCGTCCTAGACGCCATGCTCTCACGACTCCAGAAAAACAACTAATTTTTTTCAAACAGGAGCTTTTACGACCTTCCTGGGGTCAAGTTGACCCGAGCTCCTTGGTCGCCGCCGAAGCCCTCAGGCTTCGACGAAACTGGCAGTGTCGCGCGCGTTTATCACGACTCCCTCCCTTCTAATTCTTTCTTGGGCGCTGGTTAGCGGCCCATGCCGTCGGGCTTGCGGGCGGTGGCGAAGCCGGCGATCTTGGTCTTCTTCTTCGAATTTTCCATCTTCTCGAGGAACCGGGGGGAACCGCGAATCATGCGAGCCTCCTACCGTGATAACCAGGGACCTCCCCCAGCTATCTTCCCACACAGTATAGCACTACTACAAAAAATGTCAAGCAATCCCCTTTTTTATTTATTAATGCAATTATCTTGCAACCAGGCGGGTATTATCACTCCTTTTTGCCTATATAATCGCATTGAATAGATATCCCGTAAGAATAATCCCGGTAGCCACTATCCCGGCGAAAATCAAAATCAATTTAATCTTCATTACTTTCTTTAAAATCATAAACTCCGGCAAAGATAAGGCGGTCACGGACATCATAAATGCAAGCGTAGTTCCGACTGAAACTCCCTTTTCAGTCAAAGCGGAAACAAGCGGGATAACTCCAGCAGCATTCGAATATAAAGGAATACCGATAAGCACAGCGAGCGGCACTGCATACCATTTATCACTTCCGGCATATTGGGCCAAAAAATCAGCCGGAACATAGCCATGTATCCAGGCTCCGATTCCAATCCCGATTAAAATATATATCCAAACTTTTTTCAATATATCCAGAGTGTACTCTTTTGCATAAGCGATTCTTTCCTTTCCCGTCATTGTCGGTAGGTCGATATTCCCATTCAATGTATTTTGATAGACAAAGGGTTCAACCAAGCCCTCTACCTTCATTTTACCGATAATTATTCCTGAGAGAATGGCAATAATAAGTCCACTGACTATATACATGAGAGCGATTTTCCAGCCAAACATTCCGAGAAGTAAAACAAGTGCCACCTCATTTATCATCGGAGAAGCGATAAGGAATGAAAATGTAGTTCCAAGAGGAACACCTGCTTGAACAAATCCTAAAAATAGTGGGATGGCGGAACAAGAGCAAAAGGGAGTAATAATTCCTAGAAGTGAAGCAATCACATTCCCCAGGTACTTATTTTTGTGAGATAAAATCGCTCGTATTTTCTCCGGTGGTAAATATGAGCGAATGATAGAAACAAGGAAAATAATAACAGCTAGTAAAATAAATATTTTAAGTGTGTCAAAAATAAAAAAATTAACGGCGCCCGCTAAAAGAGTTTTGGGAGTAATATTAAAAACCGCATAGGTCAACCAGTCAGCAAATAATTGAATGGGATAAAAAATGCTCATAATTACATATTTTCTTCTATTATTTTTTTGATTTTTTCAATATCCGAAGTAAAGCCAACCAAAACCGGTTTTTCATTTATCACCAAAACGGGACTCTGCATCAAACCCATGGCAATAATCTTTTGCACGTCGGTAATGTATTCAACATTTTCTTTTAAGCCCAAAGTGGCAACCGCCTTTTGAGTAATTTCAAACAACTTTTTACATGTTGCGCACCCCGAACCCAATACTTGTATTTTCATATAATTTATTTTGTTAGTTCTGACCTCGCGACGCTTAAACAGTTTAGCATATATTTAAAATGAATTTACTAAACAAAAATTACATTAATTATTTTCAAAAAAATTAATTTGACTTTTCCCATGTGTGTTATATATTGATAAATGAATTGTTCTGGCGGGGATTACACTATTTGGATAGGAGGCTCGAATGAACACAACCACGGGAAACATCGTTGTGTGCGTCGTTGAAACAAGAAGACTGGTTAATCTTTTGTCCTTGGTTAGAAAATCAAACTCCGGGTCTTTTGATCTCATCAGCCAATCCCTCGATAGGAACCTCAAGGTCATCGAGGAAAAACTCAAAGAAATACAGATGGCAAACATGAGAACCAGAGCCTTCTACGTCGACAAGGCCATTAAAGAGAACGTTGAATTTGAGTCAAAAGATACCTTCTAGGGCCAGTCTGGGCAAATAATCAGAAAACACAGGGAGGCCATGTGCCTCCCTTTTTTTATAAAAACTAAAATTTAAATTACTTCGCCAAGTATGCCTTCAACAATATCATCAGGGTGACAATTATTGTTACGATTAAAATATTTATAGTTTTAGATTTTGGTGATTTATTGCCTCTTTGCATGATAAAAATATCCTCACCTCCTGCCCGAACAGTGTGTATGGGCATTTCTATCCCCCGCTCAAGCATTTTTCCCCTGACAACTTCACTAATCTTATGGTCTAAATGCCCGGCTTTAAGCATTTCAACAAAAACAGGATAGCGGGAAATATATTTGTTGGGATTTTTTAAATAATCAATAGCTGTTCTCGTTATAATTTCTGTATTTATATATTCATCTACTAAATAATCAATGGCACCAAGCTTGATTCCCATGTCGATATCTTCAACTGTGCTTTTTCTATTCTCAAAGACAACCGGAATATTTTTGGTGCGGGCATCAGCTTTTAGCAAACGAAGCGCCTCAAAACCACTTCTGCCGGGCAGGACAATATATAGATAAATCATATCCGGCATTATCCCCACCACTTTTTCAACAAAATTATTGTTGGCATCCTCAAGCGAATAGACGTCAAAATTATCTTGCCTTAGGCGCAGAGAATAACTCTCCAAGAGGAAACTATATCCGCTGACAAAAAGTATTTTCTTCTTTTTCATCGCCTTCATAATTATATTGTAATATTTATTTCAGCTCTCTCCAAAAAACCAGAAAAGGTTTCGGACATTATTTTTACCGCATTGTGGACAGTATTGTGATCTACGCCGGGAATACTGACAAATTTAGAATTTTTTATCTCTTTAGACATTCTAATAGCATTTCTCATTGGTATCAATGTATCTTTCTCCCCATGCATTATGAGCGTCGGCACATTTATTTTTTCAAGAGCATAGTCTTCCCGGCAAAGAAAAGATTGCCGAAGAGCAAAAAAATGAACACGAAAAGAAGTATTCCTCATGTCGGCAAAGTTCCTTCCGATGTCCCAATCTGTAGAATTGATGTGCTTGGTATAATCCACATGCCCACGAGGCCTAGGATCAAACGGAAAAATACCGATAATCATACTGACTAATTTAAGAACAGGCAAAGCAACTTTTGCCAATATCCCTTCTCCTAAATATACTTCCGGTGAAGTAAAAATATTAGCGACCACTGTGTCTCTCCGAATTTTAAGATATTCGAGGGCTATTAGTGCGGCAAAAGAATTGCTAATCAAAACAAATTTAGAAATCTTCAAATAAGACACGAGAGCATCTAAATCATTAACGAAATTCTCTACCTCATAGTCCTCAAAATTAGAATACTTTTTCGACATTCCGTGACCACGAATATCATAGGTTAAAATATTATATTTATTTTCAAATATTTTCTCATACGGTAACCAAGCAGAAGAAGAGCCTGAAATTCCATGCACAAATACCAAAGTCAATCTATCGGGCTTAAATTCATTCGTCCTGTAGTAAATCTCGTCATTTAAATAATACTCTTTCATTTAAATAATATAACACATGCTCGTTTTTATGCTATGATTTGAATTATTATATTTAAAGTTAAATTTTATGCTAAAAGAATTTAAACAATTTTTGCTTCGTGGAAATGTTATTGACCTCGCAGTCGGTGTCGTAATCGGCGCTGCTTTTGGGGCGGTC
Organism: Minisyncoccota bacterium; assembly: GCA_041665885.1. GTDB lineage: Bacteria > Patescibacteriota > Minisyncoccia > Phycocordibacterales > UBA9973 > UBA9973. Next base: position 26,554 of record JBAYHY010000001.1, read on the forward strand.
GTCACCGCCCTAGTGTCCGACATCCTTACTCCGTTTATCGCAGCCATAGCGAAAGTGCCGGACTTTAGCAACCTTACTTTTACAGTAAACGGAAGCAAATTCATGTTGGGCCATTTTATTAACGCCCTAATTTCATTCATCCTGGTTGCTTCCGCTGTATTCTTCTTTGTAATTAAACCGATAAATATGCTCGTGGCGCGTAATAAAAAAGGTCCACCGATAGATCCGACAACGAGAGACTGCCCTGAATGTTTAAGCGAAATACCGATAAAGGCAAAGCGATGCTCGCACTGCGCTCAAGTGGTTTAATCATTAAATAATTTAATGAAAAAAACAAAAAAAATTATTATTTTTACTGTTGGGATTTTTTTTATAATTTTGGGGCTCCTCGGCCTAGTACTTCCTTTTTTACAAGGTATTCTTTTTTTGATTATCGGAATTTTTCTTTTATCTTTTAGTTTTCCGAAATTCAGAAATTGGATTCAAAATAAAGCTGAAAAATCCTCCTCCTCTCTAAAAATAATAAAAAAAATCGAAAAATGGATTGAAATTATTTTAGGAGAGGTTTAGTCCAACTTGACTATCATTGACATTTTTGATAATCTTCATTATTATTTTTTCCTTTTCCATTCCTCGTCCTGGCGGACCAAGAATTTTTCTTTATTTTCAGAATCTTCGAGAATTGCTTCTACCACCCGCTCCATTCGCATTCCCTGTGAGCCCTTAATCAAAATGACGTCATTTTTTTGGATAAATGTTTTTATAAAATTTCCCGTTTCTGTTGAATTTGAAAATTCAAAAATATTTTCTCCCGCCATACCGAAATCGATCGCACCTTCTTTTATAGATTTTGCCCGCGGTCCGACGACGACGAGCACCTTCGCATTTTCCCTAGCGATTTTTCCAATATTTTTATGCGCCTCGACGGTGTGCTTACCAAGTTCTAGCATATCGCCCAAAATAGCAATTTTTCTACCCTCGGACTTAACCTCGTGTAGAGTTTTAAGCGCAAACTCGCAGGCAAGCGGAGAAGAATTATAGGTATCATCAATAATATAAGTTTCCATAATTCCCCGAAGTAGTCGCATCCTTCCGGGAGGAACATCATAATTTTTAAGAGCATTTATCGCTGTCACCATGTTAAATTTTAGTCCAGAGGATAAAGCCAATGCGGCCAGAGAGGCATAAACATGATTCCTGCCGAACACTCCCTCGATAGTAACCGGCATACTGCTACCCTCCTCGTCTGCTCTGAAAATTATTCCTTCCGGCTCATTTTTGTCATTATATAAAATAGTATCACCAGACCCTATAATATTCGCCTCCCTGGAAAATCCAAATGTTATGAGACGATGCTTATCTTTTGCTTTCATTCCGAGCACCGCTTCATCATCGGCATTTAATACCAAGAGCCCATCGGGTTTTAGTGTTTTGATAAGTTGACTTTTTTCATCTACCAGATGTTTATATGAATTAAAAAATTCTATATGCGCCGGAGTTTCTCCGATTGCGGTCACGATAACTGCATCAGTCTTAAGCCAGGCTGCGGTGTTTTTCATGTCATTTGGTTTACCTATACCAACTTCGAGCACTAGCCAGGCGGGATATTCATGTGGCCAAATAAATAACCAAAAACCCTTCAGGATGTTCTCAAACCATATTACCGGATTATTCCAACCGTTTGGACACGCTAAAATAGTAAGAGGCAAACCTATTTCACTATTAAAACTTTTTTCACTTTTACGAACATATGCGATCTTCGAAAGCACCGCATAAACAGCATCCTTTGTGGAGGTCTTCCCGACAGAACCAGTAATCGCAATAATTTTGGGCTTATATTTCCACAATACGAGTCGTGACTCGATTTTTAGAATATAAGCTACGATTTTTTTTAAATTTGTTTTCATATGATAAGCCTCATCTATCCGGCGGAACATTGTAATAATTCAACAAAAATTTAGTAATATCCAAAAATGGATCCGTCCAAGTAGTAGACGCATAGGGCACCCCTTTAGGATTTATGGCATAAAGAAAAACAATAAATTTGGGATTATAAGCTGGAAAATATCCGAAGAAGGAATGATTGTGCCTATCTGCATAATATCCTCCGTTCACATTATCCGCAACCTGCGCTGTCCCGGTCTTTACGGCGACGCTAAAATGGTCCAACTTTTTTGCCCCCTCGGAAATTCCTTTGTCCAAGACATTCACCAACATTCTGGTTATCTCCTGGGATGTTTCCTTTGAAATTTTTGTAGGAGTTGTAGGATAAGTCATTATTTTTGACAGACCAGTGTCATATTTTATTTCCTTCACAACATGTGGCACGACCAAATTCCCTCCATTCCCGAGTGAGGCAAGCGCCCGCACTAATTCGATCGGAGTAAAGGCGACCCCCTGGCCAAAAGCCGCGTTGGCGTATTCAATTTCGCGAGGACTATTTAATATGCCAGACACGAGACCACTCGTCTCATTCGGTAAATCAATTCCGGTTTTATTTTTAAGGCCATATGATAACAAATAATCACGTAATTTTGTTTTTCCTAATTTTTGTTCTACAAAAACCATCCCCGTATTCAACGATTGGCTCAATACTTCTTGCATGCTCGTACCGGGGCCCCTGCCCTTTTTGTCAAAATTAAATATCTCGTGTTTTTCAACCATAACAGAACCCTTGTCATTATAAGTAGTGTCAGCCGTGACAACTCCCTCATTCAAAGCCCCCGCCATTATTAATGGTTTTACCACCGAGCCAAACTCTAAAACATTTTCTACCAACGAATTTGTAAAAATAGATACTGAATCCACCTGAGAATAATTATTCGGATCAAAATCCGGCTTTACTGACATGGCATAGAGTGAGCCATCTGTCGGATTCATAATTATTCCACCCACAGAATCAATCTGATATCTATTTTTTACTTCATTCAACTTTTTTTCCAAAAAACCCTGCACCTGAGGTTCAATGGTGGTCACAATATCCCCTTCCGGTGCAACATTTTCAAACAAACTTTTTTTAACATTGGAAAAAACTTCAGCAAAAAAATTGATATACGGGTTATCCACGTTCCGGGCGAGCAGTGAATTATATTGTTTCTCCAAACCATATCGTCCGCTCAATTCATCCCCACTGAAACCGACAAAACCCAAAATATGCGAAGCGAGATTGCCACCGGAATAAAAACGCCACTTTTCTTTAAAAATACTTACCCCGGGCAATTTTAATTTTGAAATGACATCAGCTTTTTCTTTGGTAAGTTCATGGGCTATCTCTTCATACGGATCATTTTTTTGTCCCGCCTTCCCGATAAAATAATCATGATCTAAAACTATAATTTTTGACAGTTTTTGAAAGGTATCCTCCGCATCAATGATCTTCCCGGCATTGATCGCCACCTTAAAACCGGCAATCTGCGTCGCAGCTGAAATCAACGCTCCATCCTTACGCTCAAAATATATTGTGCCTCTTTCGTAAATATTCGTGGCTGGTGTGGCATACTGACGATTGGCGGTTTCGGAATAAACATTCCCTCGTACGACTTGCACCCAAAAAAGCCTTCCGAGAAGGATTAAAGCAAAAGCAATAATAAATATAATAATTATTCTGGATCTGAGAAGAAAACTAGATTTCATTGTTCGTTGTTTTTATCTGGCCGAGGGCTTTTCGAGTAGCGAAGGTTGCCTTCGCTTCCCTAAACCCCATAGAAGCAGAAAGGTCCATATCCACACTATTGGAAACATTGAGGTATGCTAGCTCTAGTCCACCCACTTCACTTGTTAAAGTTAGCATTTCCTTTTCTAGGGCCTTCCTCTCCACAATATCAAAAACCATATTTCCTAAAATCAAAACATACAAGAAAGCGAGCCCAGCCAAAGTTGCGAGCATGGTGTTCAAAATAACTCTTGGAGCTTCAAAATTACTGTTCGTGATATTTACATTTTTGATTCTGCTTTTCAGTTGTAATGTAGCTTGTCTCATGATTTTTCTATAATTCTCAACTTTGCGCTCCTGGACCTTGGATTATTTTTTATTTCTGACTCTTCCGCTTTTATTGGCTTTTTATTTATTAAAAATGCTAATCCCATTTTTTCTTTCTCTTTAAAAAATCTCTTGGTGATTCTGTCTTCCAAACTATGAAAAGAAATCACCGTCATTCTTCCTCCCCCCTTCAGTCTTTCAAATCCTTTTTCTAAACCCTTTTGAAGAACTCCCAACTCATCATTCACCGCGATTCGTAATGCTTGAAAGGTCCTTGTGGCAAAATGAATTCTCCCCCTCCTATATACTCCTGGCACTGCCCCCTCAATTATTTTTACTAAATCCTGGGTAGTATTTATCTTTGCGTTTTCCCTGGCTATTACAATCGCTCGGGCTATTCTTCTTGAATATTTTTCTTCTCCATAACCATAAATGATATCCGCTAAATTTTTCTCCTCCCAAGTATTCACGATATCTTCCGCAGTGACATCTTCCGAAGAAGGATTTTCCTTCATGGTCATGAGTAGTGGTTCATCCTTCATAAAAGAAAATCCTCGTCCGGAATTCTCCAACTGGTCTGAACTCAAACCAAGGTCAAAGATTATTCCATCCACTTTTTCATTACCCAAAACTTTGTCCAAATCGGAAAAATTTTCGTTGAAAAATGAAATCCTTATATCGTTTTGTTTCCACACGTTCTTGTCTTGATCTAAGGCAATGATTTTTACTTTTGGAAATCTTTTTAGGATTTCAATGCTGTGCCCTCCTCCTCCAAAAGTGCAGTCGAGAACAACGAGTTTCTCCTTCCCCGCCTTCTGCGGGGCAAGCAAACCTTCTATTGTTTCATTTAAAAGAACTGTCTTGTGAATACTCATAACCTTTCTGCTAATTCTCCCGCCTGCTTTTCAACCAATTCTTGATTCTTTAACCATTCTTTGTCGTTCCAAATTTCCACCCTATCCTCTACTCCGATAATCGCCGCCTTGTCTTTGAGTCCAATTCTATCTTTCAAAAAATCAGGGATTAACATTCTGCCAATCGAATCTATTTCTACTTCCGCTGCCCGGCCAAACATGTATCGATTGAAACTTCTTTGATCCGCCTTTAGAAAAGACAAGTCATTGTTACTGTTGGAAAGTCTCTCTTTTACCTTCACCCATTCCTTGGAGGTGAAAACGAACAAACAAGAATCGAGTCCGGGGGTAATAATAATTTTCTTGCCCATTTCTTTTCGGAATTTTACCGGAAGCGAAATGCGATTTTTTTCATCTATGGTGTGTATGTATTCGCCGATGAGCATTTTAATTACGAAAATTATTAAAATTACTTATAAACAGATTTCCCACTTTTTCCCACTTAGTTAACATTATAAACCACTGTTAAAAATAACACCAAGCCAAATATGTGGATAACTCTAGCCCCGCCTAAAATTGACTAATATCATGAAATATGGCATATTCCATATCGGAAAGGAGGCGTTCGATGAAAACACCGATTCTGGCTACCGGATGGGAAGAAGGAAAGGATATACACACGGTGGTAAAACACTTCGGAAACCGTGTCTCGCACCTTGGGACTACCAACCACCCCTCCCATTTTGATCTCATGGACTGCACAGATGAGGACATTCAAAAGCTCAAGAAGATCGGCGTCACTGCGACAATAATCAAAGGGAGCTAGCTGTGATGAAAGTGCGAATCAAAATTACCAGCCCCAAAAACGTAAGCCTCGAAGAACTCAAAACTATCTTCGGAGAATCGGTCTCCCGTGATGAAAAGGAGAAAGATATCTTCTCGGTTACCGGGAAAAAGATAAAGGAGATCACCGAAGGCTTGCGAGCCGCGGAAGTCGGTTTTCGGATCCTTTACCTGTAGGGAGAACGACGAAACACTGGGTTGACTTTCTACGTCAAATTTTGTATACTGTAATTCCTCCTTTCCGTGGATCCCAACCAGCCATTAGGGGATAAAGGTTTTGTCCTTAAGCCTCTTAGCCCAAAGCGTGGGCAGAGGGACCTCCTCGAAAACTGGTTGGGATCCACACCCACAATTTGTTCTTTGTTTTAATTTCATCAATCCGGCGCTCAGGCGCCATAAAAATACCCCGGCTTCAATGCTGGGGTATCGTTCGTTTTGGGAAATTTCTATTCTAAATTTTTCGGTCGCATTAAAGGAAAAAGTTGAGTTTCTCGAACCGGCTTATCTACAAGAAACGCAAAAAATCTTTCTCCGAAGCCGAAACCGAAACAAGGGGGCATTCCATATTCAAGCATCTCCACAAATTCCATGTCCGGCATCATTGCCTCCTCATCCCCTTCCATAATTAATTTCTTTTGTACTAGAAAACGCTCTTCCTGATCTAAAGGATTGTTGAGTTCTGCGTGCGCTCGGCCGATTTCACTTCCGGCGATTATGACTTGGAACATTTCTGTTTTTCTCTCATCATCTTTATTTTCCTTGGAAAGCGGGGCCACGAGCTTCGGATGGTTTATGAGATAAACTGGGCCGGAAATATTCTTGCGACAATATTTCCAAAGTGAATCAGTCATCCTTTCTCTATTTTTGCCCTCAAACTCTACGCCTAATTTTTTAAGCGCCTGCTCCATTTTATCTTCCGAATCCTCGAGCACATCGATACCGGTTTGTTTTTTTACCTCTTCCACATAATCTACATCTTTCCAATCATCAGCTAAATCAAACTTATGCCCCCTGGTTTCAAATGCTGTTTTGCCGAAAACATCCTCCGCTATTTTTATGTACAAATCTCTTACCAATTTTTTACCTTCTTCCGTATTCATGTATGAAGCATAAAATTCCATATTGGTAAATTCTTGGAGGTGTTCTGCACTTCCTCCTTCGTTTCTATACACTCTACCTATCTCAAAAGTTTTTGGGAATCCTGCCGCCATCAATCTCTTCTGCCACAACTCCCCGACAGAGATTCGAAGAAAAACATTAATATCAAAATCATTATGGTGTGTTTTAAATGGTCTAGCCTCCGCCCCCCCGGTGGTAATCTCTAAAGTGGGGGTTTCAACTTCCATAAACCCTTTGTCCTTTAAGAAATTTCTGGTTGTCGTCCAAAATTTCTCTTTTTTCTCAAAAATTTCCTTGAGTTCTGAATCCATCAACATATCCAAATAACGTTTTCGAAACCTTTCCTCTACGTCGACTAACCCATGCCATTTCTCAGGCAATGGGCGCAGGCTCTTCGCAAGCATACGCCAATCTTTCATTTCTACTGTTCTCTCTCCTCTGTTGGTTTTGAAAAAGGATCCTTGTATTTCTACAAAATCCCCAATATCGACGACCTCATTCCAAAAATCGAATTTCTCATCCCCGATGACATCTTTCTTGAGAAGTCCTTGAAAAGTTCCCGTACCGTCGTTTAAGGTAATAAAAACAATCGCCCCTTGGCCACGGATAGACATGATTCTTCCGGCAACCCATTTTTCTCCTTTATTCTTTTCCAAGTCGTCAAAAATACTTACGGCTTCCCGTAAAGTTATTTCCCTTTTTGAATCCGAGGGATATGGATTCATCCCCTTATCTTTTAAGAGTTTGAGTTTTTCTATTCTAGTGTCCCTAATTTCATCAATTGAAGACATTTTAATTTATCCGCCTCGAGCGGAAAATTTTTATGAAACGTTTATTATTTTATAATCGACAACACCATTGGGAGTTTTGAAGGAAACATCGTCTCCTTTCTTTTTTCCGAAAAGAGCCTTGCCAAAAGGTGAGCGATTCGAAATATTTCCTTTTGCCATGTCGGCCTCTTCAGATCCTACTATAACATAATTTTTTTGTTCTTGAGAGCCCTTCTTCTGCACCACAACCTTGGACCCGACCTCAACCGTATCTCCGCCACCTCCTTTCACCACCTGAGATGATTGCAAAATTTTCTCAATTTTAATAATCCGCTCTTCGAGCTTACCCTGATCCTCCCTAGCTTGATGATATTCGGCATTTTCTGATAAATCACCCAGCGACTTCGCGTACTCTAAAGTTTTCAGAATCTCTTTCCTCTCTGGGCCCTTTAAGTTCTTGAGTTCCGCCAAAAGGGCTTCTTTCTTTTCTTCAGTTATATAATCTCCTGATTGGTTCATTTTGCTTCAATATTCGAAAATGATAATAAAAAACGACTAAATCCCGTCGATAAGACAAACGGGATTCATAACTTCATCTTACTTTTTTTTATGAAAAAGTCAACAAAAAGTCATCCAAAAAGACAATGAACTTCTCTGGACATCGTCTTAGACAAAGTTAATTTAGTAGTAATTTTTCGATAAATAGGCTCGTCCGGAATCTGCAAAAATCACTACAGCCAAATCATCTTTGGTAAGTTTATCTGCGTAAGTTGAAATTGCGTGAGCGACTGCCCCGCCACTTGTGCCCAAAAAAAGACCATATTTAGAAGCCATTATTTTGAGCATAGCAAAGCTCTCTGCATCAGAAATTGGAATGAATTCATCAATGACAGATTCGTTAAGACAGGGAGTTTCAAAATCAATTCCGATACCTTCCATTTTGTATGGTTTCGGATTTCCTTTTGTAGAATGAAAAGAATTATCCACATCGACGGCGATAACCTTAATTTGAGGATTTTTTTCTTTCAAAAACTTCCCCACTCCGCTAATTGTCCCTCCCGTTCCGGCAGCCGCAAAAAAATGGGTTATCTTTCCCTTGGTTTGTTCCCAAATCTCTGGCCCCAGGGTCTCATAATATGCTTCCGGGTTAGAAAGGTTAAAATATTGATTCGGCACAAAAGAGTTCGGAATTTCTTTTTGTAAAACGAATGGTCGCGTGTGATAATTTTCCGGATCATCTAGCGGAACGTTCGGGCAAACAATAGCCTCCGCCCCATAGGCTTTTAGGGTTTTTATTTTCTCTTCACTTACTTTATCTGAAACTGTGATAATAACTTTATAACCCTTCACAGCTCCGATCATCGCTATCGCGACACCCTGGTTGCCAGACGAGGCTTCGATGATGGTTCCACCCGGTTTCAATAATCCATTTCTCTCCGCTTCTTCAATCATAAATAAAGCTGAACGATCCTTTACGCTTCCTCCGGGATTCAAATATTCCAATTTGGCAAAAATCCGACCCGGAGCATCAAAAGGAATTTTTACCAAAGGCGTATTGCCAATAAAATCAAGTACGTTGTTTGTCGATTTTCTCATTTTTTAATTATCTTTTGTTTTTAAGTAAGTGTGAAGTTTTTTAACGTTTATATTAAAATTTGGACATTTTGTAAAATCTGTTAAAATTATACAATGATCAAAATCCAACCCATCGTGAGAAATATCATTTTAGGAGAGTTCGAAGCATATTTCTCCCTGACAAACGGTTATATGAACATGAGTAGTTATGCACACCGCATTCGTCCGCGGGTGGAATTGCTCACCAAGAAACAGGTAACCATCACTAGCCTGGTGGTTTCTCTATCTCGCCTAAAAAAAGAATTCAAAAAAGAAAAGCCCCTCATCCGCGAAGTATCCATAAAAAACATTACCACCAAACTCCCCCTCTCGGAAATTGTTTATGAAAATACCGAGAAGTTTATGGAAAAATTTGAATCACTTCATAAAAAGATTGCCATCGCCCATGAGGATTTTTTTATTGCTACTATCGGCACGAATGAAATAAACATAATTATCTCATCGAACCTAGTCACTAAAATAATGAAACACCTCGAAGTAAAACCAAAAATCACCAACCACAACTTTGCGGCAGTGGCAATTTCCCTGAGCCCTGAACACTTCAGCATACCGAATACTTTTTTCTCTCTTTTATCAGTAACCGCTCGGGCCCAAATAAATATCGAGGAATTGGTCTCTACTTCTACCGAACTCATCTTTGTTGTCGCGGAAAAAGACTTCGGTAAAACGGTTGCCCTTTTTTCGGATTTACACAGAGAAAACAACGCAAAAGAATCTTAAACAACTTGCTTTAAAAAGAAAATATGATATTCTTTGAAACATATGGCAAAAACAGTAATAGAAATTAGAAAAAACCCAAACGAAAATAATGCGAGCGTTTTACGCCGTTTTTCACGACGAATCCAGGAATCCGGCATCATCCGCAAAGTTAAGGGTTCTCGCTACAACATCCGAAAAGAATCCAAGCTCAAAATTAAGAAAAGCGCGCTAAAGAAGATGGGAAGAAGAAAAGAAATAGAGAAACTTCGCAAGCTGGGCAAAATGGCGTCCAGATAAAACCATGGAGGAATCTTTTTTTTTAACAAACACTACTCGGGGCAAGCTTCCAAACTTGCCTTTTAAGGTAATAAAGAAGGATATTCTAGGGGAAAAATATTATTTATCTATCGCCTATGTCAATGAGAAAACTTCTCAGAAAATAAATAAACTTTACAGAAACATAAACAAACCGACAAACATACTGTCGTTTCTTTTGCGCAAGGATCAGGGTGAAATAATCCTTTGTCCACGCGTTATTAAGAAAGAGGCTAAAAATTTTGGAAAAACCCCACGGTTATTTTTGGGCTTTTTAGTTATTCACGGGATGCTTCATTTGAAAGGTTTCGAACATAGTAGTAGAATGGAGACAGCGGAAAAAAAATATTATGAGAAATATTTCTGTCGGGATAGATGTCGGATCATCCACCACCCGGGTGGTGGTAGGAGAATTTTTAAAAGGAGAAAAAAATCCTAAAATTATTGGCGTGGGAGAAAATGCCACTCGCGGGGTAAGACATGGCTACGTCATCAACGAAACCCAGGCGGCAAATTCTGTAAAGGAAGCCGTCCTGCTAGCTGAAAAATCTTCAGGCATAAAAATCAAAAGGGCTTTTGTCTCCCTCTCTGGCACAACCCTGCGGGGGGAAATAAGCTCCGGGGAAACCATTGTCTCAAAAGCAAATAGCGAAGTTACCGCCCTAGATGTCAACAAAGCACTACAGGATTGCGAAGATAATTTAAGCCTTGGAAATAAGAAAATTATACATGTGTACCCCCTCTCCTTTCGCCTGGACGGAAAAGAAACACAAGGTCGCCTCGAAGGCCTGCGCGGAACAAAACTTGAAGCGAAAGCCTTTTTTGTTACCTATTCTATCGTCCATTTGGAGGATTTACTTGGAGTAATAGCAGAAGCCGGAGTAGAAACGATAGACGTAATCGCCTCCCCGGTAGCTTTGAGTAATCTTGTTTTATCCGAGAAACAAAAAATCGTCGGGGTGGCGCTAGTCAACATCGGAGACCAAACTACTTCCCTTTCCGTCTTCGAAAACGGTACCTTAGTGTCAATTCACGCTTTTTCCATCGGTTCCGGAGAAATCACCAATGACATTGCCCTGGGATTTAAAATACCACTTGAAAAAGCCGACACCCTAAAACTTGGAAACCTCACCGAAGAATTTTCAAAGAAAAAACTCGACGAAATAATCGACGCCCGCCTCTGCGATATTTTTGAATCGGCTGAAAATAATTTAAAAAAGATAAAGCGAGCAGAACTTCTGCCGGCTGGTATCGTTTTTACCGGCGGTGGAGCAAATACCCCGGGAATAGTAGAACTGTCAAAATCAATTTTGAAACTTCCCTCGAGCATCGGGACGACCGATTTTTTTAACAACAACAAAACCAAACTCCGCGACCCTGCTTGGTTCACAGCCCTCGGTTTATTAATCTCCGGCAAAGACGGCGAAAATTACTCGGACGGTTCTCTCAAAAATATTTTTAAAGATGTAAAAAACACAATAAAATCAAGCCTAAAACAACTGATGCCATAAAATAATATCTTCGTTCAAAAACAACGCAAAGAGATAAACTTTGCTTTTTTTCATCCTAGTGTTAGTATGATTTCATACAAGTCCTGACCAAGAGTTGGGATCCCGAACGTAGTCGAGGGATTAATATTTTTTTTAATTATGCCAAAAATAAATCAAGAGATACAAAGCTTCGCTCGCATTATGGTAATCGGAATCGGTGGGTCTGGAAAAAATGCCGTAAACCACATGATAAATTCCAAAGTAAAAGGTGTCTCTTTTATTTGCATGAATACCGATACCCAGGACTTACATCACTCCTTGGCAGAAAAAAAGATTCATATAGGAAAAAATTTAACTAAAGGTCTCGGTGCCGGTATGGATCCGGAGGTTGGAAAAAAGGCCGCCGAAGAAACTAAATCCGAAATCCAAGATGTCGTAAAAGGAGCAGACATGATTTTCCTTGCTTGCGGAATGGGAGGAGGCACAGGAACAGGAGCAGCCCCGATTGTCGCGAGAGCAGCCAGAGAGCAAGGAATACTTACTGTCGCTGTTACCACCAAGCCTTTCTTCTTTGAGGGTAATCATCGAATGAAAATCGCCGAAAAGGGTATTGAAGAGTTGGCCAAAGAAGTCGACGCGATTATTGTCGTTCCGAATGACAAATTACTTCAATTGGCTGAACAAAACACCAATTTCAAAGATGCCTTCGCTAAATGTGATGACATTTTACGTCAAGCCGTTGAGGGCATTTCCGATCTAATCACTACCCCGGGAGTAATAAATGTTGATTTTGCTGATATTAAAGCGGTAATGGCTAATGCGGGTTCGGCCCTAATGGGCATCGGCAGCGCCTCGGGAGAAAAACGCGCTGAGACAGCCGCCTTGGCCGCCATCAATTCCCCACTGCTCGAAGTTTCGATTCACGGTGCCAAGGGGGTACTTTTCGCTATCTCCGGCGGAGATGATTTAACGATTAACGAAATCCAAGAAGCAGCAAAAATAATTACCGAGTCAATCGACAAGGACGCGAAAGTAATTTTCGGTACGATTCGTGACGAAAAATTGAAAAAAGGAGAAATCAAAGTTACCGTCATCGCCACCAACTTCCCTGCTGATTTGCCTCGCAAGAATCTTTTCAGTGGAACGATTGGAGGGCAACTTTTAAAAGACGAAAGTCCAGCGGTGATAAAAAAAGAAATAAATAATAGTTTACAAAATGGAAATACGAGTAATGGAAATGTGAGCAGTAGCGATTTTATAAAAAGAGTTGAAAAAAAGGAAATCAAAGAAGACATCATAGAAGATGATGGCGACGACTGGAGCGCGGTGCCGGCTTTTTTAAGACGCAACAAAAAATAATAAAACTTGACACCTAGTGTATAATAGAGAGATGACATACGATTTAATTATTATCGGTGGTGGACCGGCTGGTAGCGCAGCCTCTGTTTATGCTGCCCGCAAAAGATTAAAAACACTATTTATTACCTCGGAATGGGGAGGACAAAGTGTCGTCTCGGAACAGATTTATAACTGGATTGGCTCCCCTTCCATCTCTGGTAATGATTTGGCCTCAAATTTTAAAAAGCATGTATTAGCTAATGTGGGCGAGAGCTTGGAGGTAAAAGAAGGCCAAAGAGTAAATACCATTGCGAAGTCGGGTGAAGAATTTTCTGTAAAAACGGATACCGGAGAAGAATTTTTAACTAAAACAATTTTGATTGCTACCGGTAGCGGGCGCAGAAAACTCGAAGCAAAAAACGCGGATAAATTTGAGAACAAAGGACTCACCTATTGCGCCACCTGCGATGGCCCTCTTTTTGCAGACATGGACGTAGCTGTCATCGGTGGAGGCAATGCCGCTTTCGAAAGCGCCGCCCAACTCCTGGCTTACTGTAAATCTGTCACCCTTATAAATAGAACAGATACTTTTCGTGCGGATGCGATAACAGTTGAAAAAGTTTTAAAAAATCCCAAAATGTCGGCATTAAAAAATATAGACATTTTAGAGATAAAAGGCGACAAATTTGTAGAAGGAATTATTTATAAAGATAAGGCTACCAGCGCTGAAAAAGAGCTCAAGGTTTCTGGTATATTTGTAGAAATCGGACAAATTCCAAACACTGCTTTCGTTAAAGACATATTACCTCTTGATAAAATAGGCAGAATTAAGATCGACGCTTGGAACCAAAAAACAGAAGTTCCGGGTATCTGGGCAGCCGGAGATTGCACCAATGTCTTGTATCATCAGAACAACATTGCCGCCGGCGATGCTGTTCGCGCACTCGAGGACATCTACCTGGCAATCCATACGAAATAGTTTATAAACCTATCGTATTTGACTTAATTAGCATATGCGTGTTAAGGTTTTTTAAATCACAAGTAGTTCTGTTCGACCTGACCCAACAAACGAAGGAGGGGTAAATGATAACGGAAATGCGTTGGCAAAAGTTAGTGCCTGGGGAGAAAATCCTTGATGTTTCGTTAGAAATTTGGGTGGTCATCCGAGGAGTCACTCACCGCGAGCCCGCGACCATCGTCGCGCGTTCTCCTCACAATGGAGAAGAAATCCGCCTAACCTGGAGCGAAGATTGGATCTATTATGGATTGGATCCAGTCAGGGTCCTGGAGACCAATTGCATCGCGGTCGTCCAGGTGAGATGAAAAGAAATTCGCATCGGAGCTAGGCCCCCTGGGGCCTGGCTCTTTTATTTTTTATATCCAAAAAGCGGAGGGTACAGGGCTCGAACCTGTAAGGGCTTTCGCCCGCTGGTTTTCGAAACCAGTGCATTACCATTCTGCCAACCCTCCATGTTCTCATGTTAAAACATATTAATTATTTCTGCAAAATTTTGGGCTGTAAGAAAATAAAAGTTCCCATTGCGATGAGTGCAATGAAGGCCGCGAAAATAAAAGCGTAAATAGGATTGAAAATCCACAAGAGACCGGCAATAGCTGAAGCAGGGAGATAAACGAGGCCGGTGACAAAATTATACATGCCGATGGCCGTCGCCCGCCTGTCTTGCTCAATATCAGAAATATAGGCTTTGCTTTGCGCCTCGTCGATAGCGTAGAAAAAACCAAACAAGACAAACAAAACAATTATTTCCCACCTGGCCTTCACAAAAATAAAGCCCAAAGACATTACTATATAAATTAAATATTCCAAAACAATAATATACTTTCTACCTATCCAGTCCCCGAGTTTGCCGATCGGCACCGAAAATGCCACAAAGGAAATATTAAAGAGAGCATAAAGCAACACCACATCTTTTATGGAGAAGCCCACGTCATAAGCCCGAAGCAATAGAAAACTAAAACTAAAATATGCCAAGGAAAAAATCCCAGCCGGAATAAGAAAAAGCTTGAAGCCTTTACTCAAGGCCCCCCAAGCCTTAAATATATTCTCCCTTTCATGTGGAGTGCCCGGCCGATCCTTCATTAAACAAAGAACCGCCACCGCTGCTACGGCGCCAACAACGGCGATAATAAAAATTATACGAAAAGTACCCACGCTCTGACCCAAATACAAAAGAATGAAATAGGCAATAAGTGGTCCGACGACAGCTCCTGCTTTATCCATGGCCTTATGGAGACCAAAGGTGTATCCCCTGTTGGATTCTTCCGCCACGGCAGAAAGCCAGGCGTCTCTCGGAGGCCCTCGAAAGCTTTTTCCCAAACGCTCTATCACCCTAAATAAGGCAAGAGCAAAAACAGAACTCCCTAGAAGCAACATTGTTTTTGCTACCGTCGAAAAACCGTAACCGGTCATGGCCAATGGTTTTCTTTTTCCTGATTTATCAGACAACCAACCCGCAAAATAATCCAAGGAAGAAGCGGAAAAGTCCGCCATACCCTCAATCAAACCAAGGAGCGAAGCGGAGGCGCCTACTATCACCGTAAAAAAAATCGAAAAAACAGAAAAGACAGATTCCGAACTTATGTCCGTCAAAAAACTGACAAGGCCTAATTTCAAAACGTCCGGATCAACATTCAAAAATCTTTTTTTCATCTTTTAATTATAACAAGAAATAATGAGTGCGGATAGATTTATATATTTATAAATTTTTTGTCTCCTTGACGTTAACTTCCGATGTGTGCATAATATACATACTAAGTTCTTTCCAACGAGGTTCTGCGGATCTAAGGGTCCTTAAAACAGGAAAAAAGGAGGAGACGATGCTGCTAACGTCAGAGGTTCTTAGAACATTCAAGGAAGGTACCATGGTGATGGAAAACAAGAAGAACGAGTACTTCGCTCGAGGCAAGGTGATGAACCTCACAGTCACCGGCAATAAACTCGAGATAACCTTCCTTCTTTTTGCCTTCGGGTGGACCACGGGGAGGATTGACTTCCCCACAATGCCACAAGAATGGGTCCTGGCCGTCGACAAGCGCTTTCTTTCGTGGGTGGTGGACCTAAACAACTACACGTCCAAGGACACCGACCCTCTGTCGGGGGATATTTCCTTCGACGAAGAAGGAAATTTCACGATGGTCTCCCTAGACCACAATCAAAAAATCTTGTTTCGCCCACTAGCCAAGTAGAGCTATCGGGCCAAACAAAAATGACAAAACCCCCGCCAACCCAGGCGGGGGATATTTTTTGGGACCCTACCGGACTTCTTTCCCTACGGGAACAGTATACCTTTTCAAATAGTTAATTTTGTATGCTTCGCATTCTGAATTTATGTGGTCACAAGTTACTAAATAAAATTTTTCGATATCCTCAAATTTTATGTAAGTACTTGCCGACCCCAGCTCGGCTATTCGCGTACTCGCGAATTATGCCTGTGCCTTCACAAACGGCTCGCAAATAAAGCAGTTTATTTGGCTTTGCGCCGTTTGTGACCCTACCGGGAATCGAACCCGAATTACCGGCTTGAAAAGCCGATGTCCTAACCGTTAGACGATAGGGCCAATTTCACACACACAAATATCTTACTCCTCTATTCTATTCAGCTTTTCAAAAAGCCGATGTCCACTATGTTCTAACTTGGTTAGACGATAGGGCCAATACAAAAAATATAACATTTTTAAACTTAAATGCAAAACTTAAAAAAATATAAAATCTAGTGTATAATCATGAGCACATGAACAAAAAAGATACAATAAAAATAATCATCCTGGCAGCAGGCAAGGGTACGAGGATGAAAAGCGAATTACCAAAAGCTCTAGTAAGAGTCAAAGGCAAGGCAATGATTAGACACCTACTTGATTCTATTGATAAATCCAAAATAAATAGTAAGCCGGTGATCGTTGTTGGTTTCGAAAAAGAAAAAATAATGGCCGAGCTCGGTCCGAATTATGATTATGCTGTGCAAAAAGAGCTACTGGGAACGGGGCACGCTGTCCAAAGCGCAGAAGAATTACTCCGGGACAATTCAGCTCATGTGCTCGTCTTGTATAGCGATAGTCCATTTGTAAGCCCGGAAACCATTGATCGTTTGATGGATAAACACCTCGCATCAAATAAAAAAATAACAATGGCCACAATCAAACTTGAGAATTTTGACGACTGGAGAGCCTTTTTTTACAAAAGTTTCTCTCGGATTATCAGAAACGAAAATAACGAAATCGTGCGCGATGTCCAATTCCGAGACACCAATATGGAAGAAAAGACGATTACGGAAGTTAACCCATGCTACTTTATCTTTGAGTCCGGATGGCTTTGGAAAAAATTAAAAACCCTAAAAACAGACAACGACCAAAATCAATATTACCTTACCGATTTAATCAAAATAGCCATGGAAGAAGGAGAAAAAATAGAATCCGTAAACATTGATCCCTTGGAAGGTCTTTCCGTGAACTCAAAAGAAGAGCTTGAACTACTGGAAAAATTAAAATAGAAAATTACTTGACAAAGAAAATGAACAGGTATATCATTCAAACATGCGCTTGAATGATTTAGCCAAACTTATGCGAATAGCAGGAGATAAAAGCAGGCTCAACATCCTGTGCGTTCTTTTCAGCAATAAAAAGGTCTGTGTATCTGATATTGCGAAAGACCTAGACATGAGCGTCGCCACCGCCTCGCACCACCTGCGCGTTATGTCCAAGGAAAAACTAGTCATTCCTGTCAGAGAAGGCAAAAGAGTGTGTTATGCCCTACCCCAGAAACCCTTTGCCCAAGATTTAAAAAAATTCGTTTGTAAATATAAATAGCGTCGAAATATTAGCAGTTAACATTAATTAAAATAAATATATGGAGAATAAAAAAGTTATAATATATTCAACCACCACTTGCCCATATTGTGTAATGGCAAAGGATTACTTTAAGAAAAAGGGCGTGGCCTACGAAGACAAAAATGTCGGCGTGGATAGAGCGGCCGGACAAGAAATGGTAACAAAAAGCGGACAAATGGGTGTCCCCGTTATCGACATAAATGGTGAAATTATAGTTGGGTTTCAACCAGAAGTATTCGAGGAATTATTAAATAAATAAAAATAAATATGCAAAATCCTTTTCAAAATGCAATGGCGCAGTTAGACAAGGTCGCAAAGATTAAAGACTTTGGCAATGAATATATCTCCCGTTTTAGGCAACCAAATCGTGACATTAGAATATCTATCCCAGTAAAAATGGACGATGGTTCGTTGAAGATATTCGAGGGATATCGAGTGGAATACAATGATGCCCTGGGCCCCTACAAAGGAGGAATCCGCTATCATCACGACACCGAAATAAATGAGGTGAAGGCACTCGCTTTCTGGATGACAATAAAATGCGCCGTCGCAGGAATCCCTATGGGTGGAGGCAAGGGAGGAATCACCGTCGACCCAAAAGAATTATCTAAAGGTGAACTGGAGAGGCTTTCTCGCGGCTGGGTGCAAGGACTTTCTGATATATTGGGCCCCCACAAAGACGTTCCTGCTCCGGATGTAAACACCACCCCAGAGATAATGGCTTGGATGTCTGACGAATTTGAAAAAATTACCGGAGACAAGACTAGAGCAACCTTCACGGGCAAGCCAATAGAAAATGGCGGTTCGGAGGGACGTGGCGCAGCTACGGGGCTCGGAGGATTTTATGTTTTTGATTCATTGCGTGAACAAATCGGGCTACCGGTAAAATGTAAGGTCGCGATTCAGGGTTTTGGAAATGTCGGCAGCAATGCCGCCCGCATCTTTACGGAAAACGGGCATACTGTTATCGCTGTTTCTGATTCAAAGAGCGCAATCGTGAAAGAAGATGGGCTTAATTTAGAAGAAGTTGAGGCACACAAAAAAACTACCGGTAGTTTGAAAGACTTTCCGGGAGCAAAAAATATTACAAACGCTGAGTTGCTTGAGCTCTCCTGCGACCTCTTGGTACCGGCTGCATTTGAAAACGTAATAACTAGTGAAAATGCCGATAAAATCAAGGCTACGGCGATTATGGAGCTCGCCAATGGCCCGATAAACCCTGAGGCAGACGAGGTTTTGTTCAAGAAAAACATCGCCGTCATCCCAGACGTTTTAGCTAATTCGGGCGGAGTCACTGTTTCCTATTTCGAGTGGGATCAAAATCTTAAAAATGAATCCTGGACGGAAAAAGAAGTAAACGAAAAACTATTGCCAATGATGGACGCCGCTGCCCAAAAAATATTCGACAAGGCAAAAGAAAACAATACACATTTGCGTATGGGTGCTTTCATCCTAGCCCTTGAAAGAATTAAGGAAAAAATGCTATAAATATATAGCGGCGCGGTTAGCTCAGTTGTAGCGACGCCTGAAATACGCTGTAATTTTCATTTTATGATAAGATGAAAATTTGCGCGGTTAGCTCAATTGTAGCGACGCCTGAAATACGCTGTAATTTTCATTTTATGATAAGATGAAAATTTGCGCGGTTAGCTCAGTTGGTAGAGCGACCCCTTGACGTGGGGTAGGCCACAGGTTCGAATCCTGTATCGCGCACCCACAAGATAAGGTAGAATTTATTTATGAAAATTTTAAGCATAGAAACATCTTGCGATGACACGGGAATAAGCATAATAGAAGCAAAAGGAGGCATTGAAGATGCTTCTTTTAAAGTTTTGGCAAATAATGTATCTTCACAAATTGACATTCACATCCCCTACGGAGGGGTATTTCCGGCGCTTGCCAAAAGAGAACATATAAAAAACTTACCTATTATTTTAGAAAAAACTCTTAAGGAGGCAAAACTAAATAAAAAAACAAAACCTGTCGATCTTATCACGGTGACTTATGGTCCGGGTCTAGAGCCGACCCTCTGGACCGGGATAACTTTTGCGAAAGAACTTGCACAAAAATGGAATGTGCCGGTAATGCCTGTGAATCATATGGAGGGACACATATTTTCTGTCTTTGTAAATAATAAAAAAACTTTCAAAATTCCAAAAATAAAATATCCGGTTCTTTCCTTGCTCGTATCTGGGGGCCATACGGAACTTGTCCTAACAAAAAAATGGATGAATTATGAAATCATCGGGCAAACCCTAGACGATGCTGTTGGTGAAGCTTTTGACAAGGCTGCAAGGATGCTCGGCCTCCCCTATCCGGGCGGACCACAAATTTCCATGCTGGCAGAATTGCTAAGAAAAAAAGGAAAACAATCTTTAGGGGGTGTCTCGCAGGCTGGCGAGCCGAGAGGCAGCGCTCCGCGAGCACGCGGAGACAGCGACCCCAAAAAGATTGATTTTTCTTTTTCTCTCCCCCGCCCGATGCTGCACAGCAAAAATTTTGATTTTTCTTTTTCCGGACTCAAAACAGCAGTTCTATATTTAGTGAGAGACCTTGGCTCTGTGGAAAAACTAAGCAAAAAGACAAAAGCGAAAATAGCCCTTGAGTTCGAGAATGCTGCGATAGAATCCCTGGTCCACAAGACAACCAAGGCGATTGAGAAATACAAAATCAAAACCCTTATCGTCGCAGGCGGAGTTTCGGCAAACAAATATTTAAGAGATGAGATGCAAAAAATTACCGACAAAAATGTAAAACTTTTATTACCTCAAAAAGAGCTCACCGGAGATAACTCCTTAATGATAGGTGTCGCTGGATATTTAAATTATATAAAAAACAAAAAAAGGGTTCCTCCGGCAAATAACATAAAAGCGACTGGTAATTTAAGGCTATAATGTGATAATATTGAAAGATGAATGAGAAGCTGCTTAAACCCTATGACCCAAAAACAACCGAAGAAAGAATCTATAAGCTTTGGGAGGAAAGTGGTTTTTTTAACCCAGACACATGCATAGAAAATGGAATAACCAAAACGGACGCCGAACCTTTCTCGATAATAATGCCACCGCCAAATGCTAATGGCAGATTACATGCAGGTCACGCCCTGTTCGTAACTCTTGAAGATATTATTACCCGATACCACCGCATGAAAGGTGATCGCACGCTTTGGGTTCCCGGAGCGGATCACGCAGGCTTTGAAACTCAAATAGTTTACGAACGTAAACTGGAGAATGAAGGAAGATCTCGATTCGACATGAAACCTGAGGATCTGTATAAAGAGATTTATGATTTTACCATTGCCAATAAAAAATTCATGGAAGATGACGTTCGCAGACTCGGGGCCTCCTGCGACTGGTCCAGAGAGAAATTTACTCTAGATCCGGAGATTGTTAAAACGGTTCAAATTACTTTTGATAAAATGTTCAAAGACGGACTGGTTTACCGTGGAGATCGGATCGTCAACTGGTGCGCTAAACATCAAACTTCCCTCTCTGAAGTTGAAACAGAATTCAAAGAACGAATAGAACCATTTTATTATCTCCAATACGGTCCATTCGTCATAGGGACGACCAGGCCCGAAACAAAATTTGGAGATAAATATGTCGTCATGCACCCAAAGGATGAAAGATACAGTGAGTATAAAGACGGACAAAAAATATCCCTGGAATGGATTAATGGTCCTATCACGGCCGCCATCATTAAGGATGAAAGTATTGATATGGAATTCGGCACAGGGGTGATGACGATTACTCCCTGGCACGACCAGATTGACTTCGACATCGCAGAAAGACACCATCTGGAAAAAGAACAAATTATAGACTGGAAAGGAAAGCTCCTCCCGGTGGCGGGAGAATTTGAGGGTCTCCACATTTCCAAGGCACGCCCTAAAATTATAGAAAAACTAAAAGAAAAAGGGCTTCTGGTAAAAATCGATGAATCCTACAAGCACAATGTGAAAGTGTGTTTTAAGTGCAATACTATCATAGAGCCACAAATTAAGGACCAATGGTTCGTCAAAATGCGCCCACTCGCGGATAGGGCGCTCGAAGCAGTGGCCAGCGGAAAAATAAAGTTTTATCCGGAAAACTATAAAAAGATATTCCAGTATTGGATGAACAACACAATTGACTGGAACATCTCAAGACAAATCGTCTGGGGTATTCCCATTCCAGCAAAAATATGTACGACCTGCAAGAAGGGATATTCTGACTTGAAGGATGAAGTAAAGAAATGTACTTGCGGAGGAGAGCTCCGAAAAGACACAGACACCTTTGATACCTGGTTTTCATCAGGACAATGGACTCTTTTAGCTTTAGGGTATCCGGAAACGAAAGATTTAAATATTTATCATCCGACCAACGTCATGGAAACGGGGCGGGATTTGATTTTCAAATGGATTCCGAGAATGGTTATCTTTGCCTTATATCTTCGCGAAGAGATTGCTTTTAAAAATGTCTATCTTCATGGTCTAGTCAACGATGAGAAGGGCGAGAAAATGAGTAAATCCAAGGGTAATGTAGTCAATCCAATCGAGCTTATAGATGTCTTTGGCGCCGACGCCCTACGCATGGCACTCGTCGTAGGAAACACCCCGGGCACCGATTTATCCCTCTCTCGAGATAGAATTAAAGGATATAAAAATTTTACAAACAAAATTTGGAATGCTACTCGTTTCGTATTACAAAATACTGAGGGTTTTGAGGTTAAAGATAACCCTGATTATGACGAGGAAGATAAAAAATCAAACGAGGAATTGCAAAAACTAATCAACGAAATTACTAAAGAAATGGATGAATACAAATTTTATATTGTATCGGAAAAACTTTATCATTATTTCTGGCATATTTTCGCTGATATCATTATCGAAAGATCGAAGAAAAAAATATCAGAGAACAATAATGCTGATTCCGCAAAAGCGTTATTGTATACACATCTTGTTACCCTCCTCAAGGTCCTGCATCCTTTTGTTCCATTCGTCACAGAAGAAATCTGGTCGATATTGCCTGAAAAAAATAAAAAACATTTAATGGTTGAAAAATGGCCCCTGTTATAGGTAATCCTCAAATTTTAATTTTAGCTTTTGCCCTAGGGATTATTCCTTCTCTTTTGTGGTTGTGGTTCTGGTTAAAAGAGCAAGAGGATCCGGAACCAATGGGGCTACTCACTGCCACGTTTATTATGGGGATGATTGCTGTTATTTTCGTTTTACCTGTCCAAAAATTTATACAAAGCAGTGTAAGTTCTGCCAATGTTGATCTCGTCCTCTGGGCCGGAACAGAGGAAATATTCAAGTATCTAGCCGTTTTGGTTGTTCTTTACAAAACAAATTATGCCGACAGGCCCATAGATTGGCCCATTTATCTTATCACCGCTGCCCTTGGCTTTGCCACCCTTGAAAATGCCCTATTTTTAATCAAACCCCTTTCTACCTTAAATGAAACCACTAGTCTGCTTACCGTAGCCTCACTCGGGCAACTCCGTTTTTTGGGCTCCACCCTACTGCACACCATCTCAAGCGGAACAGTCGGCATCGCAATAGGAATTTCTTTTTACTTGGAGGGGTGGAAGAAAAAATGGTATCTTTTTGCCGGCTTTGGCGTGGCTATCGCCTTGCATACTGTCTTTAATTTTTTTATAATAAGAAATAATGGCAATGATTTTTTGAAGGTGTTTGCCTTTCTGTGGGTAATCACAATTATCATTATGTTGCTTTTTGAAAAAGTAAGAAGGATGAATGAACAATTATTAATTAACTAATTAAATTATGGGAAATAAAAAAAGAAGTTTTTTTGAAAGATTAACGGGAAGCGTCGACGCCGAAGAAGAACAAATCGATCCAAAGAGGGACTATTTACTAAAAGGAATCCGGGGCGAGAAGGATGATAAAAAACCCGGCAGTGAATGGGAAGAGGAAGAAAACGAGGAAGCAGAACTATCAATTGACGTTTTTCAAACTCCAACAGATATTATTATTCAGACAATGGTCGCAGGAGTAAAGCCAGATGATCTAGAGCTATCTGTCGCCCGTGACACCGTCACCATTCGTGGTAAAAGAGAAGAATCCAGAACCATTGACGAAGATAATTATTTTGTAAAAGAACTTTATTGGGGTAAATTTTCCCGCACATTGTCGCTACCGGCAGAGGTGGAGCCAGAAGAAGTGGAAGCGACAGAAAGACATGGCCTACTCACCATAAAGATTAGAAAGGTAGATAAAGAAAAGAAAAGCACAGTAAAAATAAAATCTATCTAGTATAAAAATAAAAAATACCTCACAAGGAGGTATTTTTTTGTGCCTGGGGGGTGAATCGCACACCCGACCTGTCCCTCTTCAGGGGAACGCTCTACTACTGAGCTACCCAGGCAATCTAATTTTTAAAATTTTGGAACAAAGAACCTGCGTTGTCTAAATTTACTTTAACCTCGTTATATACCTTCATCGCTTGGTCCATATATGGCTGAATAAAGTAAAAAGCCCCAACAGAAATGCCCAAAATCAGTATCCAATATATCACACTCATAACTTTAGACCAAAGCATGGAGCGCCTTAAGGAATGCAACATCCTATTGTTTTCCTCCTCAAGAGCATAGGTGTCTTCAAGTAACTTTTTGGATTCAGGATCCATGGATATAATTTAACATATTTTCTAAAAAATACCAATTCCAAATAAGCTTTTTATGTGTTAGATTATAGACATAGCCCTCATAGTTCAATGGATAGAACAGTTCCGTCCTAAGGAATAGATCCCCGTTCGATTCGGAGTGAGGGCACAAACTATTTGTTTTTATATACTAAGGCTAAAATTAATACCGCCCAAGCGCCAATAACACCGAGAGTGAAACTTAAAATTATTGGTTTATCGCTTAGGACAATTCCATACACCAGCCAAGTTAGGGTTCCTAAAGAAAAAATAACAAATGTCGGTATGGAAATATTTGTAGATGTTTTGTTTTTCCAAATCTTGTATGCCTGGGGATAATACCCCAATGACATAATAATCCCCATTATTGTCACAAAAATTTTAAACGCTTCCATGTTTATTTTTTATTTCTCGTTACCCACCATTCATTTTTTTTGTCACTAAACCACCAATCATCCGAATCTATCTTTATAATCTTTTCTCCTAAAATTTTACCCTCCTTCGTCTTTAACCTCTTTATCGCTGACGGTATCCAAGTCTTCGCCCTTTCATTTCCTATATCAAACTGTTCTTTAAGGGACATTATAAATTCAAGGTTGTCAGCATCCTTCGCGAGTAATGATTCTTTGGTCTTTCTCGCTTCGTATTCCCTCACGACAGAAGCGATTTTATTTCCAAAAGGAAGTGTCGCGAGAAGATCCGCCAGTGCTTTGTTTTCATCTGACTTAACATATTTCTGATGAACGTAATTTAAATCGGAAGTTCTCGCTTCTGCAAAATCATGGAACATGCACATTTGTAGTACCTTTGATACATCCACGTCTCCAGCCATTTGTGCCAGGGAAAAACCGATATAACTGACACGATTTAGGTGCTCAGCGATGCTTTGATTGCCACTACCTAAAAAGAAAAAACCACTCCTTGGAGTTTTTGCCAGCATTCCAGACTCAAATAGAAAGTTAACTACTGCATCCACTTCTTTTGTTTGAAGTTTTTTCATGTCAGATATATCAAAACTATTATTCGTAAAAAATTACAAACCCAGCAATTTTTCAATTCTTTGTTTATCAAAACCTACTGTTAGCTCTCCGTCAATGATGATAACTGGCACCCCCATTTGGCCGCTCTTCTCTATCATTTCCTTCCTTTTTTCAAGGTCGCTGGCAACGTCATGGTCCGTAAAGACAATGCTATTGGCAGTGAAAAAATCTTTTGCCATATGACAAAAGTGGCAGGTTGGGGTTGAATAAATTGTTACGTTTTTCATAATACTTTTATGATTACTTTTTAATATCTTCATTATAGCATGCTTGTCAAGCAGACAAATAAGCGATATATTTCATTATATGCGGTCGTAGTTTAGTGGTAGAATGAGTATTTCTAAGTCTGTGAAGGTAGTTTGAAAACAGTGCTTGCGGGATTAGTTTAGTGGCAGAATGAGTCCTTCCCAAGGATTAGGCGGGGTTTCGATTACCCCATCCCGCACAAAATAATTAATTACTTTTTTTCTCGCCCAACGCCATTATTATTTTGATGACCGTGTCAGGATTGAGCGACATGCTTTCTATGCCTTCATCTACGAGAAATTGCGCAAATTCTGGATAGTCGGACGGCGCCTGACCACAAATACCAATATATTTATTTTTTTCCTTACACTTGTGAATGATTTGAGCTACAAGTTTTTTAAGCGATGGGTTATTTTCGTTGGCAATGTGAGTGACGATTCCTGAATCACGATCGAGACCCAAGGTAAGCTGAGTCAAGTCGTTGGACCCGATAGACATCCCGTCAAAAATTTCAAGAAATTCGTCCGCCAGAAGAATATTGGAAGGAATTTCGCACATTACATAAACCTTCAAACTTTCATCTTTCGCGCGATCCAACCCATATTCCTTCATTACCTCTATCACCTGTTTCCCCTCTTCTGGAGTTCGACAAAATGGAATCATCGGGATTACATTCGAAAGTCCCATATCTTCTCGGACAATTTTCATCGCTTTGCACTCGAGGCCAAAGGCAGTTTTGAATTTCGGATCATAATATCTAGATGCTCCACGCCAACCCAGCATTGGATTCTCCTCATGTGGTTCATACATTTCTCCGCCTATGAGTGTGCGATACTCGTTCGTCTTAAAGTCAGAAAAACGAATGATAACTTTTTTCGGATAAAAAGAAGCACCAATTTTTGCAATTCCCAAAGCAAGCTCATCAACATAAAATTGTGTCTTGTCTTTGTAGAGAGGAGTATGCGCATCAATCTCTTTTAATAATTTTATTATTGTCGGAGTCTTTTTACCATCCTTCAGCTTTTTATAATCAATCAGCGCGTTCGGATGAAAGCGAACGTATGAAGCAATGATGAATTCCAATCTGCCTAAACCGACACCATCAGCCGGAAGATTAAAGTTTTTAAATGCATCATCCGGTGAACCGATATTTACCATAATACTTGTCGCCACCTTGGGCATTTTGTCCAAATGGTGCTCTTTTACCTCAAAAGGAAGAATCCCCTCATACACATTGCCTACTTGCCCCCCTGAGGCGTCTACGGTCACACCCTGCCCATTTTTAAGCATTTTGGTTGCATCGCCTGATCCTACTATACAAGGGATCCCGAGCTCGCGAGAAACAATCGCGGCATGAGAAGTGCGTCCACCTTCGTCTGTCACGATGGCACTCGCAATTTTCATAATTGGTTCCCAGTCCGGATCAGTAATCTCAGTCACCAATACTTCCCCCTTCTGGAAGGAATTTATACTTTTTGCATTGTGTAAAACACGAACCTTCCCAGCACCGATTTTTGATCCAACGGCAATACCTTTTACTAAAATTTTGCCCGTTTCATGTAATTTATATTCTCTTAAAATATTTTTATCTGCTCCAGAAACGACTGTTTCCGGTCGTGCCTGCACTATAAACAACTCACCAGTCTTACCATCTTTCGCCCACTCTATATCCATCGGTTGATAACGATTGTGTTTCTTGGAAAAATATTTTTCTATTTGATAACACCATTTTGCCATTTTCACGACTTCCTCATCAGTAAGAGAAAATTTTTGTTCGTCTTTAGGCGATACTTTCTCCTGCTTGGTACCGTCTTTCGCATAAACAAGCTTAATTTTTTTCTCGCCAATCTTTTTACCGATAATCGGATTTTTCCTATCATCATCCAAGCTTGGTTTAAAAACGACAAATTCATCGGGAATGACTTTCCCTTGCACGATAAATTCACCAAGACCGTATATGCTAGTCACCACGACAACTTTATCAAAACCAGTTTCTGTATCTATGGTAAAGGCTACCCCGGAAGAAGCGAGATCCGAACGAACCATGCATTGGATACCCACAGATAGGGCAGCATCAAAATGCGAAAATCCCTTATCGGCTCGATAGGAGATGGCGCGGTCGGTGAAAAGAGAAGCGGTGCATTTTTTGGTAGAGATAAGAATATTCTTAATCCCGTGCACGTTCAAATATGTTTCCTGTTGACCGGCAAAGGAAGCTCCGGGAAGATCTTCGGCAGTAGCTGACGAACGAACAGCGACAACAGTGTCCTTGCCATATTTTTCTCCAAGCTTTTGGTACGATTCCGTGATAGCATCCTGCAAATCCTGGGGCAAGGAGGCCTTGAGAATGGCTTCACGGACTTTTTTGCCACGAACTTGCAAATTACGAATATCCTTGGTATTCAAATCAGAAAGAATCTTTTTAATTTGCTCATCCAGCCCGGTTTCCTTAAAAAAATGTCGATAAGCATCGGCCGTCAGGGCAAAACCATTCGGCACGTTGACCCCAAGCGGTACGAGATTAGAATACATTTCCCCGAGAGCTGCATTTTTACCACCAACCACCGGGACATCATCAATACCCACTTCACTAAACCACTTCACAAAATTTTTCTCTGCCATAAATTATTCTCTTATTTGCCCACCAAGGTGGAAAAAATTTATAATAAATTACTAATGCGTATTAACCTCTTATACTTTAGCATTCTTTCCATTTTTGTGGGAGCTCCCGCTTTTAATCCAAAGCAATTGAAAGCAAAAGCGAGGTCTGCAATAAAATCGTCATCTGTTTCTTCGCCCCTATGGCTGACGATCAACTCAATATCATTTTCTCGCGCCAACCTCATCGTCTCGAGAGTTTCCGTCAGAGTGCCGATTTGATTCGGCTTGATAATCATCGCATTAATGCTGTTATTTTCTATCGCTTTTTTCAGCAATATTTTATTAGAGACAGTTAAATCGTCCCCCACAACAAAAAGATTTTTATATTTTTCTTTAAATTTACAAAAGCTGTCAAAATCTTCTTCATCAAATGGATCTTCAACAGAAAACAAGTTAAATTCGGTAATTAGGGAATCATAAATACTCAATAATTCTTCTTTGGAAATATTCTTACCATCAACTTCGTACCTTCCGTCAGAAAAAAACGACGAAGCAGCCACGTCCAAAGCCAATCTCACTTTATTTTCTAAATTATTTTGTTTTATTGCTTCAGTTAAGAGCTTTAACGGTTTTCTTATGTCGTTTATCTTTGTAGCAAAACCACCTTCATCACCGAGAATAATAGAATCTTCCCCTAATTCTTTTAAGATTATTTCTTTTAATGAATTTTGTATTTTGATTCCGAGGTCAACAGCCTCTTCAACATTTTCAGTATCAGAAACAAGAAGATATTCTTGAAAAGCAAGCTTGCTACTTGTGTGCTTGCCACCTTCAAGTAAATTCATTAATAGATGTGGAACCTTACGGGACGGTTTTATCTCCGCTAGCTCTTGCAAATATTCGAAGATTTCTTTCCCAGAGACTATAGCTGCAACTTTCACGCAGGCAATGCTAACCCCAATCGTGGAATTGCCACCTAAATTGTCTTTATTCTGGGTTCCATCCAATTCAATCATTATCTCATCTATCTCTCTTTGATTCAGAATATTCTTGCCGATTAATGCTGGAGCAATAACATTGTTCACTTTATCAATTGCATTTTTCACTCCTTTACCATCCGCATCTCGAAGCTCGTGCGCCTCATGCGCACCGGTTGACGCCCCCGAGGGCACAGAAAAACTTCCTTCACTTTCTCCAGCCCACACCGTCACTTTAATGGTCGGATTTCCTCGCGAATCTTTTATTTCATCTGCTAAAATTTTAATAATTTTATTTTCCATTTTTTGTGAGTAGTATCATAAGATCTGATACATTGGCCCCCGTGGGGCCGGTCATAATCATATCGTCTGTTTTTTGAAAAAAAGAATATGAATCAAAATGCTCATAATAATCATCGATGTTTAAAAGCATATCTTTCGCTTTTTTGATTGTGTTTATATCGACTACTGCTCCGGCCGAGTCACTATTGTCCATTCCATCTGACGCATAAGAAATAAAAACAGAACCACTTTCTAAAGATTTCTTTTTAATCATTGAAATACCTAAATGCAAATTTCTTCCTCCTTTTCCCCCTCCTTTGGGGACCACAATCCGGGGCTCACCAGCAGCCAAAACAACCGTTCCATCTTCCCTGGCTGAAAATAATTTTTCCACCACTGTGTCAATTTCATCATACAATTCTGTAGAAATTATTTTTGCCAATAATCCGAGTTCCTGTGCCTTCTTCGCCATAGCATCTGCTGCAATCTTATTAGAGACTAAAACAAAATTAGTAACTTTTTCGAAGTACTTATCTTCCTTAGGTGTTTCAATAAGATCAAATATACCGAGATTGTTTTCTTTGACAATTTTCTCGGCGTCAGCCACGGTCGTTATGTCTTTATAGGTCGGGCCAGAAGCCACATTCTCAACGTCATCCCCCGGAATGTCCGAAAAAACGAGGCCGATAACAGTCGCCGGATATGCTATCTTTGCCAACCCCCCACCCTTGAGTGATGAAATATGTTTTCTCACCGTATTAATTTCGGCGATGGTTTTGTTTGACCCCAAGAACGCATCATAAAGCTTAATCCCCTGTTCGCACTCGACTTCAGTAGAGCACAAAAGAGCTGAGCCCCCACCAGAAACAAGGACAATTATTAAATCGTCTTCTTTTGAATCTTTTGCTATCTCATATATTCTTTTGCTTGCTTCAGTGTTAGCTGTGGACGGTCTTGGGTGCGTGCCCGCAAAGGTTTCTATATATTCGCAAGTAGTCGCACTGAGTCCAATAACTGCACCTTCATCTATCTTCGAGCCTAAAATTTTTTCTAGTGCCAGAGCGGCCTCGCAAGAAGACTTTCCAAAACCGACAATCTTAATATTTTTAAAATTGGAAAGATTATATTCTTTTCCTTTTACTATTAAAATATTTCCAACAAGAGAAATGGATGATTCAATAACTTTTTTTGTACTAATCGCCTCTAGCCCAGATTCCATTATTTCTAACGCGATTTTGCGATTGTCGGTCGTAGCCAATTTGTCAAAATTTTTAATAAAGCCTTCGCTCATATTTTATTTAACTAGATTTTGCAAATTTCCTGAAACGAAGCCATTGATGTTTTCGATGGTTGTTTTAGTAATTTCTCCTTCAGCTTCCTTGGAATAAAAAGCAATATGGGGGGTAACAATCACCTCGGGCATATCTATCAAAACTTGATCTTCCACGATAATTTTATAATCTATTTGTGAAGAGTTGCCTGAGCCGGTAATCTCTTTTTGTATTTTTAAATCTCTTTCTCCTTCTAAAACATCAAGTCCCGCCCTGGCGATAATGCCCTCCTTAATTCCCCAAATTAATGCCTCCGTATCCACCAATGCGCCACGTGCGGTATTTATAAGATAAATTCCTTTTTTCATTTTAGAAATATTATCCCTATTAATCAAATGATGGTTTTCTTTTGTGTACGGAGCATGAATAGTGACAATGTCAGCTTCTCCAAGCACTTCCAATAAACTCTTATAGGTAAAATTATTTTCTTTAGCAAAAACCGCATCAGGAAATGTATCATAAGCAACGACGTTCATTCCAAAACCCCTAGCAATCTTTATGGCATTTTTACCAATTTTACCCGTACCGATAACCCCGAGAGTCTTGCCAAATAAATCGAAACCCTTCAAGGAAGAATAAAAATTAAAATCCATAGTATCCCGCAAATGATTGTTCGCGTTTATAACATTCCTCGAAAGATTCAAAATTAAGGAAAAAGCAAATTCGGCCACGGTGTGAGGGCCGTAAGCTGGCACGTTAGAAACCTTTATCCCTTTTACGGCGCAATATTCTAAATCAATGTGCTCAAAACCAGTTGAGCGGGTTGTAATGAATTTTAAAATGGGTAAAGAATCAATGATATTTTTACTAATCACAGAATTAATAAAAACAGAAATTATCTCGGCGTCCTTAATCTTGAGAGCCGTCTCTTCGTTTAATTTTTCTTCGTAAAAAGAAATGTCGGCGTCGCCAAAAGATTGCGAAAAAAGAGACTGTTCTATTTTAGGTATTTCAAAAAATGCTATTTTCATATGTCTCTAGTATAACATATTTATCGTCTAAACAAATTTGTAAAAAACGAAAAAAAACCACCGGAAGTCTTCTTTTCGCCATCTTTTGGGGAATTTTTGTCCTCCACGACCACGATCATGTCTTCCCCCTCCTTTACCAAACCAAAATTTTCTCTAAAAAACTTCTCTTTGCCCTCTTCTGTATTGAGGCTGTCTATATCGGACGACAATTTCTCTTTCTGTTGTTTAAGTTCGGCGATCTTGTCTTCCACTATTCTCTTATTCCTACTTGTTTCCTGCATTTTATTCCAAAAACCAAGAACACTATAAGCAAAAACTAAAATCAAAATACCCAGAAAAATCAAAATGGGCTTTGATTGCATCACTTTTCTCCATATTTTTTTTTGTTCCAAATTTTTCATATTTTGAGGAATATGTTATACTATTCTAGTATATGCTTTTCAATAAAAAACATCAAAAGAAAATACAAATAGCCTGGGCGGTGGTAAGCATTTTGATTATCATTAGTATGATATTGCTTTACTCTCCTATTTTTAGATTAAAATAATCTTTAGTTGTCGTTGCCGGTTCGCATCATTTTCAAAAACACATCTTGCGAGATGTTTACTTTTGCATTTTCTTTCATCTTGGCCTTACCTCTCTTTTGTTTTTCCAAAAGTTTCTTCTTCCTGCTAACGTCCCCGCCTCCGACCACTTTACTACCATGCATTAAAACATCTTTCCGAAAAGCGGAAACGGTTTCTGAGGCAATTATTCTCCCCAGGGCCTTGCCCTGAATCTTAAAAGCGAACTGATGACGAGAAATAACCTTTTTCAGTCTTTCAACCTGATTTCTGGCCTCCTCCTCCACCCGACGACGAGAAACCACTCGGCAGAAAGCCATGACTGGTTCATCGGCTACTAAAATATCTAAACGAACCACATCCGCCTCTCTATATTCTCCGATTTCATAGGAGATAGAACCATAACCAGAGGTAATACTTTTCAAATCATCAAAAAAATTACGCATCAGCTCGCGCAGGGGCATTTCCAGACTTATGGCTGAACGGTTGTCTCCGAAATTCTCCGTCACGTGAACCTCTGCTTCGTGGTCAAAAAGGAAAGGCATCAGCACGCTCGTGTATATTTGCGGAGTAATAATTTTCACCTTCACCCACGGTTCATAGACTTTTGCTATCTGGCTGTCCTCCGGGAAAAAATGGGGCGAATAAACTATCTGCTCCTTTTGGTTTTTTAAAACAACTTTATAGGTGATAGACGGCATGGTGACGACAAGGTGCAGTCCGAATTCCCTCTTCAGGCGCTCAGTAATTATCTCAAGATGAAGCATTCCCAAAAAGCCACAACGAAATCCTTTACCCAACGTCCCAGAGGCCTCCTCCTCATATGAAAAAGCAGAATCAGACAAACGAAGTTTCCCCAAGGAAAGCTTTAGGTCAGGGAAATCATCAGCGTCCTCCGGATATACCGAGGCCCATACTACGGGTTTTGGATTCATATACCCCGGCAGAGCTGGCAACGGTCTTTTGCTAAAAGTAATCGTATCTCCGACGGAGGCAATACCCGGTCTTTTTATTCTGGTAACGATGTAGCCGATCTCTCCGGCACTGATTGATTCCCTCGATTCTTCTTCTGGGGAAAATGTACCGACTTCCAAAGAAATAAATTTTTCTCCGGAAACAGAAAAAATCAAAGAATCTCCTTTTTTGACGGAGCCGTCGAACACTCGAACATACACGATAACCCCACGATGGTTGTCATATTTAAAATCGAAGACCAAAGCCTGACTACTGTCTTTTGTTTCTTGAAATTTTTCCGGTGGTGGAATTCTTTTTATTATTTCTGCCAGAAGATGTTCCACCCCTTCTCCTGTTTTTCCTGAGACCTCCAAGATGCTATCGGGATCAATATCGAGCAATAAAGCGACTTCCATTTTTATCTCATCCACCCTGGCAAGGGGTGAGTCAATTTTAGACAATACTGGGATAATTACCAAACCACTTTCTTTGGCCATTTCTAGGGTAGTGAGTGTCTGAGCCTGTACTCCCTGAGTCGAATCTACCAACAGGATAGAGCCCTCTACGGCCTTCAGCGCCCTTGAAACCTCATAAGAGAAGTCTATGTGCCCGGGGGTATCAATAAGGTTCAAAACGTATTCTTGCCCCTCGCTTTGCTCGGGGCCGTAAGGATGGTAAACCATCCTTACGGGCTGCATTTTTATGGTTATCCCCCTTTCACGCTCTAGATCCATGGAGTCCAGCACCTGTTCACGCATTTTACGAGACTCAATCGTGTGTGTAATTTCAAGCATCCTATCTGCCAGGGTGCTCTTGCCATGGTCAATGTGCGCGATTATACTAAAGTTTCGTATATTTTCTAGTTTCATAAAATTTCTAATACCTGTCCCGTAGTGAGCTTGCTCTACTACTGGGATGTTTTCTATATTCTATTCTTAAATCCTCCAGCTTGTAAATCCCATAATTTTTTATAAAGTCCACCTTTTTTATTTGCTAATTCGTCATGCTTGCCATCTTCCACAATTTTTCCTTTTTCAATTACAATAATTCTGTCCATCTCTCGAATGGTGGAAAGTCTGTGCGCAATCACAATAGTGGTTTTTCCCTTAATGAGATTATGTAAAGCATCCTGAATTAAGGATTCAGAATGTGAATCAAGGGAGGATGTCGCTTCGTCCAAAATAAGAATCGGGGAATTTTTTAGAATTGCTCGGGCGATGGCTACTCGTTGCCTTTCGCCACCCGAGAGTTTTATCCCGCGCTCACCGACGTAGGTATCATATTGGTTCGGTAGCGCATTGATAAATTCGTCACAATGAGCTAAATGGGCCGCGGCCAACACTTCTTCGTCCGTCGCATTCCTTCTGCCATAACGAATATTTTCCATCAAAGTGCGATGAAAAAGCACAGGGTCCTGCGGAACAAAGGCGATTTGCTCACGAAGATTTTTTTGCGAAATATTTTCAATATCGACTCCATCAATAGTAATTTTTCCGGAAGTAAGATTAAACAATCTCATCAGAAGACGCACAAAAGTGGTCTTCCCCGCACCCGACGAACCGACCACCGCGACCTTTTGCCCGGATGGAATCATCAAAGAAAAATCGTCCAATACCTTGTTATTATTGTTCTCGTAAATATATGTCACCTTATCAAAAACGACTTCTCCTTTTGTGTTATCCAAGTGCTGCGTTTCTTTATCAACAATTTCATAAGGAGTGTTCAAGACAGTCACCATCTCATAAGCATCGGCAAAACTTTCATAATAGGCGCGAACAATCGCACCGAAACTCCATAAATTATCTACTAAACGTACAAAATAACCCTGCAATAAAACAATCACAGGCAAAGTGATTAAACCAAACCTCCAGTCCCCGACGATTACCCAAAAAATAATAAACTCAGTACAAAATATATAAATAGTTTGAATGGTTCCAAGCCCCTCCCATAAATACCAATTAAATGCTATTTTATTTTTTTGGTCCTGGACTATCTCACCCAAGTATTCTTTTTCATATCCGTGTCCGGTGAACAACTGTACCGATGAATGATTGCCGACCGAGTCAGACAAAACACCCGTCGTTCTCGAATCAGCCTCCGCGGCGATAACATCATATTTTAATTTTAAACGAATATATATAAATGCTGTGAACAAAAATACAACACAAAAAACTGCCAGAATGTAAGAGTATTTTGGCACCAATGCATAGAAAGCAATAATTATTCCAACCCCCCGAACCAAAAGTGGCAACCCGTCTGAAGCCATCCTGTCGGTTAATTTTTCAAAAGCATTAGCATATTTATTTATTTTTCTCACCAAGGATCCACCGAAATTATTTGCAAAAAAAGAATGCGAATGACCAATCATATAAGAGAACGCCTGCTTGCGCAGGCCTGCCATCGTATTGGCCTCAAAGTAAACGAGAGAAAATGCGGAAATTCTGCGAAATATCCAGCGGATTATATTCAGTAAAAGAATCATGACTATTATTGATCTAGCGGCTGAAACTACAGAAAAATCATTGGCGCTTAAAACATTCCAGAGCTTTAAATATTGAAATGGTATGTAAACATCAAGACCGGAGCCGATTATTGTAAAAAAAATAATAGAAAAAAATGACAATTTATAATGTCTGATGACTTGCCAATAATATTTGAGGACTAGGCCTCGACGTAAATTTTTATAATCTCTTTCCATACAAAAAAAGGCAATTTTTGCCCTTTTTTTATTATAACACACAAAATTCAAATTATAAAACTAGGGCGCTGGTTCCGTCGGGGGTTCCGGGGCTGGGTCAGCAGGGGCTGGGTCAGCGCAAACATTATTTACAAGTACCTGTGGAGCAACACATGTCGGGACGACTGGCGCGGGATCAGTGCAGGCGCCATCTACCAGGATTTGTGGAGCGGTGCAAACAGGCACTTCGGGAGCTGGGTCTACACATACATTGTCCACCAGGACTTGTGGAGCAACACAAGCAGGGGTGATAGGGACAACGCTTCCACCACCAGCACCCACCATCGCCTCAAGGGTGTCACCATTTGCGCAGAATTCCGTACCATCCGCTTTTGCCACACAAAGCTCTTTCGTATGAACACGATTGGCAAAGAAGTCCCCTATCCCATTCGTAGCATCTGCGAGCCAGGTACCCATGTTGGCAAAGAAAGCTGTCACGAAAGATTCGGAAGTGGAACCGGGTTCAGGGATAACTGTTCCGGCAATTCCTTCCAAGTTCAAATTGAGTTCCTTCACGGCATTAACGGTCGTGGCTAAAATAGCGTTTGTATCTAGGCCATAAGGATTCCCCAAGGAGTCATGGGTGGCCAATTCCGGAGCGACGGAATTTACTTCTTCAGAAATAAATCCGAAATGAATCGCATCGCCCATATTCATGTCCGGTTTGAATGTATACGAAACAGGACGAAGAGCCATCAGATTCGCCAAGCTGTCGGACAAATCATCGATGCTGTCCTTGAAACGTTCCGATGAAGGAGTACAAATAATGTTCCCGGAAACATCCACCGAGATAGTCCCGGCCGTGGTGCATCCCGCTTGTTGGATTACTCCCGCATTCGTCACACTAAACTTACTTACCCCTCCTACCTGTGCATCAATTAAATTCCCGCTTGTCTTTGCGGTAGGGTTGATTAAAAAATCTGTGAGAGCGGAAGAATCTGCTTTTACTAAATGCAATTGTGCTGTCGGTGCTGTTATCCCGATACCGACACTGCCGTTGTTTAGAATCGTCATCGCTGTCGTTCCAGCACTTTCTCCCACCTTTAAAATAAGGTTTGCATTGGTCAAAGTATTTCCGGTAGTATTGTTGCCCTGTAAGGTCAGGGTGCCGTTCGCCACCGTTGAACCATTGACCAATGGGTCAGTAATTGACGTCGTAAAGGTCGGAGAATTTAGACGGACAAAATTCCCAGTCCCCGTGCCCGTGTATTCCGCCGAAGTGAGGTGGTAATATTGATCCGCACTCCCTCCCTGCAACCCTACGAGTTGATTATGACGAACAACCATCGGAGTGTGAAAGTGAGTATAATTGGCTGTTCCATTATGTACTAGGCTAACTGTCGTATTCGATGTCCTTGTTGTTCGTCCATAAAATTTAACCACCAACCTGTCTGTAGGATTAATAGCAAAGGCCGGCTGCACGGTTGTGACTGAAGCCAAAAATACTGAGGTAGAATTAATATCTGGAGTCTCTGTCGTAAACAAAAGCGTTTCCACTCCTCCCGAGTCTCTCTTGTAAACCTCTGCCCTGATGACTGATATTTGGACTGTGCTACTTAAATATCCATAGATGTCAAATTGCCACACTCCAGCCTCTATGGAAGTACTTCCCAACCCGAGAGGTGAAGAAGCATATGATTCAATCAACGCTGTGCTGTTGTTCACAACAACAGAATCGACAATTTGAGGAAGACTAGTCGGGGCGGGGGTCAGGGTAACGTACGACGGAATATCGGAGGCAGTATCGTCTAAATAAAAACTGACTCCGGCGCCACCACTTACCGTATCTGGATTTACATTCACCCAGGTACTGCCATTATATGCCAAGACCTGGTTTGCGGTGGGTGTCAGTGCCCCAACGTCGGAAAGGTTCGCTAGTCCTATTTGTGTGCCATCAATTCTAAACAAGGACCCTGACGATAAATTCAAATCCCCCGCTACGTCTAATTTATACCCGGGTACAATTGTTCCAATCCCGACTCTATGATTTACTGAATCCACAAAAAGAGAATTAGTGTCCACCGTTAAACTATGAGCTCCTAAATCTACATTTGAAGTTCCCCCAGTAAAAGGAACATACGAGGAGAGACTACCCGTCGTTGCGAATGCACTCGCATGATTGCCATCCAACATATCTGCATTAAGATTAGAAACAAGGGTAGTCGAGGCGATAGACAATGGAGCCGTACCTGTCGCTATTGCAGACTTCAAAGTATTCCCGCGCACTTCACCAGTATCTCCATCGAGCCAGGCTGAAGAAGTAGAGCCATTGTTTGTCTCAATATGACTCGGAGTGATGAGAGAGAGATGCCCTGTCCCATCTGTATAATTCATACCGCCAAGAAAGCCCCCCAACATGAACGAAAGGTTTTGATTTTGTGTAGGATCAGATGAATCGTTGTAAGAAAGACTAATATTGTTCGTGGCTACTGTCGTAGCTTGTGTAACCGTACCAATCGTCTGTAAAAAAGTTAAATTATTCTGAGCAAGAGAAGTGTAGTCGGTACTTGGAGTTCCGAAAAATACATTGCCGGGCTTGATTGACCCGCTGGTTGTTAAATCATTTACTCCCAAATCCACATCCCCCGTCGCCCCGGTGTAAGGCACCAGGCCAGACAAATCAGGAATACTGCCAACTGGTCCCCAGGCTGTACCATTAAAATATTTGTAAGTATTGGTAGTGGTGTCGTAAGAGAGATCTCCGGCCACTCCTGTAGGCAGTGAAGCAGTAGGAAAACCTGTGCTGTTGAAATATTTTGCCGTTAGTTTGTTTCCACCCAAAGCGACATCCCCCGTCGCCCCAGTGTAATGTAAAACATCATCAGATAAATCATGTATCGTGTCATTGATTGAATCATATATTGCAGCCACTTGATTATCAAAGAAAGATTTAGAAACAAAAGAAGATGTGTTGATGCTCCCTCCCCCCGATGAACCTTGAGGGCCTGCTGGACCTACGGGACCCTGCGCGCCAGTCGGGCCGACTGGACCACGGGGACCTGTTGGACCTGAAATTCCTTGAGAACCCTGCGCGCCAGGAGCAGCAACTTGAATCACCGGAGATGGGACATTTGTTTTTATGGGCGCTATACTTGAGGGAACGACCACTTCAAACACAAATGGAGAAATGAGATTTTTATATGCATCGACTAAATATGTAAAAGGATTGAAAGCTAGGGCTGGAGTGGCAAAAGAAAAAGTGGCCGATAGAAAGAATATCGAGATTAAAAACTTTTTTATAAATAATATAAAACTTTTCTTTTTTAACATCCTTTTTCCTTGCTACCACTCTCTATTATTATACAACAATTTAACACACCAAGAAAGAAAATACGAACAAGATATGCTTATTATTTCTACAGCTCTTCTTGTTGGGGAGCGATAATTCTGGCTCGCCAGAACTTCGTCTTAAGCGCCTTGATTAGTTCGTTCAATTCTTCATTCTTCAACAAATACAAAACCACCACCGCAGAAATTATGCCTAAAATTCCGGAAATAAAACCCTGCAGAAAAACACCCCAGAAAGTCGTCGTGCCGAAAACCGGAGAAAGAATATTTAAACTCAAATAGCCGACCAATCCCAGGAAAAAAGAGGCACCTAAGCTTTGGAAAAAAGTCTTGGTGATAAAGGATTCTTCCGGCATAAAATCTTTTTTCACGAAAATCCAGTGCAGAACAAAATTTAAAATGGTACCCACAGAATACGCGAGTGGGAGCATGAGCACCTCTGTACCAGAGATGTCACTCACCTTGAGGAGGGACTCAATAAAATATCGGAAGAAAAGCCAATTTTGAAAGAGATGAATGAAGAAAAAAGATAAAATAATAATCAAAACAGAACACAGGAGGTTTACTGTGAGCGGACGCTTCGTATTGCCCGTCGCATAATACGAACGAGATAAAAGCGTAATCATCCCCTGGGCCAAGATCGAAACAGAAAATATCGCCAAACAAGCAGCGACTAAACGAGTATCATCCCAGGAAAAAGAACCGGAGCCTAAAATCACGCGCACGATTTGAGCCCGAAGCACAATAAAAAGAAAAATAACAGGTAAGGACCAAAAAACAATCGCCCTCGATGCTTCTTTTAGGTGTATTTTGAATTCCTCTTTTTTTCCGCCACTAAAAGATTTCGCTAACGTCGGAAAAGCGGCGACCGCATAAGATATTCCGATAATATTCAATGGAACAGACTGAAGATTGAAAGAAAAATTAAAAATCGAGATAGACCCGCTTTTCAAAAAGGAGGCGAGCGCGATAATACAGATAAGGGCAATATTGTTGAAAGCAAGCCCCATCGTTCGCGGGAGTGAAGTCATAGCAACACTTTTAATATCCTTGAAATTAACAGCAAGGGAAAATCTGGGAGTAAAACCACAGCGATGAGAAGAAAATGCCTGAATACCGAAATGCATGAGGGCGCCTAGCGCCACCCCCATGGCCAAGCCGGAGATTCCGAAAATCGGATAGAGCAAAATAACTCCGACAATAATTCCCACATTATAAAAAATCGGACTTAAGGAATAAATAAAAAATTTGTGGAAAAGCTGAGTGACCGTCCCGAAAAGATTCGAAAGTCCCATCAATATCGGGGAAAGAAGCATTATGCGGGAAAGCAAGACGACTTTCGCTTGATAAAATGGAGTGAAACCAGGGGCAATCAAATCCGCCAAATATGGCATCAGAAAAAAAGCGAGAAGAGCAACCAAAACCATTAGAGAAAAGAAAACGGTGAAAACATCGTTCAAATATTTCCGTGCCTTGTCGGTCACCTTGTCCCCATCCATCCGAGCAACGATAAAAGGAATAATTACCGTTATCGAAGCGAGAGAAGCGATAGAAATAAAAATTAAATCCGGCACTCGAAAAGCCGCATAATAAGCATCGAGTGCGGGCGAAGGACCGATGATGTGAGCAAAAGCCCGATCACGGAAAAGTGCCAGAACCTGAGACAAAAGAGTAAAAGAACCCAAAAGAAGTGCCGCCTGATTTATGCTTCCGGATTCTTTTGTAAAAATTCTCAGTATTTTCTCCATTAGCTATGCAATTTATCTTTTAGGAGCAACTTCAGCAGGAGTGGGCTCGGGGGTAGAATTAGAATTTTTTAGAGAGTCTACGTATTGAATTAAGTTCTTGTCGGTCGGCACAAGCGAAAGAGCTTTTTGCGCATAAGTAAGCGCCTCCCCGCTATTC
Organism: Minisyncoccota bacterium; assembly: GCA_041665885.1. GTDB lineage: Bacteria > Patescibacteriota > Minisyncoccia > Phycocordibacterales > UBA9973 > UBA9973. Next base: position 67,977 of record JBAYHY010000001.1, read on the forward strand.
CCTTGTTTTTTTGCTATTTGAGAAAGAATAACCAAAGCATCGACATAATCACCCTTCAAAGACAAAGCTGCCAATGCATAATCTTTCGCTTCCTGTGTTTTCCCATCAGAAAATGCGGCGCTTGCTTGAGCAAGTTTGATGCCCGGATTTAATGGATTAAGAAGTGACGCTGCCCCATAGGCGACAACGGCATTGCTATAAGCATCCTTGACCCCTAGGGCTCCGACTTCTTCATACATTGAACCAAGCAATTGAGAGTTCAAATAATTTAACGGATTATAATTCACCGCCCCCTGCGCCCCGCTGATAACTTGATCAAAACTCGTCTGCAAACTTGCCTTATCCTCGTCAGAAAGATCTGCCCCCTTGTTCACTACAGATTTCAACTTCAAAAGATATATTTGAGAATATGTACGTAAGTATAAATCATTTTGATATAGTCCAAGGGCTTTCCTTATGTTCGTTTCAGCATTGGCTTCTGTCGACGCAGACAGGGCCTTGCCGAAATACGAAACAGAAGCAAATTTTTCTATATATTTGAATGAAATGGCAATAGAAAAAACAACTAAAAGAATAAGCACCAGGATAGAGAAGAAACTTTTTCGATGATCGTTCAAAAATAGAATCGACACTTCTCGGCCAGAGCTGGAAGCGATTAATCCGATGAACACTCCGATCAGAGCGAAGGACAATAAAAACATCGTTACTCCGGTAAAATAAAAGAATGAAGAAATCAAAAGATAAATCGATAAAACAAAGAACACCATCACATCCCAATTTACTCCATTTTTTATATTAGAAAAAATTGATTTTATTCCAATAAACAAAAACAGAATAAAAAATACTAGCCAGGAAAGAATCCCAAGGCCTCCGGTCGTGGCAAAAAAGGTCGTCAATAATCCTGAACCCGAATTGAATGAAACATCCCAGAATTGGGTATCATTAATGGAGAGTGGTTTATACATTGACCATGCTTCACTAAATCTATTTGGACCAATACCCAAGAGAGGATGTTTGACAAGTACTCCCTTCGTAATAGACATCGTCGCCCCCAAGGATGGACTTATCTCCGTATTTGAAGTGTGCAAAAGACTTGGAACAACGTCACCGAGATATCCCATACCGACTGTCGGAATAGGGACTAATGGATTTAGGAAAAATAACAGAGCGATAATAACCACCACAAAAGAAATTACCGGGAAATTTTTTCTCTTCTCTCCTCCTTCTTCATTTTTGTGAACAGTAATTGAAACTTTGTAAACAAAAATAATTAAACTGGAAATTCCAAGAAGAATCCAGACCAAAGGAAAATTCACCGCTGCCGCCAATAATATCGAAGTTAAAATAAATATTTCTAACAAAATCTTTTCTATTTTAGTAACTGAAAAAACCTCTATCACTAAAAGGAACATCAATCCGGAAAAACCCGCAAAAAGACCCAGGGCATTCCAGGACCCGAGGACATTTCCCGTCTTATCAGCCAAAATTCCCAAGGATAAAATCTTGGGCATAAATAGATGAAATCCCTGAAAAATCAAAACGAGGGCGGAAGACAATATCGTTCCGAATAACACGATTCTTGCTTGTTTGAGAGTTCGAAAAACCACCGCAGACATAAACATCAAGACAAAACCAGAAAAAATAAACCAAAAACTCCCAATATCAAACATTGTACCAAACAGCGAAACTCCGGGTCTTCCCGAAAAAAGAGCGGACAGCAATAGAACTAAAGACACGCCGAAGCCGGACACCAATAGCCAGGATTTAGGGAAAACTACTTTACCGTCGACAAATCTAGCGATTGCCCAGAAAATTATAGAAACGGCAAGTCCTAAAACCAAAAACAAACCCTTGGAGGTCTCGACTGGAATATTGGTAAAAGGCAAACAGAAAAGTGGTAATAAAATTACAACCAAAAACAAAGACAAAAAAGAAAGTCTATCAAAAATATTTGAATTCATCTTCTTTACAAATAACACTAAAAGTGCCGACTATGTTAATACTCTAATTATATACACAATTGTTTTAAAAACAACTAAATAACAATGTTGATAAGTCTATTTTTCACGTAAACAACTCTTTTCACTTCCCCGCCACCCAAGTACTTCACCACAATTTCATTCGAAAGTACTTTTTCCTTAATCGTTTCTTCGTTTTCATCCATACTTATCATGAGTTCGGCTCGAACTTTTCCGTTTACCTGCACCATTATTTTCACTTCCTCTTCCTCAATAAGCTTTTTCTCCCACCTTGGCCACACCGAAAGATTGATAGACCCCGAACCAGAGCTTTTAGCTCGATACGAGGCAGGTTTTTTTTCATCTAACGTTTGCCAGAGTTCCTCGGTAACGTGTGGCGCGAAGGGGCTTAAAATTTGTAAGAATTTTTTATAATCTTCTTTTTCTACTTTTTCTGTTTTTTCCATCTCCGTCGCCAAAATCATCATCGAAGAAATAGCGGTATTGAAATGCATTTCCTCAATGTCTTCAGAAACTTTTTTGATTGTTTTGTACAAAAGCTTTTGAAGAGGGGAAGGTAAATGATTTTCAAGAGTCGTGGGTCCCCTGTCCTTTTGGCTCCGAGGGCGAAGGCTCAAAAAATTATTTACCTTCTCCTCTTTTACCTTTTCTCCTATCCTCCAAACTTTTTCTATAAATCTTCTGGCTCCGATAATGCTTTCTGTGGACCACGCGACGGATTGATTAAAAGGCCCCATAAACATTTCGTAAACACGTAAGGTATCCGCTCCGTAGGTTTTCACTATTTCATCCGGGTTTATTACATTACCGAGAGATTTAGACATTTTTACTCCCCCCTCACCCAAAATCATGCCGTGGGCTGTACGTTTTTTATACGGCTCGGCTGTAGGCACGAGCCCTTGATCAAATAAAAACTTATGCCAAAAACGGGAATATAAGAGATGCAAGGTGGTGTGCTCATTCCCACCATTGTACCAATTTATCCCGCCCCCGGCGGGGTCGACACCCAGCCAGTACTTTAAGTTTTTCATTGAAGCAAATTCTTTTGTATTTTTGGGGTCTGTGTACCTCAGATAGTACCAGCTTGAGCCTGCCCAGTTCGGCATCGTGTCTGTTTCTCTCTTTGCTTTGCCCCCACATAATGGACACCGAGTTTCCACAAAACTTTTGATATTTGCAAGCGGTGACTCACCGCTATCCGTAGGCTGATAATTTTTTACCTTCGGAAGTTCTACCGGCAAGTCTTTCTCCGGTACGGGTACAATGCCACATTTTTCACAATGCACTACGGGAATCGGTTCTCCCCAATACCGTTGACGTGAAAAAATCCAATCCCGCAGTTTGAATTTTGTCACCATTTTCCCCCCCACCTCTTTTGTTATTTCTCTGGCGCCCACAAGGGGCTTATCTACGATAGGTAAATTGTATTTAGTCGCAAAATCTCTATCCCGCTCGTCGTGCTGTGGCACCGCCATAATCGCTCCAGTCCCATAGGTAGCTAAAACATAGTCCGCTATCCATACAGATATTTCCTCTTTATTTGCGGGATTAATTGCTTTGATGCCTTTTAATTCAACCCCGGTTTTGGTTTTATCCTCAGCAGTCCGTTCAATCTCTGTTTTATTTTTTACTTCCTTAATATACTTTTCTACTTCGTTCAAATTTGTAATTTGATTTTTTAATTTTTGAATTAATTCATGCTCCGGCGCAAGTACTAAATATGTCGCCCCGAAAATCGTATCCGGACGAGTGGTGAAAACTTTAACTCTTAATAAAAGCGAGACAGTGCTTTCTGCGACATACGCAATATTATTTTCGTTAACCACATTCAAGTTCGAGTGCGAGTCGTGAGAAAGCAGCTGTCCCGCTTTTATTATAAACTCTATCTCCGCACCCTCGGATTTCCCAATCCAGTTTCTCTGCGCAAGTTTTATTTGCGGCAAATAATCCACAGTATCCAAATCTTTATCTAGTCGTTCAGCATATTTAGTAATCGCCAGCATCCATTGTTCTTTTTCTCTTTTTTCTACCGGTGTTCCACATCGTTCACAACACCCGCCCACGACTTCCTCGTTCGCAAGTCCTGTTTTATCTTTCGGGCACCAGTTGATAGCTATCTTTGCCTTATAAGCCAATCCTTTCTTTAAAAATTGTAGAAATATCCATTGCGTCCATTTGTAATATTTGGGATCAGTCGTGTTTATTTCTCGTGACCAATCAAAAGAAATACCGAGAGATTTTATTTGCCTTCTAAAAGTATCGGTATTCTTCTTTGTAACCACCCTCGGATCTTTACCTGTTTTAATAGCGAAGTTTTCAGTTGGTAGTCCAAAGGCATCCCAACCTATCGGATATAAAACATTGTAACCCTCCAACCTTCTTTTTCTGGAGATAACATCCATACCAATATATGGTCGGGGGTGTCCCACATGAAGCCCGTCACCTGACGGATAAGGAAATTCTACTAGACTATAATATTTGGGATTTTTAGATTTGTTTTGTGCGTGATAGATACCTTTTTCTTCCCAAATTTTTTGCCATTTTTTCTCAATCTTAAGATGATTGTATTCAGCCATATCAATCCATGATACCTAAAACATGACCTTTTTGCAAAAGACTTTTCCGTAAAGTAACTTCGTATTTTTCTTTTAAGGAATTGGTACTATTCCTGGTTTTGAGTATATGTTTGGATTTATGGTTTCTGCAAAACAATATCTGCCAGCTCCGTGTAGCCACGTATTTCCTCCATATGGACCGAAACTTGCCACATATGCATCCTTGGTTAATTCCTTGTTGAACTCTGCGCACAGATTATATGTCGTATTGCTTGTCGTTTCATATTCGTAAGGTTTCTTATTTTGCGGATCCTCCGTATTTATAAAATGATTTTCTTGTGTCGACAATTCAACAAAATCTTTCGGGAGAGTCCCTTTCAGAGAATAAAAATTCTGGACAGCGTTTTGAATATTCTGCAAATCATTTATTTTTTGTTCATCATATTTCAGCAGTTGTTGGGTACGAGGCGAACCCAGGACAGAGAAACCCCAAACAATACAAAGCAGAATAATTATGGCGGATACTATTGTCCATATTCTTCTGAATTTTGCATTTGATTTTCCCATCACATCGTAAATGTAGTAAAAGAAAATCGAGAGCGAAACCATCAACACAACCAGAATCTTAAGGATAAAACCGGTTGTGATGTCGCGACCGTCAATAAAGTAATATAAAATCGTAACCAAATCACCGGCCAAAGCAAAACCCGAAACAAACAAAGTAATGTATGTTAACCATTTTCTAATGCCGACATTTCTTTTTTCCGGTTCTATCCGATAACCTCTTTCCAGAAGCCACATAAGTAAAACATAAACAGGAAAAAAAATGATAAGTGCAGCGACGGGAAAACTGATTGAACCACTTCCATAGTAACCATAACCTAAAGTAGGCGGATATGCTCGGTTAATTATTGTAAACAATAGGCCGATTAGGTTCGCCACGAAGAAACCGAGGGCCACAATGGCGCCCAAATTGATAAAAAAATCTTTAGCGGTTGTTTTTGTTTCCATAATATTTTTTACGTTATTATTAATAATAAAAACGACTATTCCTATTAGCACTAAGAAAACAACTATAATAACCATATAAGTAAATTATATGCTCCAGACTGCCGTATTAGCAAGAGAAATTATACGTTTGCTTGATTTTTCCTCCACACAAAGTTCACCTACCTCTGTTTTGCCATTAAAACCTTTCATTGTTTCTTCTAGAGCATAACCCAAAGACAATGAAGAAGACTCCGTCGCATAAGAAGTCAAAATAACAAAAAGTGGCTTATCTGATAGGACCTTGCGAACCGAGGACAAAAGCTTCGGAAGCATTTCCTCTATCTTCCATATTTCTCCTTTCGGCCCCCTGCCGAACTTCGGCGGATCCATAATTACTGCATCATATTTATTTCCTCTTTTTTCCTCTCGTTCCAAAAATTTTATTGCATCATCCTCGATAATTCGCATTGGCAATTTTTCAAAACCAACATTTAATTTTTGATTTTCCTTTGCCCAATTTAGGGTTTGTTTGGACGCATCGAGGTGCGTCACTTCCGAGCCTGCTCGCAAGGCGAAAAGACTCGCCACTCCGGTGTAACCAAAAAGATTTAGAAATTTAATCGGCCTTTTGGCTTGCTTAATTTTTTCCTCTATTAAATCCCAGTGACTCGCTTGCTCGGGAAAAAATCCTAGATGCCTGAAAGGAGTCGGCAAGGCTAAAAATTTGATTCCTTTATATTCCATCTCCCATTTTATGCGCAAGGCTTCGCCTTGCGCTTTTTGGGGTGTTTTCCCCCCGTCGCTCGCGAGCGACGGGGTCCAGCCTGCTTTTGCTCCGGTTTTTGCGCTCCAGAATTTACCGTCTGCCATCCCCCAAGACTGTTGAACACTCGGTGTTGAACATTTTAGCCAAACTGCGTCTTCGTAAGGACGCACAAAAAAATACTTTCCGAATCTTTCCAATTTTTCTCCTTCGCCGGTGTCCAGAAGTTCATAGTCTTTCCAGTCTTTTGAGCAAAAAATCTTTATTTCATTATTTTCTTTCATCATATTAAAAATTCAATTACGTCTCCGTCTTTTACAATATATTCTTTCCCTTCGGTACGAACCCATCCTTTTTCTCGCGCCTTCGCGAAGGAACTCATCGAGCCTGAAGACCCCTCAGGGCCTGAACGGCCTGCTTCGATCAATTGTTCATAAGACACCACTTCCGCTCTAATAAATTTTTGTTGAAAGTCTGTATGGATTGAACGACCCGCAAATGGTGCATTCGCCCCACGGAGAGTCGTCCACGCCCTTGATTCATCTTCCCCCGTAGTAAAAAAAGTAATAAGCCCCAAAAGGTCATAGCTCGCTTTAATAAGATTCTCGAGCCCAGTACCAAAAACAGGATCCACTTCGATATAGGGACCGGGAAGTTCAGAGATAAAACTTTCTTTCAAATTGTCCGCGGCCTCAGACCTATTCAGTACGTAGAGCGTTGGCTTTTCAATTCCCGCTTGTTTCAATTCAAAATTTATTACTTCTATATCAAAGAGTGGATCTATTTTATTATGCACGTGAATAGTATTTTCGTCTTCGAAAATCCTTACGACTTCAATAATCGCATCTACTTCACGAATGTGAGACAAAAATTTATTACCAAGTCCCGCGCCTTCGGAGGCGCCCTTTACCAACCCGGCAATGTCTACAAACTCCACCACCGCAGGAATAGTTTTTTTTGATTTAGAAATTTCTGAGAGCTTCGTCAGGCGTTCATCCGGCACGGGCACAATACCGACAGAAGGATCAATCGTGCAAAACGGATAATTCTCTGCCGGTACGCCCTTTTTAGTAAGTGCATTAAAAAGAGTGGATTTCCCCACATTCGGCAAACCGACAATTCCGATTGAAAGTGACATAACAATTCAAATATAACAGAAACAACTCCGGATTCAAAACATTACACTGAATTATTATTCATACCGCAGGGCTTCAATCGGATCCATTTTGGCGGCAGAACGAGCCGGAAAAACCCCAAAAGAAATTCCGATTATTGCCGAAACTCCAAAGCCCAAAACAATAGAATATACTGGAACAGAAAAAGTCCATGCGAGATTAGCACTTTCTGCCACAAGTGAAACGGCAAAACCAAGAAGAGCCCCGACCGCTATCCCGATAACCCCTCCCACCACCGTGACCAAAACCGCTTCAGTGAGAAATTCACGCAAGATATCGGACTCTCTGGCCCCGAGAGCTTTTTTCAACCCAATTTCGGATGTCCGCTCCGTCACCACAACATACATAATGTTCATAATACCCACCCCGCCCACTAAAAGAGAAATAGCCGCGATAGCAATCAGCAAATATGTAATCCCGTTAAAAATAGTATTGAAAGTATCCATCGCTTGTGCTTGTGTTTGCACGATGAAGTCATCCTTATCCGGATTTGTTATATTGTGATTGTTCCGCATGGTAATTTTTATTTGCTCCGCCGTCGCATCAGCATCGTTTACATTATTTAAGGCCACCACTGCGACCGTAATATAATCCACCCCAAGCAATTTTTTTTGCGCTGTATTGAGTGGCACAAAAACTGTTCCGTCACTATCGGAAAGCGCGCCTTGTGGAGCATAAACACCGATTACTTGAAAATTCAATGTACCTAATTTAAATAATTTTCCGAGCGGGTCATCCTGACCAAAAAGGTCCTCAGCCACAGTAGCCCCCAAAATGGCCACTTGTGCTCCGCTCACATCTTCTGCCCTAGAAAAAAATCTTCCGGAGGCAAGCGGAGTTTTGTCGATATTAAATCTTTCCGCGCCGGTCCCGTAATATATTGTATTTTTTTTATTGTTTCTATATTGAGAGACAGCCTGACCGGTAATGATGCCATAACTCCCGGAGACATTTTGCAATTTGTTAATCGCATCCAAATCTCTTTGTTTGAAACTGGTAATTACCACCCCGACGATTGCTCCACCCGGTCCATCCGTCGCATCACTTCTTTTTTTCGTAGCTGAAGGAATATGTGTTTGTACAAATAAGGTGTTGCTACCAAAAACAGCCACCTGAGAATCGATAAGCGAACGAAAACCTGCGCCGGCAGATAATACTAAAATAACAGTCCCGATTCCAATAACAATACCCAACATAGTTAAAAATGTCCTGCCTTTGTTGGCCCGAAGTGCTTTCACTGATTGTGTAAATGCTTTTATCATCTTAAAAAAATATTATTTTTCTATTCATAACGAAGAGCATCAATTGGATTTAATTTTGACGCCTTAAAAGACGGGTAGAGCCCGAAGATTACTCCGGTTAATATCGACACACCGATAGCGGCAAACACCGACATAAATGAAATAACAAAATCCCAATCGTAACCCATATATTTCATGAGAACGGACATCAGATACGAAATTATAATTCCAAAAAAAATCCCGACTACCCCACCCAAAAAAGTAAGCGTCCCTGCTTCTAGTAAAAACTGATCCATCACTGCCCTATTCGTGGCTCCCACCGCTTTACGCAATCCGATTTCCCGGGTTCTTTCCGCGACCGTCGCAAGCATAATATTCAAGATGCCGACTCCTCCGACGACCAATGCTATCGCCGCCATCGAGGTTAAAAACAAGGAAAGTGCATTCGTAATAGTCTTCAAAAGATCCACCGCTGCCGCTTGATTTCTAACAGTAAAATCAATATCATCATCGGAGATTATGTGATGTCTTTGCTTTAAAGCACCCGTAATGTCATTGATCGTCTGATCAATATTTTCTGCCGAATCCACCTTGACATTAATTGCTTGTAAATAATGAATGCCCAAAAGTTGACCTTGAGCAATGGAAAGTGGAATAAATATTTGATCATCTTGGTCTTGAAAAAAAGCGCTACCTCTTTTCTCCACAACTCCGACGACCCGCAAAGGAACTCCGCCCGCTTCTGCTTGAGAAGTACTTCTAACTTTTATCACCTGCCCAATGGGATCTACTCCGGTGCCAAGGAACAACGCATCGGCCACCTTAGAACCCAGAACCGCGACTTTTGCCCCGCCCTTGTTTGAAGCCTCATCAATAAATTGTCCGGAACTCATCGAAAAATTAACTACATCCGCATATCCATAATCCGTGCCGATAAAACTTGTCTCGGCATTTTTGTTCTGCCAAGTCACCGTGCCTGCACCGCGGACTAAAGCGTTAACGGCCACCGCATGAGGCACCTGAGAGGTCGAGCGTAAAACTTCAGCGTCGGGCTCGACTAGGGTCGTAACAACAACACCAAAAACTTGCGCTGGAGGACCTTTGGGATCGCTTTTGCCGGGCTGGATAGAAAGTAAATTGGATCCGAGTTTGTTCACTTGTCCCAAAACCAACGACTGAGCTCCGGCCCCAAGAGACATGATAATTATTACCCCCGCTACTCCGATAACGATACCAAGCATAGTAAGAGCCGACCTTCCTTTTCTGGAAAGCAAACTACGAATAGTCATCTTTATCGTTGAAAAAAAATTCATTCCAATACTAAAATTTTAAATAATAATTGGTGGTCATTCGTTTTAATCAAAAATTTAATACAAGACATGTGCTATTTTTTCAATTCCCCGTCCGCTTTAGCGATTGTGCGATTCAAAACTTTTTCGTCTCCAACGATCTTGCCGTCTCTTATAGAGATTATTCTCTTGGCGTGATTGGCCGTGTCCATTTCGTGAGTAACTAAAATAATAGTATGTCCCCGTTCATTTAGTGATTGCAAAATCTCTAATACGGCATTCCCGGATTTTGAATCCAAATTCCCCGTCGGTTCATCGGCAAAAATAACAGCTGGATCACAAACCAGGGCGCGAGCTATCGCTACTCGTTGTTTTTCTCCACCGGAGATTTGGTTTGTAAAATAATCTAGCCGATGAGATAAACCGACGGCTGCGAGCGCCTTCTTCGCCAGGCTGTCATGGTCTTTTTTATTACTGTAAAGGAGGGGCAATTTAACATTGTCGAGAACGGTCGTGCGCGCAAGAAGATTAAAAGATTGAAAAACGAATCCGACCCGCTCATTACGAAGTTGCGCCAAATAATCCTTATCGAAATCCTTTGTGTCTTGACCTTCAAATTCATACAAGCCGGAGGTGGGTTTATCAAGAAAACTTAATATATGCATTAACGTTGATTTGCCGGAACCGGAAGGACCCATGATGGCGACAAACTCTCCTTGTTCCATGCTGAAATCTATCCCGTGGAGAACAGAAGTGATCACTCCATCGTTTTCATAATCCTTTGTTAGATTTTCTATTTTTATTATAGGCACTGTCTATTTTATATAGGTTACAACTTCCTGCCCCTCGCTCAAACCGGAGATAATTTCCGTCAAACCACCATCGGCATTTAATCCTATTTCTACTTCTTTTTCGGTATAAGTTTTATTTTTCGAATCATTAATTACTCTTACAATATTTTTCCCATTTTTATTTATTATGGCGCTAGTCGGAATAACGAGAACACCCTTTTTCTCTGCAACCTTAATCGTCATATTCACGGTCATCCCCGGCTTCACTTCGGGAATATTTTCCAAACTTCCGGTAACCTTATAATTGACCACACCAGAAATAACAGTAGACGCCGGATTGATGGTAAGAACAGCAGTTGTAAAATGTTTATCCGGTCCGAGCGCATCAAAAGTATTGTCGATTGATTGTCCGAGGGCGACAGAAGCAATATCTGCCTCGCTCACCAAGGCTTCGGTGTGCAACTTTCCGACATTTAATAACTTCAGCGCTTCTTTTGTGGCTTGGGCCAGCTCCCCGACCTTCACATCTACTTGTGTAATTGTCCCGTCTGCAGGAGCAACGATTCTGGCGTTTCTTATCTGTGCATTTATACTATCTACGCTTGCCTGCGCTTGTTCAATCTGCGCCTCCACAATAGAGGAAGAAGCGCTTCCGCCCTCGACACTGGCTCGCGCATTGGCAATTGCGATAATACGATTTTGCAAAGCCGTCTGATAAGCGCTGTAATTCGCGTTGTAGTTCGCAGCATTTTTGTTGGGTATATTTATGACAAATTCAATATTCGATAAAAGTATTTTTGTTTTGTCAAAAGACAAAAATAATCCGCACTTCCCCATCGGTCTCACGATGTCCGTCAATAAAAGCGAGTCATTTTCTAAACCACTGTAAGTTACAGAGACACCCCCGCTTGAGTTATACGTTTTAAGATTATATGAACCCTCTTTCCCGCAAGTGTAGGTTCCGGAAACTGTCGGAGCATCGTAACCGCTGTAGTTACCTACATTTTCTGCGACAAGAGATGAATTAAGCAAGGTTCGATAAGCATTAGCCACTAGGGTGTCTTGCTCTTTAGTAATATTTGCAAGATTGATTTCTGAAGTAGCGGCTTGTTGTTTAGCAATGGTTAGACCCGCCTCTGCGCTACGCAACTGCGCGACGAGACTGCTCGTATCTTCTTCTGCCAGAAGTTGACCTGCGTATACCACATCACCCTCTTTTACTAAAACTCTTTTAACAATTCCGGAAGAAGCAAAACTTAAATCAAGGTCGGTTGAACTTACTACTTGTCCGGTGGTTAAAACCGTCTTTTCGATGTCTTGCAATTTGACTACGTCTGTTTGAATTCCAGCATTACTTGGGGATCTGCCAAAAATAAACCAGCCGCCGAATATCACCAGAAGGATAATTCCCGTCCAGATAATTTTCTTTTTAGTAAAAAACGTTTTTATTTTCATCAAAAATGTAATGATTTGCATATTTAAGAATAATATCACAAAAAACGTTATTTTTCAAAATTAATTTCAAATGGATACATGCCCATACTGCAACTACCGTGCATAATACCCTCTTTAGGATTTCCCAAATCAATCTCCGTTATTCCGGATAATTCCAGGTTTTTGCTGACATTCATCGAGGGGATACGAACCGAAGACGAACAATCATAATTTCCATTAGTGGTAAATCGTAAGATTGTAGGGATCCCAGCCTTGGCGACACTTCTTTCCGGAGAATACCCGCTCTTGGCCGTCAAATCAATAATTTGTTTTCCATCAACGATGGAAACATTGTTCCCTTTTGCCACTGGAATATTGTTTCTCCCCCCCACTAAGACAAGGGCCATCACTATCAATATCACTGCCACAAAAATTGAAACTAATATTTTTTTCATATTTTTATTATTTTAAAAATTAAATAAGGGTGGAATCAACCCGATGACCACCAAACTATTAATAAGATTAAACAAAGCAAGAATAACTACGACCACTCCGGCTGATTTAAAAAACAACGGAGCGTATTTCGAATGAGCGAAAGAAACAGAACTAAACGACAAGAGAGCAAGCACTGGCAGTGTGCCAAGGGCAAATGAAAATAAAATTAGAAATCCCGACACAAATGATCCGCTGGAGAGAGCGGCAACTTGCATCGCTTGAGTAAAACCACAAGGCAGAAAGAAAGTCCCGACACCGAGGATAATCGGCGCCCAGGTCGCGTGCTCTACTTTTCTAAAAAAAGAAAATAAATTACTCGGCAGGGTAAGTTTATTTTTTTTAATAATTCCAAGTAAATTTATGCCCAACAAAAGCATAATGAGAGAAGCAAAAATTCCTAAAATTGTAGAAAAAATAAAATTCACCCCTATCGCCTCACCGATAAGCCCAAGGATTCCACCCAAAAAAGCAAAAGCGAACAACCTGGCTCCATGAAATAAAATAAATGGTTTTTTATTCTTGCCATTATCATCTTTTGCCACCTTCGCCGAAAGAGACAAAATCAGACCCCCGACGACGGCCAAACAACTAGACAAAGAAGCGACAATCCCGATGATAAAACTTGTAGCTGGCGTAGTTTTACTACCCAGACTGAGATTCAAAATACCGGACTTTTGCAATAAAAAAAATAAAAATAAAAAACCAATACCAATCATTATCGCTTTCCAAAGTGCATCATCTTTCTCTTTTTCTTCTTTTATTTTTTCTACTGAAAGAGTGTAACCATTTGGTTTAATTTTTTCGGTAAATATTCGCGCCAATTCTCCCGCACTTTTATCACTTTCGGTCTCAACCTCAACCATTTCTTTGTCTAAATTGACCAACACACTATTTACCGAGTCCTGCTCTTTCAAAATATCTTCAATTAAGATTTTACACGACGCACAATGAGTACCGGAAACATGAAATTTATATTTATGCATAAAATATTTTGTGGCGTTAAGTTCGTAGATTATAATTTTTTATTTTTAATTCTTAATGAGTTTCCGACCACTGAAACACTCGAAAAGGCCATCACCATACCCGCAAAAACCGGATTTAAAAGCCAACCGAATATCGGATAAAATAATCCCGCTGCAAGCGGAATCCCGACAATGTTATAAATAAATGCCCAAAAAAGATTTTGTTTTATGCCTCGCATGGTTATCTTCGAAAGCTTTATAGCTTTGACAAGTTTTGAGATATCCCCGCCGAGAAGAGTTATCCCCGCTGATTCTATCGCCACATCGGTGCCAGTACCCATAGCGATGCCGACATCCGCTTGAGCCAACGCCGGAGCATCATTTACTCCATCACCCGCCATAGCCACGACATGACCTTCTGCTTGTAGTTTTTTTATTTTTAATAATTTATCTTCAGGCATTACATGCGCTACTACATCATCAATACCGACAAGCGACGCCATATACCTCGCTGCTTTTTCATCATCCCCGGTCAGCATCACTACCTTGATGCCAAGCTGGTGAAGATTTATTATTGCTTGTTTTGACTCTGCTTTTATCTCGTCGGACACCATCACAAAGCCTAAAACTTTTTCTTTCGTGGCAAGGATTACCGGTGTTTTTCCTTGCGCCGTATATTGTTCCAGCTTTAAATTATCAAAGGTGATTTCTAGGTCTTGTATAAATTTCGCGTTTCCAACGTAATACTCAAAATTGTTTATTTTTCCTTTTAACCCTTTTCCTTGAATGCCTTCAAAACTTGCCACATCTGTTATTTTAATATTTTTTTCCTCCGCATAATTAATTATGGCATGAGCAATCGGGTGTTCTGATTTTTTTTCAAGTGAGGCAAGAATTGAGATGAGCTCTTCGTCTTTAAGATTTGAAAAGTTCTGGACATCAACTAACGTCGGCTCACCTACGGTAATAGTTCCTGTTTTATCCACGACAACTGTATCAACCTTATGCAATTTTTCGAGTGTCGCCGCATCTTTAATCAAAATTCCTTCCCTGGCACCTTTCCCCACCCCCACAATGATTGCCGTCGGCGTCGCAAGCCCAAGTGCGCACGGACAAGCGATGACCAAAATCCCGACAAAAGAAACTAGGCCAAAAGAAAGCGCTTGCGAAAAACCAAGATATTGTATCCCGATGATGAGCCAAAAAGCCAAGGTAATAATAGAAATAACCAAAACAACAGGCACAAAAATGCTTGAAATTTTGTCTGCCAAGGCTTGAATGGGCGCCTTGCTTCCTTGCGCTTCTTCCACCATTTTTATTATCTGGGCAAATAGTGTTTCCGCCCCGACTTTTGTGGCTTTAAATATGAAAGACCCGTTTGTATTTATGGTGGCGGCGATGACACTGTCCCCAACATTCTTCTGCGCTGGCATCGGTTCTCCGGTCACCATAGACTCATCTAAATAAGACATTCCTTCCGTAATTACTCCATCGACAGGAATTTTTGCTCCGGGTTTTACAATAATAAAATCCCCATGAACAACTTCACCAACAGGAATCTCTATCTCTTTTCCACCTGCCCCGTAGGAAGCTGGCTTTCCTTCGGGGTCGCGAATTACCAAAGCAGTTTTTGCCTGCAATCCCAATAATTTTTCAACCGCCTCTCCTGTTTTTAACTTTGATTTTATCTCTAAAAATTTACCAATTGTAATAAAAGCAAGGACAATAATAGTAACATCATAATAAGTGTTCGCAGTATTTATATATGGACCAAGAGCCCCACCAAATGCCGTGACAATAAAACTATATAAAAAAGCAACACCCGTACCCATCCCGACGAGAGTATCCATGTTTGCTTTTCCATAGCGAGCAAAGCGATAAATTCCCATTAAGTATGGCCCGCCCACGGCAAAAAATGTATAAACAGCCATCAAGGGAAATAAATAATAAAAAAATTTGCCCAAGACTGGTGACATTTCCGACACTAAATTAAAACTGGCAAGAATGTCCCAACCCATGACCAAAATACTTATCCCGGCAAGTGGAATAACCGAAATAATTTTTTTTCGCATATCTTTCAATTCTGCTAGTTTTTCATCCTTAGACTGACTGAGCCCAAGATGCACCCGGTGCTCGTCTTCACCCATCCCCGTTTCTTCCGCAGACATAGTGGAATGCACGTCGTGAAGTGCATAACCAAGGGGTTCTAATTTTTTATTAAACAGCTCTTTGTTGGTTTTGTTTTCATCAAAAGAAATTGATGCATTTTCATTGCCATTGTTTACTGAAATACTTTCTACCCCATCAATTTTTTTTATGGTTCTTTCAACTATGTTGGCGCACGAGGCACAGTGCATGCCCTTTACCCAGTAGGTTTTGGGTGTGTTCATAATATTATTTCCTTTTCAGTTGATAAATTTTTAAAATCTCCTTAACGGGAGTACTCTCATGCCCGTGCTTAATTTGATGAACAACGTGAGTGGACAAATGATTTTCCAGGATTAAATCTTCGACGCCAGACAACGCCTTTTTTACGGCGCTGGTTTGGGTAATGATATCAACACAGTATTTTTCTTTCATTACCATTTCTTCTAATCCCCGAACTTGCCCTTCAATTATTTTTAGTCGTCTTAGAGCTTTGTTTTTTATTTCTTGTTTCATCACCCTAATATATACCCCCTGGGGGTATATGTCAACCCGGTAGTGAGATTCTCTACTACCGGGTCAAGCACCCACATATCCCCTACTCATCTAGAATTTCAAAATCATTTCCAGCCTCCGGGATAACTTTTTTCCGACGAATATAATAAACTGCTCCAGCCGAGAGTCCGATAAAAACAAAAGAAGTAATGGGAATAATTGATGAAAATGTTTTGCCCTCTCCCCTCCAGGCATCACTATTTATCGCGGAAGCGCTCAAGTCAGTAAAATCAATTGCTTCAGGATTTGCAACCTCGGAAACAATGGATTGTTTGGAGGTTTTTGATACTTTATTTTTCGAAGCAGTAGAGGATGAATAATCAAATATTAGCTCTCCTTGGGGATTCATCAATTTTAAATTATATTTATCCTCAATAGAAAAATGAGTAATTCGAGAAGAAATAATCATTTTGTTATTTGCCGCCAAATTCGTGCCCCGCGGAATTAAAAAACTTTTCTGTCCAGATAATAAAAACCAATCAGAAAGATCAGCGCTGTAATTCGCGTTATTGGCAAGTTCCACAAAAAAATCTTTCTCGCCTCCCACCGAGGATATCGAGATTTCCGGTGTTACTACTTTGATAGTTAATTTTTCCACTGCATCAGGAGTTTCTGTAAAAACATCCGGATAATGTTCTAACAACAAAGTATATTCGCCTGGATAAAAATATGCGTGCTCAAACTTATCGACATTAATCACCCTCGTTTCTCTGAAATCTCCATCACCAAAATTCCAATAATACTTGCCAGAGTATAGTTGTTCACCCATAGTTCCAAAAACTTTACCTTCCAGAAAAAAAGGAATTCCGACGTATGCGAGTGCCTTTCCGGTAATCTGCACTCTTATTTTTTGTGTTTGTATTTTTGTTTTTGTTTCTGAAATAGCTTCAGCCGCAGAAGTAGACGAGGAGCCGGAACTGTTGTTGCTGTCCGTGTCACCACTAGAAGAAGGTGAATCGGGGTTTTGCGCATTTTTTGTGGGTTCTTGATTGGCTTGCCAGTTTCCATCAATATAAGCGCCAGACTTCCCTTTTGCCGGCGCGTCTAAGTTTTTTGAAAAACTATTCACTTTTCCATAAGTCACTCTGTCTTCGAGATTTGTCCCATCATATAAACCTATAGAATCTCCGGTATTATTGAGGGCACTATTCATCTCAAAAACATAAACTCCTCCGGCGGAGATGGTGCCACTTAAAATCTTTGGGGAGCTTTCGTGTTCCGTGTCTCCGCCAGGGCTAGCAAGTTCAGTCCACGTCCAACCATCAAGATCAACCGAAGAGGAAGAAGTATTCCGTAGCTCTATCCATTCCGGGCCCGAATCAGGATCCGACGCGAATTCATTAATTATTACTCCTGCATGCGCTAAATTATTGAAACCAAAAAAGAAAAAGAGTGCAATAAAAACTAGAATAGGTTTTTTAGACATATACTGAAATTTTTATATTTTATAAATAATATGCTAAAATAATAACATGGAAAATAATTATGACCTGATCGCTATTGGGGATATCGTAGTAGATACTTTTATTAAGCTTAAAAATGCTAGCATTCATGGTGTCCCAGATAATGAAAATTATGAAATTTGCATGCCTTTTGCTGAAAAAATTCTTTACGAGGATGTCTTTCTTGCCCCGGCTGTCGGCAATGCCCCGAACGCGGCCGTCGCAATATCCAGACTTGGTTTTAAAACTGCGCTTGTTTCCAACATTGGAGACGATAGAGATGGGATTGATTGCTTAAATTCTTTGAAAAAAGACGGTGTCGCAACTGAATTTGTAATAACCAACAAAGGGATGAAAACGAACCAGCACTACGTTCTGTGGTATGGAGCGGACCGCACTATTTTGATTAAGCATGAAGTTTATCCTTATGTCCTACCAGAGATAAATCATCCCAAGTGGATTTATTTCAGCTCCGTGAACGAAACCGCTTTTCCTTTTCATTATACCGTCGCAGACTACCTGGATTCTCATCCTCAAATAAAATTAGCCTTTCAGCCCGGGAAGTTTGAGATAAAACTAGGAAAAGAAAAGTTGGAGAGACTCTATAAACATTCAAAAATATTTTTCTGTAATGTGGAGGAAGCTGAAAAAATATTAGGATTGGAAGATACGGAGATAAAAGAATTGCTTACTAAAATACGAGATCTCGGACCAGAAATTGTAATAATCACAGACGGACCGAAGGGCGCCTATGCATACGACGGCACAGAATACTTATTTATGCCAACTTATCCCGACCCGAAACCCCCATATTCTCGCACAGGCGCCGGGGATGCTTTTTCTTCTACTATTGTAGCCGGACTTATCGCAGGAAAAACATTGGCTGAAGCAATCGCTTGGGCCGGGATTAATTCAATGTCTGTGGTCCAACAAGTAGGCGCCCAGAGAGGACTTCTTACTCAAGAAAAAATTGAAGAATATCTAAAAAACGCCCCGGAAAGTTATAAAGCAAAAAAACTATAAAAAATAGAAAAGCAAGTTTTTAAAACATTGCACAGGCTGACGAGCCGAGCATAGCAAAAATCTAGCAAGATTTTATGCGTGTTTTAAAAACTTGCTTTTCTATTTTCTGGTTAACACCCTTTTCACCGCCTCCTTAATAGAATTTTTTCCTATACCATAATGTTCAATAAGTTCATCCGGAGTACCGGACTGGCCGAATTTATCCTGCACTCCGACAAATTCTATCGGTACGGGATATCTTTGCGCGAGTATTTCCGCCACAGCAGAACCCATTCCTCCGGCAACTTGATGCTCTTCCACCGTCACAATTTTTTTGCATTCTTTAGCCAGCGTTACAATCGCATCCGTGTCTATCGGCTTTATGGAAGATAAGTTTAGCACCTTAGTTTTTATTCCTTCCGACTCCAGTTCTTTTGCGGCGAGTAATGCTCGATGCACCAAACTCCCGGTCGCAATTATCCCGACCTGCGCCAAACCAACATCCGGCAACCAATAAATTTCCGCTTTCCCTATTTCAAAAGAAGTTTCCTCGGTTGTTATAATTGGTGTTTTTTCACGAGCTAAACGCAGGTATGCGGGTCCTTTTGTCTTGGCCAAAGCTATCGTTGCCTTCTTTGCTTCTATCGCATCACAAGGAGAAATCACATCCATATTTGGCATTACTCGCATAAGGGCGATATCTTCGAGAGCCTGATGCGTTCCCCCGTCGGGGCCCACGGATACTCCCGCATGCGAACCGACTATCACAACTTTCCTATCATTGTAGGCGATAGTCGTCCTGATTTGTTCCCAGTTGCGCCCAGGAGAAAACATCGCATAAGAAGAACAAAAAGGGATTTTTCCCATAGCTGCCATACCCGAAGAAACCGTCACCAAGTTTTGTTCAGCCACACCTATTTGGACAAATCTTTTAGAAAATTTATCGGCAAATAAATTCATCTGCGTACTTTCCGTCAAATCCGCACAAAGCCCTACGACATTCTCATCTGCTTCCCCCGCCGCTAAAAATCCTTGCCCAAAACCTTTGCGGATGGGCGCTTGCTCTACATCCTCGTTCCACATTTTTGGATTCAATTTTAATTTGGGATTTAACATGTTTAAAAAATTGTATTTTTTAATTCCGCTAACGCCATTTCTCCTTCTTTTTTATTTGGGGCCTTGCCGTGCCATTTGTAATCCCTTTCGAATTCTTTTACTCCTTTGCCTGGAATCGTATGCGCGATAATAATCGTCGGCTTTTCAAAAGTATCTTGTGCCTCCTCAAGCACTTCGTTTAAGGCCCTAAAATCATGTCCGGAAACCTCTATCACGTGCCAATTAAAAGATTTCCACTTTGCCTGAAATGGCTCAAGGGGCAACACGTCTTCGGTAAATCCTTCAATCTGAATATTATTTCTGTCTACAATCGCAATTAAATTTCTTAATTTATTTTTTCCCGCGAGCATCGCCGCCTCCCAAGTATTTCCTTCGTCCATTTCTCCGTCAGACATAAAACAATAAATAAATCTGTCTTTGTCCTTACCGTTCATTTTATCTCCGAGCGCCATTCCCGCTGCCTGAGAAAGACCGGAGCCGAGTGGCCCGGAACTATTTTCAATCCATGGCATAAATTCTCTATGCGGATGGCCTTGCAACCTGGACCCAAATTTCCGAAGAGTTTTTAGTTCCTCGACTGGAAAATATCCCGCATGCGCCGTCGCCGCATAAAAAACCGGAGCGATGTGTCCATTGGAAAGAACAAATCTGTCGCGTTCTTCCCACATTGGGTTTTTAGGATCATGTTTCAAAACATGAAAATAAAAAAGGGCAAAAATATCTGCCATCCCGAGGGGCCCTGCCGTATGTCCACTCCCCGCCTCCATAAGCATTTCAATAATCGAAATGCGAATGTTGTTTGCTCTGATTTCTAACTCTTTTATTTTTCCTTCAGTTAAAAGCATTTAAGTAATTATACCAAACTTTGAAAATCTTGGAGAGCGCCGACAGGGTCTCCGCTTTTCCAAATTGCAGAACCAACGGTCAATCTATCTGCCCCGGCCCGAAGTAGCGCCTCTGCATTCCCCAAATTTATCCCGCCGTCTACAGTTACTACGAGCCCCAAAAAGTCTTTTTTTAAAATATCGATATTTTCCAAAACTTTTGAGTTAAATTCTTGATTTTGAAAGCCAACATTGTCTATCCCCATACACTGGATGAAATCAACTTTATTTGAAAGCCTAGTGGCAATAGAATTAGCAAACTGTGAGGCGACAGGCAACTCACCCTCCGGCTCAATGGCAATACCTATTTCCACATTATCTCGCACATACATATCTAAACCTTCTAAAAAATGTTCGAATTCTTTCGCCTCTTTTTCTCCCCGAAGATGAAAAATTATTCTTTTGGGCCCCAATTTCATATAAATATCAAAATTCTCTATTGCGTGTTCCACCATCAAATCAAATTCAAAATCAAATTCCTCCCAAAAGGGCATCCCCTCTTCTTCGTTTAAAATTTTTTGAAAATCATAATCGTTAAATCCACCAGTGGCAAAGGGCCATGTTTGATTATGAACAAAAATACCATCACAAAAATCCAACTGAACACACTTTGCCCGCCCGCGCAAAAAAGTGAGTTTATTTTTTATTTCATTAAAATTTTTTTCCAAAATCGCTGGAATTATTTCAGCCATATTTTATTTGTCCCATAGTGAGCTTCGCTCTACTACTTGGAATCTATCTTAAGGTCATCTATTTTTTTTAAACGCCGAACATGTCTTTCGTCGCCGCTAAATTTGGCGCCGAGCCAATAATTCACAACTTCCATCATGCTCTCCTCGGTGAAATAGCGAGCACCCAGGGAAAGAACATTTGCGTCATTATGTGCTCTTGACCTGGCTAAAATACCTGACTCATCCTCCACAACGGGAGTTGATTTACCATAATAAACTACTGCTCTTACATATGGGAATCTATTCGCAGTGATAGCCTCTCCCTCTCCAGAACCACCTAAAATAATACCTCTTACTCTGGTAGAATCATGTATATCAGAGGAAACCGCCCGGGCAACCTTCGAACAGAAATCCGGATAATCATCTCCTTCATTATAAGAATACGCGCCCTCGTCAATAACCTCATGTCCCTGGATTTTCAAAACGGAGACTAGTTTTTCTTTTAATACATACCCCGCATGATCCGTGCCAATATATATTCTCATAATAGTAAAATTATATCACTTTATATATTTATAGTATACTCTAAATATGCTTAAATTCTACAAATACCACGGAGCTGGAAATGATTTTATCCTCATAGATAATCGCGATAAAAAATTCAAGACTGAAGACGTTGAAAACGTCAAGCTGTTATGCCATCGACGTTTTGGTATTGGGGCTGATGGAATAATCCTGGTGGAAAAAGATAAGGGCTATGATTTTAAAATGGTCTTCATAAACAATGACGGAAGTGTGGGCTCAATGTGTGGCAACGGCGGACGTTGCATCGTGCATTTTGCCAACAACGTCTTAAAAATTGTTAAAAATCCTAAAAAAGTAAGGTTTATCGCGATAGACGGTGAACATGAAGCAGAAATATTAAAAAACGAATTGATAAAATTAAAAATGCAGGACGTAAAAGAAATTGGCTCACGGAACAAACTGCCATTTGTCTGCCAGGGCACTACCCCGCACAATATTTCATTTGTAAAAGATTTAGAAAATTTTCCAGTGGTGGAAATGGGGAGAAAAAACAGATATTCCGACCCGAACGGAGTTAACACAAATTTTGTTGAAATAAAAAATGGAATTTTCAATATTCGCACGTATGAACGCGGCGTGGAAGACGAAACTCTCGCGTGTGGCACCGGCGCTGTATCCGTCGCCATCACTGCACACCACTTGGGTTTACTTAAAAAAAATATTTGCCGCATCAAAATGCCCGGCGGAAACCTAACTGTAGAATTTGAGAAAGATAAAAATGGCACCTACAAAAACATCTACCTCACCGGTCCAGCCGTTTGTGTTTTTGAGGGGGAAATATAGTCACCAAAAAAAATTAACATTAAAAAAAACCCCAACAAAAATTTACCAGCCTTAGTATATCATATATGATAGATTAAGGACTTAAAATTTTATAACGTTTTTTTATTAAAATTATTTATAGAGAAATTTCCACCTTCCCCTACCGGCGCGAGGTGGTAAACCCGCTCTCATAATTTTTTCCAGGATTTTCCAAATGTCCGTTTTTCTTTGTTCGATAACCGATAAGAGAGAAGCATATTTACCAATATCATACTTTAAAGACATTCTGAAAACTGTCGAATAGCTCATGCCAAGTGACTCCGCGATGTATGAAATTGGAATTTCTTTAGATAAAAAATAGATAACAGCAAATCGCTTTGCCAGCATTATTTTTTCAGTTCTAGTTAATAAGTCGCCGAGAAAAAACTTTGCCTTGGATTTTTGGGCTGATTTTTCAAACGCTTTACCAAATTCACCATAAAGCTTGTCCAGTGTTTCTTTTTTTAATTTTTTTGATGATACGTGTGGCATTAATCTTTTGTATTAGTATATCATATATGATAGATTAAGGTAATTGGAAATACAATAGAAAAGGGCCGCACTTGCGTGCGGCCCCAAGGTGCTCCATGGAGAGCGATACTACTTCTTGAAGGTCTCCTTGAGGAGGGCCTTCATCTGGACCTTGACGAACCTGAGCGCCTGCTTGGGGCTGATCCCCATGACCTTGGCGGCCTTGGCCATCTCAGTCCGAACCTTCGGGCCGAGACGAATCCCACCGTGCTCCGCCTTGTTGCGAAGCTGTTCCTTGATGAGGAGCAACGCGATTCGTTCCTGATCCCTCTTCTTCATCTGAACCTCCTTAAATGAACAATCGCCACGATACCTCGTGGCCAGGAGAACTCAGGCTTCTCCCGAGAACTATAAAAATATAGCACAAAAGAGTGCTTTTGTCAAGATAGATTACTTTATTTAATCGTCTCCCCTGTTTTGATGACATGGTCGACAAGGGTATAGGTATACCCCATTTCGTTGTCATACCAACCCATCACTTTTACGAGATTTCCTCCGACGACTCGAGTCATTTTGAGATCGGCAATAGAACCATACTTGCTCCCGAGAATATCACTTGAAACAAGCTCCTCGTTTGTAACAGTAAAAATATTTTTCCACCTTTCATCTTTTGATGCTTTTTCTAGAAGTTCATTCACCTCTTCTTTGGTTGTGTCTCTCTTCGCAATAAAGGTAACATCCACCATAGATCCTGCCGGCACCGGCACCCGCATGGAGATACCATCAAATAGTCCTTCTAATTTTGTAAATGCTTTAGTGACGGCAATGGCTGCACCGGTAGAAGAAGGCACGATGTTCTGCGCTGCTGCGCGACCTTCACGAAAATCTTTTTTATTTGGCCCATCGACAATCCCCTGCGAAGCAGTATATCCGTGCACTGTATTTAAGATTGCTTTTTCTATGCCAATGGCTTCGTCTAAAATCGCGATGAGCGGACTCGCCGCATTCGTCGTGCAGGAAGCATTCGAAGTGATATCACAAGTCCCGAACTTTTCTTCATTTACCCCAAGTAAAATTGTTTCTCCTTTTGCTGAACCCTCACTACCCTTCACGGGAGCGGAGATAACAACTTTTTTAGCGCCAGCATCCAGGTGTGCTTTTGATTTTTCATAAGAAGTGAAAAGCCCGGTCGATTCTACCACCACGTCTACTTCTAAATCCTTCCAGGGTAAGGCGCTGGGATCTTTTTCTGCCAGAACTTTAACCTTTTTTCCGTCAATTACCAAACTGTCGTCCGCTTCGGTAATTTTATGATCCCAATCTCGATAAACGGTATCATGTTTTAATAAATATGCCATGTTTGTAATGTCACCTAAATCATTCACTGCCACAATCTCGATTTCTGGTCTATCCCAAGCCACCTTTAAAAAAGCTCTACCAATCCTACCGAAACCATTTATGCCCACACGTATTGTTTTCATAAACATATTATAGCAAAAGTAAATAAAACAACAAAAGAAAATGTGTTATTATAGGAAAATGCCCGAAGAAACAAAATTCGTACATCTCCATACCCACTCACACTATTCACTTTTGGACGGTCTTTCCAAACTTGAAGACTTGGTAAGGCTAGCCGGTGAAGACGAAATGCCGGCTATCGCTGTGACCGACCACGGCAACATGTATGGCGCTATTGAATTTTATAAACTAGCAAAAAAGGCGGGCATCAAGCCGATCATCGGAGTGGAAGCTTATATAGCAAACCGAGGGAGAAAAGACAAAGACCCGGGCATAGACAATAGAAGATATCACTTGACCCTCCTCGCTAAAAACATGCAGGGTTATAAAAATCTGATGCGCCTTGTCACCCTGTCCCACCTGGAAGGATTTTATTACAAACCAAGAATGGATAAAGAAATATTGAAACAATATCACGAAGGCATCATTGCGCTTTCCGGATGTATGGGGGGAGAACTTTCTCGCGCCCTGGCGAACAAAGACATAGAAAAAGGGAAGGATATCATAAAAGAATACCAAGATATTTTTGGGAAGGAAAATTATTTTTTGGAAATAATGAAACACCCGACCGTGGAAGGAGACGCAATCGTGCGAGAAAATTTAATTAAGCTGGGTAAAGAATTGAACATCCCCGTCGTAGCCACCGTAGATTCACATTACCCTTGCGTCGAGGATGGCAAAGCACACGAGACCCTGCTTTCTATCCAAACAAACTCGGACATCAAGGATGAAAATAAATTTTCTTTTGGGGATGATAATTATTTTTTTATAAATACAAAACAGGCCAAGGAAATTTTCAAAGAAATACCGGAAGCGGTAGAAAATACGATGAAGGTCGCCCAGATGTGCGACCTGGAACTTCATCTGGGACGTTGGGTTTTCCCCGATTTTATAATTGAAAAGGATTTAACTTATGACGAAAAATTACGCGAGCTCACCTATGGTGGTTTCAAAAGACTAGAGTTAAAAGAAACTCCGGAAATCAAGGAACGCGTAGAGTATGAATTGGGTGTTATTTTTAAAAAGGGATATTCCCCTTATTTCTTAGTGGTCGGGGACTTATTGCGTTTTGCAAAGGAAAATGGCATTTTAAGCGCGATTAGGGGTTCTGTCGCCGGATCAATGGTTACCTACCTTTTGGGAATTACAAATATAAATCCTATTGAATACAAGCTTCCCTTCGAAAGATTTCTAAATCCTTTCCGTCCATCGCCCCCAGATATTGACATGGATTACGCCGACAACCGCCGAGACGAAATGATTGAATACGCAAAACAGAAATACGGCGAAGACAAGGTAGCTCAGATAGGAACCTTCGGCACGATGATGGCACGAGGTGCGGTGCGCGATGTAGCCCGAGCTCTAGCTTATCCATACGCGATCGGCGACAGAATTTCAAAGATGATTCCAATGGGCTCTCAGGGAATGCCGATGACGATTGACCACGCAATGGAAATCGTGCCGGAACTTAAGGAGGCATATGAAAAAGAAAAAGACACCAAAGAAATAATTGATCTCGCAAAGAAATTGGAGGGATGTGTCAGGCACATTTCCGTACACGCTGCCGGTGTCGTCATCGCCCCGAAACCCATCTACGAATACATGCCGATTCAGCTCGACCCAAAGGGCGGAAAAATCATCACTCAATATGATATGTATAGCGCCGAGGAAGCAGGACTTCTAAAATTCGATTTTCTAGGTATTAGAAATCTGGCAATCCTGGCGGACGCAGTCCATTTAGTAAAAAGATTTTATGGTATTGATATAGACCTAAATCGTATCCCGCTTGATGATAAAAAAACTTTTGCCCTCCTCGCCAGTGGGCAAAC
Source organism: Minisyncoccota bacterium (assembly GCA_041665885.1). Lineage (GTDB taxonomy): Bacteria > Patescibacteriota > Minisyncoccia > Phycocordibacterales > UBA9973 > UBA9973. The sequence continues at coordinate 94,670 of JBAYHY010000001.1, forward strand.
AGAAGGACTTTTCCAATTAAACGGCTCCGGAATGACCAGATATTTGAAAGAACTTAAACCAACTTCCATTCACGACATCAATGCCATGGTAGCGCTTTATCGTCCGGGTCCGATGGAATCAATCCCGGAATATATCAAAAGAAAACACAACCCTAGGCTCATAAAATATCTTGACCCACGAATGAAAAAATTCCTCGATCAATCATACGGACTGATTGTCTACCAGGACGATTTATTGTTTTGCGCGATAGAGCTCGCAGGCTATAACTGGGAAGAAGCGGACAAATTCCGTAAGGCCGTCGGTAAAAAAATACCCAAGGAAATGGCTGCGCAGAGAGAAAAATTTACCAAAGGTATAATCGATAACGGTCAAACCCCCGAATTCGCCGAAAAATTGTGGAAACTCTTTGAGCCATTTCAAGCATATGGTTTCAACAAAGCGCACGCCGCTTCTTACGGAAGGGTCGCCTATCAGACTGCTTATATGAAGGCGCATTACCCCGTGGAATATATGGCCGCTATTCTTACCGCAGAATCAGGCGATGTAGAGAAAATTTCCGAAATAATTGAAGAGTGCAAAAATATGAAAATTCCAGTAATGCCTCCGAATATAAATGAAAGTTTTGGCGGATTTACTTGTCTACCACACGAAAAAGACACAGTAATAAACAAAGAAAACAAAAGTGAAAAAATTCGCTTTGGTTTTTATACCATAAAAAATTTAGGAACAGATATTTCTGATGCGATTATTGCGGAGAGAAAACTTAACGGAAAATTCAAATCCATTACAGATTTTCTGGATAGAATCAAACACAAAAATTTAAATAAAAAGTCCATGGAAGCGTTGATAAAATCCGGATGCATGGATGAATGGAATGACCGTGGAATATTACTTTCAAATTTAGAATCAATGCTTGAATATAATAAAGAGAGCGGAAAGCAGAATCAAAATCAGGTTTCTCTTTTCGGCGGGACATCCACCATCAAAGCTCCGGAATTTAAAATGCAACCCGGAAAAGATGCGAACCAGGCAGAAAAATTACTTTGGGAAAAAGAGCTGTTGGGACTTTATATTTCCGGCCACCCACTCGATCGCCTGCGTGATAAATTAGAAAAAAGAACCATAAATATCAAAAAAATAAAAGAAGAATTCGGGAACGGTATGCAAATCACAATTGCCGGGATTATTGAATCATCCCGACAAGTGGTAACAAAAAATAACGAGCGCATGGCCTTTCTAAAAATTGCAGACTTGACTGACTCCATAGAAGCCATCGCTTTTCCTTCACTGTTTAAGGACACCATAGACATCCTTGTTCCAGAAAAATGTATTGCCCTCACGGGTAAGGTATCAAACCGTAACGGCGAAAAGAGCATCATTATTGAGGCAGTAAAAGAAATCTAGAAAAGTTATTTTTTCGTTTCTAAAAACTGAATTACGTCAGCCAAAATTCTGTTCATCATATCTATATCCTCTCGCGTTCGTCTTGTAAGTTTTGTTAGTTCTCCGTGGCCAGCTTTCCAACCTTGTTTTCTGAATTCTCCAATCTTTTTAATTAATTCTTCACCTACAATTACTCCGTCATCAACTGCTCCCTGTAGAGCAAGAGACAAACCAACAATATAATTCATTCTACACTTATAATTACCTCCGGTAAAAAGGCCTCTTTCATCCATCGTTTCTAGATCTGAAATTTTCTCTTGGGGCAAATCATCCTTAAAATCATCCCTAAGGTGTAAAAAACGATTTAAATAATATTGCGTCAGTTTTGCGCCACCCTCCTGCCTCGCTTCCAAATAGGGTCTCATAAATTCAGTTGATGGATTTAATTTGATTGGTGGTTGGTCTGGTTTCATATCATTAGTTATACAAACTCCCGCCGACGCCAAGGCTTTGGCGGGCAGGCATCGCTTTTTAATTATAAAGAGACATTGCTTTATTCGAACCTTCTGTAAATATCATTTCCACTGCTTCTGCTATTTTTTTGGAAAGTTTTTTGAGGATTTCTAGTTCTGGTTTTTTGAATTCGCCAAGCAGAAAGTTTAAGACAGCTTTCTCCCCTTTTGGTTTTTTCACTATACCTTTCGGGGTAACGGGAGAAATACCCACCCTAATGCGTAAAAATTCTTCGCTTTTTAGGGATTTGATAATCGAACCCAAGCCATTATGTCCACCGGAGGAACGGTTAAAAGAAATTTTCATTTTTCCAAGTGGTAAATCGATATCATCGTAAATCACCACTAAATCTTTCAAATCTTTTTTACTTTTTATGAGCGGGGCCACTGCTTTTCCGGAATTGTTCATAAAAGTATCCGGAGTTATAAATTTAATTTTTTGCTTATTGTTTTCTTTGTCCAATTTTTTTTCTATCATCCCGACCAAAATACGCCCAGTATTGTGCCTGGTACCTTCATATTCTTTCCCTGGATTTCCCAAACCAACTACTAATTTCATCCTTACATAATAACATCCTGCGTCGTTTAAAGGCAAATTATACTACAGAACGAAACACCCTAGCGCGTCAAGGGTTTTGTATGCTATATTGTATAAATGCAACAAACAAAAACTAAATGGCAATCATTTTGGGAACTTGTACGTTTCGCGGCAATTGCGCTCATTATCGTCATACCTATACGCTATTTTATAGCTGAACCGTTTATCGTATCCGGTTCTTCGATGGTACCAACGTTTGAAAATGGTGATTATTTAATCGTAGACAAAATATCTTATGAGCTTGGTAGCCCAAAAAGAGATGACGTGGTGGTTTTCCGATATCCAAACGACACGACAAAATTTTTTATTAAAAGAATTATTGGTTTACCGAACGAGACAGTGGACATAAAGGGTAATGACGTGACTATCACGAATGCCCTACACCCGGAAGGCTTCACCCTCAGCCAGCCCTTTGTGGAAAACAAAGCGAACAATGACACGCATTACGAACTGAAGAGTGATGAATATTTCGTAATGGGAGACAACAGAAGCGCCAGTTCCGACTCTCGATATTGGGGGCCAGTAAAGAAAAATCTTCTTACTGGAAGAGCTTTTTTGCAACTATTGCCAATAAATAAAATAGGAATTTTGCCCGGGAAATATAATCAAGCTGAGTAAGGTCATGAAAAAGACAAACCACCCATCAAAAAATAAAACTATCGATATTTCATCTCCAAAAGGTATGAGGGATTTGATGAATGATGAATATTATAATTTTCAGGGCTTCTTCGAAAAGGCGCAAGAGGTGGCAGTATATTATGGCTTCAAGCCAATCGACACCCCAATGCTTGAACATGAAGAAATATTTACTAGCACGATAGGTGAAGGCACAGACATCATTGACAAAGAAATGTACACCCTGAAAACTAAGGGTGGAGATCATCTAGCCCTTCGACCGGAACACACCGCTTCACTCATGCGTGCTTACATAGAACACGGCATGCAAACCATGCCTCAGCCGGTAATGTTTTATCAATATGGACCGGTGTTTAGACACGACAAACCCCAGCGTGGACGCTACAGACAATTCTGGCAATTTGATTTGGATTGTTTGGGTAGTGACAAAAGTATCATGGATGCGCTTGTTATCAAAACAGGCATTACCGTTTTAGAAGAAGCGGGGGCAGAAAATCTTTCAGTTGAGATCAATTCTCTCGGGGACAAAGAGTGCCGAAATGCATACCTGAAAGAACTCGTCAGTTATTACAGAAAACATGTTAACAGTTTACCGGCCATAGATCGGGAACGTTTAAAAACAAATCCACTTCGCATCCTCGACTCCAAAGAAGAAAAAACAAAAGAGATTAATGAAGGTGCCCCTGACTCTGTTTCTTTCCTTTGCGCCTCTTGTAAAAAGCACTTCAAGGAAGTATTGGAATATCTGGAAGAAATGAACATCTCATACAACATTAACAAAAACCTGGTACGTGGACTTTCTTATTACACCCGCACCGTCTTCGAAGTTTACACAGAGAACGAAGAAGAGGGAGGACTACCGGTGCAAGTCGCTTCCGGCGGACGATATGATTACCTGGCAAAACAAATCGGTGGGAAAAAAGATGTTCCGGCTGTGGGGTTTTCAATGGGAGTAGATAGAGTAGTAGAATCAAAATGGTATAAAAAACTTTGTCCCAGAATCTTGAAGAAACCCAAAATCTATTTCATCCAACTAGGCTCCGAGGCAAAACTAAAAAGCTTAAACGTAATCGAAATATTACGAAAGGCTCATATCCCCATCGCCCAATCACTCTCCAAAGATAGTATCGGCTCACAGCTGGCTATCGCGGAAAAATTAACAATCCCTTATGTAATAATTTTCGGGGTAAAAGAAGCCATCGATAATTCTGTCATTGTTCGCGACATGTCCAACAGGTCTCAAGAAACCGTAAAGTTGAACAAACTTTTGGAATATTTGAAAGAACTTAAGTAAAAACACAAAATGAAAAAAATAGTACAAAAAGACGACAAGGTTTTACGTCAGATTGTAAAAGAAATTTCAGTAAAAGAAATTACCTCTCCTAAAATAAAAAAGGTAATTAAGGAAATGTCCGCAGCCCTCAAGAGTCAGGGCGACGGAGTAGCCATCGCTGCGCCACAAATAGGATATTCTCTGCCCATTTTTGTGGTTTCAGGAAAAATTTTTCACAAAGATTTCCTAAGGGGCGAAAAAGAAATCGAAAAAGTACCCCAAAAGGAACTTCCAAAGGATTTGGTCTTTATTAATCCAAAAATCTCTAAACTTTCTCGTGAAAAAGAATGGTTGCCGGAGGGATGTCTTTCGGTGCGATGGCTATACGGGAACGTTTTGCGGTCTAAAAAAGCGATGATAACTGCCTACAACGAAAATGGTAAAAAAATTCAACGTGGAGGCTCAGGGCTCTTGGCTCAAATTTTCCAACATGAAACCGACCATTTAAAGGGAGTGCTTTTTATAGATGCCGCAAAAAATATTATAGAAGAACTTCCCCGAAAATAACATGAAGAAAACTCTCAATTTTGTGTTCTGGGGAACTCCGGATGTGGCATCCGGAACTCTGAACATATTAAAAGAAAATGGCTACGTACCATCATTCATCATAACGGCACCCGACAAACCCCAGGGACGAAAAATGATTATTACTCCCCCACCAGTCAAAGCCTGGGCAATAGAAAATAATATACCGTACGCACAACCAGAAAAACTCGAAACAAAAGAAATCCGGGATGTTTTGAGAACCCTTGGTAGGAGCGACGGCGACGGACAGAGAAAATTTTCAACAGAAAATTTTCGTGGTGAACAAAATATTCCGGATTTCTTTTTAGTTGTCGCCTACGGAAAAATAATCCCGGAAGATATTTTAAATGCACCCACGCTTGGTTCAATAAACGTTCACTATTCATTACTACCAAAATATCGCGGAGCTTCTCCGGTAGAATCTGCTATTTTAAACGGGGACACAGAAACTGGTGTGACCATTCAAAAAATGAAATATAAAATGGACTCCGGGCCAATCATCGCGGAGGAAAGAATAAGTATCTTACCAGACGAAAAAGCCCCAGAATTACGTACTCGTTTAATGAAAACCGGCGGAGGTCTTCTGGTGAAAATCTTGCCTGATTTTATAAATAAAAAAACAACGGAAACTCCACAAAATGAAGAAGAGGCAACGTTTTGTAAAAAAATAAAAAAGGAAGACGGCTTAATCGATTTAAGCGACAATGCCGAAAAAAATTATAATAAATTTCGAGCCCATGCGCACTGGCCCAGAACTTTCTTTTTCAAAAATGGCAAAAGAATCATCATCACCGACGCCACGCTGGAAAATGATTCACTCGATTCCCCTCTGAAAAAACATTTTGTAATTAAAAAGGTCTTGCCCGAAGGCAAAAAAGAAATCACGTACGGTGATTTTATCCGAACTAATACTTTGAAGTAAAAGGGTTCCTCCTGGAGAGACCTTTTAGCATCTTTTTAACACTAGAAGCACCTCGCTTAAAAAGAGTCTGCCGACGATCTTTGTTTTTTTTAACATCCCTGAAAAGCTCTTCTTTTATTTCGTCAATCGCTTGATATAAATCTTCTTTATCTGAAGCGGCATAAAATTCCTGACCATCGATCTTTATTAAACAATCCGAATGAAAAATAACACCGGACTTGTGGTGCTTGGTGCTTTGCCCAACCTCAAAATTAACCCGGATTTCTCCACCACCCTTTTCAATGTTTGAAAGTAATTTCTCCAGATTAGTAACCCTCTTTAAAACATGGTCCTTGATGGCCTCTGTCAAATCCATATTTTTCCCCTGTAAGTTTATTTGCATATTTTAATTATATCACTTTTTGATGTCTCGAGTAAGGGCTTTTAGAATTACCTTGAGCTCCATGGTGGCCACCCCAACGACAGTATCCGCTCCGCCATAATAGATATAAAGAATGTTGTCTCTTTCAACCATGCCACACGGAAATACAACATTATTTACTATCCCATTTTTTTCATACAATTCTTCGGGTTCAAAAATCGGGTCGGCAGAACGAGCCAAAATTATCGCCGGATCATTCAAATCAAGCAAAAGCGCCCCCACACGATAAGTATGTCGACTTTTTGAAATACCATGATAGAGAAGCAACCATCCATGTTTTGTTTTTATTGGAGGTGCAGAAATGCCGACCCTCAAGCTATCCCAGCTATTCAATCTCGGTCCGATAATCCTGGTACATTTTTTGACTATCTGGGTTTTAAAATTAAGCCCCTTGATATAGTCCCCACACATAACATCACCGACACGATGCAAAATAAAATACTTTCCGTTTGTTTTTTCGGGAAAAATACAAGTGTCCTTATCGTCAAAACCAGCAGGAGTAATAATAATCGGTTTTTCCCATTGCCAATTTTTCCGCAAAAAATCCTTCTCCGGGATGGAAGTAATAGCCACTCGTGGCGGGCCGATACCGTCGAAGGCTGTATAACACATGTAAATTGTTTTTCCTATTTTAGTCAGCCGTGGGTCCTCACAGCCAGAATTACCCCCTGCTACTTTTTTTAATTCAAAATCTTCTCTAGGAACATAAATCGGGTGTTCAGATCTTTCATTAATAAAAAAACCATCTTCGCTCTTCGCATAACCAATAGAAGAAGTATTGTCTTCCGAAAGAGCTCTATACAATATATGGGTTGCGCCCCTTATACGTAGCGCCCCGGGATTAAACGTAGCTTTCGCTTCCCAGGAGTTTGTTTTATTAGGAACAATAATCGGATTGTTTAAAGAACGGTAAAAATGCCATCTCGAAGCAGTCTCGGGACGAATGGTTCCCAATAGATCAATTATATTTAAATGCGCCATACATGTCGTAGTATCAGCTGCTCCATAGTAAATATAAAGTGTATCTTTTTCTAGAATTGCCCCGGACGGAAAAACAATATTCGGAACATGTCCCTCCAATTCGTAAGATTCGCGAGGAACCAAGATTGGACTGCGCGTACGTCCCACAATCTTGAGCGGATTTTTCATATCGAGAAGAACAGCCTCAACTCCAAAAATACGATCGGAGCTATCTCCCCCAGGAAAATAATTTTGAATGTGGGAATAAACAAGAAGCCAGCCGTGTTTGGTCTTTACCGGAGAAGCGCCGACCTCGGTATGATCGGAGGGCGTCCTTCTTAAGTCAATGGCGTGCTTATCTAAATCCGCATACCATCCTTCCCAAAATTTTTGGTTCCACAAATCTTCTATTTTATCCAACTCTGCTATCGCTATTTTTGAAGGTGGCGCGTCCGTGTTTACGGTAAGCATTACTACAATCTTGCCGTTAATCCGTTCGGGAAAAAGCGTCATCGCTTTTGCATTAAATGGAGTTACCAGATGGCGCTCATAATTTTTTTTCAAATCCTTCGAAATAGCCACCGCAACCTTAATTCCGCCTGCTTCGAATGGATATTTAGAAAGCGCAGTATAAAACGTATAATAATTCCCTTCAAAATATGTAATCCGTGGGTCTTCGCAACCATATTTCTCCCATTCCTCTTCCGGAATTATAAATGGGACACAGTCTTCAAAATGCACAGTATTTTCGCTTTTCCCGATTCCTATTATCGAAGTTTGCTTTGGGGTAAGTAATTCATCTTCCGCAGAGATAGCTCGATACACTCCATAATAAGTCTTCCCTTTCTTGATAACACTCATATTAAAAGCCGCAAATGCTTCCCAATAATGATCTCGATAAGGGGCAAGAATTGGATTATGATGAGATCTTTTTACAACATACATAAATTATTCAAACTTTAATGATTTACTTTTTTCTAATTTAACGGCTCCTTTCTTTTTCATACTCTCTATCAATTGAGAAAGCGCAATGGAAGCCACCCCAACGTGCTTATCTCCGCCTCCGTAGTACACAAAAAGCTTTCCTTTTATCACCACTGCGCCATTGGCATAAATGATTCCGGGCTTCCAATCATTTTCATACCATTTATCCGGCTCAAGAATCGGATGTTCTGCGCGAAACAAAACCTTTCTCGGATTTTTCAAATCAAGCAAAAGGGCTCCGAGCTTATAACGATTGGAACCATCTTTGTCCATCGCATGATACAGAAGAAGCCAGCCATCTTTAGTTTTAATCGGTGGAGAAGCGGCGCTTCGGGTACGCTTATGCCAAGCGATTATGTGATCCGGCAAGGTGTGCGGATCGGGTGCTTCCTTCCCGGCAGGAGTCTCAGAGTCATCAAGGTTGTTTACAAAAGCAATCGCCACTCTAGTGGGATCCCCGATATCTAAATTGTGCAGAATAGCAAATTTACCATCAATTTTTTCAGGAAATAAAACCCAATTTTTTTGTCTATCTCCAAGCTTTGAAAGATAAGAAAAATTCTCCCAGATCCATTTTTTGTCTAAAAGGTCCTCTTCTTTTATAGAAACCACCGCCACCCGCATGCAATTCCAACCATTAAATACATTAAAGGTCATATAAACGCGACCATCCATAACCACGACGCGAGGGTCTTCACATCCACCCCACCCCCCTCCGGAGGCATACAGATCTTTATCATAAATTGGACGTGCAGGAGACGTATAAGGCCAATGTTTTTTCGTCTCCTCGACGTTTTTCAAAAAATAAACCGGGTAGGTAAGTCGCTCGTTAAAATTTACCCCGTCCCTGCTCGAAGCATAGCCTATGCGAGAAATTCCATCTCTCCCCATAGCCCGATAAAAAAGATGTATTCGCCCGTTAGAATATAGTGCTGCCGGATTGAAGGCTGCCTGTGATTCCCATGAATATGCTCCGGGGCTGATAATCGGATTACGAGATGACCGGGAAAGCTTTAGCTTTTTCGGTAACTTTTTTATCTTTCCCTTCCTCTTTTTTAAAATCTTTTTCTTGATTACTTTTTTTGTTGTTTTTTTCTTCTTGGCAACAACTTTTTTCTTTTTCTTCTTGGCCGGGGACTTTTTAATTACTGTTTTTTTCTTTACAGCTTTAACCTTCTTCTTTTTGATTATTTTTTTCTTTTTAGGCACGATCGTATTTATCTTCGTAACGAATTTCATCATCCTCCTCAAAATCCCCTGTGCTAATTTCCAAACAAACCAAACCCGCGGATCCTGCCGTTGCTCGGTGTTTTGTATTTAACGGGATAATGTGTTCATCACCTTTTAACATGTCATACTTCTCATCCCCTATCTCTATAATACCACCACCACTAAGAACTTTCCAAAATTCTTGTCGCTTTGTGTGACTCTGCAAACTAAGTGCTTCACCGGGTTTTATCGTGAGAATTTTTACCGTGGAGAGACTATTTTGGGTAAACTGCTCAAAGCCGCCCCACGGACGTTCTTCTTTTAATATCCTAAATTCTGCCATATTGCTTTATTATATAACTAAATAATAATTTAGCTAACCCACTTTTCTATTATCGAAGCGGCTTCCTCTGGCCCCCCTACAGCGATGGTTTCAATCCCCGCTTCAAAAACTGAATAGTCGTTTCCCCCGGGGAAAAGCGCGTCCCCGACAAAAAGCATATCTTTCTTCCCGAGACCCAATTTCTCCAACAAACGAGTAAGACCGACTGCCTTATTGAACCCCTTCGGGAGAATATCAATACTGGAGCTTCCGTTAATTAAAATATCCACTTCCGGCAGCTGGGGAGCAATAGTTTCCCTTATCTTTTCTCTTTTTTTTCTGTCCGGGTCCCATCGTCTTTTAATTTCGAATGGAGATTGTTGACCACAAGGAGAAAAAGTAATTTGAGTGTCTCTATCCTCCACAATCGCGCCTATCGGATTTGGCGGTATGTCATACAAACCAGAATCAATAATACTTTGTAATAATTTTTTTGCCCGATCTTTTACCCCCTCATCCAATGGCTCCTTGTCGGTGAGTTCCCACGTTTTTTCTGTTTCATTGTATTCATACCTTTGACTGCCACTAGTGGGTAGCAATATTAAATTGTGAACAAAGGGAGCCATGGATTCATCGTCATGAAAAGGTGGCAAAAACTGTGTTTGAAATTGTTTCATCCAACCACCGCTAATAATCACGACGAGTTTTTGCTTGGCAAGCTGTTTAATCAAAGTTGCCATCTCCTCGGTTATCGGGCTTTTGCTTACCGTCAATGTCCCATCAAGATCAAAAGCAATAATTTTTTGTGTAGGTAGCATTTTATTTTTTATTAATATGATTTTTTACTGCTTCTTTGACTAAATCTGTTGAACTTCTTATTTTTCCTCTTTTCCCGATATTAAAAACCATTTCTATCCCCAGTTTATCGCATAATTCAACTTCATAAAACAAAGAAGAGTCGGGGTTTTTTGCATCATCTTCATTCCTGTCTCCCCCATTAGCAAAAATATGTGGCTTAATTTTTGCCAGTTCTTTTATTACACTCATATCTTTTGGGGTTTTGGGATTTTTGTGTTCGGTCAAAATTACCTTATCCACAAAAGAAAAGGCTTCAATAATTTCTTTACGGTCTTGCTCTGGCATAAAAACATATCTTCTTTTCGCTCTCTTCCAGTTGTCATTATTAACAACCACCACAAGCTCATCACCGAGTTCTTTGGCTTCTTTGAACATATCCAAGTGCCCAACATGCACCGGATCAAATCCCCCACTAATCATAACCACTTTTTTAGATTTCTTTTTCATAACTATATCCATTCATATTTTTTAATAAACCACACCTTTAAAAACTGGGTGGTGAGAAGATACAACAAAAGTCCAATTATTAAAATTATAAAATATAGTGGCGGCAAAGGCAAGAATTGAAACACTCCGGCAAATGGTGAAAATGGCAAATAAATCCCAAAGGAAATAACGCATAAGGTAGAAACAAGGAGTGGCCAGCTGGCTCTACTTTGCAAAAATGGAATCTTGCTTGTCCTGATAACGTGCACGATCAAAGTTTGGGTCAAAAGAGATTCCACGAACCAGCCGGTGTGGAAAAGGGCAGCATTGCCCCATGCGTGGAATACATAAATCATCACAAAAAAGGTGGCATAATCAAATAAAGAGCTGATGGGGCCAAAAAATAAAATAAATCTTTTTATATTTTTAAAATTCCATTTTTTTGGTTTTAATAAATGATCTTCGTCCACGTTGTCTGTGGGTATCGTCATTTGAGAAAAATCGTACAACATGTTGTTCGTCAGTATTTGAATCGGCAACATCGGCAAGAAAGGAAGAAAGATACTACCCCCCACTACACTAAACATATTTCCAAAATTTGAGCTGGCTGCCATTTTTATATATTTGAGAATGTTGTCGAAAATTCTTCTTCCTTCTATAATTCCATCCTTGAGAACAAGTAGACTTTTTTCAAGTAAAATTAAATCTGATGATTCCTTGGCAATATCCGCCGCGGTGTCAACAGAAATACCAACATCGGCGGCAATGAGAGAAAGAGAGTCGTTTATTCCGTCCCCCAAAAACCCAACGACATGCCCCTTATTTCGCAAGCTTTTTATTATTCTTTCTTTGTCATAGGGAGACAACTTTGCAAACACAGAAGTGTCTTCTACTCCCCCACTCAATTCTTCATCACTTAATTGTTCGACATCTTTGCCGAGTAATATTTTAGAAACTTTAATGCCGACATCCTCGCATATTTTTTTTGTCACAATTTCATTGTCCCCTGTTAAAATTTTTACCCTTACCCCTATTTCCTCTAAATCTTTTAGGGTTTCTTTTACACTCTGCTTTGGGGGATCGAAAAAAGCCAAGAAACCAACGAAGGTAAGATTTTTTTCATCGTCCGTACTAAAAATTTTTTTCTCTAGGTCGGTTTCCTTATACGCCACCGCTACCACTCGAAAACCTTCTTTGTTTAGTTCTTTTTCTATTAATAATTTTTTTTCAGTACTAAAATCCTTAAGGGATACTATTTTTTTATCGATAAGCACATTGTCACAAGAGGCTATTATTTCTTCTACTGCCCCGGCGCAAATCAACATTGATTTTCCTTTATTTTCTCCCACGATTACAGACATTTTTCTTCTATTGTAATCAAATGGAATCTCGTCTATTTTTGAATAATTTACTATCCCTAATTTTTCTTTTGCCTCGTCGTGTTTTAAAATAGCTTCATTTATAATGTTTTTTACTCCAGTCTGGAAATAACTATTAAGAAACGCGTAGTGCAAGGACTCTGTGCTTTCTTTGCCATAAATGTCTAGATGTTTTTCTAAAACAACTGTTCCTTCAGTAAGTGTTCCTGTTTTATCCGTACATAAAATATCCATTACTCCTAAATTTTCTATTGCATCCAGATGCTTCACTATTACTTTGTTTTTTGACAAAACAATAGCCCCTTTTGATAGATTAACCGCCACAATAGTAGGAATCATCTCTGGGGCGACTCCGACAGCTACAGCAATCGCAAATAAAAATGCTTCAAACCAATCGTGTTTGAAAAATCCATTCAATAAGAATACGGCTGGCACCATAATTGCCATAAATTTTAAAATCAAATAAACAAATTGTTTTAACTCTTTATTAAAATCGGAAACGTGGTCATTTTTATTGATATCTGAAGCGATGCTTCCTAAATAAGTATTCCTCCCGGTGTTCAATACTAAGGCTGTCGCCACGCCCGACTCTACGCTAGTACCTAAAAAACACATATTACAAAACTCTAATATTCCCTTTTCTTTCGGGTTCAAATCTATTACATGTTTTTCGGCTGGCAAAGACTCACCAGTCAACATTGCCTGATTTATAAATAAATCTTTAGAAGAAATCAATCTGACATCGCCGGGAATGATGGTGCCTGAATATAAATAAACAATGTCCCCGGGAACGACATTTCTGAGAAGAATTTCCTGTTTAATGTTGTTTCTAATTACCGAGGTCTTAGTATGGATTATAGCTTTGAGTTTATCCGCAGCGATAGAGGCTTTTGTTTCCTGGTAGAAATTTAGAATTACACTGAGTGAAACCATTAAAATGATAACCCCAAAAGCCGCCTTGTCGCCAACAAACAAAGAAACGAGGGCTAAAACAATAAGCAATAAATTTAAGGGGCTTTTTAATATTTCAAATAGTTTTAAAAAATGATTAGTCTTTTTTTCATCAACAATGTCATTCGTTCCGTAAATTTTTAACCTTTTTTTTGCTTCCTGCTCGCTTAAGCCTTCTACGCGAGAACCCAGTTCGCCTATAGCAAAACTGGGCTCATTTTGGGCAAACTTATATAATTTTTCAAAAAAAATTTTTTTAATAGAATCTGTCAAATCACTATCTTTTTTACTCTTCGCAAAGATGTGTTTTAACCAATTCATGTTTTTGTATTAATTGCTTAACTTATAACCAACGTAAATACCAACGATACCACCAACAGCCGTCAACAAAACTGACCAAACAGAAAGAAAACTGTCTCCCCAAAGGGTAGGGATAAATCCACCGATAGTTGAACCGATAAACAAGAAAATCCAAATGAGGGACTTAGAATTCATTATTTTTAAAAACTACTTCAATAAAAATCTTAAAGTAGAAACAACTCTAATTTTTTTAAATTCCGGAGATCCGGGGTCTTTGTCGGTTATATCAAACACTCCCTGGTTTCCTCGCGCCACACTTCCCAGTCGCGATCCGGATTCTTTAGCAAACTGAGTTGCTGCATCCTTCGCATTTTTAATTGCTTCAGCCAACATTTCCGGCTTTACGCTATTGATATCAGAAAATTCAAAAGCAATAGAATTTTGACTCATGGTAAGACCTTCTTTTACAAGCGGCAAGGTTTCTTTGGACGAGGATTTAACTAAATCAACTTTTTTTGTATAGACAGAGAGCTGGGTGCTTGAGTTATATCTGAAGAGTGAATCTTTATACGTATCTTGATAAATATTAACCGGAGCAATGTTGATTTCAGAAGCATCAAATCCTTTGCTCGTCAGGAAAGAGGTGACGGTCTTCGTATCTTTATCAATATTTGCGTAAAGCGAGTCTATATCGTTTGCTTTGTCGTCAAAATTAATCGTCCAAATTGCCACGTCTGATTTTACTATTTTTTCCGATAATCCTTTTACTTCTACGTATTTCCCCTGGTCAGAAAAGTTCTGCGCTGCCACAAAAAAGATGACAGAAAAAATCAACAACACTACGCTAATAATCCAAATACCGTTCTCTTTTATTTTTTCCACAAAATTATTTTATTATGCTAATAATGTCGATTAACCTTTATTCACAGTTCTTCGAAGAGCCCTCTTCGCAATCATAATTCTCTTGACTGCTAAACGTTTTGCGGTCTTGTGAGATCGTCGTGACTTTTTCTTCGGACTTAAGGTTGTGCCTCTTTTTGCCATAAAAATTCTTGTCCCATAGTGAGCTCTGCTCTACTTTCGGGATTGATTAATTAATAAGTAACTACATCATACTCCAATTTTATAAATAACTCAAACAAAAATAGAGACAGCTGGTAGCCTAAAATTTCCGTGGCTAATTTTAATTATTCTCGTATGAGTAATCCAGACTTTGGGTGATTACCATATTTCTGTGGGTAAAATAATAGTTCACCACAAAGATTGCCCCGATGATTGCCAGGGCGATTAATCCGTTGGTTATCAAATCCAAGTGGTATTGTCTCGCTTTTATAATTATATACACAAGCAAGGTCAAAACGATTATTCCAAACACAATAAACAAAATGATATTCATCGTGTTTCGGGGTGACGCAAGTAATTTCTGCCAAAGTGTAGGGTTTTGAATTGGCTTCGCCGCTATCTCAGGGGCACCCTCTGCCATAGGCGCCGTCTCCGCCCCGAGCACACTTGTCGCCCTTTCTTCCGCGATGACCTTAGGAATTTCTTCAACTTTGTTTTCAGGAACACTTTTTACAACGGGCAAATCAGCCACCCCGAGAGAAAGCGGATTCGCATAAACCTGGGCCACAAAAATTGTTTCTCTCCCTTCGTACATGCCCCTCGCGACCCCCGTCCCGATTTCCGTATAATTCCCTTTTACAATATTCGCTTTATGAGTGGGGCTTTGCATCCAGGCGTTTGTGACATCTTTCGAATCACTAAAATTAACTGCCAGATTTTCTCCCGCGTATTGATATTTGTATCCTACTTTTTCCAGCCAATACCAAGGCGTTTTCCCTTCCGGGCTAGTGTGGGCAAAATATCCTTTTGTCGCCATATCATTCGCTTTCATTTCTGCCGCCTGATTTAAAATAGGACTCGCAGTGAGAACCTGAAGATTTTGAGATTGCCTTTCCTCATTGGTAAGCATAGATAAAACTCCCGGCAATACCGCCGCCATACCGCCCTCTATGTTCACGCGAGAAATAATTGGAATTAAAAAAGTGAATATTTCCAAGAAAATAACAATAGCGACAATGTTGCGAATACTGTCCGCTCGTAGGGCATGCGGACGATGCTCGTTACCCTCATGTGGAATAAAATGCTTTTTAAACCAATTAAACATATATCAATTATAACAAACAAAGCCCCATCTGTAAAGATGGGGCTTTGTTATTCATTGATAATTTATTTATTTAGCACAGCTCTAGTCAAAGGACCGACAAGTCCATCCCCAACTAAGCCATTTGCTAATTGAAATTTGATAACCGCTGCATTAGTTAGAGGGCCGAATTTTCCATCTACCACCAATCCACTATTATATGGAACGGCATTCAGAAATTTTTGTAATTCCATTACTTCGTTGGCATAAATGCCGGTCGGGTATGGAGAGTGTCCCATTTTAAGGAAAAGAGTAAAGATAAACTTTTCCGCACCGAGGACTTGGCCGCCTGGATTTTGATTTCCGTTCTCGTTGCCAACATTACCGGAAGTTCCTCCTCCATTTCCTCCACCTGATCCCCCAGAACCACTGCCAGAAATTATTGACCCTACGATCACCTTTCTTACTACTTGTTCTGCATGATTGCCTGAAGCATCAATTGCATCATAAGTAATGTAATAAGTACCGTTCTTGTCAATAAAATCTGAATAGTTTACTGCGACCGATGAACCGTCATCCGCCACCGCTCCTGGATCAATGTCTGAGAACATCGCGGTAACTCCATGCTTGATTTTCATTGGGTTCTCTCCAACAAGGGTAATCACGGGAGCAGTGGTATCAACAACATTTACTGTTCTGGCAACACTAAGACCAGGATTGCCTGAATCATCCGCCGTGTAAGTTACAAAATATGAACCAACTACTGAAGTATTTACATCTGAAGAATTAATTGCCGAAAGATCCATTGGAACATTGTCGATTTTTGCACCTAGTTCGACATAAGGAGTATCAAATTCAACCGTTTGTGGATTTGCTCCGTTCAAGGCAATAACCACCATTTTAATTTTAAATATTTCACTATTTGCTCCATCGCTAGTCGCGAGGTAAATATAATCACCAACAGCAGAAACTGCCGTCGCATTTTTGGTCGTATTATATTCGCCTACTAAAGAATTGTTTGCAAGGCTATATATTTTTAGTCCCGCGTCTGTGGCGACATAGAGATAGGTACTGTCAATCGTTAAACCATTTACCGTTGACCCAGTATCAATAATTGAAACAAGGCGGTCAGAAGTATTCACAACATCAATTTTATTTCCATAACTAACATAAAATTTGCTTCCGTCTGCATTTGCCGCTACTGAAGTTGCGTTTCCGTTCGAAATATCGTAATTTCCACCCAGGATACTTGGGCTACTAGAATCAGAAAAATCAACAATACTAACCGCTCCATCTACGGCAACGAATGCATATTGTCCATCTCCTGAAAGAGCAAGATTTACATTGCTAGGATCATTTAGTGTGGCTAACGGTAGAGAAATTGCTTCGTCTTGAGTCATGCCTGGATATGAAACGGTTTCAAGATAAGGAGCGCCACTTGTGGCATCACCATATACCAAGAATGCTGTTCCGCCCCTAGCAAGGACTTTGTAATAAGTAGCTGAATCTTCGGCACCATATGTATTAACAACAGAACCGCTGGTATTGAAAACTTGTAAGCCTCCATAGATAGAACACGAAACACTATTGTTAATTGACAAGGTGTTAGATGGCAAAATATCTTTGGCTAAATCATTTACCAACAAAGCATCAACAGCGATTGGTAAATCATCGCTCAACGAGACAGTTGCTATGCATCCGTTATTATATATTCCTGAAGCAACAAAAAGAAGGTCGTCTGCAAAAGACATACCATAAGCGCCGTCGCCATTAACGGATGTTCCAGGAAGACTGGGGTCAGTAGAAATGTTTACGGCCACAAAGTCTTGCTTTTTATTTGGGTCGGAAACATAGTTTGTGCCAGTAGCACCGTCGGTTGTCATTACACGAATATCATATCCTGACAACAAAGAACTATTGCCGGCCGCAAGAGTCTTGCTGGCGGGCAAAATAACCCCCGTAAACGAAAGCATTAAAACCAACAAACCACTAGCTACATTGTTTATTTTCTTCATATATTTGTTCTTTATTAATAATCTTTTTACAGACTGTACTTATTATCTACTATCTTTATATTTTAAACTATAGTTGTCTAAATGTCAAGGCATTGACATTTCTCATTCTTTGTAATACAATAATAATGGAAATTCTATGATCATTATGGTGGGGTTGGCAATTTCAATCTTTTTCATAACCTTGACAACAAGAAAATAAACCCCGAAAGGGAGAAGGTGGAGGAACAGATGAGAACGAGAACGATGGTAACGTTTTTGATTACCTTTACGATTTGCGCCATTACTACCCCGGTGCTCACACAGACCAACCACTGCGAAGACAATCTCGCCTGGGCAGAAACAACGCCCAACCTGCCACACGTCGGCGACAGCGCGTGCACAACGTGGTCATCGTACCCGGAAGAAGAAAACAGTGCCACGTTTATTCCCGTCTGGAATAGCACAACCCAAAAGGGTGAGCTCTTCCTTGCCGACATGGCAAACACCACCACCAACCTTCAGGTCGGGGGCGGTGGAGGCCCAGAATTCGGAACATCAAACGCCATTGCATTTATTGGTTTTTCCATTAACCTAAAAGCAAAACACCACGGGACAATAATCGAACTTTCAAACAACGACGGCGAGTGGACCGACATCACAAGCATCCCGGGCGCAACACTGTCTCCGTCATATAATTATTTGATGACGGGTGGGCCGCTTGCTGGGAACCTTGCATACTCGGGAAGCATCCACGGGACAATCAAGGCAGATATCCGAAAAACCACCCTTACGGGCACAATCAAGTTCAGAGTCCACTATGGCTCGGACGAGATTTCCCCCGCAACAAACGGCGGAGTTCACATTACCTCATTCTCTTATTGGGAAAACGCTCTTTCCGTGCCGTCGGCAGACATTTATGCCGACACGGGATACATCTACGGAACATTCTCAAGCGGAGAAGATGATCCAAGGGTCTCATACACCAAGGCGTGGGACAACGAGACAGACATCGGACAAGTTACTACCCTTCCAGTTCAAAGGGAAGCAACTGGTCCCCACCAATGGAAGGTCGTCAACTACGACACCGAGGGGAATCCTTCCCCTCCGGGATACTCCTGCACCATCACTCCGATGGACACTGGATACACCGGAATGACCCTGGCCTTGGTCGTCAAGGCTGGAACTGATTTAAAGATCACGTGGACCGCCAACTCGGATTTTGCGTGGCTTTACAAGTCTGGCAACCCCGCGGACCTACACGTATTTGGCGGAGGAACACTAATCGGCTCATGGAATCCCTCATACGGAGAAAAGGCAATCCGTGACGTTGGCGCGTTACTTAACACCGACACCGACTACTACCTGCTAGTCGTAGAAGTAGGCGGTAATTATGAAAGGGTGCCAGCAGTCGTGCAACTCTGCACTCTTCTGAATTAATTCTTCATCGCTCGCAATCATGAAAGCGGAGGCCTATCTGGCCCCCGCTTTTTCTTTTTATATTAAGTTTTTAATATCTATTTGTTCAACACTGCTCGAGTAAGTGGTCCAACTATTCCGTCCCCCACTAAGCCATTCGCTAATTGGAATTTGATAACTGCAGCGAGGGTCTTCGGGCCAAATTTTCCATCGATTACCAATCCACTATTATATGGAGCGGCATTTAGGAATTTTTGTAATTCCATCACTTCATTCGCGTAATCACCTACTGGATATGGAAAGTGTCCCATTTTTAAGAGCATGGTGAAAATAAATTTTTCCGCGCCGAGTACTTGGCCTAAAGGATTTTCTGTCGAGACACCCAACACTTCGCCGGCTAGGGCAACCCTGCCACCACCGCTAACAGTATGTCGAGCAGCAAGAGTGGTGCTAGTAAAGGTATCAGAAACGCCGCCGATAGTAAGCACAGTATTAACAGCAACATCATTTAAGGTTGAAGAAGTATGACGAACCTTTATTGAATCTCCAGTATTAATCATACCAGCAACAGCCGTAAATACTCCTCCGTTTATTGAATACTCCCCTCCAACAACCGAAACATCAACAGCCACGCTAGTTCCATTAACTGTAATTTCGTTTGATTCAATCACCGTGTCCAACCCAACATCATTCTGGTCCGAAAAAGCAAATTGGTCTGGGGTCGTATCGTGCGCAACAACGTGCACGGTACGTGTAACTTCTGCGGCAGCATTTCCGTTTGTATCTGTATAATTATAATGTAATAAATAATCACCGATAGTGTTTATGTCAACTGAGTCAGGAGTTAAAACAGCAGTGTCCGCGTCAAAGTTGTCTTCCGCAACTGCACCTGCATCCATGTAAGGGGCACCACCAACCTCAAGAGTTATATCAGCACTTCCAGTCAATACGATAACGGTACCGTGGTATCCACAACATTTACTGCTCTGCTTGCCTGATCAGCGACGTTCGTTCCTGTATAACTACCTAGATCTGCCCCGGTTACATTGTAAGTAATAATATATGACCCGAGCGTGTTAGTATCTACTGGATTAACAGTAATAATAAACGAAGTAATGTCTGATCCATCCCTATCCATTGCGGTCGCCCCAGCATCAGTATATGTAAAACCAGCTTGAACGGTTAGTGGACTTCCTCCAATTCTATAAATAATTGGCTTGTTTCTATCAACAACGTTAACTGTTCTTGTAATTGTCGTATTGTTACCATGAGAGTCAGTGGAACTGTAAGTAATAGTGTGAGAACCCAAAATCGCACTGTCAAAATTTTGCCCCGTCTCAATAGCAGTACCGGTGATGTCTCCATCCACGGCATCTATTGCGGAAAAATCTGGGCTTGGATTAAGGGTGGCATAATCATTGTTAATGTACATATCAAATGGATCATTCCCGCTTAACGTAATAACCGGAGCAGTGGTATCCACAACCTCTATATTAAATGTTGTTGAAATAGCAGAATTTCCAACCGTATCTGTTTTGTTGCAAGTGACAGTGGTTACTCCAAGCGGAAAAGTAGACCCTGGAGCAGGGATACAAACTGCCGAGGCGGTCGCGTCCGCGTTATCTGTTGCGTCTGGTTCTATGTAATTAACCATCGCCCCACTCCCCGAAGTGGCCTCGACAGCAGTTACGTCCGAATGAGCCATTATTACCGGGGCTTCGTTGTCTATCGCGATCGGAGCGGTCCAGGAACTTACACCTATATTACCAACACTATCATCAACGTTAACCCCAATACTTCCAGTTGCCAGAGAGGTGTCTACTCCATTAAACACACAATTTGATCCGTCATAAGCACTTAGCATGGTCCAACCGCTTGAACCACCATCAAGAGAATATCGGCAAGAAGCCCCGTTAATCCCAGCACCACCCAAGTTGTCCTCCACTGGAACTGAAATAGTTGAAAGATTTCCAATATAAAGTATTCCGCCACTTAATATAGATGGAGTAATTGTTACTGTGCCCACCGTTGGAGGAGTAGTGTCAGCCGTGTAAAAAACACTCATCTGCACATAGTCTACTGACGCCGTCCTGTCAAGGAGAGATTCAGTTTCTACTGAAAAAGCCACTCCGAAATTAGAAGCGTTAATGTCGGCTGGTGTCCACGTTGCTCCCCACAAATCACCATAACCACCATAACCAACTGCCGTCATAGAAGTCGCCCAGTGAGTAGAATTTTTTTTGTTATCCCCAACGACAGAGCCATTCTTTATCAGTCGCACTGATTTATCGATGATGGAATTACCGGCAAGAAGTGAGGAACTTTTTCGCATAATAGAAACTTGAATTCCATCAATGGTTGCACCGGCCGGAATAGAAAAACCATAATTTGTCGCATTAAGACTCTCTGAGGAACCATATAAATTTAGAATTGCGGTAGCGTAATTGGTATCATCTGCTACGACATATCCTGGATTTACCCAAGCCGTACCAGAACCACCACCAGTAGCCCCAACACCAGCATCGTGAGGGAGAATAATCGCTTTCACACTACTGGCCGCACCCATTAATCCGACTAACACAAGGGCGGAGACCAAACTAATAGAGAGATATTTTTTCATAAATTTATTTAATTTCACAAAATTATAATTCTCTTAGGCAAAGGACGAGTTCGCCTAAAATTACTTTTATTACTAAAGATTACACTATATTCTGCTTGTGTTAACAGAAAAAGTGCAGAACTAGGTGTATAAAAAGTGGATAAAAACAAGCAAAATACACCTTAAAAATAAAGGCGGAAATACGATTTAACCTAAATAATTTACTTATTTAATAAAGCACGAGTAAGTGGTCCCACTACCCCGTCCCCCACTAAACCATTCGCTAATTGGAATTTGATAACTGCAGCTTCTGTTAATGGTCCGAACTTTCCGTCTTCCGGTCCACTATCATATCCATTGGCATTTAAGAATTTCTGTAATTCAAGAACTTCGTTTGCATGAGCGCCAGTCGAGTATGGGGGTTGCTCTCTTTTGAGTGAAAGAGTAAAAATAAATTTATCTGCCCCGAGGACCTGGCCCTCTTCATGGGGAATATTATTTGCGCAGGCCTTTCCGTTTATTGTGCTAAAACCATCTGTCTTCGTTCCACAACCAGGAATTTTTGTAGGTTCTCCTTGGGGAATATATCTTCCGCCACTTGTCGTGTTCGTCTTTTTTTCTACCTGAATCGGCATATCATACTCGTCTCCGCCGTTAAAATAATTCTCCGCCAAGTCAACAAGACTTGCTAACGCTGGGGTTATATACAGCCTGGGATGATCTTCTTTTTGTATTCCATTTGTTAGTGTTATGGTGACTATTTTATTTGAGTAACCAACACTACTAATTTCATAAAGAACATCACCCTCATTCTCACTAAGTGAATTATCTAAATCATTATAAACCCTAAAATCAGAAATATCTGGGTGATGACCAATACGAACCTTGAAATCAAAAAACTCGTTCAGTGGACTGTTTTGCAATTCTTCACTAAATAAAACTTCAACAGTGTTATTTGGAATTGGGCTTATAGCTGAAATAATTGTCGGGTCTGTCGTGTCCACGGTAATGGTCATTGATTCCAGGACTGAATTTCCGGCATCATCAGTTACTTTTACGGTGATAGTATGTACTCCGTCTGATTGAGCCAGCAGCGAGGTTCCTACTCCTCCACCGCTAGGAATCGTTCCTGTCACTACCGGTTCTCCTAAAGCACTCTCGTCGTCGACATAAACAGCATAATCCAGCGTCTCGTCCACATCGTCGCTCGCGGTAAAATTTAGATTACTTATCGTATTGTCCTTTGTATAACCACCATCTGCAGGCACGGTGATATCAAGTATCGGTGCGGTCGTATCTGCCGGTGGCAATTCGGTGCCACTTATTATTACATCATCGAGACGATTAGTCCCAGCTGTACCAGACACAGTTTGATCAGTTGAAAGCCATCTTACAGAAACACTTGTTTGGTCAGATGCATCTGTGGGCAATTGCGCATTTGTGAAAACCCAGTCTTCGTTTTCTGCCGGGGCAATTGCTACAAGATCACTCCATGCTCCATCACCCACCCGATACTGCATAATAAAATTATGAGGTCCAGTTGAGGAACTGCGTTGTTTTGATGAGACAGTAATCATTTCATATCCAGTTGTAATAAATGTTTCTGTAAGCCAATATTTTTCGTCACCAGGACCTACAAGTCGCCAATGATCAGCCGAGATAGCCTTATCTAATCCACCGCTATCACCACCAGAATAACCACCAGCAGTAGCACCAGAGATTGAAATAATTTTAGTTAAGTTTCCTGCTGTACCAGCATCCGCTGTTGCGTTCTGATCGTCAAAATTCCAAGCAACGATAGTTGTCGCAGTATCCACTGCTCTTACAGTATTTGAAACAGCTATCCCAAATAAAACAAAAACTAACACAAAACAAATAGATAAGTATTTTCTCATATTATTTAAAAATTACTAATAATAAAAACTTCATGAAGTCTTAAATGAAGAATAATACACTTTCATTCTTAACGTCAATGATAAAAGTGTAAAACGGGTGGAAAAGAAAAAAGCGACCCCGGGGTCGCTTTTTTCTACTTTAAAAATATAACTAAAAAGTAAAATATTTGGAAAATTGCCCCACCAAAGGAAGCATTTTTTCTTTCCCCTGAACGACATTCACTATGCCGAGAATCGATAGGATAAGGACTGCTATATTTATAAGTTGCATCAGAGAATTAATAAAATATGACCAGAACATCATACCGACAATCCAGACAATTACTTCAATTACCAACAACACTAAACCTTGCTTAACGTGGAATTTAACAACTGAATCTTCCTTGGAAACAAAAAACGGAATCAAAACCAAAAAACCAAGATATGCGAGGATGCCCATAATCATTCTATTTTGACCCTTGTCTGGAGAAATATTTTTTTCTCCGGTTTTTACTTCATTTTTTTCATCCATAATTTTTAATGTTAGCTAATAATTGTCACCTCTATTATAACACGACCTATTAATCACTACATATACTATCCTTGTTTTTTGAGCCAATCAATCATCTTGCTGTACGTGCCGGGGCCGACTTGACCATCGGACGTTATCCCTTGATCCTTCTGAAAAGCGATTATCGCTTTCTCCATGCTGGGGCCAAAATCATTATCTATTTTATTCGAAGTATTGTTATAAATATTCAAAAACTTTTGCACTATGCCGACATTGGCGCCGCTGGATTTGATTTTCATCAATACATTTCCGTCTTCGAGTTTTTGCAAATCATTAATTGAACTTTGATATTTATAAGTAGTCGTCGTAGGTGCAGGTTTATCAGCCTGATCCCCTGATCCGGAGGATGTATCTGTGGTATTGTCCGGTAATTGAGATTGCAGAGTATCGATTTGGTCAGTAAGTGCCGCAACTTGTATTTTTAAATCATCATTTTCCTTGGTAAGCTGCTCGAATTTTTGGCGTGTTTGATACTCACTACCTGACTGAATAGTAGAAACAGCCCAATATCCGAGCAAACCCAAAACAAACAGAACAACGACAGCCAATAAACCAAATTTCATTTTTTCCATATTTTGATGTTTTTATAATTTTTAATTATTATCGAGACTATTTAAATTAAAACGTATACAAACAAATTTAATTGATTATTTATATACTGGGCAGTCGCCGTTGTAAAAATCCACCGTAGAGCATTTCGTGCCATCCCTGAGAGTACAGACAGAATTAGGAACTGCGGTCGTCTGTCCACCTGACCAAGCACAGAATTTTTGATCAATCGTATCAAAACCAGTCGTCTTTACCCCGCCGACCGGACAATTGCCCTGCATCATCGCCCACTCCTCACACGCTCTGTTGTCATCAAAATAACAGAGGCCATATTGGCTCCCATCTTCCTTACTCGCTATCGTCGAGGTGCCTCCTTTTTCTGTACAATTTACAGAAGCCGGATTCGCTAACTGATTTGTGGTATTGCTATCGGCAGGATTAGAATTTGTAACTTCATTGGTCACATTTTCCGCTGAGTTCTTTTGTAATGACATTTGATAAAAATAAAAAATCCCCAACAAAATCAAAACCACGATAATTACAATATATATTGTTGTTTTTTTCATCTGATAATTATATCACAAATATCAACTATACCACATGCTAAATCCGCCTAAAGCTAAAAATGCCCCCTTCGGGGCATTTTTAGCTTTTAATATTTTAAGATTCTATATTAATTAAACAACCACCCAAACAAGCTGAATCCGCTCTTTTCCTTCACTAGTGAATTCTCAATTTCTAAATTCGCTTGCTCTAGCGTTTTAATTTGCACAGCGAGGGCCTGTTCATCCCCCTTATTAATTAATTGATTTTTAATCTCATTTAATTGTTTAATTTGCTCTCG
The DNA here is from genome assembly GCA_041665885.1 of Minisyncoccota bacterium. Taxonomy (GTDB): domain Bacteria; phylum Patescibacteriota; class Minisyncoccia; order Phycocordibacterales; family UBA9973; genus UBA9973. Next base: position 120,380 of record JBAYHY010000001.1, read on the forward strand.
GTTTTGTTCCAATAGTTTTTCCGCATTCAATATTTCTCCGTAGTTAGGACCAAAAAAGAATTTTGCAAAACCGCTCTTGTCTTGGGCTTTTGCCAGGCTGACTTCTATTTTTTCCTGATTTTGATTCTGGGCTTGGGCTATGGTCTTTACTTGTTCTCCGATCCCTCCATTCCTGTCGGCAATCTGCAACATCTCTTGCACTGCGTTAGCAACCACACTTCTCCTTTGGGTCGCAACGTCGGATTCCGATTCTTGTCCATCCTCTTTTCCTTGTTGCTCCTCATTCTGCACCTGATCATCTTCACCTTGGTTTTGAATCTTATTTTCGTTTTGGACTTCAACACTTTTCTCATTATCATCTTGTGGCTGCATATTTTGTGTATCCTCGCCAACCTCTTGATCTTCTAACTCCACCTCTGGTTTTTCCAAACCAACACCTGGTCCGCTAGTACTGCCACCTTTCTCGGCAGCATACGCGTTAAAAGCAAACATCGAAATAATCGCCAAAACACCGATAACTAAAATTTTGTTCTTCATAACTTTTATAAAACAAACAATTAACTAATAAAATTAGACCTCTAATATAAAAGACGAATCACCACGTCATTTATTACATTAATTATACCATGATAACATGCAATTTTACTTGTTAAGAAATACTAATTATCTAAACACATTGATTCTTTTGAAATTGTGCCCATGATTACTTGCTCGATACAGCCAGTTGGAAAATTATCTATGTGGCATGTTCCAATAATATTTTTTATTGGTTCGCTGATGAGTGTTATTTTTTGTTCTTCTGTCAGGGCTGGAGG
>JBAYHY010000002.1:0-93955 GCA_041665885.1 Minisyncoccota bacterium
AAACACCGCCACTTTTTCCGTATATGCTAATTCTGGATATAGTATCAGTGGAGTTTCCGGCTGTAATGGTCACCTCTCTGGTAGCACCTATACGACTGGCGCAGTATATTCCGACTGTACGGTTTACGCTTACTTCAGTCAAAACCAAACCCAAAATCCAACCGTAAATTTAACAGCCTCCCCTTCCAGTATTAATTCTGGAGAAGGTTCAAATCTTTCTTGGAACTCTGATAACACTGATTATTGTTCCGCTTCGTGGACTACAAGCACCGCAACTTCCGGGGATAGAATGGTATACCCAACTTCAACAAGAACCTATTCTATTATATGTTACGGAACGAACGGAAGACAAAGCAGCGATTCTGTAACGGTGAATGTTAATGAAATCAATAATAACGAAGTAACTGTTGATATTAGCGCAGACGACAGAAATATATCCGATGGAGACAGTACAACAATTCGCTGGGATTCAGACAACGCGGACTATTGTAACCGAACCGGTGGCAGCAATGGTTGGGCAAGAAACAATGTAAGCACATCAGGCCATTTCGACACTGGGGATTTAACTTCAGACAAAACTTATCGTATTATTTGTTATAACGATAACGATTCAGCCACCGATTCTGTGACGGTTAGTGTAGACGAAAACAACACCGACAACGTCAGTGTCGATATTCGAGCCGACGATGTAGATATAAGTTCCGGAGATAGTACTAAGATTCGTTGGGATTCTGACGGCGCTGATTATTGTACTGCAAGCAACGGAACGAATGGTTGGTCTGGTTCAAAAAACACTTCCGGGACCTTCAGTACCGGCTCTCTTACTTACACTACGACCTATACTATTACTTGTAGAAACTACAACAACAGTGATTCCGCGACGGACTCGGTGACAGTATATGTTCAAAATCAACAAATTAATTACCCTCCGACGGTAGTGCTTTCTGCCGATCAATCAAATCTTTCTTATAACGGAGCGACCACTGTCCGTTGGTCCACGACCAATGCAACTTCTTGTTATGCAAGTGGTGGCAGTAACGGTTGGGCAGGAACAAAAAGCATTGGACCGGCATCTTTCTACACCGCTTCTTTGTCTTCAAGTAAAACCTACGTTCTTGTTTGTAGTAATAATTACGGATCAGCCACCGCCACAAAATTTATCTATGTCAGTGCGCCGATAAACAACAATCCAATTCCTCCTACCTCTCTCGTGCTTATTAATTCTTCCATTGATCGCAATCAACCGATTGTACCCACTATCGACAACACGAACCCACGCCCGGGAGACGAAATTAATTACACTGTAAGTTATCAAAATATCGGCACAGGTTCCATCACAAACCTTGTTCTACAAATGAATCTTCCTTACGAAGTAGATTACATTTCTTCAAACCCAAGTAATCCGATTTTTAACGGCAACTCGCTAACCTTTAACCTAGGAACCTTGAAAGCAAACGGCCAAGGCACTGTGACCGTAAGGGTGCGAGTACGAGACAATATTCCAGCCGGCACAAGTTTGAACTTCCCGGCCACCCTCTCTTACACTGATCCATCCGGCAGACCCCAATCTGTCAGTGCAAATGTGACGGCCCAAGTCTGGACTGAGCCAACTTCGACAGAAGACAAAAATGTGTCCCTGGGAGCAAATGTTTTTGGAGCCGGCTTTTTCCCGACAAATATTTTCGGCTGGCTTCTCCTTATCATCCTTGCTCTTCTCTTAATCGCGGTAATCGCCTATCTCTTGAGATATATATTTGGCTATCAACCCTTACTCAAAAAGACCACAACGACTACCACGAATCAACCAGCGGGTAAAAAAACCACGACAACGACAGAACACCAATAAAATATTGAAAGAAAAAACTCTACCAATACAGGCACGACATAGATTGTGATATATTTATGCTATGTCAGACAATGAAACGGACGAGGAAATCATCACTCAATACAAAAATGGTAATCAGGAGGTTTTTAAAGAATTAATAGACCGCTATGCTTCTTCGTTTTACAATTTTTCCGCTCGCCTGGCGAACAAGGATGATGCGCCCGACATTGTCCAGGAGATTTTTATTAAAATTTGGAAAAATTTAGGGAAATTTAATTCCGACAAAGCAAGTTTTAAAACCTGGGTTTTTACTATTGCCCGAAATACCACTACGGATTTTTTAAGAAAAAAAAAGAACTTACTTTTTTCGGATATAGACAGGGGCAGTGAAGAAGATACAAATTCTTTTGAAGAAAATATTCAGGATGAAAACTTACTACCGGAAGAAGCCCTGCAAAAACTGGAAGACGCGCAATTTTTCAACCAAACGCTGGAAAAACTGCATCAGAATTATCGGGAAGTATTGATGCTTCACTACCAAGAAGAAATGACCTTCGAGGAAATCGGCAAAATCTTAAACAAACCATTGAACACCGTCAAAAGCCAACACCACAGGGCGATAATAGAATTACGAAAAATACTGAACCAAATTGCACCATAACTAATTTTCCATACGTATATATAGATATGGAAAAAGAACTGCAAGAAGTGTTCCAAAAAGCTAAATATGAAATCGACTCGGACTTACCATTAAATATTTGGCAAAAGATGGTGAAGCGAAATAAGCGCATAAATAGGACCAGGTTGTGGGTATTTTCCTCAATGGGAATTCTCTCCTTCGGTGGGGCACTGCCTGTATTTAAAATCTTATTAAACGACGTAGCCCAATCCGGGTTTTATGAATATTTATCTCTGGTATTTTCCAGCAACAGCCCGGCGCTTTCTTACCCAAAAGAGTTCTTTTTTTTGATTGCCGAATCTTTGCCGACGACAAGTATTGTTTTGTCTCTTTCTCTTATTTTCATTTTATTTTTATCTCTGAAATATCTTACGAGAGAAATTATTAAAAATCAATTATTATTGTCCTATTAATTACATGAAAAAAATATCCGAAAATGTAAGAAGTTTTTTTGAATCGAAAACAGCCCTAGCCGTTTTGTGCGTAATTGGATTCGCGGTGGTCGCCTTATTAATTTTTTCTCTGGGAGTCTCGGTGGGTTTTCGTAAAGCCTCTTTTGGCCGCGCTTGGGGAGAAAATTATGAACGCAACTTCGGAATGGGCCCTGGTGGGCCGATTCCTGGCAGGGATAATTTTCCCAACGCCCACGGTGCAATAGGGAAAATAATGAAAATAGAATTACCAACAATAATAGTACAAGATAAAGACAATACGGAAAAAATAATTTTAATAAGCGACAACACCCAAATACAAAAAGCAAAAGACAGCATTAACGCCAGTAATTTAAACGTCGATGATTCTATCATTGTTATCGGTGACCCAAATGAACAGGGCCAAATTGAAGCTAAATTTATAAGAGTCCTACCACTCGGCATGCCTCCTCCCCTTCCTCCACAAGGAGAAATTCCACTACCACTAAAATAATATGAAAAATTTCTTAAATAAAATCAAAACTTATGCCCTCGCGCATAAAATTATAAGCAGCGTCTTTATTTTGCTAATACTTCTCCTTGGATATTGGGGCTACGGTAAAATAACCAGCGCCTCCGGAGAAACTCGTTACGTAATGGGTACAGCCACCAGGGGCACGATTATTTCCTCGGTTGCCGGCAGTGGTCAGGTATCCGCCATAAATCAAATAGATATTAAGCCGAATGTTTCTGGCACAATTACTTATGTCGGAGTACAACCCGGGGACAAAGTAGCAAGTGGCAAGTTGCTTTTTTCTATCGATGATACCACCGCGCAAAAAGCTGTTCGTGATGCAAAAATAAATTTACAAAGCGCGAATTATTCATTACAAAAACTTCAAATACAAAATTCAAATGAAAATATTAATACCGATTCAACGAAAACTTATGCCGACGCCCTCAACACAATTTCTGAAACTTTTTTAGATATCCCCCCTACTATAACCGGAATTGAAAACCTTCTTAATAATAGTGATCTATCAGACAACGCCGCAAGGAAAGCTGGGGCTACGGCTGTTAATTATTTAAACAAAGCAAATACGGCATATTATACCGCGAAGGCGGCATATGAAAAAAATAAAATTAATTTTGGCCCCGTTAACAGCAATTCAAAATCTGCCGACATTGAAGCCCTGGCTGGAGAAACCTACAATACGACAAACCTTTTAGCCGATGCCACAAAAAGTCTTAACGATTATGTAAATTATTTAGCAGAACAAAACAACAACCCGTCTGGTTTTTCGTCATACCAAAGCACCTTGTCTCAATACACAAATACAATAAACGCGGACAGCTCTTCTCTGCTTACCGCCCAAACAAGCATTAATAGCTACAAAGATTCTCTGCCCAACAATGAAATAGACATGCAGGGTGCCCTAATCTCTGTAGCCCAAAAACAAAACGCCTTAACCGACGCCGAACAAAATCTGTCCGATTATTACATTCGAGCCCCTTTTGATGGAGTAATAGCAAGTGTCCCCGTTCAAAAGGGGGATGATGCAAGTTCCGGTACAACCTTAGGCACAATCATCACGGCAAAACAAATGGCAGTTATCTCTCTTAATGAAGTTGATATTGCCAAAATACAACTTGGGCAAAAAGTAACTCTAACTTTTGACGCGATTCCTAATCTCACAATTGCCGGAAAGGTGACTCAGGTAGATGCAATCGGGACTGTCTCTCAAGGGGTAGTAAATTACGACGTAAAGATAACCTTTGACACCAACGATGAAAGAATAAAACCAGGCATGACGGTCAATGCGACTATTATTACAAACGTCCAACAAGATGTTTTGACCGTGCCAAACAGTGCAATAAAAAACCAGGGTGGCAATACCTACGTTGAAATATTTAATACCCCTCTACCAATTCCCCTCTCAGGCATACAGGGATCTCCCTCTGCGACCCTCCCCACACTGCAAGCAGTTGTCGTCGGGACATCAGATGACACTAGTACTGAAATTATTTCTGGTCTAAGCGAGGGTGACAAGATTGTAATAAAAACAATTGTAGGCGCAAAAACTGTCGCCACCTCAACTCCGAGCCTACTTAATGCGGTAAGTGGAAACAGGGCAGGGGCCGCCGCCGGTGGAACAGGAAGAACATTTAAGCCGGCGGATTAAATCATGATTGAAGTACAAAATATAAAAAAAATATACAAGACGGGCGACATAGAGTTCGAAGCCTTGTGCGGAGTAAGCTTTGCAATAAAGGATGGGGAGTTTGTGGCCATCATGGGGCCGTCCGGGTCCGGCAAATCAACCCTAATGCACATTTTGGGGGCACTCGATAATCCGACTTCCGGGACTTACTTTTTAGACGGAAAGGATGTTTCTACTCTCTCCGACGATGAACTAGCAGACATTCGTAAAGATAAAATTGGTTTTGTTTTTCAATCGTTTAATCTACTACCGAGAACAACCGTGTTACGTAATGTAATGCTTCCTTTGATTTATGAAGGGGTAGAACCACAGGAAAGAGAAGAAAGGGCTAAAAAGGCACTCCTTTTAGCTGGCCTAGACGAGGGACATTTTCTAAATTTGTCTAATCAACTTTCCGGTGGGCAAATTCAACGCGTTGCCATCGCCCGCGCTCTAGTTAACAATCCATCCCTTATTTTGGCGGATGAGCCGACCGGCAACCTTGATTCGAAAACAAGCGAAATTGTTTTGGGTACTTTTCAAAGACTAAACAAGGAACTCGGCCGAACAATTCTTCTTATCACCCACGAAAAAGATATTGCTGAACATGCAGACAGAATACTTTTTATTAAAGATGGCTTGCTTGAGGAAGGAGCTCCTCATGTTAAAAAAATAGCAAAACACCATACATGAAAAACACTGATTTATTAAATGAAACATACTCTGCTCTTTCAGCCAACAAGGCGAGGTCCGGGCTCACCATGCTCGGCATCGTCATCGGCATTGCTTCGGTGATTACAATGACGGCGGTCGGGCAAGGGGCACAAAACTCTATTTCCTCCAGCATTCAGTCAATGGGTGCAAACCTACTTATGGTCATGCCTGGAGCGGCTCGTTCTTTCGGTGGGCCTTCTGAAGGTCGTGGTGGCGCCCAAACCCTAACGATATCGGACGCAGCGGCAATTGCTTCTCAAATTTCAAACATCACAAATGTAGCCCGAGAAGTATCTTCCCGCCAACAGGTGATTGCCACCGGCACAAACACAAATACGAGTATCATGGGCACCGAATCACAGTATTTACAAGTTCGGAACGTAGCGATTGAGGAAGGTGATTTTATTTCAGACCAAAACGTAACGAATGGGGCAAAGGTCGCCGTACTCGGACCAACCACCAGAGATGATTTGTTCGGGATAAACGCGACTGGGGTTGTTGGACAAAAAATCAGAATAAAAGGCATGGAATACGCCGTCATTGGAATAACTGTGGCCAAGGGTGGCTCTGGTTTTGGGAGCGCAGACGATATCATCTATATTCCTTACACAACCGCACAACGATATTTAACGGGAAATAAATATTTAAGTGAGATTGATGTACAAGCCAGTAGCTCCGACGTTTCCACGCAGGTACAAAACGATATAAATGCGCTATTGCTTGCTCGTCACAATATTTCCGATTCGACCAACGCTGACTTTAACGTATTGAACCAAGCATCAATTATTGCGACTGCCTCATCAGTAACAGGCACTTTTACCACCCTGCTCGCCGCCATTGCCGGGATTTCTCTGCTTGTCGGAGGAATAGGTATTATGAATATGATGCTCACCACGGTCACCGAAAGGACCCGTGAAATAGGCCTCCGAAAAGCCATTGGGGCAAAGAAAAAAGACATCAACAAACAATTCTTGGTAGAGGCAATTATGCTTACATTTATCGGGGGAACCACCGGAGTAATTTTAGGATGGTTAATCTCATTTGGAATTACCTATTTCGGTATTTTGCAGGCCTCAGTTTCACTTTCCTCAATTATCCTTGCTTTCTGCGTATCGGCCGGAATCGGCATTATTTTCGGCTACTATCCAGCCCGTCGGGCGGCACAATTAAATCCGATAGATGCGCTGAGGTATGAATAATATAAAATCTAATATTGCTCCTTTTGTGGTAAAGTAGATAAATGCGGATAAATAAATATTTGGCTCTAAAAAAAATCTCTACCAGACGAGGGGCGGATGAGCTGATAAAAGCAAAAAAGGTTTTTATAAACAACAAACTGGCCCTCCTCGGTAGCCAGGTCGAAGAAAGCGACTCTGTCGAGGTTCGGGGCGCAAAAAAAACAGAATATAAATACTTTGTTTACAATAAGCCGGTCGGGACTGAAACAAATTCTCCTCGAGAAGACCTCTTCCCATTAGGCAGGTTGGATAAAAATTCTCACGGGCTTCTAATTCTCACCAACGACGGGAGGATTACAGACCAACTCCTAAACCCAAAATATTTTCATGAAAAAGAATATGTTGTTCGAACTTCCAATAAACTCCGTTCCAGCTTTCAGAAAAAAATGGAAGCCGGAGTAAATATCGAAGGATACCAAACTAAACCCTGTAAGGTAAAAATCATAAACGAAAATACCTTTAGAATAATTTTAACCGAAGGTAAAAAACATCAAATTCGTCGAATGTGCTCTGCCCTTTTTCAAGAAGTCGCCGACCTTAAACGCGAAAGAATTATGAACATTAAACTGGAGAAACTAGGACCAAATGGCTTAAAAGAAATAAAAGGTAAAGAATTAAAGATTTTTCTGGAGTCTTTAAGCTTGACAAATGGGGTGTAATATACTATACTTGATAGACAAAGTAGGTGCGAAAAGAGTCGATTTTTAGAGCTATCTATTTGTAATTTAACAACTTAAACAAAAAATCAATGACTGGTACTATAAAAAGACTCACTGATAAGGGTTTCGGCTTCATCACAGCAGAAGGACTCGAGAAGGATTTATTCTTCCACAGTAATTCTCTGGTTGGCGTAACCTTTGATGAATTAAAGGAAGGAGATACTCTTTCTTTTGAAACTGAAGAGTCACCAAAAGGATTGAATGCTACGAACGTACAACGCGCGTAATATTCTCCAAATCAAAAAGCCCCCGTTGGGGGCTTTTTGATTTTTCTATTAAAATTAGACTTCCATTTTTTCAAACAAATAATTACCAATTAAAACAACCAAAAGAGAAACTCCCAGGAGCACAAAAAAATCAAGCCACGGATTGAAATTAGAAATACCCTCAAAAGTATACCGCAGTCCATCTATCCCATAGGAAAGCGGGTCCAGTTTGCCTAAAATTTGGAGCGCCTTCGGGGCCGTCGTGAGCGGAAAGATTGAACCGGAAAGAAAAAAAAGCGGCATGACTAAAAAATTCATAATAATCGGGAATGCCTGCATGTCGGTAAGCTGCGAAGCGATAGCTGTGCCGAGAGCCGTAAAGAAAAAAGCAGTTAGAAACATAAAAATAAGCGCCGGAAAAATCATCAAAACGTGTGGCATCTTAAAACCAATTAAAAATGAAATAATAAGAACGGCAACTCCTTGAATAACGGAAACCGTCGCCCCGCCTAACGCCCTGCCAATCATAATGTTAAAACGAGAAACTGGTGCCACCATTGTTTCCTTTAAAAATCCAAATTGTCTGTCCCAAATGAGCTCAATCCCGCCAAAAATCGCGGTAAAAACAACGGCCATCGCCACAATCCCAGGAACTAAAAATTGTATATAATTGCCCCCTCCCGCCTTGGCGAAAATAGAACTAAAGCCAAAACCAAAAACTAAAAGGAACAAAAGCGGTTGCCCCAGGGAACCAATAATTCTCGGAGGAGATCGCATATATTTTTTCAATTGTCTCAGCCATAAAATATATATTGTGGACATAAATTTTAATTCTAAAAAATAATTTTTTTACTTTCTTCTCCCCCAAACTTTCGCATGTGTACGAAGAGCATCCATACTATTTGCCTCCTCGCTTCTTATTTCACTACCAGTTAATTTCAAAAATGCTTCCTCTAGAGATTCCGTAAAAGTTCTTTCTTTGAGTTCTTGGGGCGTACCGACACCAATGATTTTTCCATGGTCAATAATCACGACCCGATCAGCCATTTTTTCGGCCTCCTCCATATAGTGAGTAGTTAAAAAAACAGTTACACCTTCTTTTTTTGATAAATCTACGATATATGACCAAATATGATTACGCGTTTGCGGATCAAGTCCCACGGTCGGCTCGTCTAAAAAAATTATTTTGGGTGTGTGAATCAGGGCACGGGCTATTTCAAGCCTGCGTTTCATTCCACCGGAAAAATTTTTTACTAGTTCCTTCCTTCTATCCCACAAATCAACCAACTTTAAAAGCTCTTCAATCCTGGACTGCCTGCCTGCTTTTTTGTATCCATAAAGAATAGCGTGAAATTCCATGTTCTCATACGCCGTTAAGTCATCGTCCAAACTTGGATCCTGAAAAACAATCCCGAATGAACGTCTCACATTGTCCCTTTCTTTTTTTAAATTAAAATTATTTATTTTTACCTCCCCCGCCGTCGGGTCGAGAAGGGTCGTGAGCATTTTTATGGTGGTTGTTTTTCCGGCTCCATTGGGACCTAAAAAAGCAAAAATTTCTCCCTTTTCAACAGAAAAAGATATGTCGTCCACGGCCATAAAATCCCCAAACTTTTTAGTTAAATTTTTTACTTCAATAATAGACATTGGTATTTTACTTTCCTTTCGCCCAGTTTTTTAAGTTCTCATAACTCTCCTCCCCACAAATCCACTTGTCAGTATCTAGGTTATAGAAAAAAGGGACGCCTCCACAAAAATCCTTATCCAAATCAATCAAACGTTTCTCGTTTTCTTTATTGTGCCATACTTCCAAACTTTCAATTTTTATCCCCTCCTCTTTTTCCAACCGCTCCACAAGCCCATGCATTGAGACACAATGGGGGCACTCTGTTCCATAAAATTCAAGCAAGTGATTCATCGTCACATTTAGATTTTAAACTTATAAGATGAAAGATTCATGAAGTTCGGACTACTTAACGAGCCTCGAGAGACGGGCCTTCTTGCGAGCGGCGTTGTTCTTTTTGATGACACCTTTTTGTGCGGTTTTGTCTATGGCCTGAAAAGCACCTGCAAGCATTTTAAGGGCCTCCGCTTTGTCCGTCTTGGCGATTTTTTCTATTTTTTTGATTATTTCCTTCATTGCCTTCTTGCGTTGGTCGTTAAAGGCCTTCTTGCGAAGGGAACCTCGAATTGCTTTTTTAGCTGATTGTGTTATTGGCATATATGCAATATAGCAAAAAACCCAAATAAATGCAATTGTGATATGATTAATTCATGATTGGTAGCATAAAGGGAATAATCATATTAAGAACGGAAAAATTTTTAATTGTTGAAACAGGCGGGGTTGGATATAAAGTAAGTGTTTCGCCGGACGTTTTGTCCAAAATAAAAAAACCCGGCGACGAAATCATGCTTTGGGTCCATACTCATGTTCGCGAAGATGCTTTTGATTTATATGGATTCCTAGACCACCAAGAGCTGGAATTTTTTGAAATGCTTATAAACGTATCGGGTATCGGGCCGAAGGGCGCGCTGACAATTTTGAGCGTCGCTTCTATTGAAACACTAAAAAAAGCTATCGGCACTGGCGACACGAGTTATCTCACTAAAATATCCGGCATTGGTAAAAAAACGGCAGAAAAAATTGTGATAGAATTGCGCGACAAAATAACGGAAATAAAAATCGGTGAGGAGAGTGGAAGCTCTCTGCAAGAGGAGTTAGATTCACTGGAGGCGCTCAAGTCTCTCGGTTACTCTCAAAACGAAGCTCGAGAAGCTCTAAAAAAAGTCACTCCTGGTTCGAACACCAATGCAAAAATTCGTGAAGCTCTAAAAATTTTAGGTAGTAAATCTCGGTAGCAGAGCAAAACCCACCATGGGACGAATGATTATTTTCGGAAAAAATAATTTTTTATACCGGCAAAAGTAAAATTAGCCATAGTGTTATATGCTTTATGTCGCATGGTGTTATTTCCAAATCTATAAATGTAGCCGTATTCTACGAGCACAGAACGCACTGTCGGTAGAAGTGTGCCGTTTGCCCCCATGGCTATTAATTTTTGATCCATCACTAGCCCCCCTTTCTCCTTTTCATAAGTACTGGTGATGTATTTTTTGCTCAGCTCATTGTGAATCATCGCACCGAGAAGGCCACTTTCTCTTGAATTAGCAAGTTGTGCATCTGGCACATAAATAACAAAACCTTTGTATTTTCCCACCGTCCATATATTTGACCTTGGAACATCGTTAAAGTGAACATGAATAATTGCGTCCACCCTATTTTCGTCTGCCCATTTATTAATACCATAAAGAACAACTGCAGTATCTTCCGCGACTGCGTTGTGAGGAACTCCATCTTTTGCGATAAAATCCCCACTATCAATCTTGTTTTGTGTATTTTTTTTGGCCTCCTCTTTAAACGCCAGAATTTCATCTCTATGTAGGGAAAAATAATCAGCAAATTCTTTTGTGTATCCACTCTCGTCGCGAGTGATATGTACTTCGAAACGTTTGTCATTTTTAAAGAGATTATAAATCTGCGTAGCCAAAGCTAAATTCATATTTGCTTCTTTTATGTTTCCATATTGTGCTCCCCAAATCTCATCATCGTGCCCGGGCACGAGCAAAATTTTTACTGGGGCTGCTGTTTCAGCTGCCTTTACCTGAAAGACCGGCCAGGAAAACGCTACAAACAGAAGAAACAAAATAAGTAGTGACTTTTTCATTATCATTGTACAATCATACCATGCCGGAACTACCTGAGGTGGAAACAACAAAAAGGGGCTTAGAAAGGAACGTTTTAGGCCTCACCATAAAGGAAGTGTGGACTGATTTATCTACCAAAGACAAGCGGAAAAAAGATACAGTTGCTAATCCTAAATATTTTAGAATTTTCAAAAAAGAGGTTTCAAATAAAAAGATTTTATCGGTGGAAAGACGGGCAAAAAATATCCTCATAAACCTCTCCCCGCCGTCGCAAAAGCTTGGCGGGGCAAGCAGGCAGAAAACTATTTTGATACACTTAAAAATGACGGGTTACCTTTTTTATGGGAAAAATCTAAAAATTAAATTTGCGCACGTAATCTTTTCCCTTTCCAATAAAAACTATTTGGTTTTTTCGGATATGCGGAAATTTGGAAAAATTACTCTGTTAGATACGAAAGTTGCGCACGATAGCAAACATTTAAATAATATTGGGCCCGAACCGCTTGATAAAAAATTTACTTTAGAAAAATTTAAGGAACAGTTGCGCAAAAAACTAAACAGCAAAATCAAAACCGTTTTGATGGACCAAAGTATTATTGCCGGAATTGGTAATATTTATTCCGATGAAATCCTCTGGCGAGCTGGCGTGCATCCGGAACGGATGGTTAAAAAAATTAAAGAGAAGGAATTGAAACTAATATTAAAAGCAATTAAAGAAACCCTGACTAAAGGTATAAAGTTTGGCGGAGACTCAATGTCGGATTATAAAAACATTTATGGTTTGCCCGGGAAATTCCAATTACATCACGAGGCTTATCGTCGCACCGGAAAAAAATGCAGAAAAAGGGGCTGCAAAGGAATAATCAGAAGAAAAATAATCAACGGTCGTAGCGCACACTTTTGTTCAGTGCATCAAAAATAGCTTAAAAAAATTTGTGATTTAGAAAACATTGCGCAGCGCGACGGCGCGAGCATAGTAATTTTTCAGCAGAAAAATATACGTGTTTTATAAATTACAAATTCTGAAAAGCGCTACACCGGTTGCCACAGAAACATTTAAAGATTCTTTTTTTCCGTTCATTGGAATCTCAGCAACAATGTCACACTTTTTTAAATTACTTTTAGAAATTCCGGCAACTTCCTCCCCCACGACAAAAGCATTCTTGTTTTTTAACTTCACCTTTTTATAATCAATAGATTTTGGGTCTTGCTCTATTCCAACAATGAAAAAACCTTCTTTTTTTAATTTTGAAATTACAGAATTGAAAGTTTTCTTTTGTTCCCATTTAACAAATTCCTCAGCTCCGAGTGCGGACTTCGCCAAATCCTTTCTTTTTCTACCGAACCTGTCGAGCGGCGCCGGCGTGTATCCCGTCAAATATATTTTATTTATTCCCACTGCATCAGCAGTACGGAATATCGCTCCGACGTTTTCCACACTTCGAATATTGTATAGTATTAAAATGTTTTGTTTATTTTTGTTCATGTTATACATATTTACGCCATGGCTGAAATGTGTTTTATCTTAAAAAGTTTTTGTTGCGTAATTTTTTGTGATAATTAATAGCAAATCTGTGCGCTTCGCTATTTGCAAACAAAATTTCTCTCTCATATTTTCTGCCAATTGTTTTATCTCCTAAAATATCTTTCGGTTTATGTTTTTCGTCCTTTAAAACAGAAACCGCAGGAATGTTTAACCTCGCTTTAAGTATAACTTTTTTGGCAGTATTAATCTGCGCCTTTCCACCATCAACAACAATCAACGAAGGAAATGTCCATTCAGTATGCGCCAGGCGCCTCTCTAGAACTTCTTTTAGCGCCCCCGTATCATTCGTATTCTTTTGAGTTCTAATCCTAAATTTTCTGTATTCATTTTTCACTGTTTCCCCACCCTCAACAACCACCATAACCCCGACCATATTTTTGCCCCCCATGTGAGCAATATCATAAGCCTCTATTCTAAAATGCGAAGCAGGTAATGAAATTTTTGCATCCGAGGGCCCCACTTTGTCCCCCTTCATGCGCCCAAAGAAGGGCGCAGGATCAAAAATTTTATTACCTGCGAAGCTATTATTCTTTATGAGAGCAACATCATTAATATGTTTTAGCGCAAATATTTGTCTTTTAATTTCGCCCGCTTTTTCAAACTCTTGCTTTTTCGCATATTCCTTCATCTCTTTCTCTAGGTTTTTCAAAACCATTTTCTTTTTGCCTTCAAAAAATAAAATTATATTTCGAATATTTTGTAAATAAAGTTTTCTGTCATTTAAATCCGGCACCAAATTTATTTGTTTATAAAATTCAAGATAATTTTTACTTTTATCATCTAAAAATGGAAAAATTCTGCGAATTATTTTTACCGCTTCCTTCAGTTGTCCCCCGTTTGGATAAGGTCCAAAGATTTTAGCGAAATTGTGTTTTCCTCCAAAAACATTCCCGAGCTCACCACGAAAATTTTCTGCTGAAAATTTTCTCTGTCCGTCGTCGCCACTCCTCCCAAGGGTTCGCTCGGTAATATTTTTTCCGGAAACTACGTGGCTATAACCTAGCTCTTTCCCCCTCACAAGCACAACTTTTGGTAATTCTTCCTTTGTAATGCGAACATAATTAAAACTTTTGTCATCCTTTTCTCTCGTGTTGTATTTCGGTTGATGTTTTTTAATTAAATTCGCCTCGAGAATTAGTGCCTCAAGCACGCTATCGGTAGCCTGATAATCAATCTTACCTGCCTTGAAAACCATATCCACTAAAAAGGTCCCCCTTGTTTCGATTAGGTCTTTACTAAAATAACTTTTCACCCTATCTCGCAGAGAAGTCGCTTTGCCGATATATAAAATTCGCTTATCCTTCTTGAAAAAATAAACTCCGGGTTTATCAGGTAATTTTATTTTTTTTAATTCTTCTTTTCTCATTTGCGTAAAACTTTCCTTAAGTATTTACCAGTATATGATTTGCTGTTGCCAGCGACTTCTTCTGGGGTGCCTTTAGCCACGACATTGCCGCCGTTTACTCCCCCTTCTGGGCCAATATCAATAACATAATCAGAGCTTTTTATTATATCTAAATTGTGTTCAATGAGAACAACGGTGTTGCCTTTTGAAACCAGTTTATTAAGAACTTCTAATAACTTTCGCACATCGTCATAATGCAGTCCCACCGTCGGTTCATCTAAAAGATATATGGTTTTTTCTAAGTGGGGACGATAAAGCTCACTAGATATTTTTACTCGTTGTGCTTCTCCGCCAGAGAGAGTGGTAGCTGATTGCCCGAGCTCCACATAGCCGAGCCCTACATCTATAAGTGTTTGCATCCTATCCGAAACAGCAGGAATATCTTTAAAAAATTTTAAACCTTCTTCTACGGTCATGCGTAATACTTCGTAAATATTTTTCTTTTTGTATTTTACGGTGAGAGTTTCTTTGTCAAAACGCTTACCGCCACAAACATCACAGGTCACATAAACTGTCGGCAAAAAATGCATTTCTACCGCGATTTCTCCATTCCCCTCACAGGCTTCACAGCGCCCGCCCTTCACATTGAAGGAAAAACGATTTGCTTTCCACCCACGCAATCGCGCCTCCTCCGTCATCGCAAAAAGATCTCGGATGTGTGTAAAAGAGCCGGTATAAGTAGCAATGTTTGAGCGTGGCGTGCGCCCGATTGGGGATTGATCAATCAAAATAGCACGAGAAAGATATTCCGTGCCGGAAAAGGAGGAGCAGTTAAATACTTTAGCTGTTCTGTATTTACGTTCATAGCGAGCCTGTAAGTTTTTATACAGAATTTCATACATAAAAGAACTTTTCCCTGAGCCGGACACTCCAGTGATGGAAGTCATGACGCCGAGGGGTACTTCCACATTCATATTGTTAATGTTAAAAATTTTTCCACCCGCAACACGTAAAACTCCTTTCGCTTGTCGGCGTTTTTTTGGTATTTCTATTTTTTCCTCTCCGCGTAAATAAGCTAGCGTGCGAGAATTATTTGTATTTTTGTTAGCAGTTAACAAATCTTCTAAATAACCAGAAACAACTACTTCACCGCCGTGTGTGCCTGCTTTTGGCCCGATGTCTACTATGTAGTCCGAAGCATAAATACTATCTTCGTCGTGTTCTACAATTAAAATTGTATTTCCCAAATCACGGAGGTTCTGTAAGGTTTTTATCAGTCTGTCGTTGTCCCGCTGGTGCAGGCCGATTGTGGGTTCATCCAACACATAAAGTGCCCCGACGAGTCGTGAACCAAGTTGAGAAGCCAAACGGATACGCTGAGCTTCTCCACCGGAGAGGGTATTCGCCTTGCGGGAGAGCTGTAAATAATCTAAACCAACGTCGAGCATAAACTGCAATCGTGCTTCTATTTCTTTCGTCACCGGAATAGAAATTTCTTTTTCTTGTTCTGATAATTTTAAATTCTTGAAAAAATCATGTGCCTCTTTTATGGAGAGAGAAGATAATTCTAGAATATTAATTTTCTTATGACCGGCAGTCAAAAACACATTGAGCGCTTCGGGGCGCAAACGCGCTCCGTGGCAAACATCGCAGAGTTCTTCGCCCATAAAATATTTTGTCCCGAGACCATGACACTCTGGGCAAGCTCCATGCGGAGAATTAAAAGAAAATAACCTCGGTTCAACTTCCGGGAAAGAAAAACCATCGTTCTTGCAAGCAAATTTCGCGGACATCACAAATTCCTGCGAAGCAAAAGAAATTGAAACCAATCCATCAGATTCAACGAGGGCACGTTCTATGGCCTCCGCAAGACGCATCCGGCTGACGTCCTTTGCATCGGTAAATTCATGCACCGCAAAACGATCTACCAAAATATCAATGTTGTGTGCTTTGTTTTTAGAAAGGACTATTTGCTCACGAAGTTTTTTCATTTTGCCGTCCAGGCGTATTTCAGCAAAGCCCTTTCCGAGTAAATCATAAAGTAGCTGATAATATTCCCCCTTCCTTCCACGCACTACTGGAGAGAAAATACTGATTTCTGTTTCGTCCCATTCAACACCCATAACTTTTCTTTTGTTTGTCTTCCCGAGATTTGCTATTTTTTCCAAAACAAAATTTAAAATTTCTTCGTTGGAAAGTTTTTTAATTTCCTCCCCACACAAGGGGCAATGCGGGTGCCCGATGCGCGCATACATCACGCGCAAGTAATCATAAATTTCAGTGATGGTCGCCACCGTGGAACGTGGGTTATTGGAACGGGATTTTTGATCAATGGAAATCGCCGGGGACAAACCAGTAATTTCATCCACGTCTGGTTTCGGCATTTGGTTTAAAAATTGCCGCGCGTAAGAGGACAGAGATTCCACATATCTCCTCTGCCCTTCGGCAAAAATGGTATCAAAAGCCAAGGATGATTTACCACTACCGGAAACGCCGGTAATGGCTATCATTTTGTTACGGGGCATCTCCACATTTATATTCTTTAAATTGTGGGTCCTGGCACCTTTTATTGTTATTTTGTCTATGTTTTTATCTAATTTAGCCATATGAAGCACAATGACACCCGACCTTGTTCTTAGGGGGTGTATATCAATATTAAACTAGAATGACTATATCACAATGGTGCCTTTTTTCCTAAAACTATTATCTAGGCAACAAGAATTTAATTAGCTCAGCTTTTAAGGTATACGCACGAACGAACGAATCATCTACATGGGCATATAAAATTCCTTCGCCTTGTTTTGCTTCCATAAATTGACTCGCGAAGGTAATTGTTTTTGCCTCGCTATCTTGAATAAAAGGCTCAGGTGAAACCCAATCAATTTTTCCATTTTCATAATCATAAATAAATAATCCCACAGAAAACATTCCGTATTTAATTTCATCACCAATTTTTTTATTCGCCTCACGGCCGTTCATAATACCCAACAACTTCCCTTCTCCAACATCAATAAAACTTTTCGGAAAAAGTGGCCCCGGTGAAGCATGTCCGCCAATCCAAGAAATATTATGTTCTTTTGGATGAAAAACTATTTCTCCGAATTTCCATGGCTTGCCCATGTCTTCTGCGATAGCTACTCTGACAACAGAATATACAAAATCATCCTCCTTTTTACTTGATTCTACGAGATTATATCTAAAACCTTTTTTATTAATCGGAGCGATAGATAATTCTTTTGCGCCTCCAACTTCGTCTGCCTCGAGTGCCGGCATAGTCATTTCTAAACTATCTAAATTTTTACCAACAGCGTGGCCTAAGTGTATTTTATTTTTACTATCGTCTCCTCGACTAATCATCGGAAGGGTAAAATACAAATGAAGTAAATCATTTTTTTCATCAATCCAAATATCAGGATCTTCAAGACCGATAAATTCTAAGCCATTTTCCGCAAGTTGATTTATTATTTCTGTTTCATTTCCTATATTTAATTTTTCACCTATTTCAAAATTTTCCAACGAACTTCCTTGAATTTTATGTAATTCACTTTTGTCTATGTATCCTTTTGTTGTCACATCTCCTTCCCTGCTTGTGATACACCTAATCACGCCTTCTCTGTATTGAATTCGAGAATCAAGAGCTATTGCCATGACATGTGTAAATTTACCACCTGTATTTATTACTTTTCCCTCGTGTTGAATGTAAGGTTTTTCCATAGATTAATCAAAAATTATTTTTTCAACCTTTTCCAAAACTTGTTCTCTATCTAAAGCAGAAACGTCTATTATATGTTCTGCATATTGTTTGGTCGGTTCTGTATATTTATTGTGCATGGGAATCAATACTTTTTTTTCATACTCCTCGTCCTTAAAATGCACACGTCTAGACCATCGGGTTTCATGGCCAACATCTAGCCAAATTGAAGTATTGAGTAATTTTCTTATTTGTTCGTCATAAAGCACCAAGAAACCTTCTACCAAAATAATTGGCTTTGGGTAAAATTCAGCAAGTATTTTTTCTTTTGTTTTTCCAAACTCTGGGTTTAGATACTCGTTTTTAGTTTTAATAAAAATTGATTTCCCTTTCTTGAGTTTCCCCAGGTCTTCTGCCAGCTTATCTAGGTAGAGTGCCTCTGGATGATCAAAATTTGAAATATCCCCAATTTTAGGTCTTTCGGCTGAGGGTTTAAAGTAATCATCGAGTTGAATAAGTTCTATCCTGTCAGGGTATTTATTTTTTAACGCATTGCAAAGGGTCGATTTGCCTGCTCCACTTCCACCCGTGATACCTATAAATTTTACTTCCATAAATTTATTATATCATTTATGTAAAATCGGAATTCTTTAACCAATATTTATAAAGAACTTTGTTTTTTGTTTTAATTATTTCTGAAATATTTTTTTTATTAACATTTTTAAATCTCCCGAAATAATTTTCCCAAATTTCGTCCTTGGTTGGTTTAGAAAGAAGAAACTTAACGTTTAGCCAATGAAATTTTTGCATGCTGATTAGAACAGTTTGATTTTTATTTTTCAGTAAAGGTTCAATTTTATTTGCCATTATTCTTTCTCTCAAATAAATATATGTCCACCACAAAAGATGGATACCTCGACGCCTGGGTTTATCTATGAGATCCCATTTTCTTTTGATGCTTTCTCTTAATAATTTTCTTGGACCATCAACAGCATATATTTTAGTTTTATGACCAATCTTTTGGAGCTTAATAACATTTTTTCTCTTTGGAATATCAGACATCACCCAGGGAAATTTTGGTGCGATCTTTCGCATGTCTTTTGTTAGTTTTTTTAGTTTACTTTCTTGTTTTTTTATTGAATCGTTGGGGTTATAGCCTAGTTGAGCCGTTCTTCCCTCGCCACTCGGGGCTTCGTCAATTATAATATCTGGCCGATGTCGCAGAACAGCATTCGCTTGTCTTAAATCTATGCCTTTTTCCTCACGACAATTATACTGAAGAATTTTCATAAATTAATTATTTAATAGCTTTTAACCTCTCTCCTTGCCAATATTCATAAAAAGGTCCAAAAACAAGTCCTGACATAAACCAAAAAACAAATTCTTCTATTGGAACCCCTACCAATCTGGCGCCGCCTAAACCTGACAGGTAGGTTTGGTTTAACCACTGTGGAGAAATTATAATAATAACTAAATAAAACAAAACAGAGATTGCGTCCATCAAAATTCCTGAAATAAGTGCGTTCATTATCAAATCCTTTCTCATAAATAGCATTACGACAGCAACAAGAAGCATTGCTACCATGCCTGACCAAAAAGAAGTTAGCCCTACTCCCCAAAACAAAAACATTGTAGTTTGCGCGAGCAAAAATAGAATCATAAGACCTCCTCCCAGGTGGTGGTGCAATTTTCTTCTATAAAAACCGCGCTTGAACACTATTTCATAGATAGTCGCCATAATACCTCCCGAAGTAAATCCCATGATAAAATCTTCAATTCCAATTTTAGTGCCGGTAATATTAATTGGCCTCCACCAATCAATGGTCCACCAGTAATAAGAAGTAAGTAGGCTTACAATCCCTATCATAATACTCATTAAGAGCATTTCTTGTCTCAAATCCTTTCTTTTTAGAAAAATTAAAACCCAAATTAAACAAAATGGGGTGAGGGCGATCAAATAAACATATTGATCAGTAATTTGCATTGATTAATTATATCATTTCTTTTTTAAACGAGCCCTTAGCACAATTATTTCGTCCCTTAGAATAGCAGCGGATTCGAAGTCGAGTTCTTTTACCGCTTTATTCATTTCTTTCTCTTTTATTTTAATTATTTTCTCATAAATAAAATTACCAATTTCTTCATCAGACAAAATTGACTGACCTAAGCTTGTATTTGGAACTCTTTTTTTGTTTTTATTTTCTTTATTAAATTCTTTCGCATAAGCACGTTTAAAAACTTCCAGGTCGAGGTTAAGTTCTGCATTTACCGCTTTTCCATGCTCACTTTCCAACTCTTCGGTAATATCTTTTATCTTTTTCATAATCGTTTTCGGAGTAATGCCATGTTTTTTATTGTAAGCAAGCTGAATATTTCGGCGGCGAGTAGTTTCTTTGAGCGCATACTCCATTGCTCCCGTTATAATGTCAGCATAAAGAATTACCTTTCCTTCGCTGTTGCGCGCTGCACGCCCTATCGTTTGAATTAAGGAAGTTTCCGAACGTAAAAACCCCGCCTTATCGGCATCCAGAATACCAATGAGCGCCACTTCCGGCAGATCAAGTCCTTCACGTAAAAGATTAACGCCAACCAAAACATCAAACGCTCCTTTTCTAAATTGAGTAAGAA
Source organism: Minisyncoccota bacterium (assembly GCA_041665885.1). Lineage (GTDB taxonomy): Bacteria > Patescibacteriota > Minisyncoccia > Phycocordibacterales > UBA9973 > UBA9973. The sequence continues at coordinate 20,908 of JBAYHY010000002.1, forward strand.
TTTTTATTCGGTCTATCGTTTTTATATCGCTGTGCAAATATTCTGCTTTAATTTTTTTATCCTTAAGATAAACAGACAAGTCTTCCGCCATTTTTTTTGTTAATGTTGTAGCCAAAACTCTAAAACCTTTTTTAATCGTTTTTTCTGTCTCTTCAATAAAGTCCGCTATCTGTCCTTTGTAATTTCCTTTTTCACTAACAGGTCGAACTATTGTCTCTGGATCCACAAGCCCAGTCGGGCGGATAATTTGTTCCACAACTTGTTCACTCTGGCTGCGTTCTTGTTCACTCGGCGTGGCGCTAGTGTAAATTACCGGACCGATACGCTTTTGAAATTCTTCATATTTAAGCGGTCGATTATCTTTAGCCGAAGGCAAGCGAAAACCATATTCTACAAGAGTACTTTTACGAGAAGCATCGCCTGCATACATGCCTTGTAATTGTGGTAAGGTCACGTGCGATTCATCTATTATGGTGAGGAAGTCAGGCACATGCTCGTAGGAGTCTTCGCTACGTTCAGAAAGCAAATCTAGAGAATTTTCGAACGGTCTGGCCGGGGTGTGGGGCCCCGGAGAACCGAGGACCTGAGAAAATTCTACTGGATTTGCTTTGCTATGTGGAAAATACGAAAGTAGCGTTTCCGGTGGTTCACCTTCTTTTTTACCTGATAAATGTCTGGAATAATTTTCTATGCCGCTGCAATAACCAACTTCTTTAATCATCGCGAGATCATAATTGGTTCTTCTTTTTATACGCTCGGCTTCTAGGAGTTTTCCCTCTTTCCCAAATTTTTTTAACTGCCCAGCCAATTCTTTTTTAATATTAACTAGTGCTTTTTTAAGTTTCCCTTCTTCGGTAATAAAATGTTTGGCCGGAAAAATAAAGACATTTTTTTCTTCCGCTAAAATCTGCGAAGAAATAGGGTCAATTTTTGTTATTTTTGATATCGCATCACCCAAAAATTCTATTTGATACATAATCGTTTCCGAAATCGGCATAAATTCTACTCGCGCACCGACAGAACGAAAAGTTCCGGGATTCAAGTCTGCATTTGTGCGCTCAAAATAAATTTCAATTAACTTTTTCATCAAAGTCATTCGATCCATCTTCGTGCCGATCTCAAGCTTGAGATTTACTTTTTCATACTCCTCCGGAGAACCCAAACCATAAATACAAGAAACAGAAGCAACAATTATCACATCTTTCCTTGTTAACAATGCTTGCGTGGTAGCGTGGCGCAAACGATCTATTTCTTTGTTTATTTGCGCATCTTTTTCAATATAAGTATCGGACACTGGCATATATGCTTCCGGTTGATAATAGTCATAATAAGAAACAAAATAATGGACAGCTGCCTCCGGAAAAAATTCGCGAAACTCTTGCGCGAGCTGAGCAGCCAGGGTTTTGTTGTGAGCTATCACAAGTGTGGGTTTGTTATACTGTGCGATAACGTTTGCCATAGTAAAAGTCTTACCGGTACCCGTCGCCCCCAGCAGGGTTTGCTTCCTCATTCCCCTATTAAGCCCGCCTAGAAGCCCTAAAATAGCTCCAGGCTGGTCTCCCGCTGGCTCAAACGGACTATTTAATTTAAATATATTTCCTTGATTTTTCGGCATATTTCTTATATTATCATAAGGCAAAGAAAAAATGCGCCCGTAGCTCAGCTGGTAGAGCAGATCCCTTTTAAGGATAAGGTCCTCGGTTCGATCCCGAGCGGGCGCACACTAAAAAGCCTCAAGTAAAAACTGTTCTAGTGCTGATTCTGCATCTTGTCCGTTTTTGCGAGCTTCTGGTAGAAGATACGAGATTCTGGTGGCGTAATTTTTAAGATCCTTCTCCTTGTGCTTATTAAAATTCTTTTTTAAAAGCAGATCTTTTATTTTCCAAAAAAGAACGCCCGTGATTTCCTCTAGGCTCACCCCGACGTCCACTGCCTGGCGAAAATAAATCCAAGTGTTGAGTTTATCCTTATTCGCAAAAGCGTTCGCTACTAAAAAATTGTCATATTTTTCTTTTTTTTCTTTTGGCAGTTCAAAAATATTGAGTTCGGCTCTGGCTTTTTTAAAAGCATCCAAAGTTGGTTTATTTAACTTTCCTTCCAAAAAAACAAAAGTGTTAATTGATGCACCCATCTGCTCCATTTTTTCCAAAACAAAATCACGCGTTTCTTCGTGTTCAAAAATACCTTGAAAAACAACCGCACACAAGGCCGAAAAAAGGCTCGCTCCGGAATACAGGCTTTCTATTTGAATTGGGTCAAAATTATTCCTATTTACAAAAAAAACCTCTTCTGGCGAGATCCCTGCCTGCACAGGCAGGGATTTTATGAATTTTTCATAATTAATAATTTTATTTTTTGCGTCGTCGCCAGAGAAAAGATAAATCATATTAAAACTTTACTATTTTTTTATATTCTCGATAAGGCACACCGTATTTCGCTTCCAGAAGTTTTTCTTGTTTATTTAAAAACGTATATTTTGCAAAAACAAAAGAGATAAATGAAAATAATATAACAAAAAAAGTATTCATAATCAGCCCAAAACCCAACATCAATAAAAAAAGTCCCCAGTGCGTAGGCCCCCGAGTGTATTTGTACGGTCCACGGTAAAAATTTTCTTTTGTGAGATTTTCTTTATTTAAATTCCTTGATGTTTTTTGGGCCCAAAAAACCAAAAGACTTCCGGAGATTAAAAAGAAAACACCGACGGGCACCATCAATGGGCTACTTGATACCTTAAAATTAAAAATTAAATCTAAAAAAATACCGCCTAGAAAAAAAGTAAAATAAACAGAGTATGAGTGAGCTAAAACCTTGTGAATACTTCCCCTTGGGATGTAATTTTCCATATAATTATTGTACCTCGTAGTAAAACTTTTTACAAAGCCCCCTTTTAACACACCACAGGCAAATCACTTAACTTCCATAAAATTATCCCCAGACCCATAGTGCACCTCAAGTGGAATTTCTGTTTTGTAATGTAAATATGATCTCTCGAGCACACCTTCCATCGCTTTTTCTATTATTTTTGTTGCTTGTGCCGATACCCCTTCTTCTATTTCATAAACTAGCTCGTCGTGTATTTGAAGCACTAGGTGAACTTTTTCCAACAGTGCCGCCTTTTTTAAATCTTCCTCTGCATACCTTATGGCAAGCTTGATAATATCCGCCGTAGCCGTACCTTGGACTGGCGCATTCATCGCTGTCCGCTCAGCCATATTTTTCAAAAATGGAATTCTGGATTTTATGTTTGGAAAATATCTGCGCCTGCCAAACATAGTCTCCGTATAATAATTTTTAGAAGCATCCACTTTTACTTTCTCTAGATAATCCCGCACCCCAGAAAACTGATTAAAATAATTATCATAAAACTTTTGTGCCTCCTCTCGGGTGCCTCCGAGATTTTTTCGAAGAGCTGAAACACCCATACCATATATGATACCAAAATTTATTACTTTTGCTTTCCGTCTCATTTCTCTATCCACCGCATCTATCGGAACACCAAAAACAAAAGACGCTACTCCGGCGTGAATATCTTTTTTGTCTTTAAATATTTGAGTCATTTTCTTGTCCGCGGAAAGAATCGCGACGACCCGAAGCTCAATCTGGCTATAATCAAAAGCAACAAGTTTAGAGCCCCCGGCGGCGACAAAGCCACCCCGAATCTTTTTTCCTAGCTCTGTTTTTACGGGTAAATTTTGTAAGTTTGGATCTTGAGAAGAAAATCTTCCTGTTGTGGTATTGTTTTGTAAAAACTTGGCGTGTAGCCGCCCGTCTTCTGCAACCATTTTAGGAATTACATCGATGTAAGTTGAAAGCAATTTTTGTAGTTCTCTATAAGCTAAAATTTCTTTTATAATCGGATTATCTTCTTCCAGTTCTTCTAAAATGGAAACCTTGGTGGAGAAAGATCCACTGGCCTTTTTCTTTTTTCCGGAGACTATTCCCATTTTCTCAAAAAGCACTTCGCCCAGTTGTTTTGGTGAATTAATGTTAAATTCTATCCCCGCAATTTTATATATTTTTTTGGTTAAGTCATCCAACTCTGAGTGATATTCATTTGATAATTTTTCAAAATATTTCTTATCTATTAAAATCCCAAAATCCTCCATCTTTTTAACAATTGGAATAATCGGGCGCTCTATCTCCTCATATACATTATATAAGCTTGCCCCGCCCTGGCGTGGGTTTTGCTCATTTAGCTTCTCAAAAATATATTTATAGGCGTCCTCAAAAGATTTTGTTTTAGCAAAAAGTAAAATATCTTCCAGCTGCGGATTTGAAATATCGGAATTAATCAACCAAAGAGCAATACTGGCTTCTTGTAATTTTTGAGAAGAAATCTGAGAAAGCAAAGTTTTCTCGGGTCCTCGGAACTCTCCGTCCCCTACCCCAGCCAGACCAGCTCTAAAACTTTCTTTCTCAAATTTCTCTCCGTCTCCGTTGCCTAAAAAACTTTTTAACCGCGCGAATAAACTTCTAAATTCAAAATTAGTAAAAACTCCTTCTATTTTTTCTGGCTCCACGCTCTCCCAGAATGTTTTTGTTGGTAAAACAAAATCTATCGGGGCATCGGTACGAATAGTCGCGAGTGTTTTAGAAAACAACGCCTCTTCTTCGTTATTTTTAAGTAATTCAACCATCCTCGGGCTAATCCCGATTTTTGTGAAAGCGTTTTCATCTTTTTTAATTTTCTTATATATTTCTTCTACCGTTCCAAAACTTGAAATTAAAATTTCAGCAGTTTTTTCCCCAATACCTTTAATGCCGATAATATTGTCTGATGGATCACCGCGAAGTCCTTTGTAGTCCGGCAAAAACTTGGGCTTAAAATGAAAACGATTTATAACGGCGTCTTCATCATACAAAATGGTGTCATTAATCCCTTTCTTTAAGGTATACACTTGCACCTTTTTATCATCCACGAGTTGCATGGTATCCATGTCTCCCGAGGCAATAATAATTTTTATGTTTTTGTCTTTTTTGTGTTTTTCTACTATTGTCCCCAAAATATCATCAGCCTCAAAACCAGGGGCATCATAAATAGGAATATTAAAACAAGTAAAAATTTGGCGCGACTCTTTGAGCTGCATCACCAAAGCATCGTCTGCTTTTGCTCTCCCTGCTTTGTATCCGTCATATGCTTCATGCCTGAACGTTTTTTGAGGTAGATCATAACAAGCGACAATATAGTCCGGCTTAAGCTCAGTAATTATTTTCATGAGCATGCTGGCAAGTCCATACAGAGCCCCCGTTGGTTCACCCTTAGAAGATAAAAATTCGGGCAGAGCGTGATACGCCCGGTGAATAATGGCGTGAGCGTCGAGTAATATTAGTTTTTTGCTTTTCCCTTCGTTTGGTTTAGGCATCGTATAAATTGTGTCCGATAGCGAAACTATACTAAATAAAGTTTTACTATCGAATTATACCATTTTAAGTTATAATCTACTTAAATGGCCTCATTTGACGAAGAAAAACAAAATAAGCAATTAGAAGAGTTGCACAAACAAGAAGAAGAGCAGCTGGTCGCCACCTTGGCAGAATCAAAATATCATCTTCCTTATGTAGATTTACAGCGGCTGAGCGTGGACAATGAAGCGCTTCGAATAATTTCCGAAAAGGATTGCCGAGAAATGAATGTGGCTCCGTTTAAACTCTTCGGGAAAAATATTTTTATTGCAGTACGTTCTCCAAATGATGACCTCTTGAGAAAACTAAAAGAAGACGTGGAAAGAAAAAATTTAATTCCCACCTTTTATATGGTTTCAACCGCCAGTATTAATAAGGTTTGGGATAGATATAAAGAAATATCCATGGCAGAAAGTTCAAGAATCGGGGGTATCGATATTTCCGGAGAAATTTTAAGAGAAACTTCAAAAAAAATAGAAAAAATACAGGATATCCAAAAGATGGTGACCGAGGCGCTGGAGGGAAACAAAATTCATAAAATCTCTCGATTATTGGAAATAATTTTAGCCGGGGCCATCGCCATAAAGCTTCTGATATACACATTGAACCGGAACAAGAGCGCGGAAGATTGAGGCTACGTCTCGATGGAGTATTGCAGGACACAAATTTTTTCGGATTAGATGTTTACCGATTATTAAATTCTCGTATCAAGCTCCTCTCTGGGATGAAACTTACTTCCAAAATTGCCCAAGACGGGCGCTTCAGCATCATAGAGGACAAAGATGAAATAAGTATTCGTGCTTCACTTATCCCGGGAGCTTATGGTGAATCAATCGTCATGCGTATTTTGGACCCAAAATCTATCCAAGTAAAATTAGAAGAGATTGGTATTGAACCCTTCCTTTTTTCTATCATTCAAGAAAAAATATCAAAACCAAATGGTTTAATCCTGGTCACCGGCCCAACCGGCTCTGGTAAGACCACCACCCTTTATGCCTTCCTACGAAAAATTTACTCCTCAGAAATAAAAATAATAACCATTGAGGACCCAGTGGAATATCATTTATCCGGGGTGACCCAAACCCAAACGAATGAGGAAAAGGGCTATACCTTCGCAGAGGGCTTGCGCTCTGCTCTTCGCCAAGACCCGGACGTGGTGATGGTTGGAGAAATTCGTGACAACGAAACTGCGGAAATAGCGGTTCAGTCCGCTCTCACGGGGCACATCGTTTTTTCCACCTTGCACACAAACAATGCAGCGGGAGTTATTCCTCGCCTTATTAATTTAGGCGTAAACCCTAAAATTTTAGTTTCCGCCCTTTCTCTTTCCATCGCCCAGCGGCTAGTGCGCAAACTATGCACCTCTTGTAAAAAAGAAAAAACCCCCACCGAGGCTGAAATACAAATTTTGAAACTAGTTATACAAAGCATCAAAGACGAGGGCAAAAATCTTTCAAATTATAATATCAACCCAGACGCCCCAATTAAATTATTTTCAGCTGTCGGTTGTGACAAATGCAACATGACCGGCTACAAAGGACGTATTGGTATTTTTGAAGCAATAAAGACAGACGAAGCAATAGAAAAAATAATCCCGGAAAATCCAAGCGAAAGGGAAATCAAGGTTGTCGCCAGAGGTCAGGGAACCCTTACCATGCGCCAAGACGGAATTGTAAAAATAATAAACGGCACCACTTCCATGGAGGAAGTGCAAAGTGTGGTTGATCTAACAGAAGAATAATCTTCCCACAAAAAAAGCATTAATCTCTAAACAATCCTTTTGGGGCTGTGCCCCAAGAGTAACAAAGTATTATAGGATAGTACCAGCGAACTAATTAAAGTGCCAAAACGTCCTATGCAAATTCGTATAACCTGTGGCTGATTGCTTAGAGATTAATGCCTTCTAAAAAATCTCTTGTTCTATTGTACTATGATTAAATTTTCAGCAAATGTTATAATGTGTATAGCTATGTGTATACCGTGTTGATAAAACAACGATATAACCAATATAGCATAATATTAAATAAATGTCAAGCAAAAATACTAAAAACCTAAACGAAACAGCTCCGGAAAAAATTGTAAACAATGACGACTCTTTTTTAGACCAAACCCTCCGCCCCACCCGCTGGGATGAGTATATTGGCCAAAAACACATAAAAGATAACGTTAGAATCCTCCTTCGGGCCGCTGAAGAACGAGGGCATATTCCTGAACACATATTGTTTTACGGGCCTCCTGGGCTTGGAAAAACGACCCTAGCCCACCTGATTGCCAAAGAAACAGGAAGACAAATGAAAGTCACTTCTGGACCGGCAATTGAAAAAGTGGGAGATTTGGCCTCCATTCTTACAAATTTAGCTGCTGGCGACATTCTTTTTATAGACGAAATTCATAGACTCAATAAAATGGTTGAAGAAATTCTCTACCCCGCGATGGAATCCGGTGTTTTAGATATCATTATCGGAAAAGGACCCTCGGCCCGCACCATTCAACTTGAACTGCCTCCTTTTACCCTAATCGCGGCGACCACCAGAGTGGCGATGGTTTCCTCTCCCCTTCGTTCTCGCTTTTCGGGTGGCGTTTTCCGTCTGGAATTTTATTCCAACGAAGAAATTGCAAAAATTATAGAACGCTCCAGTAAACTTTTAAAAACGAAACTGGAAAACGATGCCTTGAAAGAAATTGCCGAAAGAAGTCGTTTTACCCCCCGCACCGCAAATTATTTTTTGAAACGTTGTCGTGATTTTGCCCAGGTGCACAAAAAGGGGCTAGACAAAAAAACAGTTCGCGAGGCGCTTAATATGTTGGCAATAGACGATATCGGCCTAAATTCGTCTGATAGAAAGTTTTTGGAAATATTAATTGAAAAATTTGGTGGCGGACCAGTCGGATTAAAAACAATTGGTGCGGCAATGTCTGAAGAAGAAGCAACAGTAGAGGAAGTGATAGAACCATATTTGATCCAACTCGGCCTCCTCGAGCGCTCCCCGCGCGGCCGCATCGCCACAAATAAAGCATATGAACACTTGGGGTTTGATCTTAAAAAAAATCAGGAAAAACTTTTGTAAAAAAAGATGCCGCCCGATGATTTGGGCGGCGAGGGCGAATAAGAAATGCTTGTGGCTAGGTGAACTAAAAGGGTTTTTGTATAAGGCGAATCCAGCTCCTTGCCCACTCCCTGGCCTTGGAAGGATCCAGCTTAAGCACTTCCTTGTTAAACTTCACCCTGTCTTTGTACATCTTCCTCAACTCTTCTTTGTTGAAATGAGGAGCCTTCATCGGAAGATCACCACACGGGTCTCCATATTTAGCCATAACTATTCTCCTTCCTGAAAAGGACACCCCGACATAAGGAACAACACAACTTATCTAGATGCTATCTCTATATAATTAGCTTGTCAAATAACCAGACCTTGACCTCCCGTGCTATTATATAAAAGAAATAATTTTACCAAAACAAAGGAAAGAAAACACATTAAAAGTAATAAGGCGCACAAATCATGTCAGGTCACAATAAGTGGGCACAAATAAAGCACAAGAAAGCTATTACTGATTCGAAAAAAAGTAAGATTTTTTCGAAACTGGTGCGTTTTATTTCGGTAGAAGCAAAGCTTTCGGGCGGAAAAGAATCTCCCGGATTGCGTGCGGCAATTGAAAAAGCAAAAAAAGTAAATATGCCTGGGGATGTTATTGATCGAGCAATTAAAAAAGCGAGTGAGCCGTCCACTCAAATGGATTCAATCACGTACGAAGCATATGGTCCTGGTGGAACAGGAATAATTATTGAAACCCTAACTGACAGCAAAAACAGAACAGCGCAGGATATAAAACACATTCTTTCAAAAAACGGCTTTGCTTTAGGTGGCATCGGCTCAGCTGCTTGGGCTTTTAGGAAAGAAAAAAGTCCAGAGGGGCTTATTTGGCTACCAAATAATTCTATCCCCCTTTCTGACCATGATTTGGGACTATTGGATGAACTTGTGGAAGAACTGGAAGAAAATGACGACGTTCAAGACGTCTATACTAATGCCGAATAAAAAAAAGAGCCGCAAGTAGCGGCTCAAATGGGGGCTGGGTGGTTGAAGTCCAACCCTGAAGGAAAGGAGGTGTTTTTATGTCTTGTGTAACTAAGAAAGTTACACTTTAGACTCTTTGAGAGTGAACAACTCTTTGGTCCACTGAAAGTATCACACCTCTCCCGATAAAAAGCAAAACGGTTATCCACAAGTGTAAAATAATGTTAAAATCTCAATATTATGAGAATTTTAGGAATAGACCCGGGGTATGAGCGATTGGGTGTCGCAGTACTGGAAAAAGATAGGGAAAAAAATAAAGAAAAGGTGATATTTTCAGAATGCTTTAAAACATCCGCAAAATTAGAATTTTCAGAAAGATTAAGTTTGATTGGTAATGAAGTAAAAAAAATAATAAAAAAATACAAACCGGAAGTTCTTTCAATCGAAACTTTGTTTTTAAATACCAACCACAAAACAGTTATGCGCGTCGCGGAAGCACGTGGAGTAATACTTTATGAAGCCTCCTGCGCCGGACTTAAAATCTTTGAAGCCTCTCCCCCTCAGATCAAAATAGCCACCACCGGTTATGGAAAAGCCAACAAAGAACAAATAATAAAAATGGTAAAATTACTCGTTGAAATAGATAAATCTAAAAAATCTGATGATGAATTAGACGCTATCGCCATCGCCCTGACGGCCTTTGCCCATCTAGGGGTTACCCGGTAGTGAGACTTTGCGAGGCATCACAAGATGCATGCTTCGCATATCGCAAAGCTCTACTACCGGGTTATCCACATTTTCTATTGCCAAGTGTTTTCTATTTTGCTACAAAGTAGGAAATTATTAACAGGTCGCTTTCCGCCAAACGCGGAAAAAATAAAATTTAAAATAAAAATTTTATATGCCCGACGAAGATGAAGATGTAATTGGGGAAGATGGTTTCGGTGTAGAAGATGATGCCGACCTTGATATGCCTCCGGCTGGAGGAATAGAAGAGGATTTTGGCTTAGAGGACCCAGATAGTAAATACCACTAAAAATAAAAACACTCCGACGCAGGTCGGGGTGTTTTTATTTTAAAATTATTCTTACGAATCTTTTCTTGCCGATTTTAAGAGTTATCTCTTTTGAAACTTTTAAATTTGGGTCTTTAATGTTTTTGTTTTCCGTTAAATCATGTACCGCGCTCTCCGAAACCAACCTTCTCCATTCACTCTTGGAAATTAAAAATTTGTTTTTAACTAGAGCTTCGCTTATTAATTCTCCGGCCACGCACCTTATTTCAACAATCTCTTCCGGTATTTCTTTTTTTTGAAATGTGTTGATAAAACCTTGCTCTGCCTTTTGGGCTTTTTTCTCTCCGTGATAAATTTTAACTATTTCATAGGCCAGTTTCATTTTTTCATCTCGAGGGTTAGTGTGGCTAGTTATGTTTGTTTCAGATAAAGATACGCGAGTACATATTTCGAAAGCCAAAGGCACAAGAGAGTCTGGCCAGCTCATTATTTTTCCAAACATGTTTTCCGGACTGTCTTTGAGGGTAACCATATTGCCCTCACTTTTTCCCATTTTTTTACCGGTTGGGTCTACGAGAAGCTTTGTTGTTAAAACATATTTTTCTTTTCCTCTATTTTTCATCATCGTGCGACCAACCAGCATATTAAAAGTTTGGTCATTCCCGCCTATTTCCATATCTACATTCATGGCGACAGAATCATACCCTTGCATGAGAGGATAAAAAAATTCATGCAGGTGGATGGGCTGTCCCTCCTTTATCCTTCGCTCAAACATGTCTCTCTCGATCATCTGCTGGAGAGTAAACTCTGAAGCAAGCTCTATTACTTTTTCAAAAGATAGCCTGGAAAGCCATTTACTATTAAATTTGACCTCAATCTTTTTCATATCTAAAACCTTGCCGGCTTGTTCGGTGTATGATTTTAGGTTTTCTTTTATTTCTTTTACAGAAAGTTGTTTTCTGGCGGCACTTTTGTCGGTCGGGTCACCTATTCTACCCGTAAAGTCTCCAATGAGTAAAATTATTTTGTGCCCTAGATTTTGTAATTCTTTTAGCTTGAGTAGGGTTGAACCATGTCCAATGTGTAGCGTGGGCCCGGTGGGGTCTATCCCGTTGTAAACAGTCAGTATTTTGCCAGAGGAAAGAGCCCTTTTTACCACCTCTTTTGAGGGATAAACATTCTCCACCCCCCGACTCAAAAATTCTTCTATTTTCTTCTCATCTGTTATCACTTTCATAACTCGAATAATACCATATTTTCTGCTATAATTCGACTGATGAGAGGATTTTTAGAAAAATTAACAAAAAATAAAAAATTGCTGAAAAACGTAGTGCTTTTTTGCGCAGGACTGTTTGTTTTGGGCTCCGGAATCATTGTAATGCTACTCTCTTCCCTAAGAATACCGGATTTTCATTCTTTTGAGGACAGAAAAGTGGCAAACTCTATCCAAATTTACGACCGCACTGGCCAGATTTTACTCTACGACATACACCAAGACACAAAAAGAACCGACATTCCTTTTGCCCAAATGGGGACAAATATTAAAAATGCGACCGTGGCGATTGAAGACTCCGAATTTTACACCCATGGGGGAATTCGTATAACCTCCATCATCCGAGCAATTCTTTCAAATCTTTTTCATGTAGGAATAGGAGGTGGTGGTTCTACTATTACTCAACAGTTGGTTAAAAACACCCTATTAACCCAGAGTAGTGGTCTCGGTAAATATATCAGAAAAATAAAAGAGTGGGTTTTAGCAATAAAAATAGACAACTCCTTGCCAAAAGAAAAAATTTTAGAGGCTTATTTGAATGAAGTGCCGTATGGTGGAAACGTTTATGGGATAGAAGCAGCGAGTAAAACTTATTTCAACAAAGAACCGACTGACCTCACCTTGGCGGAGGCCGCATATTTGGCGTCTATCCCTCAGTCCCCCACTGTTCTTTCTCCTTATGGAAAAAATTTGGACAAATTAGAGGCGAGAAAAAACTTGGTTCTGTCTCGAATGTTGGAATTAAAATTTATTACTAAAGAAGAATACGACAATGCAAAAAAGGAAGTAACCACTTTTGTTCCCCAATCAACTTCGGGCATTAAGGCTCCGCATTTTGTTTTTTTTATAAAAGATTACTTGGAACAAAAATATGGGACAGAAACAATGGAAAACGGTGGTTTGAAAGTCACCACTACCCTCGATTATGCCCTACAAGACAAGGCGGAACAAATTGTAAAAGAGGGTGCCCTAAAGAACGAAAAGGATTGGAACGGAAGCAATGCCGGACTAGTGGCCATCGACCCAAAAACTGGACAAATATTAACGATGGTTGGTTCTCGGGATTATTTTGACAAAGCAATTGACGGAAACTTTAACATTGCCACAGCGACAAGACAGCCAGGTTCTTCTTTTAAGCCATTCATTTACGCCACAGCCTTCAATAAGGGCTTTACCCCAGAGACAGTACTCTTTGACCTACCTACGGAATTTCAAACTACCTGTGACGCTTATGGCAACGCCCTTCCTGGTCATAGCCAGAGCAACTGCTATATGCCAAAAGATTATGACGGCAAATACCGTGGGCCAATGAACCTACGTGATGCTCTAGCTCAATCAATAAACATTCCTGCTGTAAAACTTTTTTATTTGGCGGGCCTCCCCGACTCTCTAAAAACGGCTGAAGATATGGGAATTAGCACCCTGGGAGATGTCGGCCAATATGGACTTACTCTTGTCATCGGAGGTGGCGAAGTGTCTCTCCTCGACATGACCTCTGCTTACGGCGTTTTTGCAGACAGTGGTATAAAAAATCCATATACTGGAATTTTAAAAGTTGAAAATCTAGCCGGGAAAACCTTGGAAGAATTTCAACCTAAGGCACAGGAGGTTTTGCCAAAAAATACGGCCCTAACCATTTCCGATATTCTGTCGGACGAAACAGCCAGAGAACCGACCTTTGGGGTTCATTCTGTTTTATATATTCCAGGAAAAGACGTAGCCGTAAAAACGGGAACAACAAATAGCAATAAAGATGCCTGGACGGTGGGGTATACTCCGTCAATCGCGGTAGGCGTCTGGGCAGGCAACAACGACAACAAGCCAATGAAAAAAGGCGGATCGGCGGTCGCTGGGCCAATCTGGAATAAATTTATGAATGAAGCGCTTAAAACTTTACCCAATGAAAGCTTTGAAGCCCCAAACTTAGAAGTTGATCCAACCCAAGTAAAGCCGGCGCTTCGTGGAGAGTGGCTTGGAAACGAAAACTTTTTTATTGATAAAATCTCGGGCAAGCTCGCGACAGAAAATACCCCAAAGGAAACCTTGGAGGAAAAAATAATAACCAACGTACATACCATTTTATATTGGGTAAACAAAAACGACATCACCGGGCCACCACCCGCAAACCCAACAGACGACCCCCAGTTCAACCACTGGGAAATCCCGGTACAAAACTGGTGGGCCCAAAACAAATATAAATATTCCACGACAACCCTGGCAGAAAAACCAACGGGGGTAGACGATGTTCACACGAATTATTCAAAACCAGTCGTTTCAATTCTTGAACCAAACACAACCACTGAATACCTACCTGATCAAAAAATCTATTTAAAAATTGCCAGCTCCTCTCCCTCTCCCTTAAAAAAAATAGACATTTTTATTAACGGTATTTATTTGGAAACCAGAGAAAGTCCTTTTCTGAATTATTATTTTATTCCAAATGAAATTGAAGACGTGCAAACTATTAATGAAATTAAGATTGTTTCGTATGACGCTGCCTATAACCATAGTGAAACTACTTCTACCTTTCGAGTACGACAATAACTATCTTATTTTTCCTGGCGCCCTTTCCCCTAAAATAGTTTTAAGTTCTAAAAAAATTTGTTCTTTTTTTAAGAAAATTTCATTTTTATAAATAGGTTTGATTTTTAAATAAATAATGTTATTTTTAATTTCCACTTGCTCCGGTTTTACTTTTGTTTTAATAATAGCAGAGACCACTCCGGCAATAGAAATTTTTTTTCCTTCTTCGGAAAGAAGTATTTTATTAAAACGGCCGAGGAGGTCTTTTATTTCTATCATCCCAGTACTAAAATTTTAAGTTTTTATTAATAGTGGTCATTTGATGTAATTAAAAATTTAGTACGGGACAAGTGTTATCTGTTCATCGGCATTATTAAGTAAGTAAAAGATTGGTCGGAAACGGGAGAAACAATCATCGGTTTAGTGTTTCCGGAAAGTTTAATAGAAACACTGTCTGTGTTAATCGACTGGAAGCAATCTAAAAAATATTTATAATTAAAGCCTAGCTCTATTTTTTCTCCTTTTATAACAGCATCGAGCTGCGTCTTGTTTTCACCAACGTCGTTATTCGAAGAAGAAAGTTCGAACACCTTTTCTTTTGGGTTAATTGAAAGATTGACTTGATTAAATTTATCTGAAAAAACATTTGATAATTTGAGGGCATTTAATAGGTCTTGTTTCAAAACAACCACATCGGTAGACGATGTTTTGGGAATAATTTGCGGGTAGTCGGGGAAAACACCGTCTATTATTCTGGATGTTAAATATAGTCCCTCAGCAGAAAAGGAAATTTGGTTCTTATTAAAACACACCCGAACAAAGCCCTGCAGTTCTCCAAAAACCCTCAGGATTTCATTTATATTTTTATATGGAATGATTATTCCCGAAATTTCTTCGATTCCTTTTACTTTTATTTTCTTTTCTGCCAGCCGAAAAGAATCGGTGGAAACAAAAACAAGACTGTCTTCTTTGGTATATAAGAAAACACTCGAAATTTCTGGTTTAATGTCTGAAACGGAGGCGCTGTAATAGACCGACTTTATCCCCTCAATTAATTTTTTTGCTTCAATTTCAAAACTCAACCCTTCAACCATTGGAATTGTCGGGAAATCTTCATGGGGCTGGCTTTTTAGTTTAATCTGGCTTTTTTTAGTTTTGATTAATAAATTTTCGTTTTGCTCTTCAAGAAAGATGTTTTCGTTTTGTGAAATGTTGGAAAAAATAGCATTTAAAATTGACCCCGAAATAGCCAGAGTTCCCTCTTTTTCCATTTTTACCGGAATTTCTATTTCAATACCGAGACTTAAGTTTGTCGCTCTTAATTTCAGTGTTTTATTAGAAGCAATTAACAAAATGGAATTTAATATCGGGAGGGTTAAATTTTTGCCGGTAATTCTTTCTACTTGGAAAACCGCATTTTTAATTTTTTCAATTGAACATTCTATTTTCATTTGTTTGTTTATATCTTCTTTAAATAAATTATTAATAATATTAGTGGTGTTAATATGTGGACAAGATAATTTATCCTTATTTAATCGCTTTAATTATTTTTTTTGCATTTTTTAAGTGGGGATTATTTCTTATATTATTTCTTATATTATTTTTAATGAAATAAAAACTTCTTTTTTTACCCAATAACTAACTTTTTTTATTCTAGTTTTGTTCCTCTTTTCCCCCGCTTACGAACAATTATTTAAACATAATTCTTATTTGTTCCAACTCTTGTAGGAGTTGTGGGTCGTTCTTAATGTCGGTTTTTATTTTTAAACAAGAATGAATTACTGTCGTGTGGTCTTTCCCTCCAAGTTTTTGCCCGATAAGAGGATAGGAAACATTAAAGTCTTCTCGAAGTAAATACATCACCACCTGTCTTGCCTTAACAATTTCTTTTTTTCGAGTTTTTTCATAAACAGAGGCTTCCTCTAATTTGTAATATTCAGAGACGATTTTAACTACGTCTTTTATGGCCATGTTCTTCTTTGGGCGCATGTTGTTTTTAAGCAAATTTTTTACTTCCACCAAGGAAAGAGGCTTGTTTTTTAAGCGGTATTGGCAAATAATGATATTTAAACTTCCCTCTAGTTCTCGGATGTTTCCCTGCACTGCGCCAGCCACATATTCTATTAATTCTTCTTCAAGGTCGACGTTTAATTCTCGCAGTTTTATTTTTAAAATAGCCAAGCGGGACTCATACTCTGGTTCGGAAACGTCCACGATCATCCCTGCGGCAAAACGAGACTTCAGGCGGTCGGCAAGTTCCGGAATATAGTTTGGGTGTTTGTCCGAAGAAAAGACGATTTGTTTGTTGTTTTCATGAAAAGTGTTGAAGGTGTGGAAAAGTTCTTCTTGAATTTTTTCCATCTTTCCTATAAATTGGATATCATCAATGATCAAAAGGTCATATTTTCTATATTTTTCCTTAAAAGAGTTCGCTTTATTGCCCTGAAGCGAGTTTACAAAATCTGTTGCAAATTTTTCTAAAGTAATATAGTGTACTTTTTTGTTTGGGTATTTCTCTTTTATTGAGTTTCCAATCGCTTGTAGTAGGTGTGTTTTGCCAAGGCCCGTGCCACCATAAACAAAAAATGGATTATATTTTGTTCCCGGAGACTCTATTATTGCTTGTGCTGCTGCATACGCAAGTTCGTTAAAAGTTCCAACGATAAAAGAGTCAAAACGGTAGCGCGGATTTAGGTTGTCTTCCGGACTTATGTATAAATCTTTTAAAGGGAGTTCTTTTTCAATGCTTTCATCCACCGGAGCCGGTTCTTGTTTGGTGTTTTCTGTTTTAACTATTATATATTCAACCGCGCGCATGTTTTCATATGCGTCTGCAATGGTTTTAGTAATAAGTCTGTGGTATTTGTTTATAAGCCAATCACGGACAAATTCGTTTGGTACTCCAATATAGACGATTCCCGTTTCTTCCTTCACGATAGAGGTGTTTTTGAACCAAGTGCTGAAATTAGCCTTTGATATACCTGATTCAATCTCCACCAAACAATTTTTCCACAACTGTTTTATATTCATAGTCCCATATTATACTATTTATGAATTAGATGACACCTCTAAAAACTTATTAACTATGTTGATAATCTGTGTAAAACTTTTTCAAAAAAATAATATATTTGATTTATGTTTAAAGATGTTGTAGACTTTAGCATATGTCACAAACATACCAACCCAAAAAAAGAAAGAGAGCAAAAACCCACGGATTTTTAGTAAGATCCAAGAGAAAAAACGGGAAAAAGGTTATCTTGAGAAGACGCCAAAAGGGACGAAAAAAGCTAACCGTTTAGTTTTTTGCCGACAGAAAAATGCTCCCCAAAAAAAGCAGGGCAAACAAAAAAACAATAGAAAAGATTTTTAAAGAGGGCAATTTTATTAATTCACCCACTTTATCTTTTAAGTTTGTTTTAAATCAAAACAAAAAAGATCCACAGATTTCCTTTATCGCGCCTAAAAGCGTAGCAAAGCTTGCAGTGGAGAGAAATTCATTAAGAAGGAGTGGTTATTTAGCATTTGAAAAACAGACAAACATCCTCCCCCGGGGCCTATCGGGAGCTTTTGTTTTTAAAAAATCGGAAAGTAATATTCAAATACTCAAAAATGAAATTAAAACGATTCTTCATAAAATTAGTTGATTTTTACCAAAAGTATATTTCAATTTTTATAAAACCAAGCTGCGTTTTTTTCCCTACTTGTTCCGAATATACGAAACAAGCTCTGGAAAAATATGGCGTCTTTCGAGGAGCATATTTAGGGGGCCGGCGTATTTTGCGTTGTCACCCCTGGCAAAAAAACCACATAGATCCGTTAGATTAAATAATTTTATTTTAATATTTGCTTTGTAGTAAATTTTGCTAAAAATTTTACTTCGGAGTAAGATTAGGAAATGATTTCAAGTATTTGGAATGCGGTCTTATATCAACCACTATTAAACGCCCTGGCGCTCCTGGTGTCGATTATCCCAGGGGGAGACGTCGGAATTGCCGTTATTATTTTGACTATTATAGTTAAATTAATTCTTTTCCCCCTTTCTCAAAAATCTATTGAAAGTCAGGCAGAAATGAATATTTTAACGCCGGAGCTCAACAAAATAAAAACCAGTGGAGCCTCTAAAGAAGAGCAGGCCAAGCAAACCTTCGATCTTTATAAAAAACACAAAGTTAACCCCTTTTCCGGTTGTCTTTTGGTTTTGGTCCAGATTCCCGTTATTTTTGCTTTATACTATGTTTTTTCCAAAGGCATAAAATTTGACAGTAGTCTTCTTTATTCTTTTGTTCATCTTCCAGCGCAAGAAAATATGATGTTTTTGGGCCTTATTAACGTGGGCGGAAAAAGTTTAGTGTTAGCCATTTTGGCCGGAATATCACAATATTTGCAGGCAGTTTCTATGCCTAAGCCTGTTGTCACCCCCGTTGTCAGTGGGAACGCCCCTTCTTTAACAGAAAGTTTTTCTAAAAGCATGAGCATGCAAATGAAATATATTTTTCCTTTTGTGGTTGCTTTTATCGCTTATAGTATTTCGGGTGCGGTCGCTCTTTATTGGACAGCAAGCAATTTATTTATGGTCGCTCAGCAAATTTATGTAAAAAGAGAGAAAACATTTAAAACAGTAGTTAAATAATTTCCCGCGAGGGGCGGACAATATGAAAAAAGACGAAATTCAAAATTTAATAAAAGAGCTAATTGAAAAGACTACGGTAAAGTTAAACACGATTTCCATTCTTGAGGAAGGGCCTAGAAGCATCTGGATTTCTGCGGAAGTTAGCGAACCACATTTTTTTATTTCGCGCGAGGGAGAAGGGTTGCAGGCGTTAAACCATCTCGTACATAGAATAGTCGAAGCCAAAACCCCGAGAGAGAAAAATGGAAGCCTAGAGCAAGGGCTGGGAATCCTCGTGGATATCAATGGTTTTCAAAAAAAACGAGTGGAGAACGTCCGCGCGATTGCACACATGATGTCCGAAAGGGCTCGATATTTCAAATCAAACATAGAAATAGATCCAATGTCGGCGTTCGAACGAAGAATCATTCATGAATTTTTGTCTGACGCGAACGATCTAAAAACAGAGTCCACGGGGATGGGACGAGACCGCCGGGTAGTAATCAAATACACCGGATCTATTTAATTTTAAGTTCCCAGAGGAAAGAATCTTTTTTGTTTACAAAAAATAAGTAATTTTCTGTTTCGTCTGTTCCAAGTTTTATGCCATCAATTTCCTCTCCCCCGGTCGTTGTGGTGGGGTCTATTATTTGAGTTGCATTTCCCGTTACAATATCGATTTTCCAAAGTTGGTCGGAAAAAGAAACTTCTCCCTGGTACCAGACATCAGGGTATGTGCTTCCACCAGCACCCCCGGGGACCGCACAATAAAGGGTCGTGCTAGTTTTGTTCCAGACACATTTTTCTGGAAGGGTTTTTACCCCAAACGGCTCGACTGTTTTTGTGTCTGTGTGGAAAAGATTCAAGGCAAGAGTATTATTTCCATAAAGTATCATTTTGCCGTCAGGACTCATGAGGGTGGTGAGTCCATTTATTTTACCCATAACTTGACTAAACCTTTGGCTGTTTAGGTCTTTTGTGTACATATAGCCTGGAACCGAGAAAGATGGCTTGGTGGTGAGGGTGATAGTTTTGCTATTTGGCCAGGAGGAAAGCCATTCGGTAAATGGAGAATCGAAGATTTGTGTTTTTTTATTGGTTAATAGGTTTAAGGTGGTGCCGACTATATTGTCTCCGCTATTGAATAAGTAAAACACGCTCTTTGTATCAGGGGCTAGGCTTAAATCTTTTACATCCTCCGGTAAAAAGGTTCCCTTTATTTCATTTCCGTCCGTTGTGTCCCCTGCCAACAATTCTTTTGGCAAATTTCCAACGAAGGACTCTATCGTTTTTCCGTCTGTTTTTAGATATCTCATAATCACGGATTCTCCCTTATTCCCGAAGATTGCCTCATAGACTTTTGGTATTATTGTTGTGGTGAATTTTGTTTCCTGTATTTTATCTACAAATGTTTCATAAATGTTTCCTGAAGCTCTATCTACATATCTTAGGGCCGGGACAAGCTCGGTCGGTGGTGGGGTCGGATTAATTACTTGCCCAACCGAGGAATACATCGCTGTTTTTGTTTTTGTTCCAACCACCCCATCTGAAGCTAGGCCGTGATCTTTTTGCCATGATTTAACTGCGGTAGTTAAATTGCTGTCGAAGATTCCATTAATTTCTATACTCAGGCCGAGGGTAGCGTTCAAAAATTTTTGAAGTTCGCTTATCGCATCCCCCGTGTTTCCCTCTCTGAGAGTAGTGTTACCAAAATTATAATTTACAGAAGGAGTTTCTGTGGGGATTGGCATGTCTATTAGTCGTTCTTTGTTGAATACTACATATCCCGCCACCGGCATGCTTGAGACCTTTTTTAATTGGTTGTTTTCTGTCGTTTCATTTGTCGGCTCTGGTTGATATCCTGATATGTCAGTCGGGGGGGTGCCGGTCGCTGGGGTGGCTGGTTTACTTGGGCCAAATGGGCTAAAAAGAGAGCCGAAATTTATTCCTCCCTGGGGCGTGTCCGTTGTTGGTTGGCGAAAATATAAAGTTCCCAGAACTATGAGAGTTATTGTGATTAAAATTATTATTAAAAGTATTAAATTTCTTTTTGACATAAAATTTTGACTTTATTTATTGACATCCTTCGCTGGCAATCTGGGCGTTTATGCTAGCCATTCTATCTACAACCTGTTGCGCATAATCAATTCCCCCGAAACTACACTTACCAAAATATTTGCAAGCAGCTTGATAGGGGCTCGAAGAGTCACTTATATATGTAGCCGCCACGGTCATTGCGTCTCCGGTGTTCCATGGATTTTTTCCAGTACCGCCGCTTGCGAGCCATGTACTAGGAAGAATTTGCATACCCCCCATCGCACCCCCGTGACCGCCAGTTCCAGCGCATGATACGTTAACCGGAGGACTTTTTCCTAATCCGGCCAAGATTGTTTGAAGGTTTGCAACATCTGCCGGGTACATATTTGCAGTTTTCCCTTGTGCATTAGGAGATCCATCAGAAGAACATCCTCCAACATTTACCCCCCCACTTGATTCTTGGGCAAAGATGGACAAAATAAGTGCCCTATCTACTCCAGTTGCTGCTTGTGCGGCAGTTGCCGCCGGACAAGCATCGGCCTTGAAATTAATTTTAGCCCCAGTCTTTCCATCAAGGCTTTGTGCCCCAGAAAGCACAAAATCATTTATTATTGTTACATTTTTTAAACTGGATAAGTCGGTTTTTAATAAATCAGGGTTGATTGTATTGAGAATCAACCAAGCACCGAGGGCCAGAAGAAGACCGAAAATTGCATGTGTGATTCTTTCTTTTCCATGTCCCTTGTTTCCCGGTAATTCACTTGCCATGTATTCAATTCCGCCCACCACTATCATTATTACAGCCAGGACAGCGCATATGCCGATAAATAAACTTATCATGATATTTAAATATTTTCCCAAATTGCTTGCTTGCGTCGGGTCAAAGGTTTTAAGTTCACCGTTAACGCACCCCTCGGTGCCCGGGGTACATGGCAGTGGAGCCAAAAGTTGATACTCAGTATTAGTTGTTGGTGGAAGGGGCGGTCCTATGAGGGCAGTGACCTGAGTCGCGGGGCCCAAAAACCCGCCTAGCACGAAGAGTATTAAAATATAAGGTAAAAGTTTTTTCATTTTAAAATTCTACGCTAAGTTCTTTGCTGGCTGTTTCAAAAATTTTATAAATATTATTGATTTCTAATTTTATTTTTGATGTTCCGGAAACCCCAGATTGTACTTTTACTGGCATTAAATTTTTATCAAGACTGTTTGTGTCTATCGGACTGCCGTTGATGGACCAATCCCACGCAAGAATTGGATTTTTTATGTTTTGTGAAGAGATAAAATATGGGACCGCTTCTATAATTTCGTCGCTTATTATTTTATGTCCATCCAAAAGTGCTTTTTCCCAAAGGGTGCCCCTGGTTAAGTCGTGTTTATAAAAGACAAGTTTGGGAGCAAAAGTTATTATATCCACTGCTGCCCCCGTTTCGTATTTTTGGTCAACGGTTGAGGCTTTCACACTGATATTATTTGAATCGTCTAAATAATCACTCGTGTAAACAAAAAAGTTTTTGCCATATCCAGAACTATCTGGGTTGTTTGTATAATCTTTTTTCCAGGAGTATGTCATCGTTTTGGGGTTTATGAGTTGAGAGCCGGAGTTTATTTCCGGCATAAAAACCACCTTGATTCCGCTGCCCGGACCCGGCAATGCTTTTCCTTTATAAAAAGGGGGAACATAAGAGGCATTTGCCTGCCAAAGAAGGGTTGCAATGCTTGGCTTTACTATTATTATTTTTTCTACTGTATTGTTGGGCAAGGCGACAGTGGCCACGACTCGCGCCTCTCCTCCACTGGTCGGAGCACTTAAGGATAAGGATTTTTTCCCTATTCCGGACAGAACATTCTTTCCATTGACAGACCAAGAAATTAAAATGCTATCTAGTTTTGCTGAATAGCTACTTAAAGTAATGCTTGTATTTTCTCCCGGATTTGGGTTTTGTGGAACAACGCTCACATGGATACTTTCCGCAGACGGCGAAACTGCGTTCGTTATAAGGGGAAACGCAAACAAGAGGCCCCCGGCCATAAATAAAAATATAGATAATAATTTTAAAAGACCCTTCAACATAACTTAATTATATCATTTTCTAATATTTAACACCTAATTTACGCATTTGCTGGCTATCTTCCAGTTATTTCTTCCGCCTCCTGTTCTTCTTTGGCTTTTTTGTTTGATAATATTTGAGAAGGATCAGAAGTGATTATTTGGTCTTCGGTGTAGGAGGAAACTATTTTTATCGCGACGTGCTTTAGCCCCGCAAAAAAGATTCCCTCCCCCAGGCCGGACTCCAAGAGTAAATATTTTTCTTCATCGGTTAAATTAAAGGTTTTTTGCAATATGTCGATAGTTGTCGGGGATTGTTTTAAAAGAAGTTGAATGGAGGAGTTGGTGATTATCGGCACTCCGTATGGAGACTTCATAAAATCAGCTGCATCCTGAGTAATAGTAGAAAGGCCCAGATAATATTTTCTGCCCCTTTTGGCGATGGAATAAAGGAAAGAAGCCGTATCTTCGGATTTCATCATCCACCAGGCTTCATCTACCACCAGCAGACGTTTTTTCAAGTTTTTTCGTATGGTGTTCCAAATATAATGCATCACGATATACATAGCGACGGGTTTTAATTCGTCTTCCATATCTCGAACGGAGAACACCACGAATTTTTTGTTGATATCCACATTGGACGGCCTGTTTAAGAAAGTTGCCCACGAACCTTTCGTGTATTTTACCAGTCTGGCCACCACAGAGTTGCTACCTTCCATGCCTGAAAGCACCATTTCAAAATCTGTAAGAAGAGGAGGCTCAATGTTTGAAAAATCTGATTCAGGGGTAATATCTTTTATTGCATAGGTTTCTGAAATAGCTCGGTCTACCATTGAATCTTCTTCAGGGGTAAGACCACCCAACATCAAACGAAAAAGTCCAACAAGGTTGATGATATTTGAACGCAAAACATCTTCTGCTGTTTCATCCTCGCGGGGAATTGGTAAGTCGAATGGGTTGATATGGTGGTCGGAGGAAAGCGAAATATTAAAATATCGCCCACCAACAGCCTCGGACAAAAATTCATATTCTCTTTCCGGGTCTATCACGATAACGTCAGTGTCAAACATCAACGACCTTAGAATTTCTAGCTTGGTTGCATAAGATTTTCCGGAGCCGGATTTGGCGAAAGTCACAGAATTATAATTCTCTAAACTGAATCGGTCGAAGATAACGAGGGACGAGTTATGCCTGTTTATTCCATAGAGAATTCCTTTGTCAGAAGTTAGGTCGGAGGAAATAAAAGGGAAAACACTAGAAAGCGGCTCCGAGTTTAATTTTTGATGAATATTTAACAAGTCAGTTTCAATCGGAATAACACTTTTGAATCCTTCTTCTTGTTGGAAGAGGGCCGGTTTGATATAAATAAGCTTTGATTCAAGCATTGATTTTATTTCATTTTCTATTTTAAAGAGTTCCATCTCGTTGTCGGCATAAATCGTAATATAGACGCCCACGTCGAACATTTTTTCCTGGGCCTGGATTAGATTATTGCGCAAGGTTTCTAAGTCTTCATACGCGGTGTCGAGCATTGGGTCACGGACCATTCCCCTTGCCGCCCTTACGTTTATTTGGCTTTGCACCTCGGCAGTTTTTTTCTGAAATTGTCTTAAAACCAAGGAGGTGTCTATCGGATGAATAAAAATAGAAATGTCGAAAACCTTATCTAAATTAATGATTGGCGAGAACCAATTGTCGGTCAAATATCTCGGATAAGAGATTATAAAAAAAGTACGAGCGATTTTATTTCCGAGATTTATTGATTTTGACTCTATTTTTAGGGCGGACGGGGCGATGACGTCTTGGAGCTCCAGATTGGCAGATTCGTAAATTTCTTCCGGCAAAACTGCCAAAACAGAAGCCTGCGGTTCTATCTTTATACCTATTTTTTTATTACCGAATAATTTTTTTAAAAAATCCATATAATTTTTGTGATATTAAGCCCGTAGTTTATTCCAATTTGATTTTTCCTTCCAGTTCTCCCGGATTGAAAACTTTATAAAATATTTCCACCACTTCCTCGGTGCCTAGTTGGGCTGAATTTATGCCACAACGTCCAAGTCCTTGTTGAATAACAGCCACTCTTTCTTCGAGCTGGGATCTTTTTTCTTCAAAAGCGACTTGTCTTGCCGCTCGGACCTCTTCCTTATTTTTTTTTGAGAATATTTTATTCAATATTCCGGTGTCTGATTTTAACACAGTATGTGTGTAAGGCACGACCACAAAAAAGCTTTTTGTCATGATGCTAACCGAATCGGTAAAATTTTTAATGAATTCTATATATTCTCTGGTTTGTAGTTTTAAAAGCGGTTCATTTTGTACTTTCATGCGATTTTCCAAAAGAAGCAGATACGGGCGAATATCTAAGCGCCTAGACTGAATCGATATTTGTACGGAAAAATCCAGAGTATTAAGAAAATTTTGAAATTGCATTATGGTCGCCCTTTGCTCGTCGGATGATTTTAAAGAAAGATTGATTGAGTTGGCGAGAACAATAGCCCGGAGATCGTCGTTTTTCAACACGACGATTCCGTCGCGTACTTCTTTAATCGGGATAAATTCTTGGGTTGCTTTTGCTTTTAAGGCCATAATATTTATTGGGTATCCTCTTTTTGTTTGCTTAAATCTAATACGTTTAAACTCCAGGCCAGGTCTCTCAACTTGCTTCCACTTAATTTTGTTGGGACCATTATTGTTTTATTTTCATCTAAAACTTGTGCTTGATCGGGCTTATTTTTTTGGTTTTTTTGTTTTTTCCAAATATAAAGTTTGTTTTGGGTAAAATATTTGAATCCGTATTCAAGCATGTTCACAAAGGGTTTATTATTTGGTCGATAAAAAGTAAGCAACAAGGAAAATCCCGCCATAACCAAAATCGGGATTGCTCCCCAGAAAAGGCCCAACAATTTATAAAGAGTAAAACATAAACCTCCGCCACCGACTAAGTAAATAAACTCCCTAAAAGTAAAAGGGCCAAAAATTTTATCTTCTATCTCTAAAAATTGTGGAACTCGGAATTGCATAATTTTTTATTCAGGTTTTATTCTGTATGGGTCCTCCCCTATCGAATAAGAGGGAGAAAGTTTGCTTGTGTCCGTGGATGCGGGTTTTATATTTCCCATAATGCTTGAAGGGGAAAGGGGGACCGGGGGTGTCGTGGGAGAATTCACCCCAGGACCAGAACCCTTTGTGATATTTTCTAAAGTATGTTCTGTCCTCGCCACCCCACTTTGAACGGAGGAAGATAATTTTTGAGCCAAGATGGTGTGCACATCTTCTTTAAGTTTTTTTTCACCAATATCGTTTGTCGGAGTATTCTTCGTTGGAAGAACTTCAATGCCAGCCGAGTTTAATATCTCTGTATTTTTTTCTTCTTCTGCTTGTATGTTTTTAGTTTCGGGCGCAGGATTATACATCGCCATTATTTTTACCCTAATTTCTTTTAATATTTTTTCATTAACAGCGTTGACCACAGCTTGAGTCTTTTCGTCACCCAGCTTCATGCTGTTTTTAACGGATTCTTTAAACTTATCCGGGTGAGTAAAACCAAACATTACCATGTGTGTTTCTAGGGAAAGTTGCCCCATTTGTTCCACGTTTAGCCCCTCTGTTTGACCTATCTCAATAATATTATCATCTACCTTGGCTGCCATAATCGCCCATTTCAAATCTTCCGGCAAAGTTTCAAATTTTTTTTGTATTTCTTCTAATGTTATTTCCATAATATTTTTTTAGGTTAATAATTTTTAAGGATTAACAGGTCCTCCGTATTTACCGCTTGGTGGGCTACTTACCGTTGGGTGTGTTGCTGGCGCGCCCTGAGGTTTTTCTTCCGTTTTTGGTGAACGCGCCCCCGCCCCCGACGCGCGCTCCCTCTTTTCTTTTTCTGTTTTTGGTTTTCCATCCGTGGCTGCTTTCTCTCTCTTTTCTTCAAGAGATGATTTGTCTTTATTAAGTCTATGATTTTCTATTCTCAGTTGCTTTTCTTTCGCCACTGCTGCCCTTAATTCGTTTAACTTAAATATTTCAAAATTATTTTTTCCAATGGTAACTTCAACAGCCCT
Organism: Minisyncoccota bacterium; assembly: GCA_041665885.1. Taxonomy (GTDB): domain Bacteria; phylum Patescibacteriota; class Minisyncoccia; order Phycocordibacterales; family UBA9973; genus UBA9973. Next base: position 47,898 of record JBAYHY010000002.1, read on the forward strand.
CATTTTGTTTTTTGTTTCTTCATCATATTCACCATTCTCGTCAATCCTACCCTGTTGCTCAATACGTCGAAGTCTAAGTTCTTCTCTCCTTGCGATGTTTTGTAGCTCAATTAGTTCTTTTTCAAGGCCGTCCGTTGTGGCAAAACCATTTTCTTTACTGCCGCTTATTTTTCCATTCTTGACCGCTGTTTCTAATAAGTCATGGAGCCCTTCTAGGGTCTTTTTGTTTTGTTCCATGATGTCTGTTATTCTGCTCATTTGAGCGAATTCTTTGTCAGTCTTTTTAGAAAAGATAGCTTCACCGGCTTTTTCACTCCCGACAGGGGTTGCTTTGTATACACCTGCCGCCCCGCCCCCCATTGCTCCTGCGCCTGCACCCATAGCACCTGCCGCCACACCACCGGTCATCAAACCGGCAACAGCCGCTGCCGTACCACCAACAACCAGCTTAGTGTTCTGAACCCTCCCATCGTTGATGCTTTTGGCTGTTGGTTCCGGATGTTCTGCTTTATATATTTCATCAAATCTCGGTTTTTTAAAGTAGTCACCCTCTTTTTTCATGGCCTGTTTTTCGGCCTCATCTCTTTCTTTCTTCCAAGCCAGATATTCTTTTGAATTTTGATAGTGTTTTTTGTTGAGCAATGGATCTCCCTTATCGTCTACCAATTTATCTCGTTTTTTTACAATTTCAAAAGCCACGGCCCCTGTTAGCCCCGTTTTTCCAAAATTACTTATGAATTCGTTCATTCGGTGGTTGTTTAAGCCCTCCGCCGTTTTATACCAATCTGGTCTTGGGCCATTTTTTCTTACATAGTCTTCCTCAAAAGCTTTTGCTTTTGCTGGATCGATATCGAGTGATTTGCCACCTACTGCATTTTTTGCTTCTTCCTTTTTCACGTCGTATTTGTCTTGTTCTCGTTTTGACCAAGCTTCTGTTTGCGTATCTGTCATTTTTGTTTTATATAGTTTTGATTCTTCTTCAAGAACTTTTGCATGTCTTTCTCCTGCTCCCCTGAATCCGCCCTCCTTGGGACCTAAGCCCAATATTTTGGCAGATGATAAGTCTAATCCGGCTCTCTTGGTTAGAGACCCCACACCCGGAGCTTTTCCTAGATCAAACGAAGCCTTGGAGCCAAGGTCTGTTGTCTTTAGTTTCATTCTTGCCACAAGCCCTCCGAAGCCACCCTTGTTGGCTTGTTCCCTCCAGACCTCCCCCTTGCTTGCTAATTGTTCAGCCGCTGTTGCTCCAATCGTCTTGGTGGCCAGAAGAGCAGCTCCGCCCGTCGCAGCACCCAAGGCAACTCCACCTACCATTTTTGCTCCAGTCATTAATACTTCCCCCAATTTTCCTGAACCCTTTTTGGCAAACTCGGTCGCCTTTAAAAGAAGAGTTAGAACAATAGCAGCAGGGATAACAAGCAGTAAGATCGTTGCTATCATGCTTGTGTTTGTAGGCGAAACAAAACCGTCGAATATCTTTTTTCCAATTAACATAAATATAAAATACAAAAAGAACATAAAAATCGGCGCCATAAAGGCCGTCTTAAGTAAGCGTTTAAACCAGGGTTCCCATCCCAAGTATTCAATATTTGCTAGTTTCGGAACAGTTGACGACATAAAAGCAAAAGGAGAAAAAATAATCAGGATAAACAATTCAATCATTCGAACCAAAAAAGCCACACCTGCCCACAGGAGGCAATAAGCAGCAAAGAGCATGACTGTTCCAGCAAGAATAGTAACCCCGATTAATATTCCGGGAGGTACCTGTTTGCTTTTAGTCGGCGGGAGGCCTGGCACTTGTTGCACCTTGGCCTTTTCAAAGAACTCTTGGGTTAATAGTCTGGTGGGGTCAAAGGATTGAACCATCCCCCCTGCTATGTCTTTGTCCCCGATTACATCGTCGTATGGTCTTGGTGTGCCGTTTGGGTTGCGTGCCTGAACATCTATTTTATTATAAAAAATCAATGCCAACATATTTGATGAATCAATAATCACTTCTGTAAAAAACATAGAAAAATTTATAAGCAAAGCGACAACAACAACCCTCGCTATCATTTTTTTTGCTTCTGCCCCCCCGATGTCCAGAATTATTTTGATAGCAATGTAAAGAAGAATAAGGATAAAGAAAATATTAGAAAGATCTCGCACCACTGCCCAGGCTTCAGGGATAAAAGTAGAGCCAGCAAACAGCTTGCTATACAGGGTGATTTTTATTAAAACATTAAAAAAATAAGCGGAGAACCACAACAAAAAGGTGGGAATTGCATAAAAAATAGCGTACGAGGCTTGGATAAAACATCCGGGCCAAAAGGTACCACTGGAAAAGGGGTTCGTGGAACATTTATTCTTGCTTATTTCTTTTTCAAAATCTGATCTTGACTCAGTGGTCGACTGATAAATTTGACTTCCATTCTGGGCAGCACAATCTGCTGTGGTGGTTTGTATCTCCGTACCGTCCGGCAATTCGCAAGTTATAAATGGTTGCCAGACCCCGCCTGCTTGAGTACAGGCATCAGGGGTTACAAATGGAGGGATAGTACAAACCCCGGGTGCTTCCGTCTGCGCGTAAATTTTTGTTGTCGGGCTAAAAAGTCCGATCAAAACAAAAACAATTATTAAAATATAAGGTAAAAATTTTTTCATTTTATAAAAAACTCACTAATCATTATTCATTCTCGATCCACACTCCCTCCTGTGCCGTACAATCGGATTCCGAAATATCTTGCAGTATTTCTCCGCTGCTTAAGGTACAGGTACCTAGAATTGTCGGGGCCTCTATCGTGATATTGAGGGTAATTGTTTCCCCCATAGAGTCTGTTATCGTGGCTGATGTTTGTCCTAAATTAATACCGCTAACAACTAAGGTAGGGTCAGTAAAGTCTGAGATTGCGATAGTTGCGCTCGGGCTTGCCGACATGTGATAGGGAGGGGTGCCACCAGATACTGTGGCGATAGCTGTGCCACCAATTCCAGTGGTGATGCTTGCTGGAATAATCATCAAATCTCCATTTTCAACAACCGTAATATTTATTTTAACTTTTTTTGCGTTTGGAGAAGAATCTTTGACTGTGACTGAAGTCCCTCCGTGGGAAATTCCCGTAATAGAAAGATCATATCCACCGCTGTCGTTATTGAGAATTGAAGCAGTCGCTATCGCTGGGTTGGGAGTAATTGGGTCCGTAACTTTTATGCTATAAGGAGGTGTTCCTCCGGAAATTGTCGTGCTAGTCGGGTTTGTTCCCCCCATGGTAATGGAAACATTTTGTGGAATATCGAGTGCCCCTGCCCCTCCTCCACCAGTGCCACTGGTTCCATCGAGGGATTGTCCGTCATAGGTCCAGTTGTCTACCGGTTCTTCTGTCCCGCTAATCGTGTCTGACAAGGAATTTAGCCCATCGCTCAAAAACTTATTTAATAAAGCATTTATTATGGTTGCTATGCTGGCTTGGATAGACCCCAAAACCGCGCCCTGTATGGTCTCATCTTTTCCGGCACTCAACGAACCCATTATTTGATCTGCCACCACAGAACCCGGGGTGGTGTTTACTAAATTTTTACAAGTATTTTTTGATGCCCAGTCTGCTTGAGCGCTGTCCATTGCTAGTTGGTAACCACTGTGGCAAGCATCGCATGCCATTGCATTATATCCTGGGTCCTCTGAGTTTCGTGGTCCCACCAAGGGACAACCTGGGACACCACAAATCCACTCAACGGTTGATCTGTCAAAGGTCGGGCGATTCCATGCGTTAGCCATAACGTCATTGTATTCGGTGCCTTCATCCATACATTTCTCTGGAGAAAGGAAACCCATTCCCTGATCAAGAAGAGTATTTACTTTTTCTGCTGGAGCTTTGAATGTTCCCTGAACCAGGCTGGCGAGTTCTTCGTTTGCCAGCATTTGAAAGCCCAGATAATTGTTTTGCGGATATTGAGTATTAATGAGAAAACCATTCCATCCACCGACATTAAAATCATCTCTAAAACTAGCCGCTTGTTGTTGGCCCATGACGGAGCTCAGGGTATATGCCACGTTGCTTTCAAGTTTACTTTTATAGGCACTGATTGTGTTTAGGGCCCAGGCTCGGCCGAAAGGAAATCTGTTTAAATCATAGCCGAACTGGTCAATCATTGTTTTAATCTCAGATTTTGCAATATCCTTAAAGAAGGAATCAGGATTTTCTAGAAAAAGTGGCGAACCGTGAAACCCGGAATTAATCCAGCCGACGACGTCTTGGGTCATCTGGTCTAAAATACGCTGAATGATTGCCATCAGGACATATTCGGCAACCCTTTTTACTTGTTGCCAGACATTTGCTGCTGCATTTGGTGTCGCTATCGCGTCTGAAAAAAGCGCGACCGTCGGGACCATTATACTGGCGTCGAGCGCCGCTTTTGCATTTTTGGGATATAGAAACACAGACCCCGGAAGAAGAAAAGAAATGATTAACAGAACAGAGATTAATTTTTTATTTTTAGTCAGCATTTTTTATTTTGTGCCAGTCTGTTTCATTATAATATATAGTTTATTTGATGTGAAGGATTATTTTTTTGCTATTTTTTGATTTACAGTGTTTGTTAAATTTTGTACGGTTTGTACGTAGAGCTCTAGGTTTTTTTCATATTGATTCATCCCGCCCAGGGCCACAAGGGGGTCACCTTCGTATAATTGTAGGTCGCTTAAATTTTCGACTATTCTTTCTATCCCGTTTAAATAGTCTAAGTGTTGATAGGCGAAAGCACGAGGAACGCTCATCTCGGTCATAGCTTCGATTACTTTATTCGCGCTTGCAATAATCGGGTCCAGGTCTCTTAAGGCTGTAATGTCAATGTTTTTTTGATCATTTACAAATCTTTCCAATACTTCTGTCACGGTGTAATCCTGTTTGTTGTTTTGTTTCCAAATGCTCATAACATTGGTGCTGTAATTTGTATAAGTTTCAAGGCTAGTATTTTCTGTTATTTTTAGATCAGAAAGAACGAAAACTCTCTTTTGGGGAGTGTTTTGTATTTTATCGGCGAGGGAAACGCCGATTTGTTCTGTTAGTGTTTGGTCGAAGGTTCCACTTTGGCCGACGGAGGCAGCCGTTGAAAAAAGTTCTCTCGCGAATTTTTCTGTTTCGGTTAGATTTTCTGTATCTTGATTTTCATTTATTGAAATTAGTCCTTGTTCGGTTCTTAATTTGTTTATTGTCGTGGAATCAGGAACCCCGGGAACGGTTTCTCTTTTGGTCGGATCTAGCCCGTACAATTTTTCTTGCCAATCTGGAATAGTGTCTCCATCAGTATCCATTTCCACCAATTGTTTGATTGTCGTGTCGTCATAGGCTAAACCATTTTGTGTTTTTTGGATTAGAGCCACGGTCTTTTCGAATAGAGTTGTCTTCTTTGCTAAAAAAAGCACGACAAGAAATAGCACCGCAAAGGTGATCAAAAATACTTTCTTGTATTTTAACCAAATATTTTTAATTATGCTTTAATTATAAGCTTTTTTGTTTTGTAAAGAAAGCAAAATGCCTGTGCATAAGTTCCTGTTTGTGCTATAATTTTTTTTAATGAATAAATCTTATTTATTTTTATTTATTTTTTTTATTTTTCCCTTTTTTGCGCAAGGAATTTTTGCCACAGTCGCCTTTTCAGCTGTTCCAGAAGCAGCTAATTGCCCCATTCTTTCTACCTTGAGAGTGGGCTCCGTCGGAGAGCAGGTAAAATGTCTTCAAAAAATCGTTGGAACAAGCCCGGACGGTTATTTTGGTCCATTGACCAAGGTGGCCGTTCTTTCGTGGCAATTAAGCCACAATTTAGTGGCAGACGGGGTGGTTGGTCCTCTAACTCGAACAATTCTAGTGAGCTTTACTGTTGCTAGTGACTTTCCGGAAGGGTGTACTCAAACCACGACATATAGCCCAACGACCGGAAAAAAGTGCAATGGCAGTGAAACAGCAGAAAATAGCGCTGGTCTTTCCCCTGCCTCTGTTTCATCAACAAATCCTGTCGTTATCCCGGGTACAAAAGTGGCTGTCGGTAGTAAGATGCCGGAATCCTTAAAAGATCCCCAGCAAAACCTAGAAAATTACATTGCCTCAGTAAAAAGCGATCTTGTTAAAAGAGGCGAAACGCTGAGTACAATATTGCTTATTGAAGAAAGTATAAGAAACAGTGTTGCAGAAAACCCTAATGCAACCCAACAATTTTTTGATGCTCAAAGAGAAATTTATAATAAGACGGCTTCAGGGAAAATTTCTAAATTGTCCGCATTAGTTTTTTTTGATAAAGTTTTTTCTTTTTTCAGTAAAACTTTTTCTACAAACAAAGCTCAGGCGGCATCACAATTACCGTTCGGGGGATTCGTTGGTGTATTCCCCGATTGTACTTGCACAGGTGAACCACCGGCGGTGGTCCAACTTTTTGTTACATTGCCAAGTGCCCCCACAGGAATTTCTAATATAAAGTTGAATTATGCGACGGGGACCCAGGCATTTTTGAATTTTAATTTACCGCTGGAGGGAGTTGCGGTGCTTGGTTTTTATAATCCTGCAGCCAATGTGGCATGTACAGTAACCATAGGGACGGGATGCGGCATAATACCCGCGGAAGGTCAGATTATTCCCACAGTGGGGTCTTCTCTTTCTCCGTCATAATTGTCAGCCACTCTTTTAAGGAAACATCTTCTGCTCGAGCGTTTTCTTTTATTCCAGCGCTAGTTAAAATTTTCAAAGAATTGTTTCCAAACAGCGAGCGCAGGTTTCCATTAAGTTTTTTTCTTTTATGGGCGAAACCTGCTTTTACAATTTCCCAAAATTTTTCTTCATTAATATTATTTTCTATAAAAGTTTTACGGGAAATATTGTTTATGGCAATTACCGCTGAGTCCACCTTCGGGGCTGGAGAAAAATAACGAGCCGGCACTTTCATAATTAATTTTGGCTCTCCGTAGGCCTTAACAGAAATAGAAAGAATGCTTTCCTTCCCACCTGCCCCGCCATGGCGCGGGTTGCGCGCGATTATTCTTTTTGCCACTTCATGCTGGACCATGAGCACCATGGACGCGGGTTGGTTTTTTCCCGTCAAAAATTTTTTCAAAATTGCGCCGGTAATGTTGTAGGGGATGTTGGCTATGATTTTGTAAGAGCGCAAGATATTATTTTGCTCAACACGCATATTCGCCTGCTGGCGAATTGCTATGCTCGCGCCGTCGCGCTGCGCAATGTTTTGCAAAGCAATATCTTGCTTTAGATTAAAGTTTAAAATGTCTTCGTTTACTAGTATTAATTTTTTTTCAGCAATTTCTTTTGCAAATTTTTCTCCTAAAAATTCAAAAAGTTCGCGGTCCTTTTCCACGGCGATGACCAGTCCGGATTTTTCCAAAAGTTTTTTTGTTAATACGCCTTTTCCGGGCCCAATTTCTAAAATTACATCGTCTGGCCTGATGTTTCCCGCCTCTATTATTTTTTTCAAAGCAATTTCTGACTTTAAAAAATTTTGCCCTAAAGCCTTTTTGGCTCGGACGAAAACAGTTTTATTTTTAAGCCCTGGTGATTTTTTTGTTTTCATGTTTTTGCATCTACGCCATGGCGTAGATATGTTTATAAATAAATTGTTTTTATTCCACTACTTTCCCCCTCTTTTTCTAGCAAATCAGCTGGAATATCGGAAATAAATTCAGACGGTGCGTTTATTTGGCGCGAGCCGAAAATGGTGCGGAAGTTCGCGAAGGATAAAAATAATTTTTCTTTTGCTCGAGTGAGGGCTACATAGAAAAGTCGTCTTTCTTCCTCTCTGTCTTCTCCTGTCTGTCCTTCGTTTTGCCTTTCGTGCGGGAAAAGCCCGTCTTCCATTCCGGTGACGAAAACATATTTAAATTCAAGGCCTTTTGACGCGTGCACGGTCATCAGCTTTATGGCACTGACTTCTTTTTTTTGTTTTTCTTCAGTAATCATTAATGAATCTTGGTCCGAGGCGAGCGAAGCATCTTCCAGAAGTTTTTCTATTCCGACACCACCTTCTAGGCTGTCGTATTTAATGGCCAGGGTTGCTAATTCCTTTATGTTTTCCAGTCTTTCCATGTCTTCTTCTCCCCCATTACTGAGTTCCTGTTCTATCCCTGATTTTTTGACCACAAATTTTATCGTGTCACTGGCTTTTGTTTTTTGAATTTTTTCTTTTATTTCTTCCAGGGTTTGATAAAAATTATCGACTTTTATTCTCACCTTTATCGGCAACTCTTCCTTTTTCCCGGTAAAAATTTTTGCCAAGGTGACTTTGCCGATGCCACGGGTTGGGAAATTGATAATTCTTTTTATGTCTGACAAGCTGTCTGGATTTAGGGCAGCCCGCAAATAGGCCAAGGTGTCTTTTATTTCTTTTCGTTCAAAAAATTTAACCCCGAGGACCTGATATGGAATATTGTAACGAAGCATCGCTTCCTCCAACGCGCGCGATTGAAAATTTGCGCGATAAAGAACGGCGACTTCGGGGAAAACATTCTCGGACTCACCACGAAAATTTTCTGCTGAAAATTTTCTCTGTCCGTCGCCGTCGCTCCTCCCAAGGGTTCGCTCGAGAGTGTTTTCCCCTTCGCCGGCGTAGTTTTTTCCAATTTTTTGTTCCCGAGGGTCCCACTTTGAGCCCGAAGCGCCCAAAGAAGGGCGCAGGGACAAAAAATTGGAAGAGACGAAGCCATCTCCATCAATAATTTCTAAAATTTTTGTCGCGACGTAGTCCGCTTCGTCGTTTTCGTCAAGCGCCTCATATAATCCTATTTTTTCACCCTCTACGTTGTCGGTAAATAAGTTTTTATCAGGCCTGTATACGTTTTTTTTGATTATTTCATTGGCTGCTTCCAGAATATTTTTGGTGGAGCGGTAATTTTGTTCCAATAAAATTATTTTTGCGTTCGGATAATCTTTTTCAAAATTTAAAATATTTTTTAGATTTGCTCCGCGCCAGGAATAGATGTTCTGGTCCGCGTCTCCGACGACACAAATATTTTTATTATTTTCCGAAAGCAATTTTGTCATTAAATATTGCACCTCGTTCGTGTCTTGATACTCGTCCACATGGATATATTCCCATTTTTCTTGGTAAATTTTTCTGACTTCCTTGTTTTCCTTTAATAATTTTGTTGCTTTCAAAAGCAAGTCATCAAAATCAAGAGAATTTTCTTTCAGTTTTTGTTTTTCGTATAAGTTCCAAACCCGAGCGATTATTTGCCCCAGGGTATCTACCGCTCTTTCTGCGTAATCTTCCAAATGGGTGAATTTTCCTTTTTCTCTTGAAATTATATTTCTTATTTTTTTCGGATCATATTGTTTTGGGTCTATCCCGAGCTCCTTCAGAATATTTTTTATCAAGGTGACAGAATCCCCTTCATCCAAAATGGTGAAATATTTAGTTAAGCCCAATAATCGAGCATTTTCTTTTATGATATAAACACCCAGAGAATGGAAAGTGGAAACAAAGGGCTCTTCTGGATTTTTCGCGTAGCTTTTTTCAATTTTTTGATCCCGAGGGTCCCACTCGGTATCCCGAGAAGGGCGCAGGGACGAAAAATTGGAAGAAGCGAAGCTTTCTTTTATTGCAAAACTTATTCTCTCCCGCATTTCTTTGGCGGCCTTGTTGGTAAAGGTTACCGCCAGGATTTTGTCAGGAGAAACTCCCTCTTTTATCAGATTTACGATTCGGTGAGTGATGGTTTTTGTTTTACCCGCCCCTGCCCCCGCCACGACAAGAAGAGGGCCCTCTCGGTGCAGAGCAGCTTCTTTCTGTTCTTTATTTAGCCCTCTTAAGTGTTCTTTGTTTGTTTCCACCTTCTTAATATAGCACAACCCTTTTTCATTTATTTTTGATTAAGATGTGATTAAAATAGTTATCCACAGGCAGCTCTTCCCAAATTGACTTTTGGGCTATTTTGCGATAATCTATAAATTGTAGTCCTGAACAGAAGTAGGGTATGAGCTGACAGAATTCCAGGAAGATAGTAACCATCGTGAGAACCTTTGTTTGCAGAACTAATAGGTCGTCCTGTAATTCTAGCCTTATTCTAAAAGGCAGAAAAGGCAATCTCGCGGTATTTCGTTTGTTTTATAAAACCTAAATTTAAAATATTAAAAACCATTTTAGTGTCTTCCCTTTTGCTTAGGGTGGTTTTGTTCGTGCCCTTGGCAGCAGAGGCTGATTACAATTCTCAAAATATGCCTCTCCTCACCTCAAATCTTGCCATGATCTCAGATAAAGAAGAAATGATGGCGGGGGTAAACATTGTTTCCGATAATGCCATGGTTCCAGCGGTCGGGGCACTGGGTGTATCTAATGGAACGGACCCTCTTCCAGATTTACTGCCAGAAAACAGTGTTTATGTGGTTCGAAAAGGAGATTCCCTATCTCAAATCGCTGAAATGTATGGAGTTTCTGCCAATACGGTTTTGTGGGCAAATGATATGAAAAAGGGAGATAAAATCTCCGAAGGAGATGTGCTTGTAATTTTGCCTGTTTCTGGGGTTGAACACAGTGTTACTAAGGGACAGACCCTGCAAAGCATTGCCAAGCTTTACAAGGCAGACGCCGGTGATATTGCTCTTTTTAATGAAATAGCGATAGATTCAAGCCTAAACATCGGAGACAAACTTCTTATCCCGGATGGTGAAATGATGGACGAGGGAGGAGACAGGCCGACAGCGAACCTGAAGGCGACAGAAACCAAAGACATAAAATACTACGCCACCAGCTTTCTTAAAAATCTCGTTGGTTATTTCATAAATCCAGTACCGACCGGGCACAAAACTCAAGGACTCCACGGTCCAGGAATGAGAGGCATAGACATCGGAGCGCCAACGGGTACAAATCTTTATGCCTCTGCGTCGGGTGTCGTTATCGCAACTAAAACTGGCTGTACCGTCGGTTATTCCAGGTGTGGTGGTGGATATGGAAACATGGTACAGATTCAACACCCAAATGGTACAAAAACATTATATGGACACATGTCGAAAGTTTTTGTCCCCATGGGTACTAAAGTAGAAAGAGGCGATGTTATCGGTTTAGTAGGAAACACTGGACACTCCACCGGCCCACACGTTCACTTCGAAGTTTTCAATGCTAAGAATCCTGGAGCCAGTTGGTCTTGGGCAAAATAAGTTATCTAGTAAAGAAAAACCTGCGTGGCGGGTTTTTTGTTTTATTCAAGAAAGATCAGAGCGATCATCAATAGGACGCCGAGAAGTAAAATTAATATTTGGAAAATAGAATGTTTGATCTCTTTGGTGTTTTGTAATTCGGGAATCAAGTCGGCCAGGGCAATGTAAATAAACCCACCAGCGGCGATGGGGAGAATCCACATAGTAAATGATTCCGCCATGCTTCCGAATACCAAAGCGAGGATAACACCGACAACGGCCGTAAGGGCCGAAAGAAAATTTAGCCACAGGGCTCTTTTGGCTGTATATCCAGAATGAATAAGGACAGCAAAATCCCCTATTTCCTGCGGAATCTCGTGTAAAACTACGGCCAGGGTGGTAGCTATTCCAAGGGGCATGCTAACTAAAAAACTTACTCCAATAATTATCCCATCAATTAAATTGTGAAAACCATCTGTGAAAAGAATTAATTTTCCTGCCGGGTGAATATGGTGTTCTATGGTGTCGTCTTCGTGATGGTGCCAGTGAAGGAATTTCTCCATCACAAGGAAGATAATGATTCCGACGATAATCAATATGCCAGCTAAATTTTTGTTTGAAAATTTTTCTGAAATTTCGGGAATTATGTGGATAAAAGCATCACCCAAAAGCGCTCCGACCGCCAGACTGATAAAGAGTTCTACATATTTTTTGACTTTTTCTTCTCCAAGTGCGAGAAAAAAGACTCCGACGAAAGAGATAAGGCTTACGATTACTACACTAATTATTGCGTAAATATATGTTGATATCATGTGCGGGATGGGAGAATCGAACTCCCAACCTCAGTTTGGAAAACTGACGTTTTACCATTAAACTAATCCCGCAATATGTTTTAAAAGACCACCTGGTCGGGCTGCTGGGATCGGCTATTACATAGCCAGGTGCTTTTCTGTTTCATTTCATTCAACATAGAAAAGCCTTTCGCTTCCCAACGTAGGCAAATAAATTTGCCTACTGCATCCCTTCGGGCTGCTGGGAATCGAACCCAGTCTAAACGCTCCCAAAGCGCTTGTACTACCGGTATACTACAGCCCGTTGACAGTTAAAGCTTTGGCGGGCAAGCCCGTTTAACTTTAAAGCAAAATGAGTATATCACAAAATAATATCACTGACCACTTTTACTCTCGCCCTTTTTTCCTTTTGGCATAAATAAACAACCAAGAGATCTACTTGCCATTCTTTTTCGTCTGGCACCTTCTCGGACAACAAATATGTTTGAATTGTCCGAGACAACCTTTTTAGTTTCCAGGGGTGCATGTTGTCCTCGGGCCTGTGTTGGTATCTTTCGTCCGAATCATTATAAGACTTGGGGATAAAAGTATTCAATGTTTCTCGTGAAACGCTTTTTACTTCAACGAAATATAGTTTGCCCTTCTTTTCCGCTATGATATCTATCTCTCCCCACTTCTTCGTATAGTTGCGGTCCAAAATAGAGAAATTATGTTTCACGAGAAACCTTGTGGCAATATTTTCCCCGATTTCTCCTATTTTTTGTGTTTCTGATGTAAATTTTTTCGGCATCCCGGTACTAAAATTTTAAGTTCTTAGTAATAATCGTTATATATTTTAATCAAAAATTTAGTACGGGACAAGTTTTAGTTAGTTTCACCTGAAACATGTTTCACGTGAAACAAATCATCAAAATTATGTGTCTTTTATTAAAATATCCTTATTTTACAACATATTTTAACTAAAAAGGGCACTCAAAGACAGCTTTTTGGTGTGTCCTTTATAAACATTACCCACATAGTTATCCACAGTTATTGTAAATATCCTTAGAATTTCATCTGGAATTCACTTTTCGGGCAGTTTTTATAAAGGACAACTGTTTTGTGCGGCCAGGGAGAATCGGACTCCCGTCTCATCCTTGGCAAGGACGTGTTCTACCACTAAACCATGACCGCAATATTAGTATTATCTTGTAAAAAACTTGCTCCCAAATTATAATATTTTTTTAACGTTAATGCAATAATACTTCGAACATAGATTGTATTTCGAAGTTAATTGTGATAAAATCAAGTGATAATGAGATGTACAAAATGCAAAAAGGAAAAACTAGAGGATGAATTCAATTTCAAAATAAAATCTAAGGGATTACGGCAATCGCAATGCAAGGTGTGCACTCGCTTATTAATAAGAAATCATTATAATAGAAATAAGGAATATTATTTACAAAAAACCCACAAAAGAAATGCAGAATTAAAATCTAAAACATTCCTGTATTTAAAGGGTTTTTTAGCAAATAATCATTGTGTTGATTGTGGAGAGTCTGACATAACAGTCCTTGAGTTTGACCACAAAGGCAATATTCCCAAGTTTAGGGCAGTTTCGTCTTTAATGAAAAATCGGTATTCATTAGAAAAAATTAAAGAGGAAATTGCTAAATGCGAGGTTAGGTGCGCAAATTGTCATAGGAGAAAAACAGCAAGGGATTTTAAGTGGATTAAAAGTATTTAGAAGGCGCCCGTAGTTCAACGGATAGAACATCGATCTTCGGAATCGATGATGTGGGTTCAATTCCTGCCGGGCGCACCATAACATGTCATGATGGAGAATTCTCTAAAAAACTTAATATCAAAAATACCCAAAGAAGTTTCACATGTAACAAGCACTCTTGAGAATGCCGGTTTTGAGGTATACCTCGTCGGAGGATGTGTTCGGGATCTATTTTTAGACAGAGAGCCGAAAGACTGGGATATTACTACAAATGCCAAACCGGAACAAATCATTGCATTGTTTGAAAAAACCGTTTATGAAAATACTTTTGGTACGGTGGGGGTATGTTTGCCTGTTAATTTGAAGGACGGTGTTCCATGTGAAACGTCAGATAGTAGTGTTTCACGAGAAACGCCCGAATACAAGATTATTGAGGTAACTCCCTATAGGGTTGAGGCAAAATATAGTGATTTTAGGCATCCCGATGAAGTAAAATTCAGTGAAAAGTTAGAAGATGACCTTAAAAGGCGTGATTTTACTGTTAATGCGATGGCCCTAAGTTCTAAAGGACAGCTTGTGGACTTGTTTGAGGGCGTAAAGGACATTGGTGACAAGATGTTGAAAGCGGTAGGGAACCCGGATGATCGTTTTGCCGAGGATGCTCTCCGGATGCTTCGAGCTGTCCGTTTCGCTTGCCAACTTAATTTTTCTGTGTCATATGAAACAACGGAAAGTATTTTAAAAAATGCGAAGTTAATAAAAAAAATATCCGAAGAAAGAATTCGTGACGAGTTCATAAAAATAATTATGTCACCCAATCCGGCGGTTGGAATTGTGATGTTGCAGAAATTTAAAATACTCTTAAATGTAATTCCAGAGCTGGAGGAGGGAATCGGCTGTGAGCAATCTGGCGGACATATCTATGACGTTTGGGAGCATTTATTGCATGCGGTGCAACATGCGGCAAACAAAAATTGGCCTTTAGAAATAAGGCTCTCTGCACTTTTCCACGATATTGGGAAACCGCGGTCAAGAAGGGAAACAAAAGATAAAACAAAAAAGAAATATACTTTTTACGGGCATGAAGTGGTGAGTGCGAGGATGACGAAAAAAATAATGGAAAGATTAAAATTTCCGAAAAAAGAAATTGATCTTGTGGAAAAATTAATTCGCAATCATATGTTTTTCTCCGACACTGAGCTCATTACTCTTTCTGCGGTGCGAAGAATTATTTCCAAAGTCGGGAAAGAAAATATTTGGTCGCTAATGGACATGCGTGAGTCCGATAGGGTGGGCATGAAAAAGAAAGAAGCGCCTTACCGGTTACGAAAATATTTTGCCATGATTGAGGAGTCCTTGAGAGACCCGATTTCTGTCGGACAGCTTAAGATAGACGGGGAATACATGATGAAAGAGCTCGAAATCAAACCTGGACCACGAATGGGATGGATTTTGCATGCTTTGCTCGAAGAAGTGTTGGATGCTCCGGAGAAAAACACCGTAGAGCATTTGTCAGAATTGGTAAAATCATTAAATGTTCTTGGAGACGACGAACTTTGCACCCTCGGCGAGCGCGGAAAAGAAAAAAAAGAAGAACTAGAGGAAGAAGAAGTATCAAAGCTTCACGAGAAGCACGGGGTGAGGTCGGGGAAAGGACCCGACCGCAAGGCCGGAGCCTGACGAGGCGAGGAGGGCTCGCAAGATTTTTAGTAAAAAATACTTGTGAGAGGAAATAGCTAATAAACCTCCTGCTGGTAGCAACTCTCGCAATAGACTATTTCTGCTCGGTCGGGGGAGTAAGATGTTTCAAATTCATTTTTGCATTTTTTGTCACCATGGGTGTGGTTTTTCAACTCGCACATACAAGAGCGGCGCCACAGTGTTAGGGGATTTTTTTGTTTTAGCCTGTTGTAGTGTCGGCAATTTGGACACAATCTAGGTAATGGCAGGTCCATGCGTTTGTAAAACTGAAGCTCGTCGGGAGTTATTTTGAAAGCCTCGGTGCACACAGCCTCACAGTTTGCTTCTTCGTGATTATTTTTGTCGTGATGGGCGCAACCTATTACTTTTTCTAATATTTCCTCGCTAACGTTATCAGACAAATCTTCCGCTTTTATGTCGATTTTATAATTTCTGGTTTCTTTTTCTTTCCATGGATACCCATTTTTAAGTGCCTCATCGTGGGTCAATGGAAAATTTTCTTGTACAGCTGTTTCGTTGTAGCAAAAAGGGGAGAATTCTGATGGGAAGAAATCACCATATACAAAGCTCTTACCATTTTTATCTTTATACGGCATGTCTTTCATGTGTTGTTTTATTTTTGGTATTAATTCTTCATATTTCTCTTTAGTATATTGCTTATTTAAAATACAATATTTTTTCTTTTTTAGGCCTACACAACCAAACAAGTTGTCGACATTTTCGCAGGTATCACAATAAAAGGTATCAAAACAATGCCAGGCACAATAGCAACTGTGCGCGTTATTCAAGCTAATTGCGCTAACTATCTCGTGAGAAAGTTCACAATTATCTACAACGACGTAACCATCCATGCAATCTTTCGCCTTATTACCATAATTTACATAATTACAATTTTCCAATAGATCAGAATTAAAAATATTATGAGAATTTTTTGAACCAAAGATATAATCTCCTGAAATATCTATATTTTGCAGGCCGTGAACATACTTGACTGGGAAATTAAGCCAAAATTTCTTAGCCTTTTCCCTTGTTTCCATCATGTTTTTATACAAAGAAAACCCAATTTTTTCTTTTTCTTTCAAATACTCTTCTTTTGAGTATTGTTTGTTAAAAATACAATATTGTTGATTGCGTAAATTTACCGAAGCGATGCAGTCATGGCAATTTGAGCAATTTTTACAAAAATATAAATCCTGGGAATTTGAACAATCTTCTGAGAAGAGAACACGATAAGATTTTTTGCAGGTTATAGAATCATATAAAAATTCACATTCAGTAGAATTTAGAGAATCCATTGTATTTTTACAATTAAAAATATTGTGAGAATACAGTGAGTCCTCGTTATGGTCGCTTACAAATATTAAATAACAATTTTTATTATAAGCAGCACCATTTACATAGTCGCTATTGTGGTTTTGAAAAACAAAAGCGTATAAACGGGGCACTTTTAGTTGAAGTTCACGAAATTGTTGTAAAAAAGGTTTTGAAAAATCTAAATCTAAACCATAGTCCGTTGCGTTCCAACCATCTCCGTGGAAGCACTCATTGCAATAAACCTTGTATGGTTTGTCCTCGGAATATATAGTAATAATGTTTTTTTGGCACAGGTCGCATGTTCTTTTATAGAGACTTCTCTCGTTTCTCCAGTTCATTTTATTTTGCATTCTGCAGGTTGGACAGTAATTGGGCGTTTCAGTTTCTATTTTGGAATAAAAACCCAGCTCATCTTTGGTGATTTCGAAATCCTTTTTACAGTTTTGGCAAATTTTTTGCATATAATTTTATAATTATAACAATAAGTATGATTTTTCGCTCTTTTGAGCTCATCAGTTAGGACACACATCCTAAAAAATCGGTTCGTATCGTGAACCACACGGATAGTTTTCGATATCAGCGATTATATTAGTTTATCTTGGAGAGAGCTTCGCGTGTTTTTTGGATTCCTTTTTCCAGTCGTTCTCGCTTCCTGTCTTGCGCTGAGGGGAGTTCACTTTCCAGTTTGCTCAACTGCTTGGCGAGCAGATCCATCTTGGTTTCATTGAACTCGCTGATGTCTGCACCAAGTTTTTGAAGTTGCTCGATGTTGTTTTGAAACTCGCTTAAATCAACGAGTTCGGTTTGGGCGTCGTTGTCCCAACATAATGGTGCAGGCTGTCGAAGTTTCCAGAGAAGGAATTCCTTCTCAGTGTCGAAGCGGTGTGTTTTGATGCGTGCAGGAATTTTTTTCATCCAACGTAGGTTTTCGGCCGTAAGATGAAAGTCGGCTGGTTCGTCGTCGAACTTCGCATATCGCACGAAGTCATCGACGAGTCGATCTGAGCAGTTGGGGTCGCGAAGCTCATTGGCTCCCATGAAGGACACCCTGTTGAACCTCTTGATCCACCCATCCATTCGCCGTTTCCAGAGAATGTGCGTGAAATGCGAAAGGCTGTGTACCCAGTAGCCATGCTGCTCGTGGCGATTCTCTCGCGTGCCGAGGAAAGCCTCGAGCGCCGCCTCCACCAAATCCGGCATGGATTTCTCCTCGCGCAGAACTACGAAGACAAACTCCTCGCTTTCATGATAGTTCTTTGTGCCCCTAACCATTTCAATGGCTTGGTTTGTTTTTCCGTCTTGAATGAGTCCCGTCAATTGGTCGTTCATTGTCATCTCCTTTGAGTGAGGTTGCCTACGATCATTTTCAGATCGCTGGAGTTTCTGTTTGCTGTTCCGTCAACTTCCACGCCAACTTGATTGAACTGTTCTGCACCACCTCCACTGTTGGCGATGATGTTGCCGTTGTATCCTCCTTGACGGAGAGAACGGACAACATCAGCTCCGGTAATGTTTGTTTTTCCTAATCCATAACCCACAAGCACGACATCCGGTTCGAGGGCATTCACCATCTGGCAAGTTCGTTCGACAGAATCGAACTGTTCCAGGGGTAACAGCTCATGGTTGCTTGCACAACCAGAGAGTTGCCATTGGCGGATTATTTCATTGGGTCGGTCGTCTATGAAAAAAACTCGCATCATTTTTCTCTCCTTTCAAAAAACATTTTTCCTCTGAAAGTATAGCATATTAAAAATAATTGTCAAGAAATATAATCAAAATTTATTCAAAATAGTTTATTTTTAAAGCTTTAAAATAGATAGTAAAAATTTTGTTCATACATATTGACAAGTTTATAGGCATTATTATATACTTAGAATATATGAATGAGAATTTAAGTTTTAAAAAATCTTTAGAATATATTGGTTTTAGCGAGAAGGAGGTTTTAGTATATTTAGCACTGCTAGAAATAGGCAGAGGGACAGTTACACAAATTTCTCGCAGGGCCGGAATTAATCGCCCAACGGGGTATCATGTTTTGGCTTCACTTGAGGCAAAAGAGTTAATAAAAATTTCTGGCAAGGAGCCAAAACAAGAATATTTAGCAGAATCCCCAGAGCAAATTGAAAAATTACTTTTTAAAAAAATTGAAAATGACCAGGCCTTTATAGAGGAAGCAAGAAAAATTATTCCGGAATTGAAATCAATTCACAATGTTGCTGATCGGCCCAGGGTTATGTTTTATGAAGGCAAGGAAGGAATTAAAAAAGTTTACGAGGATACACTGAGTTCAACTGAGCCAATACGAGCCTACGCCAGCGTAGGAGATATGCACGCTGGATTGCCAGGATATTTTCCAGATTATTATAAAAGAAGGGTTGGTAAGGGTATTTCAATACGAGCAATTGTGCCAAAAACAGAAGCAGGGATAGAACGTAAAAATTTAGATAGTAAAGAAATGAGGGAGACGGCATTGGTGCCTAAAGATGTTTTTAATTTCCACCCAGAAATAAACATTTATGACGACAAGGTGATGATTGCTTCTTGGCGGGAAAAACTAGGCATTATTATCGAGAGTACTGAAATAGCCGAGGCAATGAAAAAAATATACGAACTTGCTTGGGCAGAGGCAAAAAGATTGGAAAAAAACAATTAGTCCGCAAAATGGCCCTTGGTGTCTTCGCCAAAGAAGAGATGGTGGAGATTTTTTAGGGCACTTTCGAAAAGGCGGGTGCTGTAGGAAGAAAGGTTAAAAATTACTGCCAGGGTAAGCAGGACAATAGCAAACTCAATACTTATATAACTAAAGGGGATGGCGAGAAGAGCAAAAAATACCGGAACAAGGGTGCGAATGGTGCTACCACGGATTTCTCTTTTGCTTATTTCTGGATTTTGAATATGGGGGGAAAAGAGAACGTATCTGCGCATCCAATACAAAGTAAGACCAATAAGAATGGTGTGAACGCCGAAGATTATTACCGATAATTCATTCTTGTTATATTGACCGAGGACGCTAGCGGAAAAGGGGACCAAGCTTATCAACATGAAAAATAGAGCATTAATATTGGTGAGCATTGGGTCCACGTTTTTCGCATAGACAGAAACGAAAAAGTGATGGGCTCGCCAATAGGTAAAAAGAATGGCAAAACTTAGGACGTAACTCAAAAGGAGGGGAAAGAGCTTTTCGAGTTGGAGCCAAAGCCCCATATTGTCTATCGGCCCCCAAATAGCTGGTAATCTTATCTCAAAAACGAGAATCGTCATCACTATCGCGAAGATGCTATCGGATAGTTGATCTAATCTTGCGTGGTTCATATGTAAATAATAGCACACAATTTACCGCATTATCAATTTTTGCTCAACAACAGATTAAAAACAAATGTTTATTCACCACGAAAATTTTCTGCTAAAAATTTTCTCTGTCCGTCGCCGTCGCTCCTCCCAAGGGTTCATAAATATTCGTTTTTAATCTGCCATGTTATATTGTAAGTATGAAAAAAAGAGAAGGAATGAATCCCGTTAGGGGCCGCGAGGGCTCGCAGCGACCCTCTGCCTCTAACGGGATGAAAATCGGGATTTTTGATTCAGGACTTGGTGGACTAATAGTCACCAGGTCAATCGTGAAAGCGATGCCGGAATATGATTATGTATATTTGGGGGACACCAAAAGAGTGCCCTATGGCAACCGTTCTCATGATGCAGTTTTTGAATTT
The DNA here is from genome assembly GCA_041665885.1 of Minisyncoccota bacterium. GTDB lineage: Bacteria > Patescibacteriota > Minisyncoccia > Phycocordibacterales > UBA9973 > UBA9973. The sequence goes on from JBAYHY010000002.1 coordinate 68,227, forward strand.
ACCAGAGAATGTGTGGACTATCTTTTTCGTAAAGAAAATTGCGCGATAGTGGTCGTGGCTTGCAACACCGCTTCGGCCAGAGCGCTCCGAAGAATTCAGCAGGAATATTTACCGAAAAATTTCCCGGAGAGAAAGGTCCTGGGGGTTTTAATTCCTGCGGCGGAAGAGTGTGTAAAATTTAAAAGAATTGGAGTTTTAGGAACTGCGGGCACGGTTGCCTCGAATACTTTCCTGAGAGAAATTCTCAAGTTAAATAAAAAAGTGAGGATTTTTCAAAACGCGGCCCCGATGTTGGTGCCCCTGGCAGAAGAAGGGGAGGAGAAAAACGTGGCCCCATTTATAAAAAAATACTTACAGCCGTTCTTAAACAAAAAATTAGATGTTTTGGTTTTGGGTTGTACTCATTATCCTTTATTTAAAAGCCAAATTAAAAAGTTGTTACCGGGCGGCGTGAAAATTATTTCCCAGGATGAAATAATACCAAGAAAATTAAAAGATTATTTGATAAGACATACTGAAATTAGGGCAAGACTTTCCCAAAAGGGAACTAGAAAGATTTTAGTAACCGATATAACAAAAAACGTAGAAAAACTTTCCCAAAAATGGTTTGGGCCGAAGGCAAAACCTAAATTAGTAGAAGTATAAAAAACTCGTCGCAGGTGTAGTTTTTATGAAACATTGCGCAGGCGGGTAGCCGAGCATAGTAAATTTTCAGTAGAAAATTATACGTGTTGAACAAAAACTATACAAAGAAAGAGTTTTGTAACTACAACGAGTTTATAATTCAATCCAAATAGGGCAATGGTCTGAGCCGTAATATTTGTTTAGCATACCGACTCCTTTGATTTTGGGAACGATTTTTGTGTCAGCGAAAAAATAATCCAACCGCCAGCCGACATTTCGGTCTCGGGAGCGAGTTTTTTGATCCCAGTAAGTGTAAGCACCTATTTTATCCGGATAAAAAATTCGAAAAGTGTCGGCAAAGTTATTTTTAATTACTTTATCAATCCAGGCGCGCTCAATGGGCAGGAAGCCAGTGTTTTCCACGTTTTCCTTGGGCCTGGCTAGGTCTACCGCCCTGTGGGCGGTGTTTACGTCCCCGCAGAAAATTACCTTTTCACTATTCTTGCGAAGTTTCAAAATGAATTTTAAAAAAGCGTCGTAAAATTCTAATTTATATTTTAACCTTTCCGGGCCCTGGCCCCCATTCGGAAAATATCCGTTGATAATAGTAAAATTTTTGAATTTGACCCCGATCAACCGTCCCTCGTCGTCTAGTTTTTTGATTCCCATTCCGTAAAAAACTTCTTTTGGTTTTTCTTTGGTATAAATTGCTACTCCGCTGTAGCCTTTTTTTGTTTTGGGATGCGAAAAATAGGAAAAATAGCCAGGAATGTTTTTAACTTCTTCCGGCAATTGTGCTGGCTCTGCTTTGGTTTCTTGTAAACACAAAACATCGGGGCGCTCATCAAAAAGAGGAGTAAAAAATCCTTGTTTGGCGGTGGCCCGCAGGCCGTTTGTGTTCCAGGAAAGTATTTTCATTTGGTTTTGCTATTTATTTTTTTGGAAAAGTGTTTCGAGCAATACCACTCCGTCGTTTTTGGTGGCAAGGCTTGTTCCTTGAGAAATCGTTTCTAATTTTCCCGAAAAAACACTTTTCATTTCAGCCTTTTCAAAAAAATGATAATGAATTCCGTATTTTTCAAAATCTTTCTCGGTGCTACCCTTGGGCGAGAATTCGAAAAAATGGCCTGTCTCGGCGGAAAGAGAAACATTAAAATAAAAACCACCCGGCTTCAGAACTCGATTTACTTCACTCGCATATTTTTCCCAATCGTTTTTGTATAAAGTTTCGAAAAGGCCGAAATCACAAGCTGCGTCAAAACTAGCGTCTGGAAAGGGAATAGATAGAGCGTCCGCTTCTACGAATTTTACCCGGCCCTCGAGTTTCCAGTCCATGATGTCGCCGTTTGCTTTGTTAACAATGTCGCCGTCAAAATCAATGCCGATTACCTTGAAGCCCATTTCAGCTAAATGTTTTGCCAAAAAACCACGTCCTGAGCCAATGTCTAGGATATATGCATTGGGGGATAGTTTTTCCGTGAGTTTTAAGCTTTCTCTGTCGGTGTATGGGTGGGTCCAAGCATCTGTTCCGGTTTTATAAGCGGCGTTAAAATGTTTTTTGTGTTCTTGATAGTCCATATATTTATTATACCCGGTAGTGAGATTTTTAACAAAATTCTACTGCCGGGTTATACTATTTTTACCTTTTTGAATGAAATTTTTTATGAATGTCTCGCAATTGTTTGTCTGTGACGTGGGTATATATTTGAGTTGTGCCGATGTTCGCATGGCCGAGCATCATCTGGACCGAGCGAAGGTCTGCTCCGTTGCCCAAGAGGTCCGTGGCGAACATGTGGCGCATTACGTGAGGGGTCACTTTTTTTGAAATACCAGCCTTGATTGCATGTTGTTTTACTATTCTTTCTATGGACCGGCGGGTTAGGGGAGTGTTGTTCGTTTTTTTTGAAATTTTATTGTCTATCTGTACAAAAAGTGCCTCGCTCATGTCTTTGCGGGCCGATAAATAATTTTTTACATATTTTTTTGCCTCGTCTGAAATAAAAACTACTCGTATTTTTCCACCCTTGCCGCGGATAGACAATTCATCTGAATGTAAATCAATATCGGAATTTAGTGAACATAGTTCTGAAACACGGAGCCCGGTAGAAAACAAAAGTTCTAAAATTGCTTTATCTCGCAAATCTTTTAAAGTATTTCCTTTAGGTGAGTCCAATAATCTAGAGAGTTCGGTGCGGGTGATGAGATCGAGAGAGCGTTCTCCGACCCTGGCTAATTCTATTTGTTCCGCGGACATACACTGGATGCCTCTTTTCGTTAGATATTTTAAAAAAACTCGAAGAGCAATCATGTAATAGTTTTGGGTTTTTTTAGAAACAGTATCTCCGGTTCTGCGGTTGTTGCCGGTGACTTGTCTGTTTAGCCACAAGCGGAATTCTCTTACGGAAGAATCTGTAATATCCGGCGCTTCTGTTATTTTCCCGAATTCAAAATAGCGAGTGAGATAGTGTTCGTAATTTTCTATGGTTCGCAAAGCAGAACCTTTTTCAATTTCTAGATATTCGAGAAATTCACGCTTCAGTTTTTCGATTTCTGTCGCCATAAGACAATTTTAGCACACTATCAAATACCTGCCCCGTACCAAGCTTGCTTTGGTTCGGGGTTTGGCGACACGGCTGGGTTTTTCTTCCTGGGCTTGCAAATTATGGTAGTTTATGCTAATATAACAAGCATGTTAGCAAAAAAGAAAAAACAAACAGTGATTAAGAAAAATCAGATTCACGAGACGGATACCGGTTCTCCGGAAGTGCAAGTGGCTGTTTTGTCTATGCAAATTGATGCTTTGGCTAAACATTTAAAGAAACACAAGAAGGATAACCATTCTCGCCGAGGACTAATCAAGATGGTGGCTGATAGACGTACGCATTTGAAATATCTAGAACGCAAAGATAAGTCTCGCTACACTTCTCTAATGAAGAAAATGGATTTAGCCTAGTGTTTTCGTAAAATATTCTCGGACTCACCACAAAAATCTTCTGCTGAAGATTTTTTCTGTCCGGCGCCGTTCAGAAAATGTACTCCCAGCACATTTCTGCTACCAAGGGTTCGCTCGAGAATATTTTACTTCAACCGTGCTATAATCAACTAGGTTGAATTTTTAATATTTTTATAAGTAATTTTTATATGACAGTAATAAAACATAAAGAACAAAGAGTTGGGGTTTTTATTGATACGCAAAATTTATATCACTCTGCCCGCAACTTATATCAGGCACGAGTGAATTTCGGTGCGGTTTTGAAGGATGCGGTGGCGGGCAGGAAGCTCGTGCGGGCGGTGGCCTATGTGATTACCACGGAGGCCGGAGACGAAAAGAATTTTTTTGAGGCTTTGGAGAAACTTGGGATAGAAACAAAGACGAAGGATTTACAAATATTCGCAGGTGGAGCAAAAAAGGCGGACTGGGATGTCGGCCTAGCCGTAGATGCGATCAAAATGTCTCCCCGTCTAGACTCGGTGGTAATTGTTTCCGGGGATGGTGATTTTATTCCATTAGTAGAATATTTACAGACCAATGGAGTGCAGGTGGAAGTCGTTTCCTTCGGCAAATCAACTTCCGGGAAACTTCGTGAAGCAGTAGATGATTTTGTGGATCTTTCAGAAAATCCTAGAAAGTATTTAATGAACGTCAAATAATTCCTTACAAATTTTTGCTTTTTTTGAATAAAATGCTAGGATAAACCTAGTATTTTATTAGTTAATCAGTTCGCGTTCAGACACATAGTAATGTTCTTCTTAAAGAACAATACTGCAGTTTGGACACGAACCTATGTAAATTTACAAAATATCAACTTTCTTTCGGCACGGATTTTTTGAAGCTTAAAAAATCCTGAAATTCTCGGCTCGCCAGCCTCGAAACCCCTTCAGAAAGTTATATTTTATAAATTTTATAAAAATTTATGCAAAAGAAAGAATATAGTGTAGAAATTGGAGGTAAAACATTAACCGCTATTTTTACCGACCTAGCAGAACAAGCTCACGGCTCGGTGATGTTAAAGTACGGCGAGACGATAGTCCTCGCCACGGCATGTATGTCTCACGACAAACAGGAGGGTTTGGGGTTTTTCAATTTAACGGTGGATTATGCGGAGAAATTTTATGCGGCAGGGAAAATCTTGGGCTCGCGTTTTGTGCGCCGAGAGGGAAAGGCTTCCGAGGAGGCCATCTTGGCGAGTCGGGTGATAGATCGAACCCTTCGTCCGCTATTTGAACAATCTATCCGTCATGCTGTGCAAATCATTGTAACCGTCCTTTCTGTGGATGAAAATGATCCGACGATTTTGGCGGTGAACGCAGCATCTCTAGCCTTAGCTGTATCAAATATTCCATGGAATGGGCCGATAGGTTGCGTACGTATCGGCAAGTATGACGATGAGATTTTAAAGATAAACCCACCACAAGCTCTCCGCATCAACGAAGACACGGAATACAAATTTGATCTCACCGTTTGCGGGAAGAGCGGAAATATAAATATGATTGAGGCCTCCGCCCGCCAGGTGAAAGAGAGTGAGCTCGAAGAGGCGCTTCGGGTGGCGAGCGAGGAAATAACCAAACTCGAAAATTTCCAGAAAAAAATAATAGCCGAAATAGGCAAGGAAAAAAGGGTAATAGAAAAAGAAACAGCGTCTCCGGAATCAGTGGCGTTGTTCAATGAAAATATTCTACCCCAAATGGAGGAAGCTATTTTTGAGGGGCCCGGAAAGGAAAAGATTGATGCTTTGCACAATGTCTGGAACAAAATAGTCAAAGAAAAATTTCCAGACCGAAAAGATTTTGTGGTGGAGGATAATTTGTTTGATGACACAGAAAATGACATCTTGCACAAAAAAGCGATAAAAGAAGGAAAACGAGCCGACGGAAGAACGATGGATGAACTGCGAGATTTATACGCACAAGCTGGCGGACTTTCTAATCAGCTGCATGGCACCGGAATCTTTTATCGCGGAGGTACGCACGTGCTTTCTGTCTTGACCTTGGGCGGACCGGAAGAGAGAAACTTAGTTGATGGTCTACAGCTTAAAGTAGAAAAAAGATTTATGCACCATTACAACTTTCCCCCATATTCCGGAGGAGAGGTCGGAAGGTTTGGGTTTACTAATCGCAGGGAAACCGGACATGGCGCGCTCGCCGAAAAAGCGCTCGCGATGGTGTTGCCCGCCGTTTCCGAATTCCCATATACGATGCGCCTCGTTTCCGAATCAATGGCTTCGAATGGTTCTACTTCTCAGGCCTCGATTTGTGCGGGGACACTTGCGCTTTTAGACGGAGGGGTGCCGATAAAAGCTTCAGTCGCCGGTATCGCTATGGGGCTTATGCATGAGACTGATGAAAAATATAAAATTTTGACTGACATTCAGGGGCCGGAAGATCACTATGGAGATATGGACTTTAAGGTGGCCGGAACGAGAGAGGGTGTCACTGCGATACAACTTGACGTGAAAGTAGAGGGAGTGCCGATAAAAATATTGGGTGAAGCGATGCTCCAAGCAAAAAAGGCGAGAGTGCAAATTCTCGATAGACTCGAAAAAGAAATTGCCAAGCCACGCGAAACTATTTCTCCGAAAGCACCGAGAATTTTGATTATTAAAATTGATCCGGAGAAAATCGGTATGGTCATCGGCGGAGGTGGTAAAACGATAAAAGAAATTAAAGAAAAAACTGGCGCAGAAATAACCATAGAAGACGACGGCACAGTGTATCTGACCGGCAAAGACGGCTCGGCGGAAAAGGCAAAAGCAACAGTAGAAGAAATGACCCATGAATTTAAGGTGGGCGAAGTGCTAAAGGGAGAAGTGGTGAAAATTGCCGACTTCGGAGTGTTTGTCAGTCTGAATCCTTTCACGGATGGCATGGTTCACGTCTCTGAGATGGCCCCATTCCGCGTGGAGAGAATAAGCGATATAATAAAAGAAGGAATGATTGTGCCCGTGAAAGTCATCAACATCGATGCCGAGAGGGGCAGAATCGGTTTGTCCATTAAAGAGGCGGATAAAGAATTCTTTAAGAAGTCCTAGTATTTTTAAAATATGGAGCCAGAAAATAAAATAAAACCCACCAGAAGTGAAATAAAAAGTCCCGCGATTATAGAAACCTATGCCGACGATATGGCGGAGGTTTTGGAAAATGATACAGAGGGTTTGGTAAAAAAAATAATTCAAGAAGAAGAAGGGCACGAGGCGGAGAAAAAAAACCTATCTCCTGAATCAAATAGGAATAAAATTTTTATGCTTGCTGGCGCGGTTCTCGTGCTCGCTTCTGTGGCTATTTTATTTTTCTTTGTTTTAAACAAAAATAAAGATACCGTTTTGGTTCAAAAACAGTTCGTGCCACCTATCTTTAATGAAAAAACTACCCTGCTTGAGGTCGGAAATCTAAAGAAAGAACAAATAGCGCAAACTGTTTTAAATGAAGTTAATGCCACTGAAGTAAAATCTGGAGGAGTGGAGGGCATCTATCTTTCTGAAAATAAACAGCTCATAGGTTTGCGTCGTTTCCTCTCCTTGGCCGGCAGTAGCTTTGCCCCCGGAGACGACACTTTTTTTGTTAAAGATAGTTTTTTGATGGGAGTGGTAAATGTGAAAGCGGGGGACATAAGGGCGCCTGGAGAGGGATTTTTTATCCTTCTTGAGGTTCGTTCCACGGCGGATGTTTTTGACGCTTTGCGCGACTGGGAAGGGAAAATATTTTCTGATTTGCATGGATTCTTGGGAATTCCGCTCTCAAGCGATACGGGCTATCTCCTTAATAAAAGTTTTGTAGACGGCATAATAGAAAATAAAAATGCCCGCATTCTTTACGATAACGATGGAAAAATAGTCCTCGCTTATATTTTTACCAGTGACACTTCTGTGACCATCACGAACTCAGCCGAGGCCACGCACGAAATAGTGCTTCGCCTCACCTCCGCCTCTCAAAAGCATTAGATAAAAAACTTTGATACAGAATAATACAGATTGTTTTATATTGTAGGGAGTTCTACGTAGAATTGGGAACCCTTGTTCTCGCCCTCGGATTCGGCCCAAACACGGCCGGCGTGCGCATCCACGATGAGTTTGACGGTGAAGAGGCCATAGCCGGTCGAATCCACGTTGATTTCGACGGATTTCGCACCTCTGCCGCCTTCGGTAAATAGGTGTTTTTTATCCTCTTCATTTATGCCTACGCCGTTATCTTTCACGGAGAACAGAATTTTGTTGTTGTGTTTTTTAAGATCAACCATAATCTTTCCTTCCTTCGTGTATTTGATGGAATTTTCCAATAAATTATTTACTACTTCTTTGAGCCAGAATGAGTCACCCGTGACACTATATGTTCCGTCCTCTATTTTTGTTTCTATCACAAGACCTTTCTTTTCGGCTGAAATTTTCTTTTCAGAAATGGTTTCTTCTACTAAATTCCTAAAATCAGTGGTTTTCATATCATACTTGATGAGACCATTTTGCATATTGGCAACGTTTAGCACCAAGTCAACGGTTTGGATTCCATTGTCGTCGAATTCAAGACCCTGTTCGGCACGTTTTTTTATTTCAGAAGAAATTTCTCCGAAAGTGCCGTCTAGCATTCCGGCAAAAAGAAACTTTATGCGAGTAAACGAACCCTTCACTTTGTGAGTGATAAGGTGCACCAAGCTTTCCCTTTGCTTCAAGAGAAATGCCAATTGTTTTCTTTGTTCTATTTCTTTTTTAACGGATTTGACCAGGTAATAACCCAAAATTATTGAAGCAGCGAAAGTAATTCCGTTCAGTACTCTATTTATCGGGGTTCTGATAAAGAAAAATTGCGAACCGATAAGTGCAATGAGTCCCCAGATTAGTGCCTGCGTGGCAAGAAGCTTGATGTTAAAGGCCTTGTATTTCACAACCATATAGGTGACAGTTACTAGGAAGACAATCATCCCTATAAAACCGAACTCTTCGAATCCAGCCGAGTATCCAAAAATTGTTGGGTTCCACGTAAAAAACAAAGAAAAAAGCATGGAACTAAGACCAAGCGCCAATAAAACCGTTTTGGTTTTCTCTGATTTTTTTTCATTTTTTATAAAAAGTTCCTTAATTGTCAGGATAAACATCCACAAAACAGACAAAAGCAACACACTATTTTGATAGGAGACAATTAAACTATTTTCGACAACTTCGCAGTTGTATACATCAAAATATTGCATATTGTAACCCCAAAAAACAATGGGTATAAAAGCCGCAATAACTATGATCCCCAGGGTTTTATAAAGAAAAGGTAAGCCCTTCTCGTCCTTTAAAAAAATATAGAATAAGTAAAGGGAAAAAACAGGTAAAAGCAAAAAAACAAACTGGTTGATAAACCAAAAAAGAGTTAAAATCTCAACGTCCCCACTAATCCAAATAATAATATTAGTGGCAAACAGCAGAAAAAATGCAAAGGTTAACATTAACAAAACCAGAGAAGACTTTTTTTTATCACCAAACCTGAAAATCAAAAAACCCAAAAGCAAAGAAACAATTGCTGCTGGAACATGGGAATAATATAACAAAGAAGGTATTTCTGGAGAAAAAAGCGATATAAAAGGCTGACTTAGTCCTGTGCAAAACATATTTTTTATTATTCAACGTTATCTATTAATGGACTGTTTTCATCTGGTTGTGAATTATCTACTGGTTGATTTTCTTCTTGATTGTCCTCTTCAACCTTAAGGCTGCATGCTCCATCGTTTTGGCATTTTTCAAGACATTGATTAAAATCAAAACTATCACAATTTTGTAAAAAATAATTTTCTCTTAATAGCACAAATCTTGTAGGGCTTAATTCTCCATCAATTTCCACACAAGTATTAGAATCTGTGTCGCAATCTTCAGGAAATCTTATAAAAAAATCATGTTTCGCATAAATTTTTATAAAAATAACAGCAACAACAGCAAGCAAAACGATCATGAATGTTGTCTTGAACCAATACCTATTAATAATTTTTGAGAACGCAGTTGTTTTTATTGACATAATCAACTAATGAATTATTGATATTTTTATTATAGCACCACCAAAAGAAATCTTCATCTTTGTTTTGGTTGTCTGGGTATAACTTTACAATAATCGGGCTAAGGCCGAATTTTTTTTCTAAAAAATTAATAGCAGGGATAGCAACTTCTTCTGTGAACTTATATTCATGTGTTTCAGGGTTAGTTTCAAAATTTTCGAACAATACCCCGTGGCAAATAAAATTTGCTAAATATTGTGGATAATAATCTTTTGGTTTGCCATAAGACTTGAAATATTTGCTTACCTCGGATATTTCCCCAGTGGGATATTGGGAAATATTAAATAAATTATGATGAAAATCTATCAAACTTTCTCCAGAAACAACCCTTACCTCCGGTAGTTGTTTTCCGTGGTATTCTTTAAAATTAACTATGTCCGCTAATTTTTTTGTTCCGTCTGGCCATAAAAGATGTATTCTAGATAAACCCAATTTTTCTTCACTTAATCCTATAAACAAATCATCGGTATATTCTGACAACAACGATTTAAGTCCTAAATATTTTGCGTTTAAATAAAAAAAATCATAACCGTTGTCAGGAGACATTATGCTTCTTACGAGGACAGCTCTCGGCTCATCTGTTGAAAGTCCGGGTAAAAAATTACTAGCCAAAAAATCCTCAACCTTCTTTTTCAAGTTATTATCCTTCCACCTTCTTTTTATCTCTCCCCTTGCTTCGTCTAAGCTGTAATAAATATTATTTTTCATATGTTCAAGATATATACCAACGTGGTGCCTATACAAATAATCAAAATACTAACAATTTCTTTTATCAAATTTTTCCGCTTTATTTTTTCTTCAAAAATTTTAGGGGAAACGAAATAAAATAGAAAAGCCCAAAAAAGAACAAAAATTGGTTGATAAGAATCCGCCAAAGAGACCAGGGCGACCGGAGCCATTATTAAGGCAAACTGAACGCAGAGGTTACTAATTAGTACAAGAATCTCGGCGGTAATGTTAAGTGTCATTATTTTCCCCTTGTTTTCTTTGAATACCCACAAAAATCTTTTTCTGTAATTTTTAATAAAAATAAAGATAAACAAGCCAGTGATGAAGAGTCCAAAATTTTCCCAAAAAATTGAAGTCCAAAAAGAGCTTTCTAAAGCTATTTTTTTAAAAATGATACCATTAAATGAGAAAAGAAATGATGACACGAGCATCAAAGTCACGGCCTTTTTTTTGAATCGATAACTATTTACTTCGTCGAGTTCCAGGGATAAAATTATTGAACCAGCAATTATCACAAGCATTCCAATCACTTGTAAGGTTGTGATGGTTTCTCCTAGAAAAAAATATCCTAATATTAAAAAAAAGATAGGGATTGTCTGGAAAAAGGGGACGACAACTGTCACCTCTTCATCCTCTAGTGCAAAGAGGTAAGCAAAAACAGCCAGGGCACTTAAAATACCCAATACTGTTAGAATAATCATAAATAGTATGGGCATGCCAAAAATATTTTCTGTGGAAAAAAACCAAGCAACCGGCAAAACCAAAACACCAGCCAACGAGGAAAAAACCATAAGTGCGCCCACTCCGCCATCCTTGAAATACTTTTCAAGCATGTATTTATCAACGTGATTTACTAGAGCTAAAAGTAAGGGGCTAACAAAAGCAAGCAATATCCAATGCATATTATTTTAAATAATTTTTAATTGAACTTTTAATTACTGGGGAATGATAATACCAAAAATCAGCGGTCTCAAGGTCCATTGATTCAATGGGGACTATTAATGGTTTTACCCCCGTTAGGTTGATAACCTTTTCCAGTGCCGGTAAAACCACATCCCTTGTAAATTCACCCTCAATGCCTTCTTTTAACAACAAAAAATTTTCGAACAGAATTCCAAAGCAAGTGACCAGTAAAAAGAATCGAACATAGAACTCAATAGGCTTTTCGTTGCCCTTTTTATACCAATCCGTTTCCTCAAAAAACGAAAAGTCTTTCAACTTATGTAGCTCAAAAAGTTTTTTATGGAAATCTACCAAGGGTTCACCCCACAGGGTTTTGATTTCTCTTAATTTTTTTCCGTCTGCTTTACCAAAATCAATGATGGAGATTTTTTCAACGCAGCGGTCCCCGTTTTTGTCGATTTTATTTTGTATATGTAATTTTCCCAAAGAGTGCTTGTATTTATTTACGGAAGTAAATTTGTCATCGAAATATTCCAGAAAAACCGGGTGCAGGCCGACTTCATTTGCTAAATTTATAAATCTTATATTTTCATAGTTTGGCGTGGCTAGTTGTCTCGCCATGATAGCGCATTTTTTTTCTCGAAAAACTTCCGGAATATTTCCGTTTAATAATTTTTTTACTCTTGCCATGAGTACCGGATCCTTTTGTCTTTCGTTGAGTAGCCGAACCGCATCAGATAAGGGAGTGTATACAACCTGATTAAAAAGATTTCGATCAGAGGTTATTTTTTTATAATTGCCAATTTCAATCATACTTTTTACCTACCCCTAAAAATTTTATTGTGGGATGATTATACCACAAAACTCTTTTATTATAAAGAGTTTACGAAGTTATCTATTTTTTAAAAAAGACAGATTGATGATTTTATTTTTGTAGGGAGCGACTTTAGTTTTTTTAAATATATGGGTTTTCCATATCAAAAACTATTTTGGGAGTGCGGTCGTTGACTTGTTCTTCGGTTATTCCGTGTTTTTCTGCAATTAAAGCACCTGCTGCGCAGAATTTTGCTTTATTCCAATCGAAGCCAAGTTTTTCCGAAACATTTTTCACTTCTTCTTCTGAATGGCCTTCAACCTCGACATAGGGTTCCAGGAAAGGCCATTCATCTATGGTTATTTCCACGCCGTTTAATTTCCAAAGTTCGCGCTTGCTTTCCTGATATGACTTGGGCTCGCAACCGAGCAATTCTAAAAGGTTAACAGCTTCATCGAAATTATTTACCTCAAGACACAGTTCTTTTTGGTCTTCTATTTTATCTCCGTGAAATGCTTTATAGCTCAGAGTAATTTTATTTCCTTCGTCGCGAACTCTGATAAATTTATTTTCTGCCCGTTTCCCTTTCGGGAGGTGAAATGGAATTCGTTTTTGTAAAAATTCTGGTCGTACTAATAATGCGCCCGCCTTCTTTAGGCGTTCTCGCATTTCATCTTTATTTATATTTGGAAAAGTCGCTTCGTATTCTATTTGCATTTTATTTTAACTTTTCTATTTTCTCCCACGGGAGGTTTGGTTTACCGAAGTGGCCGTAGGTGGCGGTTTGAAAAAAGATTGGCTTGCGAAGACCGAGGCGTTCAATAATAGAGAGTGGTTTGAAGTCAAAATTTTTGCGAACCACTTCCGACAAGTCTTCACCCTTCTCGTTTATCGCCTCTATCATGAGGGGCTCTGCCATGCCGATAGCGTAAGCGACGGAGACGAGCGCTTCCTTGCCGTAACCATTCGCCACTAAATTCTTCGCGACGAAGCGCGCCATGTAAGCGCCGGAGCGGTCCACCTTCGTGGCGTCTTTCCCTGAGAAACATCCTCCGCCGTGTGGAATGATTCCTCCGTAAGTGTCCACCATTATTTTGCGTCCGGTTAATCCTGTGTCGGCCTCGAAGCCTCCTTGGATAAATTTACCTGTTGGGTTCACTAAAATTTTCACGTTTCGCTGTTCCTCGGGTGTGAGTAACGGGTAAATTATTTTTTCCGTGATTTCTTTTCTAATTTCTTCCAGTGAAACTTCTGGTGTGTGTTGAGCAGATACGAGGACGGTATTCAGTTTGCCATTCGTATAAGTGACTTGAGTTTTGCCGTCGGGGCGTAACCAAGGAATGTTGGCGGGGAAGATGTTCCCGGACTCACCACGAGAATTTTCTGCTGAAAATTCTCTCTGTCCGTCGTCGCCACTCCTTCCAAGGGTTCGCTCGGTAACATCTTTCCCGCCACGGCGCGCCTCCTCCAGCCGTTTCGCCAGTTTGTGCACGAGGACGACACCCTTCGGTAGAAATTCCGGCGTTTCGTCCGTCGCGAAGCCATACATGATGCCTTGGTCGCCGGCGCCACCATTGTCCACTCCCTGGGCTATTTCCGAGGACTGGGTGACGAGGTGGGCAGAAATTTCAAGTTTATTTTCATACCCGATCTTTTTATAAACATCGCGAGCAATTTTTACATAATCAACTTCTCCTCCCGAGGTCACCTCTCCGCCTATTGTGAGCCGGCCATGACCACCGAAAACCTCTACCGCCACGCGGCTTTTGGGGTCTTGCGCTAAATAAGCATCTAAAATAGCATCGGAAACTTGGTCGCAAATCTTATCCGGATGTCCGGAGGTTACGCTCTCTACTGTGTAGTTGTCATTATGCTTGTAAAACATAAGTATGAGTATAGCATTGATTAGTTTTTTTCATAATGCTATGATTTAGGCACTTGTCCCGTACTAAATTTTTGATTACGGGACATAAAGATAAATATTATTAGTTAAAATTTTAGTACCGGGATGTTGGATAAAAAGAAAATTAAAGAAAAACTGGAAAAAGAGAGGGATGAATTGCTCGAAGAGATGAAGGATATGGGCAAGTTTGATATTGAGACGGGCGAATGGGAGACCACGCCGGAAGAATTGGATTTTCCCGATACTGATGACAACGACAAGGCGGACCGCTTTGAAGATTTTGAAGCGAGGAGCTCGATGATGAAAACTCTGGAGCCGAGACTGAAAAATATTTTGAAAGCATTGAAAGGGATAAACAGAGAATCTTTCGGTAAGTGTGAAATTTGCAAAAAAGATATTGAGATGAGTCGCCTGGAAGCAAATCCGGCAGCCCGCACCTGTAAGAAACACATAGAAAGTTAAATTTTTTAGTATATTTTTCTAGGGTACGGATTTTTTGAAGCTTTAAAAATCCTGAAGTTCTCGGCTCGACAGCCTCGAAACCCCCTAAAAAACATACTAAAAAATTGTTAGTAATTTTTAATTATTTATGAGTTTTGCCAAAGTCTATTCTGCACAAGTTAATCTACTTAGTGGGGTGATCGTGACGATTGAGGTGGACCTTTCCAGGGGGCTCCATTCTTTTAATATTGTCGGTCTTCCGGACAAGGCGGTGGATGAATCCAAAGACAGAGTAAGCGGAGCGATAAAAAATTCCGGTTTTCAATCTCCAAAAGCAAAAAATCAGAAAATAATTGTTTCTCTTTCGCCAGCTGACCTAAAAAAAGAGGGGCCGTTTTTTGATTTAGCCATTGCGCTCGCGTACATGCTCGCGGCGGGGGACATCAAATTCAATTCCGAGAAAAAAATATTTCTAGGAGAGCTTGGCCTCGATGGTACGCTCCGTAGAATTCGTGGGGCCTTACCACTCGCGCAAGAGGCGAAGAGGATGGGTTTCGAAGAAATATATTTACCGAAAGAAAATGCGGTAGAGGCGGCGCTGGTGGAAGGTGTTAAAGTTTTCGGAGCAAGTAGTTTGAAAGAAGTAGTGGAGCATTTGAGTTTCAGCGAGGCCAGTAAAGAAAAAAATAAATCAATTTTAGCTCAACCGCAAACAAAAATAAATTATAAAAAAGAAATAAAGGGCGCGGATTTTTCGGATATTCGTGGGCAAGAGGGTGCGAAGCGTGGACTCGAGATAGCAGCGGCAGGCGGACACAACATTGCGATGTATGGCCCGCCAGGCACAGGCAAGACGATGCTCGCGCGAGCTTTTTCCCAATTATTACCCGACCTTGATATTGAAGAAGTATTAGAACTCACGGGGATACATTCAGTAGCGGGGAGTGCAAACGGAGAGCTGGTTTGTCATCCACCATTTCGTTCTCCGCACCACACCTCATCCTATGTTTCTATCATCGGCGGAGGAACTTACCCGAAACCAGGCGAAGTGACCCTCGCTCATCGTGGAGTTTTATTTCTGGATGAATTTCCGGAATTTGAAAAAAGAGTGATTGAGTCCCTGCGCCAACCGCTCGAGGACAACATCGTTTCCATTTCTAGGGCGAAAGGTTCGGCGATTTTTCCTTCCAATTTTATTTTGGTGGCGGCGATGAATCCTTGCCCATGTGGAAACACTGGGAATAAGCAGAAGGCATGTATTTGCAGACCTTCCGATTTAGACAGATATAAAAGAAAACTCTCCGGGCCGATAGTGGACCGTATCGATCTGTGGGTTTCTGTCGGTAACGTAGATTATAAAAAGCTTGGCGGAGAGGGGAATGGTGAAAAGAGTGAAAAAATAAAAGAAAGAATCACCCGAGCCAGGGGAATTCAAAAAGATAGATTTAAAAAGTTCGGTAAAAAAATAACCACGAATAGTGAGATGAATGTGAAAGATTTGGGCGAGATGGTGGCGCTCGGCGGTAAGGTGCGGGACATGCTGGACGATAGTGCCGAGAGGCTCGGCCTCTCCGCTCGCGCTTACCACCGAGTAATTAAAATCGCCCGCACCATCGCGGACTTGGAAAATTCTCCGGAAGTGGAAGAAAATCATATTTTAGAAGCGATACAATATAGGCCGAAAGTGAATGCATAACGGCTTTATAAAAAATGTCATTTTGATATAATAAAAACATGGATGAAAGATTATTTAAAAAGGCCGGAGGAGTCATGCCAAAAAAAGCTGAAAAAGTTATGCCGCTGCGAGTCAAACAGCCAGATGCGACTTCGCTAAATGTTGCGCCTGAGGACGGAGGAAATGAAACGATAGAGATTGAACATCCGGTGCTTACGGAAGATAGGGAAGCGATGAATCTCATCGCGAGTGTTGCGAAAAAAGGGTTTATCTTTAGACACGAGAAATTTACAGAAGGAGCTAAGCACGACCTTGAGAAGACACAAGAAATAATTCTAGATTTAAAGATATTAATGGAAATGATATTGGGGATTGATAAAATTATTGAAAAAATGAGGGAGAAAGAGGTTAAGGAGGGTCGTCTTATGGTGTCGAAGAATGGATATGAGCTTACTCCATCACCAAGAGATGTTAACGCAAATGATAAAAAAGGCGCCCTACAGATGTTTCGAGATATAAAAATAGCAGAGGAATTTAGTGGTTATATTGATCTTAATCTTAGCCCAAAAGAGAAGGAAGATTATCTTCAAGCCATACAATTAAGAAATAAATAACAATAATTCTAATAAATAAATATTTTTTACTATGAAAATGACCAGGAAAAACCTGGTCATTTTTAGTTTATAGGTTATCCACAGTTTTTTGTTGACAGTGAACGAGCGTTCACCTATACTAAATAAGTCGAGGTTTAGTAATTTAATTTAGCAAATAGCGTCGCGCCTTAATGGACAGTTGCACGACGTGATTCTGCAGAATCATATGTCACAAAATCAATATTTAAAAATGTTAGAAAGAGAAATAGCAAAGATTAATAAGAAAATTGACCTTAAAATTTTACAGGGTCAAGAATATAGAAAAGAGGCGAGAGAGCACAAACTACTTTTAAAGAAAGTTCGCTATCACACGAGAAGGAGTTTCTTCAGTCGGTTTTTTCCGAGCATTTTTAGATTTCAATTCTAGGCAAAAAAATGATAAATAGTTATCAATCAAAACTAGAAACTTTTTACGGCGAGAATAAAAGGATGCCGTCTTATTCCGAGATGTTAAAGCTTTTTGGTTTTAAATCCAAAAATGCCGTTTTTAAGGTTGTGGAGAAGTTGGTTGATGCCGGCGTCGTTGCAAAAGATTATCTAGGAAGATTGGTGCCGGCGGAAACCTTTGGAGAAGTACCGATGCTTGGTTTTGTCACTGCTGGTTTCCCGGCCACTGTTGAGGAGGAGATGGCAGACACGGTAAAACTCGATGATCTTTTGATAAAAAACAAACCACTGACTTTTATGCTGGAGGTGGACGGAGATTCCATGATTGACGCGCACATTGCGAAAGGGGACATGGTGCTTGTGGAAAAAACAAATCAGGCGAAAGACGGGGATATAATAATTGCCGAAGTGGATGGAGAGTTTACCATGAAATATTTTAGAAAAAGGGGGAGCAAGGTATGGCTCGAACCAGCGAACAAAAATTATAAACCAATATACCCAGTGCATTCTTTAAATATAAACGCAGTTTTAAAAGCGGTGATTAGGAAATATTAAGCACACAGTTATGTTGCCAAAACAAAAAACCGCCGAGTGGCGGTTTTTTGTTTTTATCTCGAGACCTGCCTGCGCAGACAGGTAAAACTAGGCAACCATATCTTTCAAACCTTTTGCAGGGCGGAATTTTGGAACTTTCTTTGCTGCAACCTTAACTTGCTCTCCAGTCTTTGGATTGCGAGCCATGCGAGCAGCGCGGGCCTTTACGGAAAAGATTCCGAAGCCGGCGATGGAAACTTCTCCTCCCTTTTTTAAGGTCTGGATGATTTCATTAAACATACCGTCAACGATTTCTTCTGCCTGGACCTTTGTGCCTCCAAGCTTTCCATGTACCCAATCAGCTAATCCTTGTTTATTCATATGTTTTTAAAGTTATTTTTATAATTCTTTCGACCCTGCCCCCGCGAAAGCGGTGGTCTTTTCTTATAAAATTGATACACATCTATTATACCCGGTCAGTAGATTTTGGCAATGCTCGCCTAGCGAGCGCATTTAATGCCTTGCCAAAACTTACTGCCGGGATATATCAAGGGTTTTTTAAGGCAAGGGCTTATTAATTAGCTTATTAAAAATCCCCACCCCCCGATTTTTGCCTATTCCACCAGAAATAATTATTTTTTAAAGCTATAATTGTTGTCTGATTTTTATGGTTATAAAAAAAAGATACCCCGAGCATTGCCCGGGGCTGATTTTTTGGAAAAATGGTTTTGCTGTACAAACACGATGAGAGGCTCGATTGTTGAGAGTATCAGGTTCGAGTCGGCCGGTAGACGATGGCGATAAATGCCACGAGGGGCCACACGCGTTTGTTCAGGCCGATTTGGGGTTCCCAAAATTGGGCAACCGTGTAAATGTTGACCACCTCGTTCCCCCCTGCCTCCAGGGCTTCGCACTCCTTGTTAATAAGATGATCAAGTGGTTCACTGTTACGCCCGACATAAAACTTTATGGTTTTTTGTCGCATCTCCTCGCCTCCTTTCATAAGTTGAGGAAAAATCTCTATTTTCCACTATAAATTATACACCCAAAAGGGCGATATGTCAAACATTCAATAGTAAGAAGGGAAAAAGGATGCAGAAATTTTAATGATTCCTCTATCTGGCGTACTCGATGATTCGTGTCTCACGAATCATGGTGACTTTGATTTCACCAGGATATTTGAGTTCTTGCTCTATTTTCATGGCGACGTCGCGGGCCATGAGTTTGGCCTCGGCATCAGAAATTTTCTCTGGAGTAACAAATATACGAATTTCGCGTCCTGCTTGGAGAGCATACGATTTCTCCACAGCCGGGAAAGCGTTTACCAGGGCTTCGAGTTCTTGCAGGCGTTTCAAGTAATTTTCTACCGAATCCCTACGTGCGCCTGGGCGTCCACCAGAGATGGCATCGGCTGTCTGCACTATTACCGCCTCGATGGATTCGTAAGGGAAATCGTCGTGGTGGCTTTTCATGGCGGTGATGATTTTCTCATCAGCACCGAATTTCTGCAGAATGCGCATCCCTATTTCGATATGGGTACCCTGCACTTCATGATCTAGGGCCTTACCGATATCGTGGACGAGGGCGCCGGCCTTGGCTACGGCTACATCTGCGCCGAGTTCTTCTGCCAACATCCCTGCGATGTGTGCCATTTCGATGGAGTGTTGAAGAACATTTTGCCCATAACTGGTACGGAAATATAATCGTCCCAAAATAGCAACGACCCTAGGGTCAAAATTGAAGATTCCACATTCATACACTGCTTGTTCTCCTTTTTCTTTTATTATTTTATTTATTTCTTCTTTGGCTTTTTCAACCAATTCTTCGATCTTGGCTGGCTGAATGCGTCCGTCCAGAATGAGATTTTCTAGAGCCAGTCGAGCCACTTGTCTGCGAATCGGGTCAAAAGAAGAGATGACGATGGAGCCCGGGGTGTCATCCACGATGAGCTCTACTCCCGCAGCTCTTTCAAAAGCGCGGATATTTCTGCCTTCCTTCCCGATAATTTTACCCTTGATTTCGTTGTTTGGGATAGTCACCACCGTCGTCATCAGTTCAGAGGCCGTCGAGGAAGCGAGACGCTGGATAGAGGTAGCTAAAATATCTTTTGCACGTCTGTCTAGTTTTTCCTCGTTGCTGTTTTCTAGTTTTTGTATTTTGACCAAGATATCTTCTTCATATTTTTTCTCCACGTCCTTCAGAAGTTCATCTTTTGCTTCCACCTCTGTCAATTTTGCGACTCGTTCTAGCTCTACTATTTTATCCGCTTCTATTTTTAAAACTTTCTCCTGTATCTTTTTTATTTCTTCCACCTTTGTCTTTAATCCTTCCGCTTCTTTGTTCACTTCAACTTGTCGTTCATCCAGGAATGCGTCTTTTTTCACAAGTCGTGCATCCTTTTCCTTCCATTCCTGCTCCCTCTTTTTTTCTTCTTCCTTTAAATTTACTAGCTGTTCTTCCGATTTCTTTTTTGCTTCATCGGTGATTTTTTGTGCTTCTTCTTTCGCTCCGACGATCATTTGTTTGATGTCTATTTCGATTGATCTTCTCTTCCCCAGGGCCACGATTAAACGGAGATAGTAACCTATCCCTATGCCTAAAAGGAGTATCCCTACTCCGATCAGAATTATTATTGTTATACTCATAAGCTTTGTCTCAGCCTACAAGAACAAACCATTATTTTTATGGCCTTATTTCACTAAAGGTAAAGATTTTATTGACTAGAATCCCAAGCGGAAATTTTCTCTTTAAATGCTTCATAAAATACGGATTATTCTTGCGAACTAAGCGAAAATAAATTTTTAAAATTCAACGTATTCAGTATAACAAACAAAGGAGAAAATGTCCACTTGATTTTTTAGTTGTCTTTTGGGGAAGGAGAGATCTTTGACTTGGTGACTATTTCGTCCATGATGCCGTATTTTTTTGCTTCTTCTGCGTCCATGAAGAAATCGCGTTCCACGTCTTTTTCTATCTGGGGAAGGGTTTTACCGGTATTTTTTGCCAGAAGTTTATTCAAATTGTCTCTCGTCTTTAAAATATGCTTTGCCGTGATGGCGATATCGGTGGCTTGACCCTCCACTCCGCCCATCGGTTGGTGAATCATCACCTCGGCATTTGGGAGGATGAAACGTTTGCCTTTTTTGCCTGCCGATAGAACAATCGCAGCTCCGGAAGCAGCTAGTCCCACACAAAAAGTGGAAATATCCGGGCGGACGTGGTTCATGGTGTCTACGATGGCCATGGTAGAAGTGACGGAGCCCCCGGGAGAATTCACGTAAAGGTAAATGTCTTTCTTTGCGTCCTCTGATTCGAGGAAAAGAAGCTCCGCGATGACAATGTTTGCAGTATTGTCGTCTATTGGTCCACCTAAAAAAATAATACGTTCACGCAAAAGGCGAGAGTATATATCATAAGCTCGCTCTCCAAACTGACTTTTTTCAATTACTGTTGGTATTAACATATCTAGATGATATCTCTAATCTGAAAAAAATTCAAGATTTGACTGACGTGTGTTAAAATATAAAAATGCCACAAAAAGGAGGAATACGTGCTACAGCCCTTGTAGTGAAAGATGAAAAGATTTTAATGATGCATCGTTTACGCGACGGTGAAGAGTATTACGTTCTCCCCGGGGGAGCCATGGAGGAGGGCGAAGAAGTCAAAAAAGCGGTCCTGAGAGAATTAAAAGAAGAAACAAATCTCGGGGGAGTAATAATTGAAGATTTGGCTGATTTTTCTGATGATTTTTGCCGGACTAGGATTTTTGAAGTAGAAGTTGAGAACACCGACGCAAAAATCAGAGAAGATTCTCCGGAATATATAAAGCAAAATAAAAATAATCAATTTAACTTGGAATGGGTTCCAATAAAAGAGCTAATATTTTTAACCATCTGGCCAATGCAAACTAGAGAATTTTTGTTTAAATATTTTAAATTAGCTTAGACCTGGCTTTCCAAAAATTGGAAGATTTTTTCGTTGGTGAGGACATTTTCGGCATGCATTTGGGCGCGTTCCGGATCTGCTTCTTTATAGTGTTCCAGTATCATCGCCACTTCGCTCTCTACTTGTTCCGGGTCAGCGGTAATTTTTTCTGCTTTGCCTATTTCATTTAAGACGAGAGCAAATTTTGCTTTTTTCTCTGCATCATTTCTAAACTCCTTTCTCAAATCTTCCACAGTTTTATTTAAATGCTTGAGGTAGTCTTCAAATTTGAGTCCCATTTGAGCGATGTCCGATTCCATGCGGTATAGAATTTTATCCAACTCAACCTCAACCAGAATTTCCGGCAAATCCATCTTGCTCGCATCAATTATTTTTTCGATAATTTTTAGACGAAGTACTTCTTTCTGCTTATTTTTCTTTTCTAGGGCGATGTTTTCTTTTAATTTGGTTTTGAAATCTTCGACATCCTTAAAGGGTCCGAGGGCTTTTACAAATTCATCATTGAGCTCAGGAAGCTCTGGCTCTGGGTGCTCGTGCTCTTCGCCTTCTTTATGTTCATGCTCAGCCATGTGCACCTTCGGTGCACGAGATTTGCGGATATCCATTATGGTATCTTCCAGTTCCTTGTCTGTTACTTCAGTACTTTTCTCTGCATCAGTAACTTCGGAAATTACTTTTTTTGCTAGCTCTTTATATTCGGGGAGTTTTATTTCCGGCAGGACAGCGGTTTTGATTTTAAATCCGAGAGGATTGTGGCGGGCGAGTTTGGTAATAGAAATTTCTGGACGGCTGATGGCGTCTATCTTTTCATCTTCAATAATCTTCGGGTAGTGTTCAGAAAGGGCCATTTCGGCCATTTCTTCCAAAATACTAATCTCCGGGATTTTGGAGAGTAAAATATTTTCAGGCACCTTGCCTTTTCGAAAACCGTCGGCTTCGAAATTTTCACTAATTTTTTTTAGGGCTTTCGCGAAATAGGTTTCAAATTTGTCTGCCTCCAGTTCTCCCTCTATTTCCACTTCACTTTTAGGTAATTTATTTACTGTTATTTTCATTTTTTCAGTTTATATTTATTTGGATTTTTTGTCAAAAAAATACCCCGAGCATAGACCCGGAGTATTTTTGAGGTTGTTTTTATTTTAAATTATTGACATCAATGCTGAGGTCGGTGTTCGTCGATTGGATCTCCTTATCTAAGGAATCTAATGCGGCACCCTGGTTTTGGGTGTTTGGGCTCGACTCGATGTTGATTTCAGAATTTACTGTTTTTTCAATAACGCTTCTGTTTGATATGGCAATATAAATTCCACCGAGAATAAGGATGATTACGATTACGATTAATCCGATAAGGGCGCCGTTTGATTTTTTTTCTGGTTCCATTTTTTTATGAAATTGCTTAATTTATAATCTATTCGTTATCATTGGTTGTATTTGTTTGTATGTTTGTTTCCATTTTCAATTTTAAAGCATTTTTTAATGCTTGGACAGTATCTCTCAACGCTTGGTGGGCTTCCGTGATTAGGGTTTGTGTGGCTTGTGTCATTGTTCGGATGGTGGTTTTATTTTCTTCGGTTAGCTCGTTGATCGAGGTCGTGAGTAAGTTATTTATTTCTACTATTTTATTTTCTGCTTCGGTTAATTTTGTTTCAGCCGTTGCGGAGAATGCTTCGGCCGTGGTGACATCGACCCCACTTGTATTTAATTCGTCGATTTTAGTGTCAACTTGGTTTTTCAGTTCATGCATTCTGTCTAGCACATTGCTAAACCTCTGCATTGCGTTTTCTCGTCCTACAATTCTTAGCTCTTCGATTTTCGCTTTTACCGCATCTTTTTCCTGTCCAATTCTAGCCCTGAATGCATCCATTTTTTGTTTCATCTCTTCTCGCATTGTTTGTATTTGTTGTTTTATTTCTGTTCGTTTCTGCAAAATGTCTGCATGGGTTTGGGTTCGAAGGTTTTGCATTTCAGCTCTTAATGGATTTTCTTCTGCGCCCGGGGTGCCGGGATTGTTTTGCGCTTTCGTTACGTTCGTTCCCAGTACAAAGGTTATAATTAAAATAGCAAACAAACTTAGATATTTTTTCATAAATATTTTTTTAGATTTAAATTAATAATCCAACCGTAGTTGAATTATAGCATACATATTTTCTAGTCAACAATATTGTTTGTTTTTTGCATAAAATCGGCACGCCGAATACTCATTTTTGACTTTTAATAAGTGTTTGGGTATAGTTGTTTTTAGTTCTCGAATTATAGAAAGTCGAAGATCTATAATTTTTTTTATTATTTATAAGCCCGCCCCGAGCATAGAGGGGTTAATTATTTAAAAACTCATGTTATTAATTTCATTTATCTTTTCATTGTTGGCCTTGTTGTTCGTGGGATATCTTATTTCTTGGATTAAGAAGAACGATATGGGTACGCCCAAAATGCAAGAAATTTATGAAGCCATAAAAAAAGGAGCAAATGCCTTTTTGAAAAGACAATATCAAACGATTGCAATCATTACCGTAGTTTTGGCCATAATTCTTTTTGGAGTGTATGCTTTAAACGGAAAATCTCTTTCTGGTTTGCAGGTGAGCCTTGCTTTCGTTTTGGGTGCCATTTGTTCTAGTCTCTCTGGCCTCGTCGGTATGTGGATTTCCGTTCGATCAAATATTCGAACAGCTGCCGCCGCTCAGACGAGTTTCAGTAAGGCTCTAACTGTCGCTCTCCGCGCGGGGGCTGTTTCCGGTATTACTATTGTTGCTTTAAGCTTAATCGGGATTACCGGACTTTATTATGTTTACGGCCTTTTCGGGTATGCGGCAATTGAAATTCCTGCTTTGCTTGTCGGCTTCGGTTTTGGAGCCAGCTTGGTCGCTCTCTTTGCCCAGCTCGGCGGAGGAATTTATACCAAGGCGGCAGACGTAGGAGCAGATCTCGTGGGAAAAGTTGAAGCAGGAATTCCGGAAGACGATGCGAGAAATCCCGCTGTTATTGCAGACCTTGTGGGAGACAACGTCGGCGATTGCGCCGGTAGAGGGGCGGATCTTTTCGAATCAACCGCAGCGGAAAACATCGGGGCGATGATTCTTGGTGTTGCTCTTTTCCCGCACTTTGGAGTGAATGGAATTATCTTTCCACTAGTTATAAGAGGGTTCGGACTATTGGCTGCTGTCGTCGGAGTTTTGTCTGCTAAAGCGAAAGAGACGGATGAGCCGTTAAAAGCTCTAAACAAGGGATATTTTGTTACTGCTGGTTTGGCAACGATTGCTTTTTATTTCGTAACGATGAGAATGCTGGATAGTATAATGATGTTTTATGCCGGACTAGTTGGAATCGCAGCTAGCATTGCTTTCGTATTTATCACTCAATATTATACAGAATATAAATACAGACCAGTACAAGATATTGCAAATGCTTCAAAGACCGGACATGCCACGAATATAATTGCGGGACTTTCTATCGGATTCGAGTGTACTGCGGCGACGGTTGTCACTATCTCGGCGGCATTACTTGCTTCATTTAAATTCGGTAGCATGACAGGTTTCGAACATGGTGGGCTCTATGGTACGGCTATGGCTACCATGGGAATGCTCTCGACGGCGGCCTATATTTTGGCGATGGACACCTTCGGACCGATTACCGACAATGCCGGTGGCATCGCAGAAATGTCTGGAGCTTCTAAAGAAGTAAGAGAAAGAACTGATAAGCTCGACGCAGCGGGGAATACTACCAAGGCACTGACGAAAGGATATGCGATGGGAAGTGCCGCACTCGCCGCCTTTTTGCTTTTCTCTGCCTTTTTGCAGGAAGCAGGAATCAAGAGTGTTGATTTGGCAAAAGTAGAGGTTTTTGTCGCCGCCTTGATTGGGGCGATGTTGATATTCTTCTTCTCCGGACTGACGATGAAAGCAGTTGGAAAAGCAGCCGGAAAGATAGTAGAGGAAGTAAGACGACAATTCAAAGCTGACCCTGGAATCATGGCGGGAACGAGCAAACCGGATTATGCAGTGTGCGTAGACATTACTACCAAGGCGGCCCTGAAAGAAATGGTGCTTCCGGGATTGGTTGCGGTTTTTGTTCCGATTTTTGTTGGAGTAACGATGAAAGCTGAAGC
>JBAYHY010000003.1:0-71441 GCA_041665885.1 Minisyncoccota bacterium
AACAGTATACCTTTTCGATGGTTCGACAATCTCACCATAACGAAAAGCTTTTCGCTTCCTGCCCATAAATAAATAAATTTATTTATTCTCGAGTACAAGTATCTTGTCCTCTCGGCAGGAATCGAACCTGCATCATAACTTCCGCAAAGTTACGTCCTATCCATTGAACGACGAGAGGTCTCGCCCGCTTGTGCGCGGGATATTTTTAGATTAACAATTTTAGGTTTAAAAATCCACCCTTAGAACCCGAGAGCCTCCATTATTTTTTCAGATGCGTGTTCTTTCATTTCTACCTCTGCTATGTTTTTTTCAAGGAAGATAGTGTGAATTTTTGTGGCAATATTTTCATCTATTGGAATTGAAAGAACGGGCATAAACACTCTTTCTGAATGAATAAAAAGAATTGGTTTAAGATTTGTTTCCCCGGATGTGTCCAATTGAACCCAAAAAGATTTTATGTTTTCATAAAGATAAAGACGATTGCTAACCTTAAGCCCCTTATCATTTAGCTCGTATATAACCATATTCGGTTTTTGGGTTGCAAAAAATCCGAGCAAAAGTCCGGAGAGGATAAGTAATGCGGCAAAAAAATAGTTTTCAAAAATAATAGATGCGATTGAACCAGTCGCGACGATAACGCCAAGAGCCCAAAACCAATCCCGGCTTCGCTCTTTCTCTTCATACTCCAAAGCAGACCAAGATAATTTTTCGATAGCTGTTTCGTTTATTCTCATGCTTTAATTATACCGCACTATATATAAGAAAGTCTAATAAAAATACATAATAGAATTATGAGAAT
The DNA here is from genome assembly GCA_041665885.1 of Minisyncoccota bacterium. Classification (GTDB taxonomy): domain Bacteria; phylum Patescibacteriota; class Minisyncoccia; order Phycocordibacterales; family UBA9973; genus UBA9973. The sequence continues at coordinate 800 of JBAYHY010000003.1, forward strand.
TATGTTTACTTAATATTGCGGAGGCGGTGGCATAAGGTTGAAACGAGATTGCGTAGAATTACAAACTAAGCCCAGGTTTTCCCTTTATAATTTTGATATTTTTCTCCAAGTTTTTCAGATAAGTAACTATCCTCAATCTTCATCCTGTAGAAGAAATAAAAAATAATCAGTAAGTTAATTATTGAAAACCAAATTTTTGGATAGAGCAAAACCAAACCAACCAAAGTTAAATTTATCCCCCAATACATTGGATGAAGAATTTTTGAGTATATGCCGTGTGTTACTAATTGCTTTATTTTAGGCTTTCCAAAACCAACGCCCCAGTTTTTGGCGAGCGTTAATTTCGCTAACCACCAAACGGTGAGACCCACAATATTGATTACAATGCCAACAATTTTTATAAAATTAAAGTTAAAAAAAGTAATCCAAAAATAAATCGAAAAAAGTGTCAGTAATGTGGGAATTGAATACTTCAGGTAATATCTTTTAGCAAAATATTTTTCTATTTTTTCTTGTATCATATTTTGGCGGAGGCGGTGGGATTCGAACCCACGAGGGGGGTAACCCCCTAATAGTTTTCAAGACTATCTCCATAGACCACTCGGACACGCCTCCGATTTTAGATTACTTTATTTTCATCTTTTTCTCAAGTTTTGGATTACTAGTACCAATCATTGCAAAATATTTTTTTATATCCTTGTTGTTACTAATGTATATATTTCTTTTTGAATTTTTTGTTGGAGAAAATCCAAGGTTTTTTAAGTTATTTTCAACAAAGGTTAGAAGGTTTTTATTGCTATTGGTAAAGGTTAATTGTTTATATATTCGTAATCCTTTTTTACTTTTGTAATATTTTATACCTATTGAACCTTCCGCATCAAAAAGACCGCGTAAGGTTGCTTTTACAAAAGAGCGTCTTTTTGTTATCCAACCAGGCACCGATCTTATTTTTGGAATAAAGCCGACTTTTACCAAATAATCACTTACTTCTTTTGACGAAATTTGAATTTCTTTTGTACCTCTTTTGGGTCTGTTCATTAGACAGATGTTTATGTCTAAAAATAATTTCTTAATTAAGTAGATGATTTTCTTTTCATAACCCTTATCAGCAATTAAATTAAGGTATATTCTCGTATAGTATCTGGTGACGCTTCCATCTCCAAGAAGAATTCCAAAAAATTCTGCAAGCTCTGAATTATATTGCTGGGGCAATGTGATTTTTTTCTTATTATTTAAATTATGCTTGTTTGAGCACGACAAAGAACAAAAAATTTGCTTCCCATATTTAGGAAAGAAAACGTTTCTACAGAATTTGCATAGTTTTTCCACAAGTTAATTATACCACAGTTTCCGCTAAACCACTCTTTCCTCCAAAATTAAAATATCCTCGATAAAAAGAATATTTTAAATAAATTATTTTATTGTGACGATACTGGTTTGGAAAAAACTTCTTTAATATCGCTCCATTTTTTAACAATAGCGAAAATATAAACGATTTCTAAAATACCGGCAGTGTTAATAAAAAGGAATACCAAAAACCACCATTTTTGATTATTTTTTGCCGCTACCCACAAAGAACAACCTTTCCAGAACAAAGACCATATTAAAATCAAAACAAGAACCCAGCCACCTACTCCAAAAAACGAATTATATTGGTTTATCATAATAGAAGCATTATACCAGAAACATATATTTATGTTAATATTTTAGGTATGGTAAAATTTATGGGTGTTGATTATGGTACCAAAAGAATCGGCATTGCAATTTCGGATGAAAACGCAAGAATGGCCTTTCCCAAAGTGATTATTTTAAACAACGACGATACTCTCAGCAGGGTCGAAGATGTTATAAAAAAAGACAACATAGAAGAAATTGTGGTAGGCGAGTCGGTGGATTTCTCGGGAAAGTCGAATGCCTTGTCGGGGAAAATTGAAGTTTTTATTTTAAAATTAAGGGAAAAGTTCGGATTGCCCGTCTATAAACAAAAAGAATTTTTAACCTCAGTTGAGGCCAGGCGTTCGAAAAACGGCAAAAAAGATTTCAACAAAACTCAAGCACATAGCAAAGTAAAACAAATTAAGACTGGTCGAATAGATGCATCCGCGGCAGCCCTGATTTTGCAAAGATATCTAGATAAAAAAAATAAACACAATTAAATTTATGATAAATATAGAAGATTTTAAAAAGATTGACATTCTGGTTGGAAAGATTTTATTTGTGGAAAAGGTTCTGGATACAGATAAATTATTAAAATTATCTGTTGACTTGGGTGAAGCGACACCACGACAAATTATTTCCGGGATTTCAGTATTTTTTCCAGATTGTTCTGTTCTGGTTGGTAAAAAATGTATGTTTATTGCAAACTTAGAACCGAGAGTAATTCGCGGATTAGAGAGTCAGGGCATGATTTTGGCTGTTGCTACGGAGGATGGAAAGTTTTCTCTCTTGGAACCAAGTGGTGAGATCCCGGCTGGGGCTAGGGCTAGATAAAGCCAGGGAAGGATAAATAGCACAAAAGAGTGACAGAATTTTGTTAAAAATTTTACGGCGAGGTATAATAATGTTATGTTTGAAAATTCTTTTAACAAATTTCTCTTTAGATTTTTTCCTTTACCGAGATTTTTGGCAGCGCCCTCTTTTGGATTGGATATTTCAGATGAGTCATTGAAATTTGTGGAGCTTGTTATGACGAAAAATGGTATCAGGGTCAAGAGATATGGAGAACGTAAAATATTACCCGGCATTATCGAATCAGGAAAAATTATAAATCCTGGAAAGCTTAAAGAGATTTTGGTTTCAATGCGAAAAGAAGAGGGGGTCAAATTTGTGCGAGTTTCTCTTCCAGAAGAACAAGTGTATCTTTTTATGTTACGACTAGAAAAGGTGGGCCTCAAAAGTATTAGAGAAGGGATTGAGCTCGTGCTAGAAGAAAATATACCCATTGCGGTGGAAGAGGCAGTTTTTGATTTTTCAATATTAAAAGAAGACGAACAGGGCGTGGAGGTACAAGTGGTGGCTGCGCCGAGGGCCGTGGTAGAAAATTACTTATCTGTTTTTAGGGATTCCTTTATGTCGGTTCAGTCTCTCGAGCTCGAGGCTCAAGCCGTCGCGCGCGCGGTGATAAAAAAAGACGACATGGAAACATATATGATTGTTGATTTTGGTAAAACTCGTACCGGAATTGCTATTCTTTCTCGAGGAGCGGTAGCATTTACTTCCACTCTTAATGTCGGGGGAAACTTGCTCGACAAAATGATTCAGAAAAATTTCGGAGCAAATGTCGAAGACGCGGATAAAATGAAAAAGCAGTTTGGTCTTCAGCGTAATGCCGAGAACAAGGAAATATTTGCCGTTTTATTAAACAGTGTTTCGGTTTTGCGAGACGAAATAGCCAAGGATCTTTTGTATTGGAATACTCACAAGGGCAAGGAGGGGGAAAGTCATCCGACGGTTAAAAAAATAATTCTTTGTGGCGGAGATGCCAATCTCCTTGGGCTTTCTGAATATTTGGCCATTAGTCTTAAAAATAAAGTAGAAATGGCAAATGTCTGGATTAATATAGCGGAAACAGAAAAATATATTCCGGAAATAAGTTTTGGTCAGTCTCTTACTTACGCGACCGCCTTCGGGCTCGCCTTGGGAAATTTTGAACATGATTAATTTAATTCCAACCGAAGAGAAAAGAAAAAAAGTAAAAGATTTTTACTTTAGGTTGACTGTTGTTATTTTTGCAATGCTTGGTTTCTGTGTTTTTGTCGCTACGGTCGCCATTTTCCCCGCTTACTTTAGTTCTGTTTCTGGTAAAAATTTTGCGAACGCAAAACTGGTGATGCAGGAACAAGAGCCGGTTCCTTTAATTGATCAAGGTTCTCTGTTTGTGATGAAGGATATGAGCAATAAGTTAAATATAGTTGAGAATGCCGAGAAAAATAAATATTTTATTTCCCAAAAGATAATAAGCGAAATCATTCTCCTGAAAATGGAGGACATCAAAATAAGTGAAATAACTTATGAAAATAGCGCGACAGACGGGAAAAAGGTTCAGATTTGGGGGTTGGCGCCAAGCCGAGAGAGATTGTTATTTTTTCGTCGCGCGCTAGAAGAGAGTGAAGCCTTCAAAAGTGTTGATTTGCCAATTTCTAATTTTGTGAAAGGGTCGAATATCGAATTTTCCTTAAGTTTAATTCCTTCATAGTTCAATGCGACACAATCTTAAATTACTGAAAAAATTCAACAAAACGCCACTTTTTATTTCGCTTTTTGTTTTGGTAATTTTCTGCACAGTTTTTGTGTTTTTATATATAAAAATTGACGGCAACAAAAAAGAGGCAGAAAATGCACAAACCGAATGGCAGACTGAAGCGAACAGGCGCGACGAGATAAGGTCCCTCGAACGGTCGGTAAAAGACATTGAAGTAGAGAGAAATTTATTGGATTCCCATTTTGCGCAAAGTTCTGACGTTGTCCCATTTTTAGATACCATCGAACGGCTCGCCTCCTCGGTCGGAGCGAAACCCGAAATTGTTTCAGTGAATATTTTGAAAGATAATTCTGGGCTTGTGGTCGAATTAAAAGCAAGTGGAAATTTTCAATCGGTCTATAAATTTTTACTGCTTCTAGAAAATTCTCCATATGAGCTTGAGTTTGTTTCAGCAGATATACAGAATACAGAGGCGCAAGATGCTTATGACGGAAAAACCGAAAATCCGACATGGGAAGCTACCTTTAAAATAAAACTTTTAAGTTTTGTATTGTAAATTAAAAATATGGAGATAAAATTTTTTAAAAAAGAAAAGAGTTTTAAAAAAGAAGGATTTCACCCGAGCCCAAGTGTTTTATGGAAATTTGTTCTTTTGGCGACCGCAGGACTGATTATAGTTTCTTTTATTTTTGCGTATAATTTGTTTTTGCAAGTAAATAAAGAGTTCGTTCCCACAGATGAGAATACAAAGGGGCAAATCAGGATTGTTAAAAAGGAGGAAATACAAAAAACGTTAGAGTATTTTTCTGAACGAGAAAAAAGATCAGCCGAGATTATGAATTCCCTGTTTCCTGTCGTTGACCCCTCGCTATAAAAAATTGGTGCCCTTGGTAGGAATCGAACCTACATCAAGGCCTTAGAAGAGCCTCGTTCTATCCATTGAACTACAAGGGCGGGGTGCGCGGTAAGGGACTCGAACCCCTGACCTTCCCGGTGTAAACGGGTTGCTCTACCAACTGAGCTAACCGCGCATATTTAACATGTTATAACATAATTACAAAAAAACAGTGCCTTCGTCGCGTCGCTACAACTGAGCAGACCGTGCATACTTAATCATTTTGCAACACAACAAACAAAACAGTGCTTTCGCCGCGTCGCTACAGCTGAGCTAACCGCGCAAAAACGAACGCTTGTAATTGTAGAACATTTCCACTAAGATTTCAATATGAAAATTTTGTACGAGGATTCTAATATTCTAGCCATAGACAAACCGTCTGGTATTTCTGTGCACGGTGATGGCAGAAGTAAGAAGAAAACAATTGTAGATTGGGTTCTAAAAAACTTTCCAAAGATGAAAAATGTGGGGGAACCGATGCGAGTTGACGCAAAAGTGTTTCCGCGCCCCGGTGTCGTGCATCGATTAGACAACGAAACGTCCGGTGTTTTGCTTTTGGCAAAAAATCAAAAAGCTTATGAATTTTTGAAAAATCAATTCTCCGCCCCCGCTTTGGAATTAAAAAATAAAAGCGGGTTGGCGGACAGGCAAGACAGAATTAACAAGACGTATGTCGCAATAGTTGATGGCTGGGTAAAAAATGATCGTGGAATAATCAACAAGCCCATTGGCCGAAGTCCGAAAGATTTTCGTCGGCATTTAGCGGGGCGCGGAGTGCGCGGGGAGATTCGAGAAGCTATTACTCAATATAGAGTTTTGAAAAGATTTGAGGCTCCGCAGAAATATACTTATCTTGAAATTCGTCCCAAAACAGGCCGAACGCATCAAATTCGGGTACATATGAAATTTTTGAATCATCCGGTAGTCTGTGATTCTTTATATAACCCAAACGGCATTTGTCCGCCAGGGATTAAAAGATTAGCGCTTCATGCAAAATCTATTGAATTTAAAAACCTGAAAGGGGAAACAGTAAAAGTGGAATCGTCATTACCAAAAGAGTTCATAAAATTGCAAAAATAAAGAGTTTGTGTTAAATTGAACCCACTATGGCAGGAAATAAAATAACAAAAATAAAATTTAGTCCGGTAGATATCGAGGCCCGAAAGAAACTTGATTTTAAAGCGGGGGATACTATCAATGTGTCTTCTAAAATTCTTGACGAAAAAGGTAAATATCGTCTGCAGTCCTTTGAAGGTATCGTACTTGCGAGAAAGCACGGCAAAGAGGTAGGTGCTACTTTTACCGTTCGTAAAATTGCCTCTGGGGTAGGAGTAGAAAGAATTTTTCCACTGTATTCTCCGATGATAGATAAGGTTGAAATAACTAAAAGAGCTCGAGCCCGCAGATCAAAATTATATTACATTCGTACCAAAGCGGTGAAAGATGTTCGCCGAAAAATGCGCTCTGTCGCCAATCAGGCTGAAGCCGAAATAGAAGTAGAGGCAGCAGAAAAAGTTGCTGAGTAAAACAATGCGCGGGTGTTGTAACAGTAGCCAAGCTGCCTTGAGGTGGCAGTGTCCGCAAGGACGTGGAGGTGCAAATCCTCTCCCGCGCACAAAGTAGCAATTCTATATATTTTTTGCTATATGGATTACCATATACCAATTGCACTCGGACATTATGCAAATAAACTTGCATATGCTCCTCGTTTATTGGTATAAATTAGAGCACATGGTGCCTATAGTGTAATGGTTAGCACTAGAGCTTGTGGAGCTCTCGGTCAGGGTTCGAATCCCTGTAGGCACCCACGTTTAAACTTTTTCTTTTTCTCCTGTATAATCTAAACACATGAAAGAAACAAAATTATTTCCTGAACCGATATCTCTGAAAAAACTTATTGGTCCAAGTTTCATTATTCTTGCCTTGGGGCTTGGTTCCGGAGAAGTTATTTTGTGGCCTTATTTAACGGCTAATTATGGTTTAGGTATTGCTTGGGGGGCGATTTTGGGAATCACTTTTCAGTATTTTATGAATATGGAAATAGAGCGCTATGCCCTCGTTAAAGGCGAGAGCGTTTTTGTCGGTATTTATAAGTTATGGAAACCGGCAATTTATTGGTTTATTGTCTCGACCTTTATCGGTTTCGGCTTGCCGGGGATTATTGCTGCTTCGGCGAAAGTTATGGCTAGCGTTCTCGGAATAGAAAATTTTAAATGGATAGCAATTTTGTTTTTGTTAATTATTGGGCTTATTTTAAGTATGGGGAAGACTGTTTACGGAATGATGGAGCGTCTCACGAAAATTATTATTTTAATTGGAGTCCCTTTTATATTTTTACTCGCTGTCTTTCTGGCTACGAGAACAGATTGGGTTGCATTGTTTGGTGGAATAATAGGAAAAGGGGAAGGGTTTTGGTTTTTACCGGAAGGCGTTAGCATTGCAACATTTCTCGCTGCCTTTGCTTATTCTGGAGCGGGGGGAAATTTAAATTTAACTCAATCAATCTATATAAAGGAAAAGGGTTATGGCATGGGAATTTATTCACAAAAAATTGCCAGCCTTTTTTCCAGGGAGCAGGACAATGAAATTGTTTTAGATGGCACGGATTGCGCCGCGACGAAGGAAGATGTCAGTCGTTTTAATAAGTGGTGGAAACTGATTAGTATTGAACACGCTTTTATTTTTTGGTTTTTGGGTGCAGTGTCGATGATTTTTCTCATGCTTTTATCTTATGCGACTACCCACGGGCTGGCCGGAAATGCCGAGGGAATTAATTTCGTTATAAACGAAGGAGTAGTTATTGGGGAAATTGTATTTCCTTTCGTTGGGGTTTTGTTTTTGGTGGTAGTTTCTATTATGCTTTTTCAAACACAGCTCGGTGTGATGGACTCTACTTCGCGCATCATGGCAGAGAATTTTGCTATTAAAAAACTAGACGGGCAAGAAAGAGGAAAAATCAATCTTTCTAAAATATATTATTCTTTTGTTTGGGCGCAGATTGCTTTTGGGATAATTTTATTTTTATTTAATTTTTACGAACCAAAGACCTTAATTGTCTTAGGTGCGGTGATCAATGCCTTCGCGATGTTCGTGCATTTGGCTTTAGTTTCTTGGCTTAACCATAAGAGTCTGCCGAAAGTTTTCCGTCCAACTGTGTTACGAAAAATTATAATTGGAATTATTTTTATCTTCTTTGGTGCTTTTAGTTTTATCGTTTTAAAAGATAAACTTTTTTAGGTCATTGTTATCTCTTTTGTGTGGGTATATAATATTTTTATGGCCCTAGGAGAAAAATTAGCAAAAATATCACAGGAGCTACAAACATCTAAAACAGAAGCCGAAAAAAGGTTTAAAGACAAAGAGCTTGAACCAGTTCGCGCTAAAATTAAAGAGCTTGAAGTTCAAAAATATCAGTTAGAATTAGTAAAAGGTTCTTTGGAATTGAGGTCTGGAGAAAAAACAGGTAAGGGGATGAGGGAGTATTCTTCCGAAACAAAAGAACAATCTAGAAGAGAATCCCAAAAGCTTGATATTTTAATAGAAAAAAATAAAGAAGCTCTTCAGTCTATTGGAATAAAGGACAGAGACCAGCTTGTAGAAAATCCAGAGTTTGCCGAAGAAGAAGAAGTGGTTAGTTATAAAAAATCGGCAATTCAAAACGAGGGATTAAAAATGTCTGATTCTGTATTGCAAGAAAGACTGCAGGGTTTAGGAGTAAATTTTGATACTGAAAATTTTTCTTACGATTTCGCCGAAAAAGCATTGTCGGAAAAATTAAAAACCCTTGAAAGAGATCTTGTGTTGGAAAAATTAAAAACACCAGAGGGGAGAGAAAATGTGCTAGAAATGGCCACAAGGGGCCTTGAGAACTCACTACCGAAAATAGATGTCGCAAGAGGTTATGTTTTTGTTAACGGCTCGGGGTTTTCATTGGAAAGATTGTCTGAAGCAAGGTTGCTACCTGAAAATATTAAAGAATACCAAGCAATATATGGTGAAGACATAACAGAGGAGGCAATAAAAAAAATACATGAACAGAAGGTGAGGGAAAGAATTTTCGATTCTGACAGAAGAGGAGAAAATATTTTTTCTTTGCAACACCAGATGGAGCTCGTTAAACCAGAAGAAGCTGAAAAAGCAAAAAGGCTTATGGAAAATTTTATTGAAGCTCAGAACAAATTTAGAATAGCCGCAAAACAGAAATCCGAAGAGCTCAAGGAAAAAAACATAAATTTTGATCCGGCATATGCCACTAGATACGGTGGTGAATATGAAGATTATATTCGGATAACAGAATACAGAGAAAGCGAACGAGAGATTATGTCTGCGCTCGAGGATTCATCAAATTTTCCGCCTGAGTTTGATTTTGTGAAGCTTCAAGATTACATAAGCAATAGAATGGGTTCGGTTTTAAAATTTACCGAAGCTGTAAAGGGTATAAAAACAAGAGAAGATGTAAATAATTTTCTGGGTAGCGGAGGGGCTGTTTCGAGTGCCCACACAGATCAGCTTAAATCCCCACTTTCTGTGGCTAGGTTTAAGTTTACGCGAGAAAACTCAAAAGCTTTTTCGAACGATTCCTTCTTCGCAACAATAGAAGAAATGTCTGCAAGGTGTAAAACTTATGCCCAGGCAGAAGAATATCTCAATGGAAAGTCAAATGCTCTTTTAAGCATGGTGCCTGCCACTCTTAAAAAAATTGAATTAGCCACTGATGTTTGGAAAAGAATGATTGATTTCTTACAAGAAGCAGAAAAAGAAAAATTTAGTTCTTCTCCCGATGGCAAGAAAACGATAGAGTCCATGATTAATGGAATAGAAGTAGGCAAAAAGAGCGCATCTAAGTTAATGTCCGAACTTACAAAATTAGAATCAGAATTGCCAAGAGAAACCGTTGTTCTTGAGGGGGGCAATATCACAGTTCCAGCTATTTCAAAACGATTGGAAGAATTGAAAAAAGACACAGAAGGTGAAGAGAAAAACTTAACTAGCCTAAAAGCGACAATTGGAAAGCATAAATCAAACGAACCAAGGTTTTTTGGAAAGGATAAATGGGAAGACGAATTAGCTGATTTGGAGAGGAAAAGAAAAGATTTAGAGAAAATAATTAGTAAGATGAAAGACGAGGATTTTCCCTCTTTAGCTAGAAAACAAACTTATTATGTTCCAGTCGAACGATATTGTCCCCAGGAAATAGAAGAGTTAGTCAAGAGCCAAAAGTCAAAAGGGGGTCCAAACGAAGTTTTTGGAAAGCTAAGGGCCCAGCTTGGTGAAATTATTGATCGCAAGGTTTCAGAATCTGTGGCGAAGCTCTACAGGGAGTATCAAGAACTAGAAAAACAAATGCAATGATTTCTTTGCTTGGGCACTCGGTGTCCAAAGGGTGAATCTTTTGGCTTTATTTCTTTTCTTCTACTTCTTTATCGATATGTTCCAGTTTTTCCTCCACCCTTTTCAGGGTTTTTTGTAAATTTTTAAGTTGCATTTCTTCTGTCTCGAGTTCTTCCTCTTCTTTTTCTTCTATCTTTTTCTCACCGACTAGGCCGGAAATGATCAGTTTGCTCCCGACGAAAGCAGAAACGAATACTCCCGTCATAAGTAGCATAACGCTACCGATAATTAATGAGAGGACAGAGCTAACGCTCATGTCATCTGCGATATGCCAAACTCCACGCCAAAACAGCACAACCCCAATACCCCCAATAAATGCATAAAGAATAGGGTAATGGCTTAATTTTTCTCTTATTTTGTTTTCCAACTTATCAAAAAACCTAACAATACTTTTTATAAACATATTTCTAATAATACACCAAATTATGCTAATATAAAATAGATGAAAAAAGTTTCCAAAAATATTAAAGAAACGACAGAAATAGCAAAAACTTTTTTGGATAAAATCCTAAAAGATAAAAAAAACACAGAAAAGGCCACCATTGTATGCCTTTCCGGCAATTTGGGCGCTGGCAAAACTGCATTTACCCAGGGCGTGGCAAAACACTTGGGTGTCAAAAGCAAGGTCGTGAGTCCTACTTTTGTAATATATAAAAAGTACCCGCTTAAAAACAAAAAACATAAATATTTATTTCATTTGGACGCGTATCGTCTTAAAAATGAAAAAGAATTATTGCATTTGGATTGGAATAAAATTGTTAGCGACAACGAAAATCTCGTAATCGTCGAATGGCCCGAGAATGTAAAAAAAGTTATTCCCAAGTATGCAAAATATATTTACATATCAAACGACAAGAATGATTCAAGAATTTTGGAACTTAAATGAATTATAAGAATATTTGGGAAAATGAAATTCTAATAAAGGTGCTTAAGGGCGGTGGAATCGTCGTGATGCCGACTGATACTATTTATGGAATTGTCGGTGCTGCCCTAAACGAAGCTACGGTTTTGCGTATTTATGAAATAAAAAAAACAGCGCCAGAAAAACCGTTTATTATATTAATCGGTGATATTAATGAAATTGAAAAATTTTCTGTTGTTTTATCTTCAGAACAAAAAAACATAATAAAAAATTATTGGCCCGGTCCCGTTAGTATTATTTTTGATTGCTTGGAAGATTCGTTCACATATCTTCATCGAGGCACGAAAACTTTGGCTTTTCGTTTACCCCAGAATATAGATTTACAAAATTTATTAAATAAAACAGGTCCACTTGTCGCCACCTCTTCCAACCGTGCAGCCTTGCCCGCTGCCAAAAACACCACCGAAGCAAAAAATTACTTTGACGACCAAGTTGACCTATATATGGATGGAGGTGAAATCTCAGGTAAGCCGTCTAAACTTATTCGATTGCACAAAGATGGTTCAGTCAGTATACTTAGAGAGTAATAGCCTAACAAATAATAAAAAACATGTCACAAAATCATACCTCGTTTTTGCGCTCAATTTTCAAGGAGAATGAGGAGGCAAGGAAAAAAATATTTCGCAGCATAAAAGCCAAGGCCAATGCGAGAAGAAGTACCTCAGAAAAAGTTGCGGATTTTATGACGGATAATTTCGGAAGTAGCATTTTTTTGATACTTAACGCAATTTTTTTCGGGGCCTGGATAGTTATTAACACATCTCAAATAAACGGAGTGCCTGCTTTCGACCCTTTTCCTTTTAATTTGCTCACTATGATTGTGTCTCTCGAGGCCATCATCCTTGCTATTTTTGTGCTTATTTCTCAAAATCGAACAGCGAAGGTAGATGATCTCCGAGAAGAAACGCATCTACAACTCAATATTATTTCTGAAAAAGAAATTACCAAGCTTATGAAAATGCTGGCGCTTCTTTTGGAAAAACAGGGGATAGACCTCTCGCAAGATCCCGAGTTGCACAAGATGATTCGACCTGTAAGTGAGGAAGAAATAGAGAGGAGATTAGAAAAAGAAATTTTATAATGGAAATTCAGAAAGATCACGATTTGTCTAAATTAAATACTTTTGGTATTAGGGCGACTGCTCGGTTTTTCGTTGAAGTGAAATCGGAGGAAGATTTAATGGCGCTTTTTAAATTACCCGAGTTTAAGGAAAGTAAAAAAATGTTTCTCGGGGGCGGAAGCAATGTCCTTTTTACAAAAGATTTTGACGGAATAGTTGTAAAAATTTCAATTCTCGGCAAAAAAATTCAGGAAGAGAATGATAAAAATATTTTGCTCGAAATTGGCTCCGGAGAAAAATGGCATGATTTAGTGACCTACGTTGTGAACAACAACTGGGGAGGGATAGAAAACCTGGCGCTTATTCCCGGCACGGTAGGTGCTGCGCCTGTACAAAATATCGCGGCTTATGGGGAGAACTTCTCAGACGTTTTTGAATCTCTCGATGGATTTAATGTTGAAAATGGGAAAATTGATAAATTTGGAAAAACAGAATGTAAATTTGGTTATCGGGAAAGTGTTTTCAAGAAAGAATTGAAGGGGAAATATATAATTTTAAAAGTTCGAATTAAGCTTTCCAAAAATCCACAAATCGAAACCTCGTATTACCAGATTGGGATAACCCGGGACTCGATAAAAGAAGAATTACAGAAAATAACCAAAGTCCCCTATTCCATAAAAGATGTATATCAGGCGGTGGTGAATATCCGCTCCAGGAAACTTCCCGACCCGGCCCATATTCCAAACGTTGGTAGTTTTTTCTTGAATTCCGTTGTCAGTAAAAAAAAATACGAAGAATTAAAAAAACAGGTTTCTGAGTTGCAATGCTACCCCCCCGACCAGCTTTATTATAAAGGAGTGGCGGAGAACAACGAGGATTATGTAAAAGTTGCGACAGGGAGACTTTTGCAAGAACTTGGCTGGTTGGGAAAATGGGTTGGGAATGTTGGTATACATGATAAACATGCCCTGGTGGTTGTCACGAACGGCAGGGCCACTGGAGAAGAGGTTGTAAATTTTACAGAACAAGTTAAGAAAAGTTATTTTGATCGTTATGGCCTAAAATTAGAAACCGAGGTTAATTTGATTTAAGCATTTTGGGGTGTATAACCCGGTAGTGAGACTTTTGCAAAAAGCTCTACTCCCGGGTATAATTGGGCTGTTAAAAAAACATTATTAATTAATTTTATTTAAATCATGGAAAATAAAAAAAACATGAATTTGGTTTGGGCAGTCATAATATGCCTGGTTTTAGTCGGAGTTTTTATTTTTATTAGTATAAACAGTAAAACAAATATGGCAACAGAAAATAACAATCCAGCGGCGAGCGGTGCTGTAAATAGTGCAGACAACAATATCGCTCCTGTCGGAGAGGTGGCGAAGGTGGGAGACAACGTTGTAATGAATTATACGGGGAGATTAGAGGACGGCACGGTTTTTGATTCAAACGTGGATCCGAAATTCAAGCACGTGGAGCCTTTTGTGTTTATCCTGGGTGCCGGGCAAGTGATCGCTGGCTGGGATAAGGGCATTGTCGGCATGAAGGTCGGAGAAAAGAAAACCCTTACCATCCCACCTGAGGACGGCTACGGAGCAACGGGGGCCGGTGGAGTTATTCCCCCGAATGCAACCTTGATTTTTGACGTCGAGTTAGTAGGAATTAATAAATAATAAAAAATATATGGAAAAAATAGAAAATTGGAAATCAAATTTAGTAAAAGTCGGTATTGTATTATTAATCATTTTGTCGCTTTATTACTTGGCGAAAACGTTTACTGAAATAAGGGCGTATAAATATATCGGGGGAGGTGCTCCAGCTTCTAATGTGATGAGCTTTGATGGTAAGGGAGAAGTTACCGCCAGCCCTGATCTCGCTACTATTAGTCTGACCATCCGTGAGAATGCTAAAGTAATGAAGGATGCTCAGGACAAGGTAACGGCGAAAGAAACAGCGGTGTTAGATTTTCTTAATAAAAGTGGCATAGACAAGAAAGATATAAAGACGGAAAGCTACAACTCTTACCCGAAGTATGATTATGGAAGTCCTTGCTATGGGTATGGAGCACCTTGCCCTCAGAGTATTCCAAAAATAATCGGTTATGAGGTTTCTGAATATATTTCAGTGAAAGTTCACGACCTTACGAAGGCGGGGGACGTAGTGCAGGGCATCGGGAATATCGGCATCTCTGAAATAAATGGCCCGGATTTTTCTATTGAAAAAGAAGACCAGCTGAAGGAACAAGCGAGACAAATGGCCATAGATGAGGCAAAAGCAAAAGCAAAAATATTGGCAAAAGACCTCGGTGTGCAGTTGGTTCGGATTGTCGGTTTTTCGGAAAACGGCAATTATCCTACACCGATGTATGAAAAATCTATGATGGCGGCTGACAGTATTGGTGCCACCGCGACCCCTTCTCCGACATTGCCAACGGGGGAAAATAAGATTACTTCAAATGTGACGATTACGTACGAAATCAGATAAATCTGTTTGTTTTCTAATGGATTGACCCGGTTAGTAGATTTTGGCGAAGCCCATCAGGGCGCGCTGTGCGCATCACCAAAACTCACTACCGGGTTGACTATTTTGGCAAAAAGAGTAATATTAAAAAAGCCCTTGAAAGGGGGCTTTTTTAAAATAATTATAAATATATGTCAAAATTCACCGAATACCTAAAGGAAACAAAAACAGAATTAAAACACGTTATCTGGCCGTCTAAAAATCAGACCTTTTATTATACGTTGATAGTTGTTATTTTGTCCGTGCTCATTGCATATTATTTAGGAATCTTTGATTTTATTTTTTCACAAGGATTGCAAAAGATAATCACCCCATAAACTTACCATGAAACAAGAATCATTAGGAGTTAGAAATTGGTACGCAATACATACTTACGCTGGGTACGAGAACGTGGTTCTTCGTAATTTGAAGCAGCGCATTGATTCTCTTGGCATGAATGACAAGATTTTTAATGTGATTGTTCCGGTTGAAAAGAAGATAAAAATCAAAGCTGGCAAAAGGGTAGAGGTGGAAGAAAAAATTTATCCAGGATATGTATTGGTAGATATGATTGTGACGGACGATTCTTGGTATGTGGTACGTAATACTCCTCGAGTGACGGGTTTCGTTGGCGCTGGAGTGAATCCGGTCCCACTTAAAAAAGAAGAAGTCGATTATTTGTTCAAGAAAATGGATGCTGGTACTGCTAAACACAATATCGATTTGGTTTCCGGAGAAACGGTTCGCATCGCGGATGGTCCATTCAAGGACCTTGAAGGTAAAGTTAGCTCGATTGATCAAGACCGAGGGAAGGTGAAGGTTCTGGTTTCAATGTTCGGCCGTGAAACTCCCGTAGAACTTGATTTCTTGCAAGTCAAGAAAATTTAAGGAGCAATGCGACTATAAATTTATTGATGCCGCTTCGGCGGTATTAAGAGAATTGCATTAGAAAGTATTTTATAGTAATGTAAAAAAATGGCAAAAAAAATAACCAAAAAAATAAAACTACAAATTCAAGCTGCCAAAGCAACCCCTGCACCACCATTAGGACCTGCCCTCGGACAAGCTGGCATTAACATTGGAGATTTCGTTACCAAGTTCAATGCCGCGACCGCCAAGATGGCGGGGGACAAGGTGGGTGTTTCTATCACCGTTTACGAAGACCGAAGTTATGATTTTGTCATTAAAACCCCTCCAGTAACTGGGCTTATTCTCAAAGCGGCAGGCGTAGAAAAGGGTTCCGGGAAGAATGCCACCACAAAGGTGGGTAAAATCACCAAAGCTCAAGCCCTGGAAATAGCCAAAAAGAAAATGGTAGATTTGAATGCCAAAGACGACGAAGGAGCAATCAATATTGTCGCTGGTTCTGCCAGGTCTATGGGGATAGAAGTAAAAGACTAAAAAACTTCCATGCTTACAAACAAAACAATCTCAACTTGGTCCTCGTTCGTAAGATAAATAATTAGCTTTAGCGGGTGGATTTTTTCTATTGTCGGAATAGATTTTTCACCTAGTAATCTAATTATTTTTTATGAATGATTTAATTTCAAAAAAAATTTTAATTTGTTTAACGCTCTATCTCACTTCTCTTTTTGCGGCTAATACCCTGGGGATAAAATTAATGCCTTTTCTTTTCGGTACGCATCTTTCGGTAGCGGTCTTCTCTTTCCCGATTATATTTTGCATGACTGATGTTATTGGAGAAGTTTATGGTAAAAAAATGGCAAATAGCTTCGTCCTCGCTGGTATTGTTAGTCTTGTTTTATTTTTGTTTTATTCATTAATTTCAACTGTTACACCCTGGGCCGAGGAAGGGCAGTGGGTTCAAGTCGGATACAATCAAATTTTTGGACTTTCTGCTCGTTTTTCTATTGCTTCTCTTGTTGCCTTTGCTGTTGGACAGTATCAAGATGTTATTTCTTTTTTCTTTCTGAAAAAACACATAGGTGAAAAAAAATTCTGGTTGCGTTCGAATTTATCTAATGTTTGGTCAGAATTTTTTGATTCCTTCGTCTTTATGTTTATTGCTTACTTTGGTATTTTGCCAATAAAAACCATTTTCTTGATTATAATTCCGTGGTGGGTTTATAAAATATTTATGGGATTTTTATATACTCCGCTTTCGTATTTAGGAATTTATTTATTAAGGGGAAAAAATTACAATGCAAATCAAACCAATTAAAACAAGGATATTTCATGAGGGTGAAAATTTGTTGGAGTTTGTCCTAAAATATACAAAAAAAATTCCAGAAAATTCTGTTCTTGTCGTTACTTCTAAAATCGTAGCCCTCTCGGAGGGGCGAACGGTACGATATAAAAATCAAGAGCAAAAAGTTAGGTTGATAAAAAAAGAAAGTGATTTTGTGATTAAAACAAAGCACACCTGGCTCACCGTTAAAAATGGCACGGTGATGGCTTCTGCTGGAATTGACGAATCGAATGCCAACGGAAAACTCATCCTTTTACCCAAAGATAGTTTTGGTTCTGCTGAAGTGCTCAGGAAAAAACTCAAAAAAATATTTAGAATCAAAAAGCTGGGGATACTGATTACGGATAGTAGGGTTTTTCCGCTTCGGGCCGGAGTCGTGGGGGTTGCCCTGGGCTATTCTGGATTCAAGGGCATTAGAAATTACATCGGCAAGAAGGATATTTTCGGTAGAGTTTTAAAAATGTCCAGGACAGATATTGCTGATAGTCTAGCAACGGCTGCGGTGCTTTGTATGGGGGAAGGAAAAGAGAAAAGGCCGCTTGCCTTGATAACTAATGCTCCGATAGAGTTTATTGAAAAAATAAACAGAAAAGAGCTCCGGATTAATCCAAGAGATGATTTGTATTTGCCTCTTTTTGGGAGTATATTAGGGGCAGATAAAGATAAATTGCATGGCTAAAATTATTTTAGGGGTTGCCAGTCAAATCGCGGCCGGCAAGGGAATTACAACTGAATATTTGAAAAAAAGTTATAAGGCTGGTACTTATAAGTTTTCAAACGTTCTCCGGGATCTTTTGGGGCGCTTATATCTAGAAAACAGCAGAGAAAATCTCTCGAAGCTGTCAACTGCGCTCCGTAAAAATTTTTCAGAGGACATTTTGGCAAAAGTTATATATGAGGATGTTAAAAAAGACGAACGAGAAATTATTGTGGTTGACGGAGTTCGGAGACTGGCAGATATTGTTTATTTGAAAAAATTACCCGGATTTAGGCTTGTCTTTATTGATGCTGATATTGAGAAGAGATATCAAAGAATTATTTTAAGAGGAGAAAATGTAGATGATAAAAATAAATCTTTTGAGCAATTCAGAAAAGATCATGAACTTGAAACAGAGCTCCAGATCGCAGATTTAAAAAAAGTGGCTGATGTTGTGGTTGATAACAACGGAAATCTTGAAGATTTATATAAACAAGTAGACAAAATTATCAAAGAAATTTTAGAAAAAAATGAAAAGTAAATTAGGCTTTGTCTCGGTAATATCGATTATAATTTTTACTCTCTTTCTTGGTTTTACTAAAATACAAGCAGAAAATATTGACCTCACGAATGAGGCTATTGTAAATTTCCATTCCGACATTGCAGTAAATATGGATAACTCTATTGATGTTGTAGAGAACATTACTTACAACACCGGAGAGGCGGAAAGGCACGGGTTACTTCGCGATATTATCTCGAAATCTTCAGTCGGGTACCAAATGAAAATCGAGAAAGTGAGTGCGGTTGACGAAAACAATAATCCTTACACCTTTACCACTTCTAATTTAGGTTCGAATTATGAAATTAAAATTGGTGACGCGGATAAAACTTTTGTTGGTCAAAAAACGTATGTTATTAAATACCACGCCACGAAGGCGACGGCTCAATTTGATGATTTTGATGAAATATATTGGAACGTTATCGGAAACGACTGGGAAATTCCCATTTATGCAGCGAGTGCTTCTGTTTTTTTGTCTACCGGGGTCGTTGCAACTCAGTCGTCTTGTTATTATGGGTCAAAAGGAAGTACAAAACAATGTGAGTTAAAGAAGGACACAAGTAATTCATCTTATAATTTTATTATTCCAGCCCCCCTTGGCCCAGGAGAAGGGTTAACCGTAGCCGTCGGTTTTCCGAAGGGAGCTGTCGCCCCCTATTCTTGGATGGATAAATTTTTTAATACATATTTTCCCTGGCTGACAGCGATAGTTTTACCTTTTTTAACTTTAATTTTTTCTCTATGGTATTGGTATAAAAAGGGGAGAGACCCGAAAGGTACCGGAGTGATTGTGCCACAATATGATGTGCCAGAAGATCTAACCCCGCTCGAGGTTGGTGGTATAGTAAAAGAGAAAGTTGAAACAAAAAATATTTCCGCAGAGATTATATACCTTGCCACTAAGGGATATTTAAAAATAAATCAATTAGAAGAAAAGTTTATCGGCCTTTTTAAAACGACGGATTACGAGCTCATTAAATTAAAGGATTTTTCGGATGTAAAAAATGATTTTGATAAGAAACTTTTGACATCATTGTTTAGCGAAAGACCCAAGCTGGATCTTTCAATGTATATAAATTTATTTAAGGGAATACCACCAGCTGTCCCCGAGGTTTCCCTTTTGCCTTCGGTCAAATTATCAGCACTTAAAAATGTTTTTTATAAGGAAGCTCAGGCAGTTATTCTTTCTTTGCTAGACTCATTGCTCAAGAAGGGTTATTACAAGAATCTGGGGAGAATGAAGAATTCTGCCGGTGGTATTGTTGTGGCAATATTTTTATTAGTTTGGGGCTTAATGATTTTCGGTGGAGTTTTTAATGTTTTATTTTCCATCACTATGATAATTCCACTCCTCGCCGGTCTAGTAGTTTCAATAATTATTTATGTTGTCGTTTCTCGTTTTTTCCCAGCCAAAACGGAGAAAGGAGTTGAATTAAAAGAATATCTTCTCGGGCTAAAAGATTATCTGCAAATTGCGGAAAAGGATAGATTGATTTTTCACAATGCTCCAGAAAAGAAGCCGGAAGTGTTTGAAAAATTATTACCTTTTGCCATGGTGCTGGGGGTGGCGGATATCTGGGCAAAAGAGTTTGAGGGGATATATACCACTCCACCGTCTTGGTATTTTGGTCCGAATAATACCGCCTTTAATGCGGTAACGTTCAATCATTCTCTGTCGAACTTCAGTACTTATGCTTCGTCTGCCTTAAGTTCTTCTCCCTCTGGATCCGGTAGTGGAGGTGGAGGTTCCTCTGGTGGCGGGGGAGGAGGCGGGGGTGGCGGGGGTTGGTAATTTTATTTTTTGGTAGTATATTAGGACAATGGAAAAAACAGTTAAAAAGATTTCCCTAAAGCACAAAGATTTAATAAAAAAAATTAAGGCTCACAAGGTGTTGGGGCAGAAGATTGTTTGTACCATTGGGTCTTGGGACATGCTTCACATTGGACACCTGAGATATTTGAACGCTGCTAAAAGTCACGGGGACGTGTTGATCGTGGGGGTGGATAGTGATCGGGGAGTAAAATCGTACAAAGGCCCGCTAAGACCAATCATCCCTGAAAAAGAACGAGCCGAAATGTTGTCATATCAATCCTGTGTTGATTATGTTACTCTCGTTGACGATATAGACAAAAAGGGGAATTGGCAATACGGCCTTATCAAAGATCTGCCGATAGACACTTTCGTTGCCGTTGAGGGGGACAGCTATACCGAGGAACAAAAAAAGATGATTAAAAAGTTTTGTAAGAATATTTTAGTTATTCCTCGTCAGGCCCTAAGCACCTCTTCCACGAATATTGTACAAAACGTCATCAAAATTCATTTACTTGATCAACTGGGTCAGTTGGAGAAAAAGGAAAAATAGGATGGCAGAAAAAAAAATTCTCATAATAAATATTCCCGTAATTCACAAGGGGTTTTTAGATTTTCTAAAAAAAAACAAAAACAACGTATCAAAAATTTTTATTGTTAACCCAAAGCTTGTTGAAAAGATCTCTGACCTAAGAAACGACATAGCCGCGATTGATTACAGGGAGAGCAAGAAAATTTTAATTTCTTTGGGGTTTAAAAATATTAGTTCGATTGGTGAAAAAAACATAAGGAAGCTCAATGGTTCGTCTGTTGTCATGATAAATGACCACGTATCAAGAGAAATAAAAAAATTTTTTTTAAAAAATTCTCAGGTAATCTGGAAAGATGTTTTTTTGAGATGGGATAAAGATAGTATTTCCGCAGAGCATTTCCCGGGTGAGAAGATTAGCGCAAAAAAAGAAGACAAAATAAAAATAGCGGAGGCCTATAAAGAAGCGAAGAAAAGTACTGATTGGTGGCGAAGGGTAGGAGCAGTGCTTGTTAAAGGAAACAAAGTCGTTTTAAGGGGGCATAACAGGGGTGTCCCGGACGATTATACTTCTTACCAAGTGGGTAACATCAGAGATTTTATTAAGGCAGGGGAAAAACAAGAATTAAGCTCAACTATTCATGCGGAACAGAAGATAGTTGCGGAAGCTGCTCAAAAAGGGATATCGCTGAAAGGGACGAAACTATATATTACCCACTTTCCATGCCCTGTTTGTGCTAAACTTATTATGTTTTCAGGAATAAAAAAATGTTTTTTTGTTGAAGGTGCTTCAAACCTTGATGGTGGTAAAATGTTGAAACTTGCCGGAGTAGATTTATTTGTAGTAGACTGTAGTAAATAAAATGAGACAATATTTAGATTTATTAAAAGATGTTTTGGAAAACGGACAAGGGAAAAGCGACCCACATGGGGTTGGTAGTATTGCTGTCTGCGGGCGAACAATGCGATTCGATTTATCTAAAGGAGAATTTCCGATGCTCACTACAAAAAAACTCCATTTCAAATCGATTGCCTATGAGCTTCTTTGGTTTCTGCGTGGTAATACTGATATTCAATTTCTTAAAGATAACAAAATAACGATTTGGGATGAATGGGCAACCCCGGAAGTGTGTAAAAAGATGGGTCTTCCGGAGGGAGATGTGGGTAGAATTTATGGTGCGCAATGGAGGCATTGGAGAAAAACAGATGGAGGAGAAATCGATCAAATCAAAAACTTAATCGAAGGGTTAAAAGAACATCCGGACTGGCGCCGGCACATGGTGACCTCCTGGAATCCGGAAGACGTAGACAAGGTATTCGTCGCACCCTGCCACGGTATTTTCAAATGTTTTGCAGTCAACGGAGAATTGTCTTTGCATATGTTCCAGAGAAGTGCGGATGTTTTTTTGGGCGTGCCTTATAACATTGCCTCATATTCCTTGTTGCTTCTTATGATTGCCCAAGTAACTGGTCTGAAGCCTAAAGAGTTTATTCATACGATGTCCGATGTTCACCTTTATAATAACCATTTTGAGCAGGCGAGGGAACAATTAAAAAGAGAGCCTAAACCATTACCCAGGCTAAAAATTAATCCTGAGATTAAAGATATTTTTGATTTTAAATACGAAGATTTTACTCTTGAAGATTACAACGCGGATCCAAACATAAAGGCGGATGTTGCCATCTAGCAACTTGTTTAACCAATCGGAAAATACACTGTTTGGGCTTTTTTTTGTTTGTTTAATTTGGGAGAAATCAGATGGAAGTGCAGATGGCAGACAGTCGCTCCGGTGTGGTCGGTGTCTCCAAATCTGACTGAAAGGGCGCCACCTTTTACGTTAAATTTTTTCAAGGCCCAATTTACCAAAATTTTAACAGACTTAAAATCACCGTTGGTCAGTTCGTTAAAATTTTCTTTATGTTTTTCGCCGATAATTACAAAATGATATTTAGTATTTTTATATGGCCAGCTATTTTTTGTTAACAACCAACCGTTTTCTTTTTTCAGGATGGGTTCTTTGTGGTATTTGAAATTGTCCGGACAGAAAGGGCATTTGCCCCTTTTCTCGATGGTGGAAATAACTTTTTCATATTCTCCTTTGCCTTTTGCAAAGGTTTTATTAACAACTTTTTTCATTTTTTCTTTTCGTATACCTTAAAAGAATAATCGTATTCATTTTTTTCATCTTTTTTATGTTTTTCCTCACTAATTAAATTCCAATCGTTTTTGTCGAATTCCGGGAACGAGGCATCTCCCACTGGAGAACAATCCACTTCTGTAATATACAACTTATCAGCATAAGGAAGAGCTTGTTTATAAACGCTGGCGCCACCAATAACGAATATTTCATCAGTTTTTGCCAGACTCAACACTTTCTCCCAATTGTTTAACACCTCTGCCCCGGCAATCTCGTCTTTTTTCCCGGACAGCACGAGGTTTCTTCTGTTCGGTAGCGGTTTTCCCAAAACATTAACAATTGAAAGGAACGTGTTTCTTCCCATCAAAACTATTTTTCCGGTAGTAATTTTTGAAAAATATTTCAAATCACCGGAAAGCTTCCACGGCAAACCATTTTTTACTCCGATTATTCCGTTTTTTGCCACTGCCGATATTATTGATATGCTCATCGTATTTTTTAGTTTAGCTTTTTCGCAGGGTGTTTGCAATTATATGTTTGATCAGCATTGACTTTCTAATAATTTTATTTATTGTAACGAAGGAAGCTGTCAAAAAGAGATACTTTGTAATAGCGAGAAAGGGGATGAAATATGTCGGGAAAAGGTATATTTACGGACACTCGGTATGCGAAGGAGGAGGGGAGCAAGAAGATAGGACGCTACGAGGCGTATCTTCTCGACTTTGAAAAAAGAGGCGAGTGCCCCTTCTGCCCCAGAAACCTTGTTCTGAAAGCCCTAAAGAAAGAAGGCGGGTGGCGCATATTCAACAGGTCCTGGAAAGGCGAGAGCACAGAAATGCATTTCCTGATTATTGGAGTGGAGCACAAAACAAATCTCGGGGAGTTATTTTCGTCCGATTGGGTTTCGATTAACAGTCTAGTCAAATGGACCGTTGATGAATACAACATAAGGGGTGGAGGGCTTGCGGTGAGGTTTGGCGACACCGACTACTCGGGAGCGACGATTGGCCATCTACATTTTCATCTAATCGTTCCTAAAATGGGTGATGACGGTCTTTCAAGGCCGGTGAACTTTCCCATAGGGTAGGGATATCGCGGGGCGGCTTTCCAGCCGCCCCTTCATTTTTTATACGATTATTATCCAAACTAATGAAACATTGACAAAAGGGGTGACGATGTTATTGTGAAAAGAGTAAATGTACTTTAAAAATAATTTGTGAATGGCCATAGCCAAAAGATGCTTAATTCTAGGCATTTCCTGACTATGGCCAACGAAGGTCATAGTTCCTCCTCGGATTAGAGGATTTTCAAAACGCCCAACTTAGGGCAAGGAGAGTACCATGAGCGACAGAAACGAAACCAATGGTATCGGCACGGCATCAAGAGTCTCAGGTCTTGTCGCACAGTGTGAGGAGATCGCGCGCAGCAGGCCTGAAAAGAAAAAGGAGTTTATGATTGCTGATATCACAGCGGGTGAACTCAATGCTCTCGTGAAGAACATCATGTCTCAAACAGGGGACACTGACCCCAAAACAGCTATTCGGCGGGTCAACTCCAGAGGATGGATTGTCGTTCGTTCCCCACGAACTCCGTACGAAAAGGACGGTGTTATTTACTTTTCTGTGACGTCCTGCGGAATGACGGGAGAGGAGTGGGTCGCCCTTTTTGAGGATAAACACATTGTTGTTGATGATAAAGTCAATGACAGGCTCTTGTCGGAGGAGTTCAAACCCACCAGTGGCATAACCTACAAGGTTGCCATTCTCAACAAAAAACTTCTCGCTCGTATGGATCAGCACATCAAGGATATTCAAGCCGAAATAAAAAAGAGAAGGTTTACAAGGCCGAACCTTGAAGTAGCTTGTTTAATCATGACAGGTTACTCATTCGAGGATTTCGGCGAATTACGCTATCACTGTGGCTCAATCAATATGCAGACCAAGAACTCCGACGAATTCCTCAAGCTGTATGGACATGACGACGATCATTGTTCGATGCGGGTGTTTAGACACGGCCTCGATCTTGGGGACTTGTGGGCTTCCTTTTCTACCTCCTTCGCCTGGATTTCGCAAGTTACAAAAAGCTAAGTTGCCTTGGACAACGTCCTGTGTAACTTGATCTGTTGCCCGCCCCGTTTACTTTGGGGCGGGTTTTCTTTTTTAAAATACATTGACAAACAAAGGTAAAAATGCTACTCTTCCAATATCATTCTCACCTATTACTTAACGAGACTGACGCTTGTGGAAATCATCTATGACTTGTGTGTCTTTGAGATCGATGTCCATGACACAAAAAGAAATATATGATAAACAAACGCAGTTTTACGCGTGGGGCTTCTAGCTCTTCGCACGCACCTCGTCGTTTCGGTGCAGGAAAATCTATCCGTCGTCCGCACGGTGTTTTTAATGGTTCCCGTATTTCCTCAAAGAGGGGAGGTGGGAATAAAAGATCTCGTGGGGAGCATATAGATTTTTCCCGATTTATTAAAAAAGGAACTCTTGTAGAAGAAAAGCCATATGTTTCAAAACATACCTTTGCTGATTTTCCTTTTACTCCACAGCTTCACAAAAATATAAAAAATGCCGGTTTTGCGAGCCCAAGGCCAATCCAAGATCAAGCCATTCCTTCCGTGATGAAAGGGCATGATGTTTTCGGCATGGCGAATACCGGAACAGGGAAAACTGCAGCTTTCTTGCTTCCTCTGATTGAAAAAATTTATAAAACTAAGGGCCAGGCAAAAAGAGAAACGGTTCTCATTATGGCGCCGACTCGCGAGCTTGCACTTCAGATAGAATCTGACTTTAAAAATCTCGCTTTTGGTTTTGGGATGTTCTCTGTCGCTTGTGTGGGTGGGCTTCCCATAATGAAGCAAATTCGTGAAATAAAAATGGGAGTTTCCTTTATAATCGGCACACCCGGGAGATTGCGTGATTTGATAGATAAAAAAGTTTTAGATTTGTCTACTTGTTATTCCGTGGTGCTCGATGAAGCGGATAGAATGCTCGACATGGGTTTCCGCGATGAGATGGTATATATTATTGGCAAAATGCCGAAGGAGCATCAAACTCTTTTCTTTTCTGCAACGCTTTCTCCGGAAATCAAAAAATTAACCGAGCACTATTTAAAGGAACCGGTTTTCATTTCTGTGATTACCGGTGAGACATTAAAAAATATTGACCAAGATGTTATCCGAGTAAAGAGTACCGCGGAAAAAATAGGAAAATTGGAGGAAGTTTTAAAAAAAGATGGTTCGGACAAAGTTTTGATTTTTCGGGAAATGAAACACAGCGTAGATACTCTTACTAAAGAGCTTGCACACATGGGATTTAAGGTGGGATGTATCCACGGGGACAAAAGAAGCCGGGAGCGTATTCGTATTTTGGATTCCTTTAAGAAAGACAAAATAAATATTTTGATTGCGACGGATGTGGCTGCAAGGGGATTGGACATTCCAGACGTGACGCATGTCATTAACTACGACGTGCCGCAAACCTACGACACTTATATTCACCGTATCGGCCGAACCGGCCGCTCCGGTAAAAAAGGAAATGCTTTAACCTTTGTGCCCGCATAAAAGCAAGTTATTTAGTGATATTGCAAAAAAAATAATACATGTTATATTAACCGCGGAAGCACAACAGGAGCGTTCACCGTTTCTTTCTTTGCCCGAATTAGGGCGAAACTAGGGCGGCGAAGTCCAAAAAGCAACCGATGCTAGAAAGGGAGGTGTTATTCCGAGAAAAATACTAAATCGCTTTGCCATATCGTCGAAGCTGAATAGCGAGGGGGGGGGCTGCAAGCAGCCCTCCCATTTTTTTATTTAATTAAAAAATCCGCTTCTGGCGGATTTTTGTTTTATTTTGCTTGTATGAGTCCTGCCTTGAGGAGAGTGGCGTAAGTGCCGCGCTTTTTCATGGTGCGCATGCCGCGGGCGGAAACTTCTATGTTGATTGTTTTATTTATTTCAGGAACAAAAAACCTCTTTTTTTGAAGATTTGGGTATTTTCTCTTTTTGCCGGTCGGGTTGAATTTGGTTGCACGAGTACGATTGGAATATCCGCCTCCGACGATTGAACCTTTTTTGGTTATTGCACATACTTTTTTCATCTCGCTTATGCTATCATAAAGTCCATATGGACGCAACCAACAGCATTTTTTATATAATTATTTTGATTATGTCCGTGGTGATTCACGAAGTCTCACACGGTTTTGTGGCGGAATATTTTGGTGATAACACTGCACGAAATGCCGGCCGCCTGACCTTAAACCCGATTCCACATTTGGATTTATTTGGTTCGATATTTTTACCAGCTATCCTTATATTAAGTCATGCTGGTTTTTTGTTTGGCTGGGCGAAGCCGGTGCCATACAACCCGAACAATCTAAGCAATAGAAAATGGGGGACGATAGCCGTCGCCGCCGCCGGTATTTTGGCAAATTTTTTTATTGCCATTGTTTTTGGTATTATTATTCGTATCTCTTTTCATTTCGTTCTACCAGAGAGCTTTTATTTTATAACTTCAGCAATCGTGATTGTAAATTTAGCCCTGGCAATTTTTAACCTGGTGCCGATTCCACCACTCGATGGTTCTAAAATCGTTTTTTCTTTCCTGCCCGAATCGGCTTTTTCTTTCATTTTAACTTATGAGCGATACTCCCTGATTATATTGCTAGTTTTTATTGTTTTCTTTTCTGAATATCTATTTCCTGTCCTTTCCGTTCTCTTTCATCTTATTACCGGACTGATCCTTTAATATTTGCAATTTTCTTCAGCTTGTATTATATTATCGTATGAGTCTTCGGACTCTTTTGTTTTCTAGCCGCGCTTAAGGGACGGTTGCGCGGCATGATTTCGTAAAATCACATGCCAACAATTAATCAATTAATTAAGAAAAACAGAACTAAAATGCACGCCAAACACAAAACGGTGGCGTTGGCTCGCGGTTTTAATGTTCTCAAAAACAAACCGGTATATTTTCCGTCGCCCTTCAAGCGCGGAGTCTGCACGAAAGTTTCCACCACTACTCCTAAAAAACCAAACTCCGCTCTCCGAAAAATCGCGAGAGTGCGTTTGACCAATGGTATGGAAGTGACTGCCTATATCCCGGGAGAGGGGCACAATTTGCAAGAACACTCTGTGGTTATGCTTCGTGGGGGACGTGTTAAAGACTTGATCGGAGTACGATATCACATCGTGCGCGGAGTGCTTGATACCCAGGGAGTAGAGAAGCGCCGACAAGGCAGATCTCTTTATGGAAATAAGAAACCAAGAAAAGAAGTTAAAAAATAATTTTAATATTTATGCGACGCAAAGTAAAAAATAGAAACATAGTAGAACCGGATTTTGTATACAATTCTCAAAAATTGGAGAAGTTTATTAATTACATTATGTGGAATGGGAAGAAAGAGACAGCTCGCAAGGTGATGTATTCCGCTTTTGATGTTATTAAAGAAAAAACCGGCAATCCAAACCCGTTGGAAATCTTTGATTTAGCGCTTCGAAACGCCGGTCCGACCACTGAAGTGCGTTCAAAACGTATCGGGGGCGCGAACTATCAAGTTCCTGTTGAAGTAAGAGCAGAACGCCGGGTAGCCCTGGCGATGCGTTGGATTCGGGATGCTGCCCGTGGGGGCAAAGGACGCCCGATGCATTTAAAACTCGCTGATGAACTCATTGCTGCTTCAAAGAATGAAGGCGCAGCTATTAAAAAGAAAGACGATACGCATAAAATGGCAGAAGCCAACAAAGCCTTTGCTCATTTCGCTTGGTAGGGTGTGTTTGTGTTTTCGCTATTTTTGTTAATAAACTATTTATGCATATTTACGCTATAGCGTAAATATGTAATGGGTGTATAATTTGCAAATGGCTTATTACAAAGGTGTAAAAGTAAATACTTTCGGTCTGCCGGTTTCAAAAAATAATCATCAGAGTCGCATAAAGAAAGATAATAGAAAACGGAATTTTTATTATACCGCGTTTTCTTCTCCTTTTGCCAAAGATTCACCCAAGAATTTGATTTTAATGTATGACGTTATTGAGGAGAAAAAGAAAGAAAGAGATTGGTTTCGTCGCCAGTTAAAAAATTTTGGCTACATTATGGTTCAAAGGAGCGTTTGGGTTGGCCCTTCACCCTTACCAAAAGAATTTTTGGATTACGTTAAAGGAATTGGTCTACAGAGCCACCTAAAAACTTTCAAGTTGGCAAAAGCTTACACCGGAAAGGAGAGTTTGTTTGTATAACCCCACAACTTAAGCCCTCCTTGTATGTTTACATATTTACGCTATCGCGCATATATGTAATTTTGATGTTTTTGCTTGACAGTGTGCTTCGGGGGGGGGTACACTTAAAAGATTATCATTTAATTTTTTAATATAAATTTATGAAATTTGAAGGACCATCACAAAAAATTCCTGATCGAGAAAAAGCTCATGCTATTGCCAATGAGGTAAATAGAACAGTAGATTTTAACAAGGAAGTTGGCCAAGAAACTACGGAACAAATTTTAGAAAATGCTGGTGAGTTTGCCAAAATAGAGTATGAAACTAGGGAAAGAGCAAAAAGCATGAGTGATATGGAACTTCGCGAGGAAAGTGCAAAGGCAACAATCATAGCCAAGGCTTTGTTGTCCGCAGAGAGGGAACGTGAAGGACAGAAATAGATTTTTGTTTGCAAAAAACAACTTTCTGTTATATATTTAAAAAAGCGCTTTGGCGCTTTTTTATTATATAATTAACAAAGATAAACAACATGGAGAGGGACTATCCGCTAGAAAAAGTTAGGAATATTGGAATTATTGCGCACATAGATGCAGGAAAGACGACCACCACGGAGCGGGTGCTTTTTTATACTGGGGTTTCACACAAAATAGGGGAGGTGCATGAGGGAGAAACCGTCACGGACTGGATGGAACAGGAACGAGAACGCGGGATTACCATTACTTCTGCGGCGGTCACTTGTTTTTGGACTCCGACATATGCGGACCCAAAGGATAAATCCAAAAAGCATCGTTTTAATATAATTGATACCCCGGGACACATCGATTTTACTGTAGAGGTGAAAAGATCTCTTCGCGTGTTAGACGGTGCCGTCGTCGTGTTTGATGGTGTTGCCGGAGTAGAGCCACAGTCTGAAACAAACTGGCGCTATGCCGATGAGGCGAAAGTTCCACGCGTTTGTTTTATAAACAAACTAGACCGCACCGGTGCTTCCTTTGAACATTCATTTGCCACTATTTTAGATAGACTTACAAAAAAAGCTGTTCGCATGCAAATTCCTATCGGTCTCGAAGAAAAACACGAAGGCGTCGTGGATCTTCTCCGGATGAAGGCCTATTATTTCGAAGGAGAAATGGGCAACAAGGTTGTAGAAAAAGAAATTCCAGAAAACATGAAGGCTGACGCGGAAAAATATCGCAATGAACTTATCGAAAAGATAGTAGAGACGGATGATGTAATGATGGAAGAATACCTTGAGGGAGTGGTTCCAAATATTGACGTGTTGAAAAAAACTCTTCGCAAAGCAGTAATTGCTAACGAAATTTTTCCAGTTTATGCCGGTTCTGCTTTGAAAAATAAAGGTGTTCAGCTTGTTCTAGATGCTGTGGTTGATTATTTGCCGGCCCCGACAGACATTCCACCGATCGAGGGAGTTAACCCGGACACCGAGGAACACGCAGTTCGTAGTGCTTCTGATGCGGAACCTTTTTCTGCTCTTGCTTTCAAAGTAGCGACGGACCCTTTCGTAGGACAAATTATTTTCTTTCGAGTTTATTCGGGAAGCTTGGCCGCAGGTAGCTATGTATATAATCCGCGGACTCGTAACAAAGAACGCATCGGCCGAATTCTCCGCATGCATGCGAATGATCGCGAAGAAGTAAAACAGGTTTTTGCCGGAGAGATAGCAGCTGCTGTCGGCCTTAAAGATACAATTACTTCGGATACCATTTGTGATGAAGAACACCCTATCGAATTACACAGAATTGTTTTCCCGGAACCGGTTATTCAACTTCGTATTGAACCGAAAACAAAAGCGGACCAAGAAAAAATGGGCATGGCCTTAAATCGCCTAGCGCAAGAAGACCCGACTTTCAAGGTCACGACAGATCAAGAAACGGGGGAGACCATTATTGCCGGCATGGGGGAACTTCATTTGGAAATTATTGTAGACCGCATGAAGCGTGAATTTACCGTTGAGGCAAATGTCGGCAAGCCACAAGTGGCATATAGAGAAACTATTACCGGTACTTCTGACGCAGAAGGAAAATATATCAAGCAGTCCGGTGGACGCGGAAACTACGGGCACGTAAAGATAAAAATCAAACCGATGACGATGCTTACGAAAGAAGAGTTGGAAGATTTGCCGAAGAATACCAAACGCTCAGAGGGTTTTGAATTTGTGAATAGTATCAAGGGAGGTGTAATTCCGCAAGAATACATCGCGCCTTGTGAGAAAGGATTCAAGGAGGGACTCGACCGTGGAGTTTTGGCTGGATTTAAAATTGTGAATGTTTCTGTGGATTTATGGGATGGAAGTTATCACGAAGTAGACTCGAACGAAATGGCCTTTAAAATTGCCGCCTCCATGGCCGTGCAGGATGCTTGTCGCCGAGCCAACCCAGTTATTTTGGAACCGATGATGAAGGTGGAAGTGGTTACGCCAGAGAAATTTATGGGAGACGTTACTGGAAATCTTTCCTCCAAACGAGCGTTGATTGAAGGGATGGAAGATCGCGGAATGAATAAGGTGGTAAAAGCTATCGTGCCTCTTTCTGAAATGTTCGGTTATATGACCGGACTTCGCTCGATGACCGAAGGCCGCGCCGGTTTTACCATGGAATTCTATCGATACGACATCGTGCCTCAAAACGTCGCTGAAACTATCATCGCGGCGAGAAAATAAGTGTCAAAACAAAGAGAGATTTTTGTCGGTACAGATTTTTTGAAGCTTAAAAAATCTCTTCGAGTCTGAGACTCTCAGAGTCGAATGACTTGAAGTTCTCGCGCCGTCGTGCTCGAAACCCCTTAAAAATCTTTCTTTGTTTTTTTATTTGACTTTATTTTTCTATCTGCTATTATCTTAAATAACTGCACTTTCTGCAGTTTTTATATTGTCTAGCGAGAGATATCGTGGAAAACTTTATGTTTTACATGATTCACGAGCGACGACAATACAAAGTTCCTTTATATTGCATTTTTGATTATTAGTTAATTTAACCCGCCCTAGGCGGACAAGTTAGTAATTAAGCCTTAGCAACTGGTTCTCGTATGCTGAGTTTTGGTTATTAATCAATAATATTATGGCAGAAGAATTTAAGAGGGATAAGCCGCACATCAATGTCGGCACCATTGGTCACGTTGACCATGGAAAGACCACTTTGACCGCGGCAATTTTGCACGTGTTAAACATGGCAGGAAAGACAGTTCGTCTTCGAGGAGTTGATCAAATCGACAATGCCCCGGAAGAAAAAGCTCGTGGAATCACCATTAACATTTCTCACAACGAGTACGCTACTGACGCTCGTCACTATGCACACATTGATGCTCCAGGACACGCTGACTACATCAAGAACATGATCACCGGTGCCGCTCAAATGGACGGTGCTATTTTGGTGGTTGCGGCTACTGATGGTGCGATGCCACAGACTCGCGAACACGTTCTTTTGGCAAAACAAGTTGGGGTGCCAAAGATGATTGTTTTCTTAAACAAGTGCGACATGGTTGATGACAAAGACATGATTGACCTCGTGGAAGAAGAAATTCGTGAACTTCTAACCAAGCAAGGTTTTGATGGCGCAAATGCACCGGTGATTCGTGGTTCTGCCCTTAAGGCCCTCGAAGCAAAATCTCTTGATGATGAATGGGCAAAGAAAATTCTTGAATTGACCAACGCCCTCGACACTTACATTCCGGTTCCAGAACGTGATACTACCAAACCATTCCTTATGCCAGTAGAAGACATCTTTTCTATCGAAGGCCGCGGGACAGTGGTTACCGGTAAAATCGAAAGAGGAGTAGTAAAGGTTGGAGAGGAAGTTGAAATTATCGGTATTAAACCAACTCAAAAGACAACAGTTACGGGTATCGAAATGTTTAACAAAAATCTTCAAGAAGGTATGGCCGGAGACAATGCCGGTATTCTTCTCCGAGGTTTAAAGAAGGAAGATATTACCCGTGGACAAGTTTTGGCAAAACCGGGAACCGTTACCCCGCACGACAATTTTACTTGCGAAATCTACGTCTTGAAAAAAGAAGAAGGAGGACGACACACTCCATTCTTCAAGGGATATAAGCCTCAATTCTATATTCGAACTACGGACGTAACAGGAGATGTTACTTTGGCGGACGGAGTAGAAATGGTTATGCCTGGTGATACCGTGAAGCTTACCGTTAAATTAGTCACTCCGGTTGCGCTTGAGGAATCACAAAGATTCGCCGTTCGTGAAGGAGGAAAGACGGTCGGCGCAGGGGTAGTTACAAAAATTCTTGGTTAAATAAGAACGGTTCCTGTTCTTAAAAAGTCCTTTAAAACAAATTCATGGCAACAACAGAAACAAAAATAAAAAAACCAAAATCAAAAGTGGTTAAAACCACCAAGACTGCCAAAGCACCGAAGGTTTCTTCCAAAAAAGAAAAGACTGAAGGTGGAGTGGTGCTTCGCATCCGAGTTCGAGCTTACGAGAGCAAAATCTTAGATGCATCTATTAAACAGATTATGGATACCGCTACTCGTTATGATGCTGTGATTGTAGGTCCCGTACCGTTACCAACCGAAATAAAAAAATATACAGTCAATCGTTCTCCTTTTATTTACAAAAATACGCGAGAACAATTTGAAATAAGAGTGCACAAACGATTGATCGACATAATAAATCCAAACGCGAAGACCGTGGAGGCTCTGACGAACCTTTCCTTGCCTTCCGGAGTTGATATTGACGTAAAAATGATGTAACTATATGAAATTTATACTGGGAACAAAAGAAAATATGGCTGAGTATTTTTCCGAAGACGGAACGGTTTTCCCGGTGACGATAATTTCCGTGCCAGGAATAACAGTTACCAGAATCTTTGAAAAAGTAAAAGACGGCTATGATTCTGTTCAAGTAGGTTTCGGTCCTCAGAAAAAGGAAAGAGTCAGCAAAGGAAGTGCCGGAGCGATGAAGGGCGCATTCTACAAAACCCTAAAAGAATTTAGATTAAAACCCAGTGATAAAATTGAAGCAAAAGAAGGAGATACGATTGAAGTGGGTGTCTTCGCGCCGGGAGATAAGATAATAGTATCAAGTGTTTCTAAGGGTAAAGGTTTCCAGGGGGTCGTAAAGCGACATGGATTCTCTGGTGGCCCACGCACCCACGGACAAAAACATTCAGAAAGAGAGCCCGGAAGTATCGGTGGCGGTCTCCGAACCCACGTTCCAAAAGGGATGCGCATGGCTGGACGTATGGGCTCTGATCGCATAACTCAGAAGAATTTGAAAGTTGTTTTTGTGGATAAAGAAAATAAATTGTTGCTTGTCGGAGGAGCGATAGCCGGGAAGCGTGGAACTTTAGTCGAAATAGTGCAGAGATAATCATATGGAAGCAAAAATTTACAACCAAAAAGGAACGGACGCCGGAACAATTGCATTGCCTGCAAAAGTTTTTGCTGCTAAATGGCGAGCAGATTTGGTACATCAGGTCGTGGAAGGGATGCGTAGCAACAAGCGTTCCGGTACGGCTGATACCAAAGATCGTGGGGAAGTGCGCGGTGGAGGGAAAAAGCCCTGGAAACAAAAAGGAACTGGACGAGCACGACATGGCTCCAGCAGGAGTCCTATTTGGGTTGGCGGTGGAGTCACCCATGGTCCATTATCTGAAAAGAACTATAAAAGAAAAATTTCAAAGAAAATGCGCGCTCAGGCTCTCTTCTCGGTACTTTCCAAAAAATTGAAAGACGGGGAAATTCTTTTTGTGGATACTCTTGCCTTGTCCGATATCAAAACCAAGAACGCATTAAAAACAATGCAGAATTTAGCAAAAGTTTCCGGGTTTAAGCCCTTGGCAAATTCAAAAAAACCCAGAGTCTTGACTGCCTTATTTGAACGTAATGAAAAAGCAGAAAAAAGTTTCAGAAATTTGCCACAGCTAGAAATTGTTTTCCTGAAAAACTTAAACCCGCTCGACGTGCTCAATCACCAGTATCTTTTAATAGAAAATCCAGCCGAGGCAGTAAAATTTTTAGAATCAAGAGGATAATTTTATGAGCTCACAAATAATAAAAAATCCAAGAATCACCGAAAAAGCATCTTTTCACGCAGAACAAAATGTTTACACTTTTGACGTTACAAAACCCGCCAATAAAACAGAAATAAAAAAAGCGGTTTTTGCTCTCTATAAAGTGCATCCGACAAGGGTAAATATTTTAAATATTCCAAGGAAAAAGATTCTGTCCAAGGGGAAGACCGGAATCCGTGGCGGGGGGCGCAAGGCCTATGTTTATTTAAAAAAAGGAGATAAATTAGAATTTGTATAATTTTCCGGTTAGGCGCAAATGAATTTTTATGAAAACATATAAACCAACAACTAAATCAAGGAGACAAATGACCAACGTGAACTATCGCGGGATTTTGACTGCGACTAATCCAGAGAAATCTCTTACTCATGGATTCAAACGTTCGGTCGGGAGAAATAGTCAAGGGCGAGTTACCATGATGCACAAGGGTGGTGGGCACAAGCGCCTGTATCGTGAAGTTGATTTTTTATATAACAAAAAAGAAATTCCAGCTAAAATAAAATCTATTGAATATGATCCAAATCGTAGCGCTTTTATCGGTCTCGCCGTTTATAAGGACGGAGAAAAAAGATATGTAATATTGCCGAAATCTGCAAAACCCGGAGATTCTTTTATCGTATCTCCCAATGCGTCACTTTCTTCTCTTAACAGATTGCCTCTCAAAAATATTCCGGTTGGTACATTTGTTTACAATATTGAGTTGAAGCCAATGGGGGGTTCGAAGGTTGGACGTTCTGCGGGAATTTTCGCTCAAGTCGTGGCGAATGCCGATGGTTATACGAATGTGAAAATGCCTTCAACAGAAATTCGTAAAATAAATGAAAATTGCTGGGCTTGCGTGGGCACCGTTTCCAACGAAGAACATCATTTGGAAAACTATGGTAAGGCGGGGAGAAGTCGTTGGAAAGGTATAAAACCAAAAGTTCGTGGAACAGCGATGAATCCGGTAGATCACCCATATGGAGGAGGAGAGGGCAGACAGGGACGAGGAACCAAAAGACCGAAGACTCGTTGGGGGAAAGTTACTGGAGGAAAGAAATCTCGCAGACCAAAGAAATACTCAAACGTTTTCATTGTTTCTCGCCGAAAAACAGGGAAAAACAAATAAAAGCACAAAAATAGAAA
This sequence comes from Minisyncoccota bacterium, assembly GCA_041665885.1. GTDB lineage: Bacteria > Patescibacteriota > Minisyncoccia > Phycocordibacterales > UBA9973 > UBA9973. Next base: position 37,101 of record JBAYHY010000003.1, read on the forward strand.
AACCCAGGACTAAATCCTGGGTTTTTCTTTATCCACACTTCATGTTGATTTTTTTTACGATAATAGCATAATGTTTTCTAGAGGAGGACAGAATATGTACTCGAAACCGAAGAGAGAGAGAAGGCAGGATCGCAACACTGAACTTCGTTGGGCCAAGAATGCTCGCAAGGACAGAAGGTCCAAAAAGTGGGCCCTCAAGAAGTGTAAGAAGCGCTAATATTCTGTTTGTACCATCGTGGCGTGTCCGGGTCCAATCCCCGGCGCGCCCTTTTGTTTTAATGCTTGCTTTATTTTTTTGATATGTTATAATATGTAAAGAAGGAGGAGCAAATGAGCAAAAAGCAGAAGGATGGGGCCATCCAAGGTGGTCACGAAGAAGGTACCTGCCGGCAATGCTGCCGGGCCGAAAGGAGTAGGTCGTTGCCCGTCGGAACGTTTCCGTTGAAGCGATCCTTCGGGACCAAGTGCGGGGGAGACCCTTGCACCTGTCAGTATCTCGAGCGTCCGCAGTAAAATTTCACTGCGGGCACAAAACACAAGGGGTCCCTATGGGGCCCCTTTTTTCTTCCTATTTGACATTTAAACTGAATTTGCTATTATAAAACCAAGCTCGTTAGGAGCTTTTTGTTTGCATAAATTATGACAAGATCAATCAAAAAAGGATTAAATGTTGATGAACGGCTCTTAAAAAAGATTGCCGGTAAAAACCCGTTGCAGACTCCGATGGTGAAGACGTGGAAAAGAGCTTGTGTTATTTCTCCGGAAATGCTCGGTTTCACTTTTGGCGTTTATAATGGTAAAACCCACCTCGAAGTTTTAGTTACTGAAGACATGGTTGGACACAGACTCGGAGAATTTTCCCCAACCAAGAAATTTATTAAACACGGAGGTAAGATGCAGAAAGAGCTTGAACAAAAGAAAAAGGAGGCCGAAATAACTCAAGCCAAGTCCGCAACAGCTGCTGCCGCTGACGCAAAAGGCGCGAAAAAATAACTACGAGCTTAACGCCACAAAAATATTATGAAGGCTTTTTTAAAAAATTACAGACAATCACCAAGAAAAGTTCGTCTAGTTGCCGGACTGATTAAAGGAAAAAGTGTAGCGGAAGCAATTGCCGAGCTTGATTTTTTGGCTAAGCGCGCAGGGCTACCAATCAAAAAACTTTTACTTTCAGCGGTAGCCAATGCGAAAAACATGGGGATAGAGGCGGAGAATTTATTTATAAAGGAATTGCGAGTGGACAAGGGCATTGTGATGAAAAGAATGATGCCGGCTGCGATGGGCACAGGGCACAGAATCAACAAACGCACCAGCCACTTGAATCTTCTTTTGGCGGAAAAGGTTGTAAAAAAAGTCGCAAAGACCCTAGGCCATAAACATACGGGCGAGGCAAAAGTAAAAAAAGTAGTAAAAAAATAAAATGAGTAAAACAGTTCACCCATATGCGCATAGGTTGGTTATCCTCCGAGATTGGAAGTCTCGCTGGTTTGCTGATCCGAAAAAATATTTGACCTATTTGAAAGGCGACGTTTTAATTCGCCAATATTTGGAAAAGAAATTACGTACGATGTATGTTTCTAGTATTGAAATAGAAAGAAGTCGCAAGGCTACTCGTTTCATTATTAAAACTTCTCGTCCGGGCCTTGTCATCGGGAGGTCTGGAGAAGGGGCGACAAAACTGAAAGAAGATATTTTGAAAAAAATGGACAATTTGAAACTTCCAAGGCCGGAAGACTTTAAGTTGGAAATTATGGAAGTTTCAAACCCGGAGGCGGATGCCGCTATCGTGGCTTACATGATTGCTGAAGCATTAGAGAAAAGGATGCCTTATCGTCGAGTAATAAAACAAATTATTGAGAAGGTTATGCAGGCGCATGGAGTGGAGGGAGCAAGAATTGTCCTTTCTGGACGATTGGGCGGAGCGGAAATCGCTCGTACGGAAGAGCTTAAGCGGGGAAGTATTCCGCTTCAGACTTTCCGCGCGGACGTAGATTTTAAAAGAGAGAGAGCAACTCTCTCATATGGGGTTGTCGGTATTAAGGTGTGGATTTACCGAGGGAAAATTTTTGCTGAAAAGAAAAACGCCAAGAGCGCTTATAGTACTGCTCCAGCAAATGAAAAGGAAAATAATTTAAAGACCGATTAGTCAATCAATAAATTTATTATAAAATATTATGTTAGTACCGAAAAAAGTAAAATTTAGAAAATGGCAGTCAGGACGCTCTAATCTCAAGAAGCGAACAGCGGATACGCGTGGCATTAAGCTTTCTTTTGGTTCCTACGGACTAAAAGCCGAATCCCAGGCACGAGTGAAATCAAACCAAATTGAGGCTGCCAGAAAAGTAATTTCCCGTACCCTTACCAAGACTGGTAAATATTGGGTTCGTATTTTTCCGGATCGCCCCTATACAGCTAAAGCCGCAGAGGTAGGCATGGGAAAAGGAAAAGGAGACCCGCAAGGGTATTGTTTTGATGTTCTTCCTGGACGTATTATTTTTGAAGTAGACGGAGCCGATGAAAAAGTTTCTCATGAAGCCCTAAGAAAAGCTGGAAGTAAATTGCCACTCAAAACCAGAATTGTCGGAAGAGTAAACGAATAAGATTATTTTATGGCCAAAGCAAAGAAACAAAATTATAAAGAAATGACCGGCGGAGAACTCGAAAAAGAATTGGTTGTTCTGCGAGAGAGCTTGCGGGGTATCCATTTCAAATCAGAGGGGGCGAGGTCAAAAAACGTCAAGGAACAAGCTACCCTAAAAAAGCAAGTTGCCAGGATTTTGACAGAAATAAATCATGCCAAAGGTCAGGTAAGCAAGAATATTAAAAAACAATAATATGGCAAAGAAAATACAAGAAAAGAATACAGAAAATAAAGGAAAATTTCTAAAAGGAGTGGTTGTTTCCGATAAGATGGACAAGACCATTGTTGTTTCTGTTTCCAGGTTTGTGAAGCACCCCCTTTACGGGAAATATTATCAAATCAACAAAAAATACAAAGCACATGACGAAGGGAATACTTATAAAGTTGGGGAAAAAGTAGAAATAGTGGAAACCAAGCCCATTTCTAAAGACAAAAAATTTAAAGTAGTAGAAAAACAATAATTTAATTTTATGATTCAAAATGAAACCCTAGTAAAAATAACAGACAATGCCGGAGGCACCGTGGGAAAGGTGTTCAAAATTTTAGGCTCCTCAAAAAAGAGATATGCAACTCTCGGTGAACTTGTTATTATTTCCGTGAAGGTTGCTTCTCCGAGAAAAATGGTGAAAAAGAAAGACGTGCATCAGGCCGTCGTCGTGCGTACTCGCGGGGCTTATAGGCGAAAAGACGGTTCATATATTCGTTTTGATGATAATGCCGTGGTGCTTCTCGAAAAAGGGAAGAAGGATCCAAAAGCCGGACGTATCTTCGGACCGATTCCACGAGAGCTTGCGGAAAAAGGGTTTCAAAAGATAATTTCTTTGGCTCAAGAAGTGATTTAATCTTTTAATATAATAAATATGAAATTAAAAAAAGGAGACAATGTAAAAATAATTACTGGAAAGGACAAAGGGAAGTCCGGGAAAATAGTGCGTGCATTGCCGAAAATGAATAAAGTTATTGTCGAGGGGCTGAACATGGCAAAGAAACACCAGCGTCCAAGAAAGACGGGGGAGAAGGGCACAATGATGAGTGTCGCCATGCCGATCCACGTTTCCAATGTTAAAAAAGCAGATTAACGATATATTTTATGAAACATTTAACCGTAAAAGAAAAAGAGATAGAGGCCTTTTCAAAAATGAAAGATGTTTTTCATTTTAAAAATGCGATGGCGGCCCCGAAGCTCAAAAAAGTAGTAATCAATGTCGGCACCGGTACTGCCATGAAGAAAGACAAGAATAAGAATGATGCTATTGCTGATAGAATTGCAAAAATCTCCGGACAAAGGGCAGCTCTCCGAGGCGCCAAGCAGTCTATTTCTTCTTTCAAAATCCGCCAAGGAGATCCTGTCGGAATAGTGGTTACCCTCCGTGGCAAGAGAATGTTTGCTTTCTTGGAAAAATTAATTAACGTAGCTCTTCCACGCACGAAGGACTTTCGTGGGATTAACCGCACTGCCGTGGATGATATCGGAAATTTAACTTTGGGCATCAAAGAACACACCATTTTCCCGGAAACAGCCGATGAAGATATTCGCGACGTTTTCGGTTTGTCCATCACCCTTGTTTCCACCGCCAAAAACAAAAAAGAAGGCACCGCCTTCTTTGAAATCCTCGGTATTCCTTTTAAAAAGGAATAAAACTATCTATTGACTTTTTGTGTAAATATGCTATCATTTTAAGATAGTTCTTTAAAATCACTTGCGAAAATGGTCATAGCCAAAAGGTGCTTAATTTTAGGCATTTCCTGGCTATGACCAACGATGGTCAAGTCCCCAACTCACGGGCAGTGAGAAACCTCTCGGCAGGAAGTCGAGAAGAAAGGCAAGGGCAACATGAAATACGGAGAATTGAATCTCGGTCAGATCGAAGCGGTTGTAAACAAACTCGGCGGCATGGAGGGAGTCAACCGATTCCTCCGAGATGAACTGATGGTTTCTGAACCAGCTCACCGTTTTCGTGTGGAGAATGGTGTCATCTACCTGTCCGTCACTTCCGACGGTACCACTGGCCCAGAGTGGACCAAGCGTCTCGAGAAGAAAGGGTATCGTCTCGGCGACTACGCCAAGCAGATCCTTTGCTCGAAGGACTTCAAGCCCACCAAGGACGTCACCACCAAGATTGCTATCCTGAAAGGGACGCTCTTCTCGGACGAAGACCGCATCACAGAGAAGATTCGCACCGAAGCCGCCAAGCGGAACCTCACGAAACCGAACGCCGAAGTGGCTTGCCTCATCCGGGAGAACTTCTCGGACGAAGAGCTCGAAGCCATGGGTCTCATTTGGGTCGTCATCATGCACGAACCCATCAAGGATTCCGATGGCGACCCGCGTCTCCTCGACGCGGGCCGCGATGTCGAGGGCGGGTGGCTCGACGCCAATTACGACTACCCTGTCAGCAGGTGGGCTCGTGACGATGGTTTCGCTTTCGTTTCGCAAGCGTAGTACTCTAAACTGGGTCACTGTGGTCTTTTAGACACTTTGATCTTTGCATCCGGCCCCCGAACTTTGTTCGGGGGCCATTTTCATTTTGTCTTGAAGATTTGTTATACTGAAAATGGTAATAGGTGAATATGTGGGAAATTACGGTTTCCCGCCACCGAATCCAGTATCCATGCGCCCGGAGTATCCGCGATTATAATTTCGGATAGAGTGGTGCATGCAGAAACTTCAAAAAAGAAGATACTTGGCACGAAATATTAGGGCATTACGATGCCGAATACGATACAGCTTTGAGAGAATTCAAGGAGCAGTGGCATGGATGATATTTCGTGCATTTCCGATGGCAACCCGAATCTCCTCAACGCGAACCGCAATGACGAGGGCAGGTGGCTCAACGCCAATTACGACAACCCTGACAACAGGTGGAATCGTGACGATGGTTTCGCTTTCGTTTCGCAAGTTTTTTCATTTCTCTCTCGCTTTTACGGCGGGAGAGTTTTGTTTTTGGAGTTGTCCATTCCAACCCCCGAGCATTTTTCCAATTTCCTCTATTTTTACAGACAGAGCAATATATTTTTTATCGTCTATTGATTTTGCTTCCCACAGCACCATCAAAAGTATTTTCAAGGTATCTATTTTTCTAATTGCCAACCGAACCCACGGGCTTTTTTCTTCCCGAGACAAAAAAGTAGCGGTAGAAATTGCTTCAATAATTTCAATAAACAAAATATCTATCTTTTGTCCGAGGGAGTATTTATGTATTTTAGGCAAAGTTTGGTAAAAAGTAATCCAAATTAGATAACAGCTCTTAACTTTTGCCAGTACTGGCAAAAGTTGGGGGGGGGGGGGTACTATTATAAATACTATGTCCCATATTCAATTTATTCATACTTACGATACTATCACTTCTATTGAAAATTTGCTTCTGGCGTGGAAAGAATTTATTCTTGGCAAGAAGAATCGTAAAGATGTGCAAGAGTTTGAAAGGAATTTAATGACTAACATTATTCTGCTGCATCAAGACTTAGTAAATAAAACATACAAACATTCTCAATATGAAGCATTTAATATTTCTGATCCGAAACCGCGGAATATTCACAAGGCGAAAGTGCGAGATAGGTTACTGCATCACGCTATTTGTCGAGTGCTTTATCTGTTTTTTGATAGAACATTTATTACCGACTCCTATTCGTGCAGAGTAAACAAAGGAACCCATAAAGCGATAAATAGGTTTAGAAAGTTTGCTTATCAGGCATCAAAAAACCATACGAAAACGGTTTGGGTTTTAAAAGGAGATATAAAAAAGTTTTTTGCTAACATTAACCACAATATTTTAAAATCAATTCTTAAAGAACACATACAGGACAAAAATATTTTATGGCTTTTGTTTCAAATTGTAGATAGTTTTTATACTCAAAATTCAATCTACGCTATAGCGGAGATAAAAAAAGGTCTTCCTTTGGGTAATTTAACTTCGCAACTGCTGGTAAATATTTATATGAATGAATTTGACCAATTTATGAAACATAAAATTAAGGCGAAATATTATATTCGTTATGCGGACGATTTTGTAATTTTATCTAGTGACAAAAAATGGCTGATAAATATATTGCCTCAAATAAAAGATTTTCTAGAAAACGAACTCAAGCTTTCTTTGCATCCCACAAAACTATCAATAAGCACGGTTGCCTCGGGCGTAGATTTTCTGGGTTGGGTTTTGTTTCCAGACCATAGAGTGGTTAGAACTATTACCAAACAAAGAATGTTTAGGGGCATAAAAAAGAAACAAGGAAATTTTGAAACGGTGCAATCCTACCTAGGGTTACTTAGTCATGGTAATGCAAGGGGGCTAGAATGGAAAGTCAGGAACGATTCAGGGTTTAGTAGTGAAATTTGACTCTTTTGGGATTATTTGCTAATATCAGAGCAAGGGAATATGGCTTTGATTAATCCACTTTTCTCCTTTAAATTCATGCTCTCCTCTCCTTCGGGGAGGTCGGGAGGGGTTTAAAGAAAAAAAGTGACCCGTTCGAGTAGAACTCAGGGTCATGGTGAGTGAAAACGAACCATGAGATATTAACAGGGCAATCCTGATAAATTATTTATGGCAAAAACATCAGTAAAAGCTAGGGCAGCAAAAAAACCAAAATTCTCTACACGACAGAAAAATCGATGTTTTCGTTGCGGGCGAGGAAATGGTTTTATGCGTGATTTTGGCATCTGTCGTATTTGTTTCAGAGAATTAGCAAACGAAGGAATGCTTCCAGGTGTTAGAAAATCTTCTTGGTAGAATAAAATTTTATGGATCAAATTTCAAATATGATAATAATAATGAAGAACGGAAGCTTGGCAGGCAAGGATACTGTAGCTTTTCCATATTCAAAGATGAAAAACGCGATTGCTGAATGTTTGAAGAAAGATGGCTATATTTCTGAAGTTTCTAAAAAAACAAAAAATGGACAACCGGTTTTAGAAGTCGAACTTATTTACATAGATAAAAAACCAAAAATTACTGAAGTGGAAAGAATTTCTAAACAATCCCGCCGGGTTTATTTCGGCATGAAAGACATTCATTCTGTCAGGAACGGTTCAGGCTTGCTGGTGCTTTCTACCCCCAAGGGGATTTTATCAGGTAAAGATGCTCGCAAAGAACAAGTCGGAGGCGAAGCCTTGTTTAGGCTGTGGTAGTTTTTTTAGGTAATAAATATATGAGTAGAATAGGCAAACAAGAAATCTTAATACCAGCCGGAGTAAAAGTCACCCAAAGTGGCGATGTCATTACTGTCGTGGGCCCCAAGGGAACCCTTACTAAAATTTTTAGAGACGACATTGCCATTACTATTACCGACAAAATGATAACTTTAAATATTAAAAGAAACGATAAGTTTTCCAAATCGCTCTGGGGCACTTATGCTTCACATATCAAGAATATGATCAAGGGGGTAGAGACTCCATATCAAAAGAAATTAATTTTGGAAGGGGTTGGTTTTAAGTCTGAGGTCAAGGGAAAAGAATTTCATTTTGCTCTTGGTTTTTCTCATCCCGTTGTCGTCGCTATTCCCGAAGGGATTACCGCCACCGCCGAGAAGAACGTCATTACTATTACTGGTATTGATAAAGAATTAGTCGGGAGTTTTACCGCAGCAATTCGTGCTTTGAAAAAGCCGGAACCATATAAAGGTAAAGGCATGCGTTACGAAGGGGAAGTTATCAGACGAAAACAAGGTAAAAAGACCGTATAAATAAAATGATTAAAAAAACAGACAAAAGAATAAGACTGAAGAAAAAAATCAGAGTAAAGATTAAGGGCACAGATGCGCGCCCACGTCTGACTGTTTTTCGTTCCAATAAATTTATTTATGCGCAAGTTATTAATGACATGACGGGGAAAACTTTGGTTCAGGCGAGTGATGCAAAGATAAAAAAAGGAACCAAGACAGAAAGAGCCAAAGAAGTAGGAAAGGCCATCGGAGCTGCTTGTCTTGCCGCCAAAATTAAAAAAGTGGTTTTTGACCGCAACGGATTTAAATACACCGGAAGAATAAAATTAGTAGCCGACGAAGCTAGGGCCGGGGGTCTAGAATTTTAATATTATGGAAAAGACAAAAGACAACACAAAAGATAATACAAGAGGAAAGAGAAACAGCGGTCGTCGAGGATCGTCCTTCAATAGAGTGAAACCTGAATTTGATCAGAAGATTTTGAATATTCGTCGAGTTACTCGTGTTGTCGCTGGTGGTCGCAGATTCTCTTTTTCCGTTGCTCTAGTGGCGGGAGATGGGAAGGGGGCTGTGGGGCTTGGCTTAGGAAAAGCCGGAGACACGGCTTTGGCTATCAACAAAGCGCTTCGAAATGCAAAGAAAAATATGGTTAGATTAAAACTCACGAAAACGATGTCTATCCCGCATGAACTGCATGCCAAATTTTCAAGTTCGCGTGTCATGTTGAAGCCGAATAAGGGCCGTGGGTTAGTCGCTGGGTCTGTGCTTCGTGATATTATCAATCTTTCCGGCGTGAAGGATATTACAGGAAAAATTTTGTCCAACAGCAAGAACAAATTGAACAATGCTAAAGCAGTAATGGCAGCTTTGGCTACTATTTCTATAAAATATGAAAAAATAGTTCCAGGAGCTACCGTTGTCGCTAATAAGGAAGTTATTGTTCCGGAAATTGAAAAAGAATCCCAGTAGTAGAGTAGAGCTCACTACGGGACAAGTAATAAAATATATGCAAATACATAATTTAAAAAGAGTACATAAGAATAAAAAAGACAGGATTGTTGGCCGTGGTGGCAAACATGCCAAGACTTCTGGTCGCGGAGGCAAGGGGCAGACGGCCAGAGCAGGGAACAAGCGCCGTCCAGAGCTTCGTGATATTATTAAGAAATTACCTAAGAATCGTGGATATCAATTCAAGTCTATTCAAAAAGTATATATCCTAAAGAAGGACAAGCTCGTCTCTCAAAAAGATACAAAGAAAAACACCAAGCAAGAAAGTTTTTCTGAAATTAGAAAACGATTGGGAATCAAGGGAAAAAAAATCAGAATAAAATAAAAGACTTGTCCCGTACTAAATTTTTGATTACGGGGCATAAAGATGAAGATTATTAATTAAAATTTTAGTACTGGGATGGAAAATTTCTTAAACAAATTAAAATTAATTTGGACGGATAAAATTTTACGGAAGAAAGTTTTGTTTGTTTTTGGGGCTTTGGTTGTATTCAGATTACTCGCCGCTGTCCCTATTCCCGGGATTGACACCGTGGAGCTGACCAGATTTCTTTCCAATAACCAATTTTTTGGTATCTTAAACATATTTTCCGGTGGTGGACTTTCCAACCTTTCCATCATCATGCTCGGAGTGGGGCCATATATCACCGGCTCCATCATTATGCAGCTTCTGACCATTATGGTGCCTGCTTTGAAAAGAATTTACCACGAAGAAGGCGAAGCTGGGCGAAAAAAATTTGCTCAATATTCTAGACTTTTGACCGTTCCGCTTGCCGCCATCCAGGGCTTTAGTCTTTTATATATTCTTGAACAGCAAAATATTTTATATAATTTAACTGCTTTCGACCGTATTACCAATCTATTTATCGTTGTCGCCGGCTCGGTGCTGATAATGTGGATTGGTGAGCTCATGACAGAATTTGGCATTGGCAATGGGGTGTCCCTCATAATTTTCGCTGGAATCGTCTCTAGACTTCCTTCTTGGGTTAGTCAAAACATTTTTACTTTCGATGTTTCTCAAATTCCATTGTACCTTGTCTTTGCTGTAGTGGGGATTCTTATTTTGGCAGGAATTGTTTTGGTGACCGAGGCAGAACGACCAATTCCGGTCACGTATGCGAAGCGTGTTCGAGGGATGAAAATGTACGGTGGTGGTTCTACGTATTTACCTTTGCGGGTCAATCAAGCGGGCGTTATTCCGATAATCTTTGCGCTTTCTATTTTACTTTTCCCTCAAATGATCGGTACTTTTCTTTCTAGATTTAGCAATGTAATTGTCGCAAAAATCTCCGGTTTTTTAATTGCTTTCAACCAAACTTCGGTTCTTTACGCTATCCTTTACTTTATTTTTGTGTTTATGTTTACGTACTTTTATACTGCTGTTACTTTCGACCCGGAAGAGCTTTCAACTAATTTGCAAAAAAATGGAGCTTTCATTCCTGGAATTCGCCCGGGCCCATCTACCTCGGAGTATATTTCAAAGGTTTTAAGTCGAATTACCCTTTTAGGAGCAGTCTTTTTGGGTTTTGTCGCCGTTTTGCCTCTCATTATGCAATTTATCACCGGCAATAAATCCTTTGCGATAGGGGGAACTTCTATCCTCATCGTTGTTTCTGTTGTGCTTGATTTGATTAAGAAAGTCGACGCGCAAGTATCAATGCGGGAATACTAGTTTTCATTTATCCACTTTTTATATCGAGAGATGATAGTGTCAACAACCTTTTGTAGGTTGTTTTCATTTGTGTCGATAATTAAATCAAAGTTATTTTTATCTTTATTGTTTATCTTATACAAATCCCAGTATCTTTTTTGCTCACTTTCAAAGCGTTCTTTCATTTTTTCATAAACCTCATCAAGCGATGATACTTGCTCACTCTGTTTACGCAACGCATCATCTTTGATGCTGTTCAATATCCTAACTTTTGCAATATCTTGAGGCAGTTCCAGATAGACCTTGAATGATTCGGGTATCCAGTGATATGCCGTCCGTGAATCAATGACAATTTTTTCTTCGTTTCGCATGTCTCGTAGTTTTTGATCAGTCATTTCGTCTATTTTTGAATCCGTTTCAGCTTTTTTATTTATTTCATTAATCGATAAACCCAATTCTAGTCCAACCTGCCGAAAAAAATCCCCCGAAGAAAAATGTTCAAAACCCAAAATTTTTGCCACTTCTTTGGCGGTGCTTGATTTTCCGCTTCCTAGGTCCCCGCAGATAGTAATAATTTGTTTTTTCATAATTTATGCTATTATAACACATATGAAATCACAGACTTTAGTATTTTTTGGAATAGTTGGTTCTGGGAAGGGAACTCAAGTAGAACTTTTGACCAATTATCTCAAGGATAAGGACAACAAAGATATATTATATGCAGGCACTGGAGAAGAGTTTAGAAAATTAATCGGCACAGAAAGCTATACGGCTCGCCGGGTAAGAGATTCAATTTTAAAAGGGGAACTCCAACCTGATTTTTTGACCACCACACTTTTTACCAATACCCTTATTCATTCCCTGGGGGAGGAGGAACATTTAATCGCAGATGGTTACCCTAGAACAGTAGCTCAGGCAGAGAGTTTCGATTTGATGATGAAGTTCTTCAGGCGAGACAAAATAAAAATTATTTACATTAAAATTAGCGAAGAAGAAGCCCTCAAGCGTAATTTGTTGCGAGGTAGGGAAGATGACACAGAGGGCGGCATTGCCAGAAGAATTGAAGAATATAAAAACAATGTTATTCCGGCGATGGATTATTTCAAAGACAGGGACGGTTATGAAATTTGCACAGTGAACGGAGAACAGAGCAGGGAGGATGTTTATAAGGATATGATTAAGGCCCTAGGATTTTAAGGACATGGAAACAATTATTATTTCACTCGGGGGGTCTCTTATCGTGCCAGAAGAGATAGATATCGATTTTCTGAAAGATTTTAAAAAATTAATATTATCCGAAACCGCGAAAAATAAAAAATTTTTCATAATTACCGGAGGGGGCAAGATATGCAGAAAATATCAAAGTGCAGCCACCGAACTTTCCAATCCATCTTCCGAGGATTTGGACTGGATAGGAATAGCTTCTTTAAAATTAAACGCTGAATTGCTTCGGGTGATTTTTGGTGAGGATGCACACGGTAAAGTTATTTCAGATCCATCCTCTCAGTTTTCTTTTGACAAGCCGATAGTAATTGGTTCGGCCTTTGGGCCCGGACGCAGTACGGATTGGGACGCCGTAGAGGGGGCAAAAAACCTCGGGGCAAAAAAAATAATTAATTTATCCAACACTGATTATGTGTATGACTCTGATCCTGAAATAAATCCGAACGCGAGGAAAATCGAACAAATTTCCTGGGAAGGTTATCGCGCTCTTATCCCTTCGGAATGGAGCCCAGGGCTTAATTCACCATTCGACCCCATCGCTTCAAAAATAGCCGAAGAGGAAGGTATGACAGTAGTGATGTTAAACGGCAAACCGGTTGACAATTTGGCTAAATATCTTAAAGGAGAAAATTTTTTAGGAACAATAATTTTATAACATTAAAAACATAATTAACAATGATAATAATCAAAACACCGGAAGAAATTGAAATACTGAGAGAAGGGGGCAAGAGGTTGGCTACCGCTCTTTATAAAGTGGGCGAGATGGTGAAGCCCGGAATTTCTACCAAAGATTTAGATGATTATGCTTATAAATTGATTAGGGAGATGGGGGATGAGCCTGCTTTTTTAAATTACAAACCGGAAGGTGCGGACTCGCCATATCCAGCATCAATATGTATTTCGGTAAATAATGAAGTAGTGCATGGAATTCCCAAGAAAGAAAAAATTTTGAAAGAAGGTGATATTGTTTCTTTAGATTTGGGGTTAAAACATGAAAATCTTTTTACCGACATGGCTATCACTGTCCCGGTCGGGGAAATAAGTTCCGCCACCAAAAAACTTCTTGAGGTCACGGAGAAATCGTTGAAAGCAGGAATCGAAGTTGCTCAGGGTGGTAACAAAATAGGAGACATTAGTCATGCAGTGGAGAGTTTTGTTCGTTCCCAAAAGAAGAATCAGCAATATGGAATCGTAGAAATATTGGCTGGACATGGAGTTGGGCGGGCAATCCACGAAGACCCATATATCCCGAATTTTGGGAAGAAGGGGGTGGGAGCGAAGCTTGTACCGGGCATGGTTATAGCCATAGAGCCGATGGTGAACAATGGAACCAAGAATGTGGTTTTGGATAAAGATGGTTGGACTTTCCGTACAGCAGATGGTAAAAAAAGTGCCCATTTTGAACATACCATTTTGATTACTGATGGTGAGCCGGAAATTTTAACGAAGATTACAAAAGATTAAACTTTTTTTGGTACGGATTTTTTGAAAACTAAAATGTAACAATATCTCGAAAGAAATTTTTGCGCCTTCGCCCTCGGAGACATAAGGGCAGGGAACCCACGACGCTTAAAATTCCTTCCGAGATATTTGTGTTATAATATAGCAAATGGAACCGTCATTCTTTAAAGAAATGCCGAAGTTCAAGAGTCCTGAAGAGGAGCTAGATTATTTGCGTGCGCACGTGAAGGCCCGAGAGGAAGAATTGATCAAAGCAGGGCATATAGAGCACGCAGGAGAGCATGCGGCGAAAGACGTAATTATAGAATATAAAAAGATTCCAGTCGAAAACGCAGTTCACAAAGACAATCTTGTTAGCAAAAAGGAAGTTGAGGGAATTGTTCTTCAACTTAAACCGGAAATGCACGATACCGTTATGGAAGAACTCTTGGGTATTGTTATTACCAAGGGAATCAGAAATGCGCTTTCGGTGGTAGAAGCAATGAACAATCCACACGTGGATGATGATTTTCATAGGATTCTCATTCAATATATAAAGACCGGCCAGGTAATTTCTGATTATAAAGAGGGCACTCCTTTTTACAAATCCCTCAACATGACGCTTTTCGAAATAACCCTACCACCACCCCAGGACGAAGCAGATAAATCAAAAGGTTTCAAGGAATTCATCGGCGCGATGGAGCAATTTTACGCCGGGATGCAATCTATCGGGGAAGATCGATATAACGAGAAAGAAAATTATTTTACCTTAGAAGTGGCTCTTTCGAATGAGAGCGATGAGGTGGTGATATATGCAGCAATTCCAAATAAATATATTTCACTTTTTGAAAAACAAGTTCTGGCATTTTATCATGATGCGAAGGTCCGCGAGGTGGCGGATGATTACAATATCTTTAACGAAAAAGGGAGAGCGGCAGGCGCGTACGCGAGTTTTTCTGAACGAGCCGTGTTGCCGATTAAAACTTACGACAATATCGAGCACGACCCGATGAATCCGATACTGAATGTTTTTTCAAAATTGAAAACCGCAGGCGAAGGAGCTGCGATTCAGCTAGTGATAGCACCGGCCGGTGATAAATTTATAAATGAGTTTCATCATATTTTAGATGACGTGAAGGATGGCACCTCCGTAAAACACGCTGCGGATAATTTTTATAAATTCAATAAGGCTGTAATGAAGGTCGGCAAGGAGTTGCTTTTTGGCACAAAAGAAAAAGAGGAAGGGGAAAAGAAAGAAAAATACATGAAGGGAAGAAGGGCGGTAGATGAGGGGGCGGCAGAAAAGATAGGAAATAAAATCAAAAGTTCTATCATGAAAGCGAATATTCGGGTAATTGCTTCCGGAGAGAATCAGGAAAGAGCCGAGGCAATATTAAAAGAGATTGAATCTTCCTTTAATCAATTTTCCGAGGCGGCTAGTAATTCTTTTGTGTTTGAGCGGGTTTCTGGGGGCGAATTAAAAAAACTTTTTCATGATTTTTCTTATCGCACGTTTTCTCCCGATAAAACTTTGCCGATGAATTTGAAAGAACTCTCTTCGGTGTTTCATTTTCCCGTTGGTATTGGTGGTCAGCCACAATTGAAAGAGGCAAGGGCTGGTATTGCGCCCGCCCCCATCGAGATGGCGAACGAAGGAATAATTTTAGGAGTAAATAGTTATCGAGGAAAAGATACCGAAATTCATATGGCCCGCGAGGATCGTATGAGACATTTCTATGTTATTGGGCAAACCGGAACAGGTAAAACGAATATTATGCTCAACATGATAACTCAGGATATCAAAAATGGAGATGGATGTTGTTATATTGATCCGCACGGAACAGATATCCAAACTATTTTATCTCGCATCCCGAAGGAACGCATTGAGGACGTTATTTACTTTGATCCAGCTTATACGGCGCGACCAATGGGATTAAACATGCTCGAGTATGATCCGAAATATCCGGAGCAAAAAACTTTTGTGGTAAATGAAATGATGGGTATTTTCAACAAGCTTTTCGACATGAAGGTGGGGGGAGGAGCGATGTTTGAACAATATTTTAGGAATAGTGCTTTTCTGGTGATGGAGGACCCCGAGTCCGGTTCGACCTTGCTCGAAATTACCCGCGTGCTGGCGGATAAAAAATTCCGCGATTATAAAATCTCTAAATGCAAAAACCCAATCATTAAACAATTCTGGGTTTCCGCTGAGCAGACGACGGGGGATCAATCCCTGGCGAACTTTGTACCATATATTTCTTCTAAGTTTGACAACTTCATATCGAACGACATTATGCGTCCGGTAGTCCTTCAACAAAATTCCGTTTTCAATTTCCGCAAGATTATGGATGAGAAGAAAATTCTTTTGGTGAATCTTTCTAAGGGAAGACTCGGGGACATCAATGCCAACCTAATCGGTCTCGTGCTTGTCGGTAAAATCCAAATGGCGGCGCTTTCACGCGTAGATATGTTTGGCAAACCGATGAATGATTTTTATCTTTATATCGACGAGTTCCAAAATGTAACCACGGATTCTATCGCCTCCATTTTGTCTGAAGCTCGCAAATATAGACTTTCATTAAATATTGCGCATCAATACATAACCCAGCTTGAAGAAAATATCAAAAATGCTGTTTTTGGCAACGTCGGTACTATGGCAGTGTTTCGTGTAGGCACCGAGGATGCCGCTTTTTTAGAACCAAAATTTAAACCCCAATTTACTGCACAGGATATTACCAAGCTTGATAATTATAATGCCTATATGAGCATGCTTGTTAACGGTCAACCAACTAAGCCATTTAACTTACGTGCGTTGGCTCCAGAAAAAGGTAATCCGGAAATTGTAGACAGCCTAAAAGAACTTTCATATATTAAATTCGGCCGAGATCGCGAAGAAGTGGAGAATGAAATCATGGACAGATATAAGACTATGGAATAAGTCGAGTTTTACAAAAACCTTAATTTTTGTTAGGATATTTTTATATGATAAACACACAAGAAAGAACACTTATTATTTTAAAGCCAGATGCGGTACAGCGAGGGTTGGCGGGCGAGATACTTTCTCGTTTTGAAAGGGTTGGTTTAAAGATTATCGGAGCAAAGATGTTGAAGCCGGACTACGACCACTTTTTTCACCATTATGAAAATATTGGCAAGATGATTTCTCGTCGAGGTAAAAAGATATTTGATGTAACCCTAGAGATGATGAGTGCTGGTCCGGTTATTGCTTACGTCCTAGAAGGGATTGAGGCAGTTTCTCTCGTTCGGAAGATGGTTGGGGGAACCGAACCGAAGTCTGCGTTACCAGGAACTATCCGCGGAGATTATGCGCATATGAGTTATGCTCACGGAGATGCAAATGAGCTTGGTATCCCGAATCTTATTCATGCCTCCGGGGATCCGGAAGAAGCAAAACAGGAAATAAAACATTGGTTTTCGGAGAATGAACTTTTTGAATATGAAACTGTTCATGAAAAGTTTACTCAGACGAATAAGTCTCATTTAAACAAAAACAGCTAAGCTTGTTTTTCTCTAAAATTCGTGTTTTTCTGGTAAAGCTCTTGCAAAACTTTTTTTGTGGAATATACTTGAAGTAGGGTTATTTCAGATTATTACCTAGAACACTAATTTATGGGAGCCCCGATCGGTTTTGGCCTTGGCCTCAAGCGTCAGGCACCCACTTAGCTATAAGCTACGGTAATATATCAGGAATAGTCCTAAGAAGAACTCCGCAAGTGCGGATTTTTTCTTGGAAATGTAGTAAAATAACATCATGGATAGGACAAAGCTTTTAAAACATCTAGTATTTCTGATGTTTTTTATTTTTGTGGCGGATTTTATCGCTCAAAAGTTTTATTTATATACATCTATTTGGTATTTTGATATGTTTATGCATTTTGGGGGTGGTTTCTGGGAGGGGTTACTCTTTTTGTGGTTTTTCCCTCTTTTGAATTTACCGTTTTTTCATTTATCTATAGAAAAAATTGATCTTAAATTGATTTGCAAAACTATTTCGTTTGTTTTAATGATTGGAATTTTATGGGAGGTTTTTGAAATTTACACTCATAACTATCTTGGTCACGACCCTTTCAATATTCTCGATACTGCTTCCGATATATTTTTTGATTTAGCAGGGGGGTTTATGGCCGTTTTATATTTTGTCAAAAGAATTATGGTTTTTAAGGAAAATAAAGTAGAATAAGATAATGCAGAAAAATGCTAAAGTAACTTTTTGTGGAGGAGCTGGTTCGGTGACGGGCGCAAATTTTCTTTTAGAAATAGATGGCAAAAAAATTTTAATTGATTGTGGATTAACTCAGGGAGATAAATTAGACGATGCCATCAACTGGGAACCATTCTCCTATGATCCGAAGGAGATTGAAATTCTTTTTGTTACCCATGCGCACATAGATCATTTGGGAAGAATTCCTAAATTAATCAATGACGGCTTCCGCGGGAAAATATATTCTACCGAACCGACGAGGGGGCTCGCGGGGCCAATGTTAGATGATACGATGGGTATCTTGGGGAAAAATAGAGAATTGGGATTAGACAAGATTTATACAGAGGAAAACATTAAACTAACATTATCCCTTTGGCGTGGTTTCACTTATCACGAAAAAATTAAAATTACTGACAATGTAGAAGTTAGCTTATTGAACGCCGGACATATTTTGGGCTCAGCGATGGTTCTGTTTTTGTATAATGGTAAAAAAATTCTTTTTACCGGGGATTTGGGCAATACTCCCTCGATGCTTCTTCCCGATACTGATAAAGTTACTGACGCGGATTATTTAATCATGGAAAGCGTGTATGGCGACAGAAATCATGAATCCAGGGAAGACCGGAGGAGACTTCTCGAGGGGGTGATTGAAGATAATTTTAAAAGAAAGGGGACTTTGATTATTCCGACTTTTTCTCTGGAGCGCTCACAGGAGCTTTTGTTTGAGCTGAATAATTTGGTAGAAAACAGTAGAATTCCAGTGATGCCAATTTTTCTCGACTCTCCGCTCGCCATTCGTTTAACGGATGTTTTTCGACAATACAAAAGTTATTTTAATGAGAATGCTCAAAAAGTAATGTCTCACGACAAGTACTTGTTTGATTTTCCCGGGCTACATAATACACTTGAATCCAAAGAATCAAAAATGATCGGGCAAGTGGCTAATCCGAAGATCGTTATTGCTGGCTCCGGAATGTCTACGGGCGGGCGGATTGTGCACCACGAAAGGCATTATTTACCCGACCCGAATAATACGATTCTTTTGACTGGATATCAGTCCTTGAATACTCCCGGGCGTCTTATTCGAGAGGGTTTAAAAACTGTTCATATCTCTGGTGAAAATGTGCCGGTCCGGGCGCACGTGGTGACTATTTCTGGATATTCGGGACATAAAGATTCTGATGGGTTATTGGGTTTTGTGGAAGATATGCAGGATTCTGTGAAGAAAATTTTTGTCGTTATGGGCGAACCGAAGTCGTCGATGTTTTTAGTTCAGAAACTGAGAGATAATTTAGGACTTGAGGCCGTTGCGCCCAGTGCCGGAGACAGTGTTTTGCTTCCTTGTTAATTACTGTATAACTCCATAGTAGAATTTTGTTAAAAATTTCACTACGGGGTATAATAAAAACATGAATTCACTAATAGATCTGGCCGAAAAGCATGCGCACAACAAAATAAAGATTTGCGTCTCGGGTGCTGCGGAAACAGGACACTGCGGATTAGGGGCGCTTGATTTGGCGAAAGAACTTGGTAGAGAAATCGCGCGACAAGGGGCAGTTTTGGTGAATGGGGCAACGACAGGTTTTCCATTTTGGGCGGCAATGGGCGCAAAAGAAGTGGGGGGAATTTGTATTGGCATATCACCGGCGGCTTCCGAATACGAACACGTAGAGGTTTACAAACTTCCACTTGATTATATGGATTTGATTATTTATACCGGCTTTGGTTATCCGGGACGCGACCTCTTGATGACTCGTTCGGCTGATGCGGTAATTTGTGGTTGTGGGCGTATCGGCACTATCCACGAATTTACGGTTGCCTTTGAGGATAAAAAACCAATCGGTGTTTTTGAAGGACCTTGGGATATGGATAAAGAACTTAAAGAAATTATCGAAAAATCGCATCGTTTCAATCCGAAAATTGTTATGGAAACAGATCCGAAGAAATTGGTGGAGGGGATTATTGCCCTTGTTCGAAAAGATAAACTTGAATATAAAGTTTCCAAAGACTCAACCTCTGATACTAATTAGTTTTATTATTAATTCTAATTTAATATATGAAAAAAATAAAAATATCTATTAGTTTGTTGTTAACGAGTGTAATGTTTTTAATAAACATTGTCCCTGCACATGCCTCTGTCACCTGGACGCAAAATGATTGGTCTGGAGGTCCTGGGCAGGCTACCTGGTTTGATATAACAAAATACGATTCTGGTTCTGGCGTTTCTGCAACTGCTCCCAGCCAACTAGAAATAGTAGCTTCCACTGACCCGATTGATGTGTCGCGTACTATAAATTTGATTGGTGGTGGAGCAGATAATCGCTTGTCATTTCCCCATTACAATAATTATCCTGATGTGGTTTCTTTATGGAATGCTATCCCGAACGCTTCCGAGATTTATTATTTAGACGAAGTCACTGGTAATGTGGTTAGTTATACAGGAAGTTTTCTTGATCCGATTTTTGACATAGCTCCTGGTGGAGAAATGGCCGTTGACAGGTCAATAAATATTAGAACAATAGGTGCTGATCAGGATTTTTTGATGACAGGTCAGGACAAACCCACCAATTCTATTTCCCTTTATGCTTCTGGTCCGGGACATACGGGGTTAAACTGGGTCTCTCTTCCGTATAACCTTTCGGCTACTACTGCCTCGGAATTATTTAATGAAATTCCTAATGTTGCAGAATTGGATGTTTGGGATACTGTTGATTATAGCCAAAGGATATATGACGGCGGATTTAATTTGGATGATTTTCCTATTGTTCCAGGGGCAGCTATTTTGATTAAGGTGGGGGTTGATACAACATGGACTCCCACTTTCAATCCAGCTTCCGTTGCTCATACCTCTCCTGCCACCCTCACTTCGAGCACCTACGAAGCAGACAAAGCATACGTCTGGGGTCCTTTAACCTACAGTGCAGATACTCCAGCCAACACAGTAGTTTCCTTCGAAGTTTCAACCGATGGAGGCACCATTTGGCAAACAGTCAGAAACAATACTACTCAAACTTTTGGTTTCTCTAGAACCATTATTTACAGAGCTACTCTCTCCAATACAGATGGTTTTTCTACTCCTACCTTAACGAGTGTATCCATTGGAGGAAATTCGAAACTCTCCTCCGGAGGATATTCCGGTGTTTTTGTCTCTCCGCCAGTAGTTTCCCCACCTTCTTCCAACCCTATCTCTAGTTGTCTACCAGGAGATGCCTTCAGTAATGCGACGGGTCTACCTTGTTCTTCTTTTACCCCCAACCCTCCTTCCGCTACTCCTACCAATACCACTTGTTCTATTCTTCAAACCCTAAGACAAGGCAGTAAGGGAGAGGAAGTGAAATGTCTACAGACCAAACTAAATTCCAATCTAATCATTGACGGCATGTTTGGACCACTAACCAAAGCATCAGTTGTTCAATATCAGCTGTCTCACAATCTGGTAGGGGATGGAATTGTGGGACCACTGACGAGGGGGGTGCTCAATAAGTAGAAAATAAAAAACCACCCTAAGGGGTGGTTTTTGTTGTGGCTGCAGGTTTTTGTTTCAATGTTGCTAAGATTCTGGCGAAGGTTTCAGGATTATGTTCGGCGAGACCAGAGAGAATTTTTCTATCCAATTCTATTTTGTTCTTTTTTAATGCACCAATTAATTTGGAATAAGAGATACCGAGTTCTCGAGCTCCGGCATTAATTTTTATATTCCAAAGTTTTCGATTGTGTGATTTTTTATCTTTGCGATGAGCGAAGGAATAACTGCCGGCGTGCAAAAGCGCGTCTTTGGCTTGGCGTTCCTTGGTGCTTCGGCCATGGCGAAAACCCTTTGTTTGTTTCAAAACACTTCTTCTTCTTTTTAATGCATGTACTCCCTTTTTTACTCTAGTCATATTATTGTTTAAAAATTGTTAATTAAATGGCATCAAATGACTTTTTGGTTTGTTCTTAATAACGAAACCAGCACGCTTGCGGCCGGCTAGCTGAGTGCCACGTGATTGTTTGGCATTAAAATGATTGAAGCCAGGCTTCCTGGAGAGAAGTTTCCCGTTTTTGGTCATCTTCAATCTCTTACTATATGATTTATTTGTTTTCATTCCCTTTCCCATAATTTTTTGTGGCGTTAAGCCCGTAGTTATTTTTTTTCTATTGTTGTGGTTAGACCTTTGGGACCTTTTTTATATGGATCCGATATTTTATAATCCTCAGAAATCAAATGCAATACTCTGTCTAAACGTTCTCGTAAAAATTTTTCATCCATATACTTCGCGCGTCCGGCTAGATACAACTCAACTTTGATGCGGTGTCCCTCCTTGATCCATTTGGAAGCAGTTTTTGCTTTCAACTCCAAATCATGATCTCCGGTGCCTATTTTGATTTGGATTGATTTGGTTTCGGTCTTGTTCGCTCCAGCCTTGGCCTTTTTTAATTTTTTGGCCGCCTCGTATTGATATTTGCCGAAGTCCATTAGCTTGGCAATCGGCGGATTACCATTCGGGGATATCTCTATCAAGTCTAAGCCCTTGCTCTCCGCGAGCTCTAAGGCGTCTTTTATACTTAAAATACCGAGATTTTTGTTTTCGCTGTCTAAAACCCGAACCTCTTTCGCCCGTATTTGGTTGTTGATTCTTTCACGCAATGTATATATAGAAAGCCCGATGAAGGGCTTAACTGCTTAGAATAATAGCGTAATTAGAGGTTAAAGTCAACAAAGGAACAGTCGACGAGAAAATTGTGATAATATGTATTTATGGCTAGTTATGCAGAAAATCGAAAAGCGAGGTTTAATTACGAATTCTTGGAAAAATACGAAACGGGTATTGAGCTTTTGGGCACGGAAGTAAAGTCTGTGCGGGGTGGGCAAATGTCGCTCGAGGGTGCCTTCATCATCGTGCGTGGGGGAGAGGTGTTCTTAATCAATGCGAATATTCCGCCATATCAACCGCAAAATTCACCGAAGGATTATGATTCGCTCCGAAATAGAAAACTTTTGCTCACAAAAAAAGAAATTACTGAGCTCGCAGGCAGTGAGAAAAATAAGAGTTTGACAATTGTACCGATTTCGGTGTATAATAAAAATAGAAAAATCAAAGTTGAAATCGCTTTGGTGAAAGGAAAGAAAAAAATCGATAAACGCGAAACTATCAAGAAGCGCGAAACGGATCGCGAGATTCGAAGGGAATACAAAGCACGTTGAAAATAAAGAAAGTGAATTTTGCCCTTCGCCGGAACGGCTCAGGACAAATTTGCTTCGCAAATTTGGGGATGCAAGGCATAGACAGTTGGCCTATTGTTATTGATGCATACCGAGCATGAACGTAATCTCGTAAATCTTCGTTCAAATGTTAATTGCAAAATTAACTGCTAAAGTAAAAGCTGCTGTCTCTCCATTCTTCGGAATGAATGACTTCGCTTTTGCTCGAGTTTCCGCTTTAGCGTAAGCTCGTGTCTCACTTATAGACTTCCGATATATAAGCTGGGGCACAATATTATCGGGATAGGGTTATTGAATGTCCTGGCAATACCCGAAACAAAGGGACTCGATTAAAAAATATTTGGCTCGCTTAAGAATTTTTTAATCTAAACAAAAAAAGCGTGCTATGTATGTAGACTTCTTTACAATAACCTTCTGCACCGGGGTTCGATTCCCCGCATCTCCACTCGACTCGTAAAAAACTCTATTTATTCAATAGAGTTTTTTCATTCACATTTAATCCTTTTTGTGCTATTATCACCCCATGGATTTTAATTTTCTTAATCAAAAAGACCCACCAGGGAAGGGCAAAAAGGCTCCGAAAAAGACAAATTTCGGGATGAATATTGCCGCTACCATAATTTTCTTCGTATTTATTACGGCGCTGTATTTAGTCGTGTCCGGTGACGGAAAAGTCATCCCGGAGGTGGCGATTTCTGATTTAGCAAAAAGTGTTATCACCGGAGAGGTGAAGACGATAGTGGTGGAGGGTGACAATCTGACTATCACTTATCAGAATGACGAGGTGAAGACAGCGAAGAAAGAAGTTGGCGCAGCTCTTTCCCAAACGCTTTTTAATTATGGAGTGACGGGTACGGAGTTGGCGAAGACGGAAATCCAAGTTAAAGAAGATACCGGCTTTATGTTTTGGCTTGTGAATATTTTACCATTCCTTTTACCGATAGTTTTTATTTTAATTTTCTTCTGGTATTTGTCGCGACAAGTAAAAGGCGCAGGCATGCAGGCTTTCACCTTCGGCCAGTCTAAAGCGCGGATTACCGACCCGAACGACAAGAACAATCGTGTCACCTTCAAAGACGTCGCAGGGTGTAAAGAGGCGAAAGAAGAGCTGAAGGAAATCGTGGATTTCCTCAAAAGCCCGAAAAAGTTTCTGGACATCGGGGCTAGAATTCCAAAAGGAGTGATGTTGACTGGGGCGCCAGGAACGGGGAAAACTCTGCTTGCCAGAGCAGTAGCAGGGGAGGCGGTTGTACCGTTTTTTCACTTATCCGGCTCGGAATTCGTGGAAATGTTCGTTGGAGTAGGAGCTTCTAGGGTAAGAGATTTGTTCAAAATGGCTAAAAAGGCGGCTCCGGCCATTATATTTGTGGATGAAATAGACGCGATAGGGCGTACTCGGGGAGGTGGGTTCGGTGGCGGAAATGACGAAAGGGAACAAACCTTAAATCAAATTTTAGTAGAGATGGATGGTTTTGAGCCGAATGATAAGGTAATCGTGATGGCGGCAACAAACAGACCGGACGTACTCGATCCTGCGCTCATTCGTCCGGGACGTTTTGATAGAAAAGTAATTCTTGATTTGCCGGACCGCGCAGACCGCGAAGAGATTTTGAAAATTCACGCAGTACGCAAACCACTCGCTGAAGATATCAATTTAAAGTTAGTGGCTGAACGTACTCCAGGTTTTTCTGGAGCAGATTTGTATTCTCTCATGAATGAAGGTGCGATCTTGGCGGCTAGGGAAAATCGCAAAAAAGTTTTTCAATTTGATTTAATCCGCGCGATTGAAAAAGTGATGTTGGGACCCGAGAGAAAAAGTCATTTGCTTTCTAAAAAAGAAAAAGAAATTACCGCATACCACGAAGCCGGACATGCCATCGTCGCTTCTGTGCTTCCTTATGCCGATCCGGTGCACAAAGTTTCTATCATTGCGCGCGGAAATGCGGGTGGCTATACTTTGAAATTACCACTTGAAGAAAAACGTTTGCAGTCTAAAAAAGAATTCATCGATGACATCGCAATGTCGCTCGGCGGATATGTGGCGGAGAAAACTATTTTCGGTGATATCACGACAGGACCATCGAGTGACCTACAGATGGCTACGAGTTTGGCGCGAGCAATGGTGACGAGGTGGGGAATGTCGGACGTAATCGGGCCGATTGCTCTTGTGGATTCCGGGGGCAGACCACAATTTGGAGAAATCTCGGAGAGAGAGTTTTCGGAAACTGTTTCTACGAAGGTGGACGCGGAAGTTTCCAGAATTATTAATGATGGATTGAAATCTGCAGAAAAAGTTTTGACGGAAAACAAGAAAGCGTTTGTGGCTATCGCCCAAAAATTGATAGAGGTAGAAACAATAGAGCAGGAAGATTATGAAAAAATATTGACAGCCCATGGTATTGTGTTAAAAAAGAAAGAAATTACTGCTCCAGTTGAAGTATAATATGTATAATAGTTGATGTTTTTTTAACCACTTCCGTCCTTAGCTCAGCTGGTTAGAGCACAGAGCTTATACCTCTGGGGTCCTTGGTTCGAATCCAAGAGGACGGACTTTTTTGAAAAACAAAACCGCAAGGTTTTGTTTTTTTGCTGTTTATTATATTAGAAATTGTATTTTTGGCTTCGTCAAGTTGATAATTTTTGAGAAAGCGTAGAAAGCGAGAAAAATTTTAATGGAAAAAAGCAAAGAAAACAACCACGAATCAAAAAATTTTTAAAATATGCCTTGTTTTATTTTTTTTATGTTGCTTAACGTATTTTTCCCGCCAAATTAACAAAAAATACTTTACTCGGAAAAATAATTTCGTGTATAATAAAGCCCCATGAACACGAACGAAAAAAATTACTTCAAAGTTGCTCTAGTTTTTGTTTTATGTATGGTGGCCCGGCTTCTCCCGTTTCGGGCACCAAACATCGAGCCAATTTTGGCGACAACAATGCCTCTCGGCAAAGTATACGGAAGGTTTATAGGTTTTTTTTTCGCCCTGTTTAGCATTTTGCTCTATGATGTATTAACCGGGACGCTTGGGCTACAAACATTTTTTACGGCGGGGGCTTATGGGATAATCGCACTTTGGTCTGTAAGTTATTTTGAAAAACATGAGGCTAATAAATGGGGTTATGTCCGCTTTGCAATTTTTGGAACTCTATTTTTTGACGCCGTTACCGGGCTTTCGGTCGGCCCGATTTTTTTTCATCAATCCTTGATAAATACTTTTGTGGGGCAAGTTCCATTCACCGCTCTTCATTTGGTGGGTAACGTGACTCTTGCCTTCCTTTTATCTCCAACGATTTATTATTTTATGATTAAAAAGAAGAAAAAAAAGAAAAACTTACTTCACATTAACACTCTTAATCATAAAATAATATAAGGTCATGAAAAAAACAAAAGAAATTTTAAAAAAAGAATTAGCAAAAATAAAATCAATCAGAAGAAGAACTGGGGAAGTCATTCCTTTTGATTTGGAAAGAATTGCACGCGCAGTTTTTAAGGCTTTTGAAATCACGAAGGAGGGAGGGGAGCTCGAGGCGCAGGAAGTGGCAAAAAATGTCTTTCGAAATCTTTTAAAATTTCAAGCGGAATTGTTGAGCGGACGTAAGGGAGTTAAGTTTTTGCCGACAGTAGAAATGATTCAAGATTTTGTGGAAAAAGAATTGATGACCGCCGGTTTTACCAACACTGCGAAGGAATATATTCTTTATCGCAACAAGCGTTCGGAATTACGAGCGAACTTCGGGCCGATCCCGGAAGCGGTGAAAAAGTCAGTAGAAGAATCCAGTAAATATTTTTCCAGTTCATATTCGGAATATATTTTCTACCAGATGTATTCACGCTGGGTTCCGGAACTTGGCCGTCGTGAGACCTGGGTAGAAACGATAGATCGCTACATGGCTTTTATGAAAGAAAATATGGGGGATAAGTTGACTAAGAGGGAGTACGAAGACGTAAAACAAGCAATCTTAAACCAAGATATTTGTCCGTCCATGAGGCTTCTCTGGGCCGCGGGCAAGGCTGCCAGGCAGTCAAATGTTTGGGCATATAATTGTTCCTACGTTGCTCCCACCACCACCCAGGACTTGGGAGAAATAATGTATATCCTTATGTGCGGGGCGGGGCTTGGTTTTGCTGTAGAATGGGAAAATGTTCAACAATTTCCTCAAATCAAGAAACAGGGGAAAGAAAAGCCGACTATTCACGTTATTGAGGATAGTAAAGAAGGATGGGCGGATGCTTATGTTTTAGGGTTGAACTACTGGTTTGATGGTAAGGACGTAAAATTTGATTATTCAAAAATTAGACCGGCTGGAGCTCGTTTGGAAACGGCGGGAGGAAAAGCTTCCGGTCCGCAGCCACTCATAGATTTGATAGAGTTTTCTAGACGTAAAATTTTATCCAAACAGGGTCGTCGCCTTTCGAATTTGGATATGCACGACATTATTTGCCAAATCGGGATGATCGTAGTGGCCGGTGGGGTGAGGAGGAGTGCGCTTATTTCTCTCTCTGAACTTGAGGATGCGGAAATGCGCGATGCAAAAAAGGGACAATTTTATTTGACGGAGGGTCAGCGTTCCATGGCAAACAATTCAGCTGTGTATAATGTAAAACCATCAGCGGAAGAATTTTTGGATGAATGGACAGCCTTGGTGAAATCAAAATCAGGAGAACGCGGTATTTTTAATCGCGGAGGATTGGAAAAACAATTGCCGGCTCGTCGCTGGGAAAAAATCAAAGATGAAAGACAGATCGGTTTAAATCCATGCGGAGAGATTTATTTGCGCTCCAGACAATTTTGTAATTTAACCAGTATCGTTATCCGTCCGAAGGATACGACAGCGACCCTGAAAAGGAAAATGGAATTGGCCACTCTTCTCGGAACCTATCAATCAACCCTGACTAATTTCGGTTATCTTTCAAAAAAATGGAAAGATAATTGTGAGGAAGAAAGGCTGCTCGGAGTTTCCTTGACCGGGTATTACGACAATACAGTTATTCGAAACGATAAAGTTTTGGACACCTTGAGACTAGACGCAATCGAAACAAACAAAAAGTATGCGAAACGTTTCAATATCAATCCATCGACTGCGATTACTTGCGTAAAGCCACACGGCAATTCCGGGCAACTTCTCGGAGTGGGCTCAGGAATGCATCCTTGGTATGCGCCATATTTTATTCGCAGAGTACGAATTTCTCACACAGACACTCTGTTGCAAATGGCTAAAGACCAGGGAGTACCTTGTCTTCCGGAAGTGGGCCAGTCCGCCGAAACAGCAACTACTTTTGTTTTGGAATTTCCGGTTAAGGCGCCTGAAGGTGCGGTCTTTAAAGATGAAGTTTCTGCCCTAGATCTGATTAAAGAATGGAAGAGATTGAAGGAACATTTTGTGGAGCACAATCCATCTGCTACGATTTATGTTGGTCCGGAGGAATGGCTAGCTGTTGGTAATTTCGTATATGAAAATTGGGATTGGATAGGAGGTCTTTCCTTCTTGCCGCGCTCCGAACACGTTTACCAACTGGCTCCGTATGAAACAATCACCAAAGAGGAATATGAAAGGCGAGTAAAAGCCATAGGTAAAATTGATTTCTCCAAACTTTCTCAGTATGAAACCGTAGACAACACCATCGGGGCAAAGGAATTTGCTTGTGTTTCCGGGGTTTGTGAAATCTAAATATAAAAATTATAAATATAAACTTTTTTCCGGTACGGATTTTTTGAAGGTTAAAAAATCCTGAAGTTTGCTCGCCGCCGCTTGCAAAACCCCTGCAAAAAGTTATATTTACAATTTTTATAAATCAGAATAATATAAAGATATGCTTTATACCAGGAAGGGGGACAATGGTACTACTAAAACTTTTGGATGCGACCAGCGCATTTCCAAGAGTTCCCTGGTTGCCGAGGCTCTGGGGGCGCTCGATGAGAGCAACTCTTTTTTGGGTTTGGTTCGAGCTAAAGCACTCGGAAAAAGTTTTAAAATTGGAAGGAAGAATGTAAAATTTTCCGAGCTTATTTTGGAAATACAACAGAATTTATTTATTGTTCAGGCTGAGGTCGCCGGGGCTACCTTGTTTATTGCTTCGGAAAAAGTAAGTGAAATAGAAAAAATCGTAGATGAAATCGAAAAAGTATTACCTCCAATAAAAAGTTTTTTTATTAGTGGAGCAACGGAACTTTCTGCCACTTTTGATTTTGCACGAACTTTGGCGAGGAGAGCAGAAAGGCGAGTGGTAGAAGCCAAAGAAGAAGGGAAAATCACCGTAAGCGACGGCACTCTCGCTTATTTGAATCGTCTTTCAAGTTTACTTTATGCTCTGGCCAGGATATCCAATCATTTAGAAAAAGCCAAAGAGGTAAAACCGAACTACAAATAGTTTTATTCAAAGTGGAATTCAGATGTTTTTTGTTTTACTTTTTGTTTTAAAAATGGATATTTTGTGAGTTCCGGGTCTTCTTCGATGAGGCGAATGGCTTCGGTGCGAGCAGCTTCCACCATTTTGATATTTTTTATGGCTTCCATGCCGAGATCGGTAATACCCCATTGCTTCGTGCCGCCGAGCTCGCCGGCCCCGCGGAGAGTGAGGTCTAGCTCTGCTAATTCAAAACCATTTTTGGCTGTCTTGAGAGCTTTGAGTCGAGAAATAGTTTTTTCACTTTTGGCTTCGGCAAAAATGTAGCAATACGCCTGGTGGGTGCTTCGGATTATTCGGCCACGAAGCTGGTGTAGTTGGGCTAGCCCGAATCTTTCGGCACCCTCAATGATGATGACGGTGGCATTCGGAATATTTACTCCGACTTCCACTACCGAGGTGGCGCACAAAATATTTATTTTATTAGCCACAAAATCTGCCATCACTTTTTCTTTTTTTTCTTTGCTCATTTTGGAATGCAATACTCCTATTTCGTATTCAGGAAAAACTTCTTTTTTCAGACGTTTTGCTTCTGCCACCGCGGATTTAACATTTAAAGCCAGTTCTTTTTCTGGGTCTGGCTCGTTTATTCTGGGACAAATAACATAAAGCTGTCTGCCGTTTTTTAGTTCTCCTCTTATTTGTTCATAAGTTTTTCCGCGTTTATTAGGTGTGATAATTTCGGTGATTATTTGTTTGCGTCCGAGGGGCATTTCATCCAATAGAGATAAATCTAAATCCCCGTATATAGTAAGCGCGAGGGTGCGGGGGATAGGGGTAGCCGTCATTGAGAGTAGGTGGGGGGCCACGCCGTCTTTGCGAACGAGTTTTCTCCGTTGAGATGTGCCGAAACGGTGTTGCTCGTCAATAATGGCCAGGGCCAAGTTTTTAAACTTTACCGTTTTTTGAATTAGGGCGTGAGTCCCGATGAGAATTGGAATTTCTCCATTGGCTACCCATTTCAAAAGTTGAGCGCGAGAGATGGTGGTCCAGCTTGCCCCGCCACCGGCGGGGCCGATTGTTTTTGCCGGGAATTTACGACAACCTGAGCCCGTAATGAGTCCCACATTGATGGGTAAATGTTTAAAATATTGGATAAAGGATTCAAAATGCTGGGTTGCTAAAATTTCTGTGGGTGCCATGTAGGCTACTTGCAAATTACCGAAATTTTGTCCATTGGGCCGTTGATTAATTGTCGCATAGGCAGCGGTAGCCGCTACGGCTGTTTTGCCGGAGCCCACATCACCTTCAAGTAATCGTGACATCGGAAAGTTTTTCGTTAGGTCTTCCAGGATTGTCTCGGTAGATTTTTTTTGCGAATTAGTTAATGAAAAAGGAAAACGTTTCAAAAAATCTTCCACGATTTGTTTGCTCGTTTTTATTTGAAAAGATTTATTTTTTCTATATTCAAATTTATCATGCTGGCGTTCAAGTTGAATACAAAAAACTTCTTCAAAAGCGAATCTTTTTCTGGCAGATTCCGCGTCGTCTTTGTTTTTTGGTTTGTGAATCCACACAAGTGCGGTCTTTAGGGTGGGCAGATGATATTTTTTTAGAATATCGTTCGGGATGTAATCCTCCATCTCGCCCAGGGTGCGGTCCTTGAATATTTTTTCTATTGCATGATAAAACCATTTTGAAGTAATCCCTCGAGTTTCGATATAAATCGGATAGGAAAAACCGGCATTGGATATATTTTCTCCGGAAAAAAGAGTATCGTGTTTATCTATCGGCATGTTTGGCATTTTTTCAAATTCTGGGTTGGCTAAATAAATTTCATTTTTCCCTGCCGTCACTTTTCCCGTCAGTTTCACGTTTTCGCCATTTTTAATCATCTTGGCGAGGTATGCTTGATTAAACCAAGTGATTTTTATTTTCCCCGACAAATCTTCAATTTCACCCTCAGCCATAGGAATTTTTGTATGGAAGGATTTTTTTGTTTTTAGTTTTGAAACTTTTCCATAGACTGTCGCCATGTCTCCTGGGATTAATTCCGAAATGTTTTTTATAACACTCAAGTCGCTATAGCGAACAGGGAAGTGAAAAAGTAGATCCGCCACGGAAAAAATATTTAGTCGGCGCAGGGCCTTTTTCTGGTTTAGGTCTAGGCGGAACTTGTTTTCAAGTCGATCGTTTAATTCCATGTATAAAGTATAAGGCTTTTTGGGATGATTTACTAGATATTTTTTAAAGAGTATAATTACTCCATGGATACACAAGCACAAACACAAGTTTTCTTCTTTATCTCATCTATTGGTTTTGTTATGTTGTGGATTTTAACGGCAATTTTCTTGTTTTATCTTATCCGCGTGACGAATACCCTTTCTCGAATTTTAGAAAAAGCAGAAAAGGATATCAATGATATTGGTGAAACGACGAAAGAAATAATTGAAGAAATAAGAGATAATAAAATATTTAATTTTCTTTTTGGTAAAAAGAAAAAGCGTCGAAAAGATTAGGAATTATTAATAAATTAATAAAAAAATATGAAGAAAAATAAAAAAATGTCAGTGGGTAGCAAGGTGGCTGTAGGTGCAGGATTAGCGGCGGTGGGGGCAGGGGTGTTTTATCTTTTTGGGCCTAATGCTAAAATGCATCAGAAAAAAGCAAAAGCCCTAATGTCGAAGATGCAAAAAGAAGTAGAAAAAGAGGCCAAGAAAGCCAAAGCCATTACCGTGCCGCTTTATCACAGAGCTGTAGATACCGTGTCAAAAAATTATGCAAAACAATATAAATTGCACGAAAAAGACGTTAAGGCTTTTGCCGCTAAGATGAAGAATGAATGGAAGGGTGCAAAAAAGACAGTCAAAAAAGCTGTTCGTACAGCAAAAAGAAAAGCTTAAGATTTTATTGATTTCAAACTCGGGCGGAGAGAGAGGGATTCGAACCCTCGGTCCTTTTAAGGGGACGACAGTTTAGTAAACTGTTGGTTTAAGCCACTCACCCATCTCTCCTTGCTTTGAGAGTATAACAGAAAAAATGGAAAAAACGCAGTAATATGCTAGAGTAATAAAGTTATTGAATATTAGAAAAGGAGCCGTGTCAGAGTGGTCTAACGTACCTCTTTGCTAAAGAGGCAGGGGCTTCAAAACCCCTCGACGGTTCGAATCCGTCCGGCTCCGCAAATGTTCAGGATTCAAAATAGGAGCAGAAAATGGGTCGGCACGAAGTGCCGACACTAATGAATTCCCGCCAAGAAACCCTGAATCCAAAAGGGTTCGCCAAAGAGAATTGGGCTCAAAAAGGAGTGTTCGATCTAGAATTTTAAAGTTCGAACCAACTTTTTTGAACAAATGGATTTTTTCCTCATTTGTTCTATCGTTTGCTAATTCCATATTGAATTTTAAAAACTTTTCAGTAAGTTCGAACCGATTATTCGCTTTTTGCATGGAAGCCGATAATTTCTCTTTGAGAAGCTGTTTTTCGTTCATAATTTTATTTTTCATTTCTCGATATTCTTCTAACGAAAGAGCGTTTTCTAAATAAGCAGTCATCAGTTTCTCAATTTTGGATTCTAAAAGAGAAATATTGGCTTTCACTTTATTCGCAAAAAGCTCACCCGATTGTATTTCGGATGATTGGTCTTTTTTGTTTTCGTCAATCATCCAAGAAATCCAATCGGGTGGCAAAGAAACTTTTTTGATTTCCTTTTCTATTTGAGAAGTGATGATTTCTTCACGAACATATTTTTGCGAACAAGGATTTTTCCTTTTTGTGCAACGGAGATAATTATGACCTTTTTGTGTTTCGGTAGTGATAAAGCAACCACACTCGCCACAATGGAAAAATCCTCTGTAAATGTATTCTTTCAAACCTTTACCTTTCGGTTTAGATTTTCGGCTCATCACTTCTTGAACGGAATCAAAAAGTTTCTTTGTGATAATCGGTTTGTGCTTTCCTTCGTAAATTTCGCCACCATAACGAAGTAATCCGCAGAAAATCGGGTTTCTCAATATATCGTGAATATTGGAAATGGAAAGCACTTGCTCTTTTTGTGAACGAAATCCAAGTTCTGTGACTAATTCTCTAATTTGTCGGAGAGTATATTTACCAGTAGCATAGGCCTCGAATGCTTTAACGATATATGGAGAGCGTTCAAGGTCAGGGATGATAACTTTGTTCACTTTGTCGTTTAAATATCCAAGTGGAGCATTTCGAGGCCAAATACCTTCCTTTAATTTATTACGATGACCTCGTTTGATATTCTCCGACAAATTATCAACATAGTACTTGGATTGAGAGAATGCTATCGAGAGCATGAACTTTCCTTGTGGAGTTGTATCACACCAGAAAGTCGGAAATTTTAACTCGGCAATTTTTCCCGTATCGAGCAAATATATTATTTTTCCACCATCAACACTATTTCTAGCTAACCTATCGGGATGCCAAGCTAAAATTCCCGAAGCTTCGTTATTCTCGATTCTTTGAAGCATTTCATTAAATACTGGCCGACCCGGAGTTTTAGCGGTTTGTTTTTCTACGAATATATCAATGACATCAATATTTTCTTTTATTGCTAACTCTTTGAGTTCGGCCAGTTGGTCTGAAATGCTTCTAACTTGCCGATCTTCCGTATCGGTGCTTTTTCTAGTGTAGATAAAAAATTTTCTGGTGTGATTATTCATATTTTTGTATTAGCAAACGATGAGCCCAATTCTCTTTGGCGAACCCTTTTGGATTCAGGGTTTCTTGGCGGGAATTCATTAGTGTCGGCACTTCGTGCCGACCCATTTTCTGCTCCTATTTTGAATCCTGAACATTTGCGGTATCTATTGGACAAAGTTCGAAACTATTTTGAACAAAATCCAGAAGAACAAATCTAATAAATGGACTCAGTTTTGCGGAAACAATATTCTGGGGATACGGATTCCGCAAAACTTCGGCT
>JBAYHY010000004.1:0-50343 GCA_041665885.1 Minisyncoccota bacterium
ATTTGATCCATCACATTTTCTGTAATATTTTTTAATTCTTTTGGCATATGCTTTTCATTATTTTTTTAGCTCTACTAATACGGGTTGCGACTGTCCCCATCGGGATTCTCAAGATATCACTTATTTCTTCATAAGATTTTTCATCAATATAATACAGGGTGAGGGGCTCTGAATACAATAACGGAATATCTTTTAGACATTTTTCAACCCTCTCTTTTGTTTCTTTTTCCTCAAAATCTTTTTCAATATCGTCCTCACTTTTAAAATCCCAATCCTCTAAGAGCGGAGTTTCTTTTTGATGTTTTTTTGCCAGATTTATCGCTTGATTGTGGGCAATGCGATAAATCCAACTGGAAAATTTCTTTTCAATATTAAAACTATTCAAATTAATATAAGCACTTATAAAAGATTCCTGAACAACGTCTACTGCCTTCTCTTCATCCTTAATCAAATTATTTACATAGCGGATGAGTTTTTTCTGATATCTGTCAACGATAACTGCATAGAGATCTCGGTCTGAAGTTCTCGTTTTTTCTATGATTTCTTCGTCTGTTAATATCTCATTTTCAGCCATACTAATATAGTACCAGTTTTTCGGATAATACATCAAACCCCGATTCACTTCGGGGTAAGACGTACTAACCAAATGCAAAAACTATTAATTCATGCAATTGCCTCTACCCGCTCCATTGCCGAGTCCTCCCATCATTCCTTGCCCTCGGCCATAGAGTCCGAGTTCTTGTCTGATTTTTTGAGCTCCCGCGATATCTCCACTTTCAGCCAAACGATGGGCCTCGGCAAATTTCGCGAAGTTGTCTTGGTTGACGACTTGGGTAACTCTGCCCCTGTTTTGCATAAGCGCTTTCCATGCGCCGTAATCATTCGTGGCAAAAGCTTTTTCCATGGCTGTCTCACGTTCTGCTGAATAGTTCGGACCCTTTACCGCAGGGTCTCCCCTGTATGCATTTGCATTATTGGCGATAATTCCGA
The DNA here is from genome assembly GCA_041665885.1 of Minisyncoccota bacterium. Classification (GTDB taxonomy): domain Bacteria; phylum Patescibacteriota; class Minisyncoccia; order Phycocordibacterales; family UBA9973; genus UBA9973. The sequence goes on from JBAYHY010000004.1 coordinate 991, forward strand.
AAACTCCCAAAACGAGCGCCAGCATTCCCAACCCCGCAATTATCTTTTTTGTTTTATTCATTCTGTTTGTTCATTTAATTTATAATATTAAATCGACCCAGTACTATTAATACAATACTGGTGATACTTTTCTTTCATTTTACGTAGCCCGAAGAAACTCTCGCACAGATGGAGTTTTAAAAACCTAGTTCTTTACACCAATTGAATTAACGTAGTCTTGAATTCCCGCCACCGTCTGTTCAGCCATTTGCTCGAGTGCCTTGTCCCGACTTGTTTTATCCTGTAATACCTTGTCGTATATGTATTCGTATTCAATAAGCATCGACGGTTTCGTCAGAGTGTTGGATGCTCCGAGGGCAATCAAGCTTTGATCTTCAAATAAACTATTGTAATAACCCGGCGCCTCGGGAGAAAGTTTCTTTTTTAATTCATTGTAAATATATTGAGCGACTTCTCGCGAGGTCGCGGCATTTACATTTTGTTTTTGTGGAATATACATGACGAAACCATGTCGCGGTCCGGGCAATTTCACATTTTTTCTGGTGCTATTGTTAAAATGTAAATGAATAATCAAATCAACGTCACTTTCATTCGCCCATTTATTTATTCCATAAAGCTCGATAGTGGCCGTAGGACCTACCACGGTGTGTTCTCCCATGTCCGGAACAATCTTCTCCTCCCCGGAGGCGACGAGAAGTTTGTAAGTTGCTTGACGTTCATTTTTAAAATCCAAAATCGCTTGCTTATTATTAATAAAATAATCAGCAAATATTGGATTCCAGACCTGTTTATCTCTAGCCACAATGATTTTATATTTTGGGTCCCCGCCCAAAAGAGCTGAAATATCGTCAGCCACTTCTACCACTAAATCTCTTTCATAGACACCCTTAAAACTCGCCCCGCCGGTATCCGTATTGTGGCCAGGGACCAGGAGAATCGTAAGTGGATTTGTGGCGGATGGAATGGCGACGGCGGGTTGGACAATACCAGATTCTGCTTGCTTTTCAACAGTATTTTTTTGGATCAAAAAATAAAATAAAAAAATGACAACTCCTGTTATCAATAGATATATAAAATATTTTCCGACCAACGCCTTTTTTAATTTAATCACGAATTTATTATAGCAAATGTTGTTAAAAATACTTCCAGTTTAGTGTCAAAATAAAAAGCGCCGTACCCGATGGCCGTGCGCCAAATTTCTCCCTTAGGAGATCAGTGTCCTGTTTCGGGGTTAACGGTGTCCCAACTTCCGTGATACGCGTCCCCGTCTATGTCATTAGCACCGTTGGGGTCGTAGGTTGACTCCTCGTGTAAGGCCTGCGACTCGAGCTCTTTCGGAGTGGGGTCCGGGTCACGCCACCCGTTTTGCTTGTCGTGTTCTTCCCGATGGCGCGCCTGTGCCTGACACCAGGTACATGTGTCGAAATGTGCATTGATAGCAGCCATGTTGTAGGGGTACATTGGCGCCACAGCATCCTTGTCTTTTCTGGTACAGAGCAATACGGTATTGATCCTCAGTCGTCTTTCATAACCCTTAAAAGTTTGCATATCACACCTCCTTTTTTAAAAGCGCCAAAACGACGCGACGAGTCCACCAAAAGAATAACACAGATTTTTAATCCGACAAACTGGGGGTCTGACTCGCTCGAAAACCGTGATTAAGATTTATCGTTTAAATACTTGCTGGCGACGCTCAGGGCGAATGAAGGCAGGATAATAAAAACAGTCGCAAACAAAAGCCTAATCAATATTTCACTTATCCTCGAATCTGGCGTATCCGGCCCGGAAGCGGTTATAACAATTAAAATACCAATAATCCCGAAAACGATGGACGCATAAATGAAAACCTTCGCTGCTATTTTTTGCATGGTTTTATTATAGCAAATTTACATGTTGAGTGCCTGGTACGACGTGTGAGCCTTTTTAATGAAAAATAAAGATTAAATTAGAGTTTTTAACTCAGACAGTGTCTCTATGATGAAAGTCGGCGTGCCCGTTTCCATATTGGGTAATTCATTAGCAAAGGGTCCGCTTTTGAGCCAAGCTGTTGGATGATCGTTTATATTGCCGTATTTAATACTTTTTACTATCCTGTCATCAACAAATAATATTTCTCCCTTTTTTAGATTTAATTTTTTAATTAATTTTTCCAAGATGCTGTCTTTTTCTTTTTCACCGGAAACTTCAAACATATCAATATATTTGCCCAACGGTAAAGCTTTTATCTGGTTTTCTCTTTCTTCTATCGTAGTATTAGCCCTTACCAAGGAGGCGACACATATTTTATAACCTTTTTGTTTGCAATACGACAAAACATCTTCTGCGTCAGAAATTTCTTTTTTGGTGTCAACATCGTATAAAGTCCTTCCCCAATCGAAAATTATTGCCTTGATGTTCATAAATTTATTATAACAAACTTGCGTGCTGACTGTTTGGAGCAGTATCCGAACGGTATTAGTTAATCCTTAATGTATCTAACTTCATCCGAAATAACTTTCCCTCTTTTAAAATCTTCTCCAAAACCCCTGGGTAAAACTATGATATTGTCACTTGGATTAACCCAAACTATTTCCGTAATCTCATGAGCATGAGAACGGGTCAATTTTTCTAGATTATGATACTCGTTTCCGTTTGTTACCTCAAAAAAGAATTCCACATAATGTCTACCATCTTCGTGTGCAAATGTGTTAACGTAAAGTAACTTTCCTATTTCTGGTTTTACACCAAGCTCTTCAATTATTTCTCTTGATAAACATTCCTTCGGATCCTCTCCCCACTCCAAGTGGCCACCCGGCAGGGCCACAAGATTTGCTGGATATCCAGGATGTTTTACTGCCAACAATTTTCCATTATCCAAAATGATCCCCCGACATTTTATAAGAACCTTTTTTTCTTTTTCCATAAATTTATTATACAAAAAGTTTTAATTTTTTCTCCCTTCTCCAACGCTTAATTTCTGCTTCTCGTCTTCTTGCTTCCTTTAGTGTTGCAAACCCTTCAGAGTACTTCAGAATTACTGGTCTACGTATTTTTGTATAGTGTGCGCCGTATTTTGAATTATTGTGTTGCTCTAATCTCCTTTGTAAATTATTGGTACAGCCAACATACAAGCTTTTGTCTGCGCATTCTAGGATATAAGTGGAATACATAGAATAATTATACCTCGCCGCACTTCGCTTCGCTCAGTACTCACTCGGTACCTTCCTTCAGTTATTTTGTCACGGCCGTAGGCCCTGACGACCGAAGGGAGGAAGGGCTGGGAGACTAGGATTCGAACCTAGATAAATGGATCCAGAATCCATTGTCCTACCATTAGACGATCTCCCAAAATTACTTATCAAACCATTAGATCTGCCTGCGCAGGCAGGCGATCTCCCAAAATTTCTATTTACTTTGATAGATTACTCCAAAAAACTATGTTTTACAAGAAAATTCTATTTTTTCTTATTAATACAAGCTTTAATAAAAGACGTGAAAAGTGGATGTGGGCGAAGCGGGTGCGCTAAAAATTCGGGATGAAATTGAGAACCTAAAAAGAATGGGTGTTTGTTTTTCGGCAATTCCGCTACTTCCATCAAATGCCCATCCGGTGAACGTCCAGAAAAGACTAAACCCTTGGCCTCAAGATCCCCGATAAATGACGGATTCACTTCATAGCGATGACGGTGCCTTTCAATAATTTCCCCGCCTGCTCCCGAACCACCGTGAGGGCGGGCAGGTTTTTTCCCATAATAAGCATCATAGGCAACCGTACCTTTTCGCAACATGGCCTTGTAGGCTCCCAGGCGCATCGATCCGCCATATAGATTTTTCTTCAAGAGTTCCTTTTGAGATTCCATCACATCAATGACTAAATACTTTGAATTCGGGTTTACTTCCCTCGTATTTGCGCCCTTCAGGCCCAAAACATTTCTGGCATATTCTATCACCATCATCTGCATCCCGTAGCAAAGGCCGAGATATGGGATTTTGTTTTCTCGGGCAAATTTTACCGAGCTCAAAATTCCTTCCACTCCCCGCGCCCCGAAGCCTCCCGGCACCACGATGCCATCGTATTTTTTTAATTCTTTTAACTTTGCTGGATTTTTTTCAAAATCGGTGGAATTCAACCAGGTTAAAATCGGTTTTCTGTTTTGCGCATAGCTGGAATATTTTATCGCCTCGATGACGGATAAATATGAATCGGACAAAATAAAGTCCCCGGTTTCAAAATATTTTCCTATCATGGCTATCTTCACCACCTCTTTACCGTTGTGCGCATGGTGCGCAAATTTTTTCCAGGCATTCCAGGATGCAATGTCGGGTTTCTTGCAAACAATTCCCAAAATACTGCAAAGCTTTTCGGACAATTTTTCTTTTTCAAAATTAATCGGTATATCATAAATACTACTGACGTCCGGCGCAGAAACCACTCTATCCGCGGGCATATTACAGAAAAGCGAAAGTTTCTCTTTTCTTTTTTCGTCAAGATCATGTTCCCCCCTGGCTATCAAAATATCAGGCTGAATGCCGGAAGCATTCAAGGTGCGAACTGCATATTGGGTCGGTTTGGTTTTCATTTCTCCGATTTTTCCCGGTGTCGGCAGATAGGAAACCATCACAAAAGCGACGTTTTTCGGATTTTCAATCTTCATCATACGGGCTGCCTCCAAAAACAAAATATTTTGATATTCTCCGATGGTTCCACCTATTTCGATAATGACGATATCCGCCTTGGCCACTTCCCCTGCTTTTTTGATACGTCCGATAACTTCGAGCGGGATATGCGGGACGACTTCCACACACTTACCTTTGTATTCCAAATTCCTTTCTTTTTCGATAACCGTCTTATATACTCGCCCGGTCGTCATGTAATTTATCCGCGTCAGATTGAGGTCCAAAAATCTTTCATAATTCCCCATGTCTTGATCCGTTTCATCTCCATCGGAAAGCACAAAAACTTCTCCGTGTTCGGTCGGATTCATCGTCCCGGCATCCACATTGATATATGGATCAACTTTAATCGCGGTTACATTCAGTCCGCGATTTTTTAAAATAAGCCCCAAAGATGAAACGGTGACCCCCTTTCCCACCCCAGAAATAACACCCCCCACCACGAAAATATATTTTATTTCTTTTTTTTCCGGCATTTTTTTGTTTTTTACTTATTCAAATATTTTCTGATTGCCAGAAAACTGGAGAGAACTCCCAAAATCACTCCTGATAATAAAAGAATTATGAAAATCTGCGCAAAGCTGGAAATAAAATAATCATATAAATTTATCCCGAGAAAATCAGTCATTTTACTGCCGAACCAAGCCGTTATCGGAAAAAAGAGCACCACAGTAATGATCGTAGCAATAGCACCATAGATAGCCCCTTCTACCATAAAAGGACCTCGAACATGCATTTTTGAAGCTCCGACGAGACGCATAACCCCTATTTCCTCTTTAGAAATAAAAATAGCCAAACGAATAGTATTGAAGGTAACAACCACTGAGATAAACATTAAAATCAGAGTTACCAAGAAACCGAGTGTCTGTGCACCAGAAATTATTGTATTCAATTTATCGATTATTAATTTATTTTGGTGATAATTGACCTTATCGATAATGGATGTTTCCCCGGGCGCGAGAATATTGTCTGACTTCATGAAATTCGCTATGCTCTCATACTGAGATACTTCTTTCGCTTTGACATTCAAATAGGCCCCGAGCGGATTCTCTCCTATTTCATCTAGGGCTTGAATCGTCGGATAATCATTCTGGTGACGATCTCGGAAAAGCTGAAGCGCCTCATCTCGGCTAGTATAAGTGACTTGCGCCACTTCCGGTAATTTCTCCAGAGAAGATTTTAAATCCAAAATCTTGGTCTCGGTCGCCCCAGTAGTAAAATAAATAGTCACGTCTACTTTATCTTTTATCTGATCAAGAGAAAAATACAAAACGGCCTGCAGGAGAATGATAAGAGTAATGACCGAAAGAGTAATCGTGACGACGAGCACTGCCGCCCAAGAGACCACTCCTCCCCTTTTGAAATTCAGGAATCCATTTCTCATTATTCTTTTTAACGCAGTCATGGCCATAAAAAATTTTTGCTTATTTATTGTGTTTAGTATCTCTAATAATTTTACCATTTTCCATGGTAATTACCCTCTTGCCCAGAGAATCAATCACTCCTTTATTATGAGTAGTTAGGATGACCGTCGTACCGAGGTCGTTTATTTTTCTTAATATTTGGACAATTTCGTGTGTATTCACCGGATCCAAAGTCCCCGTGGGTTCATCGGCGATGATGAGCTCGGGCTGATTTATGATGGCTCGAGCTATCGCCAGGCGTTGCTGTTCACCTCCGGACATTTGATTCGGAAAATGTCCGACCCGGTGACTTAAATCAACCAACTCTAAAACATGCGGAACATCGCTGGCGATTTCTTCTTCTGTCTTGCCGACAGCTTCCATCGCGAAAGCAATATTTTCATAAGCGGTTTTGTTCGAAAGTAATTTGTAATCCTGAAATACAATTCCGATGCGACGACGAAGCATTGTTAAGTCGTTATTTTTCGCTTTATTCACGTTGATAGACTCAAAAAAAACCGTTCCCTCAGAGGGATTTTCCTCGGCTAAAATCATTTTAGTGAGCGTGGTCTTACCCGCACCCGAGTGTCCGACGATAGAAACGAATTCACCCCCTTCGACGGTAAAAGTCACATCTTCGAGGGCGACCGTGTCTTTGTAAATTTTTGAAACATTGTTGAAATAAATCATTCTCTTCTATTATATCATGGTTCGGGTTTCCTCACCATGACCCTGAATTATTTTTTTATGAAGGGTCACAAATCCCGTTCCGCCTCAATGAAAAGGTCCAAGTCCCCATCCAAGACAGCGTCCGGATTCGAAGTTTCGACACCAGTTCGATGGTCTTTAACCATTTTATATGGATGTAATACATATGAACGTATCTGACTGCCCCATTCTATTTCCGTATTTTTGGTCGACTTCATGCTCTCTTCGATACTCTTCTTTTCTTCCTCCGCTTTTTTGAAAATTTTAGCTCGGAGAATGGACAATGCTTGTTCACGATTTTGTTCCTGAGAACGTTCGTTCGAAGCATGCACGGCAATCCCCGTAGGAATATGCACCAAGCGCACGGCCGTCTCCCTTTTGTTCACATTTTGGCCGCCGGGACCACCGGAACGAGAATATTCTATTTTTAAATCCGCTTCAGGAATAACAAAATCCTTTTCTTCCAACTTGGAAAACTTCGGTAAAATTTCCACCAATGAAAAAGAAGTATGTCGTAATTTTTTTGCGTTAAAAGGTGAAATACGCACCAGGCGATGCACCCCAGATTCATTTTTCAATTCCCCATAGGCGCCCTTGCCTTTTATTTCAAAAGAAACATTCCGATACCCGCCATGATCATTTTTATGTTCGTGGATAAAAGATATGTCCCATCCTTTTTTAGTCGCATATTTCATATACATGGATAGCAACAATGCAGAAAAATCTTCTGCGTCATCTCCTCCGGCGCCGGAGATGATGGTCAGAATAGCATTTCCTTTGTCATATTTCCCAATACCTTCTTTTTGGTTTTTCAGAGACTCAAGCTCTTTCAACATAGCCTGCGCTTTATTTTTATCGTTCCAAAAATCAGAAGTCTGCATCAACGTTTCAATCTTGTCTATTTCTATTTGAATACTTTCTTTATCCATGAGCCATCCCCGAGGATCGAACTCGGGACCCCGTCTTTACGAAAGACGTGCTCTACCAACTGAGCTAGGATGGCAAACCATTCCGATTAATTATTTGAAAGGTGCAAAAGTAGTTTTAAAATGGCTACGGAGGCCGACGGGCCGAGTCTTGAGCAAAAATTCACCAGAATTTTATGCGGACATTTTAAAATTGCTTTTGCACCTTATTGCTTGGAGCCGTTGATCGGGATTGAACCGATGACCTCGATATTACCAATATCGTGCTCTACCAACTGAGCTACAACGGCTTATTTGTTTAAAAAAAATTAAGCCCTTATTATATTAGTTTATTTTGACCAATTTTGCAAAAACTAATTTTTTACGGAAACCGTTAAGGAGAATCCACCATCTTCGGCATTAAAAACCATAAACAAATCGTAAGTTCCATTGTTCATTTGAAGCATATCAATATTCGCATCAGAAAAACTTATATTTTTCCACCCTTTTGATTCTAGCAATGAATGATAGGCATTGAAATCATCTTTAGAAACATCTGTAGCCGCGACTTGCCAGCCATTGTTCTCAGAAGAAATCGACGCGGCCATGGTTAATTTTCCGGCAGTAAATTCCGGAATGTCGCTTGGCATATTAGAAGGCCAACTCGTCGCCTCTCCCGCGCTGAAACTACCCTTATCACTTTGTATCGAAACAGAACCGTCTTTTGAATTTATATTGACATTACCGCCCAGCTGTTTTTCCAAAATATTTTCTGCCATCCTTTCTCCTGCTTTTCTGCCCCAGAATCCATTTACCACAAAGCCGACAACCAAAAGGGCAATTATAGCAATAATTATAATTTTTTTATTTTTAGATAAACCACAAGCTGTTCCTTCTTTTTTTGTATTTTCTTGATCCATATTTTTTATTTAATTACTAATAAAAGATTCATCTATTTATTAAGTTCCATCTCTGCCCTTTCTGCTAAATCAATAACAATACCTATTTCTTCGGTTGTTAGTTTTCTTGGTTTGGTATCTTTTATACAAAAAACGCCGATTGGCTGACCTGTTTTGTGGTCAAAAAGAGCAATTCCTGCGTAAAACCGAATGAATGGAGCACCGATAACCATCGGATTATCAGCAAAACGTTCGTCCTTTGAGGCGTCTTCAATTATAAAAATATTTGTTGCCAGTAATGCATGACCACAAAATGAGGCGGCGCGAGGGCCTTCCTTTTTGTCATAACCAATGCAGGATTTGAACCACTCTCGATCAGAATCTAGAATGGTAACCATGGACATCGGAACCTTTAGTCTCTCCACCGCTTCACGAGTGAGCACATCAAACCGCTCTTCGGGCTCGGTGTCGAGAATAGCCAGCCTGTGGACCGCTTCGATTCTCTCTTTTTCATTGGCTGGAATTGGTGCTTCTTGCATATATTAATTATATAGATATCTACTCACAAAGCAAGATAGAAACAAAACTCCCCAAATAAACTAGAGTAAATTTAATCTTTCTTTTATCTTTTCCACGATTTCATCCATGGTTTTGTCCACCTTTATGAAATAATACGTCGGTTCAAGCTTTGTGATATCTTTATTGCGCTCTTCGTCAGCGCTTGAAAGATTTGTTAAAATAATTACCGGCACACCTCTACCCCAAGTGTCTTCTCGCAATTTTTTTAACATCGTCATCCCGTCCATTTTTGGCATTAAAAGGTCGAGTAAAATAAGGTCCGGATGCTGACTTTTCGCTAAACTCAACCCTTCCTCACCATCATAAGCCACCAAAACACCAAAGCCCTCGGACAATAATTTCTCCTTTATGGCCTCCACTAACATTTTTTCATCATCAACCACCAACATCAAAACTTTTTTATTCAATTTAGTCATATTTTATTAATTCATTTTTTAATTATAGTAAAATAAAAAGTGGTTCCAGATTTGACGCTCGACTTGAGCCAAATAGAACCTCCGTTCGCTTCGATTAATTTCCTTGTAATATAGAGCCCGAGCCCGCTTCCGATAGACCTACAATTAAGGCCGCTACACCCATGTATAAATTTTTCAAATTTATTTATTTTACCAATGATCAACGGATCGATAGCCCCCTTGCTGTGCACAGAAAACAAAAAATTATCTTTCTTTTCCTGAGCTGAAATAGTAATACTTGAAGAACCTGACTCGGAGTGGTTAATCGCATTATCCAGTAGATTTTTTATGGCTTCACTTATCAAGGTCGGGTCACAATAAATATTTTTTATTCCCGGGGCAATGTTAATTTTTATTGTTTTTTTATTACTTTCACTTGAAATTTTCAAAATATCTACTACTTCATCAACTAATTCTTTGATTTTGACCCATTTTTTAATCACCGCAACTTTGCCCGTATCAACACGAGCGACATCCAGCATTTTGTTGACTATATGTATTAATCTCTCGTTCGATACCGTCAATTTATCAATTTTTTCTTTTTGCTCTTGACTTAAGCTTTTATCCTCACCCATGGTTTCTAGTACCCATTTTGTTCCCGAAAGTGGAGTCCGCAATTGATGGGAAGCTAAAAATATAAATTCGTTCTTCGCCTGCTCCAATTCCTTACCTGCAGTTATGTCCTGAATGGTGCCAATCATTCTTACTGGTTTTTTCTTTTTATCCAAATATTCCAATCGCCCTTTCCCATGCACCCAGAGCGTAACGCCATTGTTTTGCTTAACAATCCTATATTCCTTGTCAAAATTAAACCCCTTCCCCAATACTTCCTTATAAAAATAATCTTCCATCATTTTTCTATCATCCGGATGTATTACTTTTAACCAACCCATAATTGAGCGAGAATATTTCTCTCCAATTCCAAAAATTTTGTCCAAAACTTTTGAACTAGTCCAATAACCACTTTTAATATCTAAAACATAGCTGCCGAAATTCGCAATAACCTGTGCGTTTTCGAGTAGGCTTTCCTGTTCCTGTATCTCTTTTTCTATTTTTTTTCTTTTGGTTATGTCACGAAAAGACCAAACCCTAGCGACAGGTTTACCAGAAACACACATCGGGCTCGAAAATCGATCAAAAACCCTTCCGTCTTTAAAACTTATTGAATCATGAATACGCACAGTCGGGTTTTCATAAAGTTTTTTGACCTTCTTCATAAACAAAGCAGGTTCAACTAATTGCCCTTGAACAAACTTTAATAACTTCTTGTCGTCTCTGGAGACGAGAATTTTATTCGGAATATGCCAAAGTCGAACGAATCTTCGATTTGCTTTCAAAACTTTTCCCTTGTGATCAATAACTAGAAAACCGCTATCGCTCGTTTCGACGATAGATTCAGTAAGCGAAGCCGCTCTTCTTGCTTCCTCTTCATTCTTTTTAAACAACTCACGTCTTCTTTTTTCTTTTTTTTTCGCAACGAGAGCAATCTTCCATGCGATTTTCTCTAGTTTACGCCTGGCACTTTCTTTTTCTCTAGCAACCAATGCAAGTCTTCTTGCAATTTTTATTAATCTGAGTTTGGCAATTTCTTTTTTTTGAGCAACTAGTGCTAACTTTTTTCCTTTTTCAATCAACCTCAAAATTACTTGTTCTTTTCGGGCAACGAGTTTTTTTAATTTTAATATTTGTTTTTCTAACACGAACGAACCCTTTTTCCTTTTCATGGTTCTAGAAAAACACATATACACTACTTATACTATTATAAGTATATCCCAATTAAATCGAAAATTTTACTACTTTATCCACAGTCCCTAATATTTACTGATTTTACTGAAAAAGGTGAAAATAAGCAGTAACAGCAATAAAAGCAAGAGCCAACACAAAAAATATGCCCAATCCGAGAATAATCGCTTTATGTGGTCCGATTTTAGGAGCTAAGTAAATAATGGCAATCATATACGGTATCCAGGAAACAACGGTGCCCCAAAGGACAAACTTCGCATGCTGACTGACTGCGAGTCCTCCTTGAGATTGACCGATAAAAACATAGGAGACCAGAGTAAAGACCGGGACAAGCGTCGCTAGCCCTGACCACAAACGAAAACCGCTCTCCTCGAGAAAAACAATCAACGCGGTAAATAATCCACCGGTTATAAAATAAATAAGGAGACTCTTCATAATAATAAAATAATTTTTTCTATAGCTGTGGGTTTTCTGGACTTGAGCTCGTTTCCTTGATAGTACTCATGCCGAATAATTTATATAGACCACAAAATCCGGAAACTCCCGTGAAGAGCATTATAAGGGCCAACACATAAAATACGGCCTGCCAAATTCCACCGAGCCACCAAAACCCGACGACAAAAAAGACTATCGCCAATATAATTCTTACGATACGATCCAAATTGCTTTCATTTTTTTTCATATTTTTACTTTTTTATTAATAATAATTCCCCAAAAACCCTCGGCCTAAAACCTACTATTATTTTACCATTAATATCTACAGCAAGCACCCTAAAAAACAAAAATCCCAGGCAAATGCCTGGGGGTGGCGAAACATGTTCGCCGATAGCGAGGCCTCTCGGCATCTCCCACCTACCGGGGAGATCCTTCGCAGGCCTCTTTGGACTTTTGGTTGAGAAACTCCTCGTTAAGCCGAAGGACCAGATCAGGCTCCTTCAACCCGAACTCCTCGGCAGTTTCTTCCAAGCTGTTTCTCAATTCCCTGAGGGTGAAGGAACCGAACAAATCTGTGAACAGCACCCGGAGAAAAGCGTTCTTGTCCATTTCGTCAACCCTCCTTTTTGGTGGTCCTCCTCAGTCCCCAAAAAACATTACAAATAGTTCTTTTATACTATACTACATCTGGTATATATGTCAAACATAATGACTAAAACGAATATTCTAAAAATTTAAAAATAAAATAGCACTTAATACAAAAGCAATAGTAAAAAAAATAGCCCCATAAAAACAAGGAGTGAGAAAAGGATTAACAACCTTATCCCCGTGCGCACAGCCCGTCGGACATATTTGGTGTTTTCTCCATGCGACAAACTCAACAATAAAATTACCCCAAGCGAATAATGTTCCCAACAATAAAACAAAAAACTGATACATTATTATTTTTTCCATATTTATATTATAGCAATTATTCTATAAACAAAAACAACCCCGAACGGGGCTGTTTTTAAAAACTACTGAGCTGGAGTTTCCGGGGTTTCTACTTCCGGGGTTTCTGGAGTCGTAGGAATTTCTACTTCCGGGGTTTCCGGGGTGTTTGGAGTGGTTGTTTCGTCTGACATATTATTGTTAGATTAATGATAAATACACTAACAAGCCAAGCTGACTAAGCGCTGGCTACTGATTGTATTGTATCACAAATATAAAAATCTTGCGCAACCGAGCGGACGAAGTTGGAAGTAGAATAAGGCAGCATAACGACTGTATTTATATACCAGGGTTAAGAAATAAAAGTATTGATTTCAATTAATAATACTTCTGGGGTTTTTACAGTATCTACTACTAACTCTCCTTTTTCTGGTATAACTTCCATATCCTTATAATTTTCCTTCATTTTTTCAAAGTTTGTTATTAGTTGGTTAGGTTTTGGATTTTTAGTTCGTTCATTAAAACGTTCTGCCCATATTCTTTCATCGCTACAAATAACAAGTATTGAGTTTAATTCAACTTCTTTTTCTCCACACCATTTTTTGATAATAGAAAAATGTTCAATTGAGTGAAAAGGAAAATCAATAATAAACGAACAATTAGTTTTTATATTACTTTCTAGGATTGCATAAAGCGAACCATAAGAGATTTTATTTCTTACCTGATGACTTTCTATAAATTCTGAAACTACATCATAAATATCATCTTTTCTTAAAACGGGAATGCCAGTTTTTTTAGAAAGAATATTTGAAATTGTGGTTTTGCCTACTCCAGGACGTCCTCTAAACAAAATAATTTTCATAAAGTTATAATATCACAGTTCAAACCTAGCCAATTGGCAAATCTAGATAAGGTAATTTGCTAATTGTTTTTTAAGATATCTCCTTCCCGAACCGCTTTTCAGAAATCTTTCCCTGCCTTCAGCATCTTTTTTGTTTATATATCCTTCGCAGTAAATTACTTTCCAAGTTTTATCACCCGTGGTCGTTTGACAACCGTGACCAGACAAATGCTCTTTCAATCTTTTCTTTAAATCAGAAGTATAGCCAATATACCAACTTTTATCTTTTTGATTTTCCAAAAGATATGTCCAAAACATACAGACATTATAGTCCCTGTCGCGTAAAAGCTAAAGCTCACGCGACGCGCGTAAACAAAAAAAACACCATATGGTGTTTTTTTTGTCACACAGCTTCATCCCTTTTGGGGCGAAGCCGCGTGGCAAATGTTAAGCATTTGCTTTACGCGGCGCGACCGAGCGGATTTGAACCGCCAACCTCCCGCGTGACAGGCGGGTGCTCTAACCAGTTGAGCTACGATCGCAACATTTCTATTATACATAAAATCGTATAATTTCAAAGCTTTTTTTGTGTCGGCGGCAGGGAGTGCGCCTGCGACCCCGGGCTTATGAGTCCCGTGCTCTACTAACTGAGCTACGCCGACATAATAAAGAATATAACAGAAAAGTTATCAAAATAAAAGCTTTTAGGTGTTTGATATGTGGTCTATCGCCCCAAGAATCTTGTTTCTAACACACGTGCCCTTTCTTACTTTCACCCTTAAAATACCTTTGTATTTCCCCATGTCTTTTAAAGAAGCCTTTTTGAGATTTGTTTTTATATAAGTAGTTTTTGAAAATTGTTCTTTTTTGATATTTAGGAAGTTTATCCAAAACAATTTTATGTTACTTTCTTCCCTCCTGAAAAATTCATTCAAGGTGAGCCGAAAAATCAAAACATCCTTTTCTATCCTCCACAACTTTAACCATTTAAAGTAAAAACGCATCATGTATGGGTTGCTATTTGTGAAACCGAACTCGCCGTTTTCGTATTTATATCCTTCTCCCCAATACAAACCAAGGCCAATCATCAAAATATCTCTACTTGACAATTCTCCCACGGCTGTTGCTCCCTCTCGTTTTTGCAAAATATTTCTTGAGATCCTCTCTCTTCGCTTCAACTCCGAGTACTTTAAAAGTCCTCTGACAGATTTAATTTTTCCTTTCGTTTTTATTTTTTTTATTGCGGCCCCCGAGAGAAGGACATCTTTGCACCAAAAACTAAGCGTTGATTTGGCAATGTTTAGTTTTTTGGATATGTCACCCAGGCTTTCGCCGTTTTTCCTCATTTTTATCGTCGTCTCTTTTATGTGTGGATAGTACATAAGGTATATTGTAATCTATGTTCAGTACAATAACAACTTGCATCTTTAATGAAGTTGGTATAAAATACCTTTTATAGCGGGGTAGAGAAGAGGCATCTCGTAAGGCTCAGCGGTAAATATGGGCCCCCTCTTGGGAAACCTGGAGGTGTGCACTCGTCAAATTCGGAGAAATCCTCCCTGCCGATTGGCAGAAAGACAATTCCGAGCTAAATTCTCTGAATGATATCAGAGATAAATGTGTAGAGACTAGATGACGGGCTCCTTAATCTATAATTAATTTTTTAGAAAGGAGATGGTATAGTCCAGACCACAAACAGAATGGTAGTGAAAACTATAGTGGTAAAGCATAACCTTAAGACCCACGTTCGATTCGTGGCCCCGCAACAATTTTAAATATATCCGTATGGATGAAAAATTTCCTCATATAAAGCGATGATTCTTTTCGCTTCATGCTGGGAAAGTTCAAAAGCCAGTCCCTCATGCGCTATTCTATTTCTGACCGTATGCACTTCCCAGGCAATGGTAAGTTCCGGAAAAGTATCTTGATTGGCGGATTTTAATTTATCCCCCAGGGTTTCTCCTTTAAACCCAAGCTGGTCCATAAGACCGTCCAGCATTGAGTCCGCCTCGATAATGGCAAGCTTCCAATCACTCCCGTGTTGAGAAAAAAGATACCCTAAAACTTTTCCCCAATGTTCATTTTTGGAACCGCCAGATTGTTCATGAAGCCTTTTTTCATATTCGATTTTGTTGTGTGCATATTCCGCTATTTCGTGGCGCAAATGTTCTTTTTCCTTTTTTCTTATTTCAAAAAGACGCACGATGGTATAACTGATTACAATCAAGAAAAACGTCGCCAAAAAGGACAGAATGGTTTTGAAAATAATTATTGCCTGATCACTCGTAATATAAGCGAAAAAATCTTTAATGGAGGAGGGCTCGCTACCAAATAAATTGTCCAGATTAAAGTATGATGGTTCCATAAATAAAATTATAACACAATTCTACTCTCCATTTATTTCTTCAAATTTCCTACCGACATCAAAAAGGGCCTCTTCCCCGAAATGCGGAGCCATAAACTGAATGGAAAAAGGCAGACCGGCAGAAGAAAATCCGGACGGCAGGGCGATGGACGGCACACCCGATAGGTTCGCGGGAGCAGAAAAGATGTCGCTCAAATACATCGCCACGGGGTCATCTAATTTCTCCCCCAGCTTGAAGGGAAGAACGGGTGCTGTGGGAGTAAGAATATAGTCTACTTTTTCAAAAGCTCCAATAATTTCTTCTTTTATTTTTTCCCTTACTTTTATTGCCTTGTTGTAATATGCATCATAATATCCATGAGAAAGCACATATGTGCCGAGGAGAATTCTGCGTCGAGCTTCTTTGCCGAAACCTTTGCCCCGGCTCTTCATATATACGTCTTTGAGATTTTCACCTTGCTCCGAAAGACCATAACGAATACCGTCAAAACGTGAAAGGTTCGTAGAGACTTCTGCCGGCATGATAATGTAATACGCAGCGAGAGAATATTTTGAGGTGGGAAGTTCGATGTCCATTATTTCATATCCGGCTTTCTTTAGTTTTTCCAAGGATGCTTTGAAGTTTTCCAGAATTTCCTCATCTACCCCTTCTTTAAATAAATGCCAGGGTACTCCGATTTTTTTATTTTGTATTCGCGATTTATTTCGCAACTCTTCGGGAACAGAGGTGCTGTCTTCTTCGTCGTATCTGGAAAGAGCCTTAAAAATTATTTCTGCATCTCGCACGTTTTTACCGAAAGGTGAAACTTGGTCCAGCGAGTTCCCCATCGCGATGATTCCTTGCCTTGAGAGTGCGCCATAAGTCGGTTTTAATCCCACCAGTCCGCAAAAAGCCGAAGGCTCCCGCACGGAACCACACGTCTCCGTGCCTAGAGCCGCTAATGCCATATCTCCGGCAAGCGCTGCCGCTGAACCCCCAGATGAACCACCCGGGACTCGGGACGGATCTATGGGATTTCGGGTAACACCGTAGGCAGAAGTTTCCGTGGAAGAACCCATAGCAAACTCATCCATATTCGTACGACCCAAGAAAACAGCTCCGACTTTTTTCAAATCTTTTATAACCGTAGCGTCATAAACTGCTTTGTAATTTTCTAAAATTTTCGAACTGGCAGAAACCTTCCGTCCCTTAATCAAAATATTATCTTTAATCGCAAAAGGGATTCCCGTTAATTCCGTGGCAATGCCGTCGATAAATTTTTTCTGCGCCTCTTCCGCTTGCAGAAAGACATCATCATAAATCTCAAGATAAGCATTCAATTCGCCATTTTTCTCTGTAATATTTTTCAAATATTCTTCAGCTAATTCTCGACAACTAAAATCGCCTCGGGTGAGGGCTTCGTGCGCTTTTTCAATTGTTAAATTTTTTAAATCAATCATATCTTATATATACAAAAATTAAAAAATTTAAAGAGTCGTGGGTCCCCTGTCTTTCTGTCTCCGAGGGCGAAGGCTCCAAAATTTTTTGAATTTTTGTTATTTATCATCATAAAATTTTCTTTACCTTCAAAAAATCATCTTGCGCGTCGGGAAATTGTTCCTTTATTAATTCCTTTGAGAAATCACGCTCTTCTATTTTATCCTCCCGCCAAATATTTCTGAGATTGCGCGCGGGCTCAACCTCCCCGATCTTGGCTTCTTTGATTTGGTCTACATACTCCAAAATACCCCCTATGTCCTTAAGGAGAGCCGTCTTTTCCTCGAGAGATAACTCGATTCTCGCCAATTCAGCCAAATTTTCTACGTCTTTAATATTCACCCTAGAAGTATAACAAAAAAAGGTGTTTCAAAACAGGTACCTGCCACCCAAGAAATTTATCTTTGTGAACTATGGTGTGGGGGTTGGGGTCGAACCATCAGCGACCGGAACGGGTGCGGCTGGCGCAGGATCGACGCAAGTATTATCCACCAAGGTTTGTGGCGAAGGACACACCGGAGGAGCTGGAGGAGTATCACCCGTAGCAACACCAGTTGAATCACCACCGAGGGAATCCACACAAACATTATCAACTAAAATCTGCGAAGCGGTACAAGTCATGGGTTCTGAACCCGTCGAGGAATCGGGAGTTGTGGACACTGTGCTTCCTCCGCCGGAAGCGGCAGTTCCGGCGAGAAGATTATCAAGCTCTGTTCGGGTGATACACGTCTCACCGGCAAGATCTGTCACACAAAGCTCCTTGGTGTGCACGCGGTTTGCAAAAAAGTCTCCTATTCCATTCGTCGTGTCTGCCATCCAAGCATCCATCCTATCAAAGAAAGCAACCACAAAAGATTCTGCCGGTGAACCCGGGAGCGGAATGACGGTACCGGTAATACTTTCTAAATTCAAATCTAAATCTTGTACTGATTTGACGAGAAGCGGAGTAAGTTTGGAATAATCAACCATCCAAGGCGTCTCTCCAGGCGACAATGGATCTATCCCATTATCCCCATTCGTAGTCACCGCTTCCGGATAAATATTATTTAACTCTTGAGCAATAAAACCGGTCATCCTTTGTTTGCTCGGGTCGCTAACAAAAGCAAAATCTGCAACATTAATTTTCATCAAATCTGATAACCCAAGAGCAGTCGGCGCAATGTCTTCTTTAATACGCATATCAGAAGAAGTATTGAAAGCAACTGTCGTGGCAGCATTTTGAGAAACACTTCCGATTACCGTGGCATCTGTTCTCTGAAAAGTAATCAATTGAGAAGCGGCCACTCCGGTATTGTTTCCCCCTAGAATTAATAATCCGTTGTTTTGAGTTGTTCCTCCGAGGGTATTGGCAATTCTAGCTGTCGGCGTACCCGCTGCTGGAGTTCCAGTAACATGAAAAATATTGGAAGGTGACGTCGCGCCGATGCCGACATTGCCACTTCCTAATATTGTCATCTTCTCCGACAATGTTTGAAGGGTGGTACCCGAGGCGAGCGTCGTTCCGGTAAGGAATGAAATACTACTTGCCCCCGTACCCGTTCCAGCACCTGAAGTAAGGATTAAATTACCCCCAACAATATTAGTTCCTCCCGCAACCGTTCCCCCGGCGGCTACAGTCAAAGCTCTACCCATGGTTCCTGAGGCAGTGTTTTCTATCCAAATCTTTTGTGCAACACCGTTTCCTAAGCTTAAAATATTTGTAGGACTCGTAGTTCCGATTCCGACTTTTCCACCACCAGTAGCAATAAGTACGCTACCATAGGCCGCCAATCCTATATTTGCCCCGCCGCTTAAATAAAGATTTCCTCCCGGAGTACCGGATGACCCATACGACCCGGCAACGATTTTTAAATCATAAGAATTAGCCATATTATCAACGTCTAGTTTTATGCTTTGCGCGGTAGCAGAATTACTATAAAGTGCGATATTCCCGGCCACTTCTAGTTTTTCTCCTGGAGTAATTGTCCCAATTCCAACCCTATGATTGGCAGAATCCACAAAAAGAGAGTTGGTGTCTACGGTAAGATTATGAATTCCCAAATCTACATTTGACGTTCCGCCAGTGTAAGGAATGTAACCAGAAAGAGAAGGAATGTCGCTCAACAAGGCAAGGGTTCCGGTGGTGGAAGGCATTGTAATAATATTATTCCCCGTATAACCAACTGCTGGGACTAATCGTAAATATGCCCCCATTGTTCCATTTGTGAAAATCATACCATCTGGGGTCACGGACACCTCCCGTCTTGCTCCAATCGATGGCGTGATTCCACTATAAAGACCACTATATCCGAATCCAGAAAAATAGGAATCTGTCCCGTCGTCAAAACTCGTTGTTGCTCCATAAGAATTCCAACTTGCGATGCTAGTATCATCGTCGTTGCTTGAATTAATGCCAGTTGTATCTATAACAGTATGCTCTGATGTACCATTTACAGAATCCACTGCATAGACAGTCAATGCAGAAGTGGCGTTTCCTAAAAGGGAAATTTGAGAGGCCAACAAACCACCGTTTGCATTCGCCGCACCATCGCCGATCTGCAAAACTCCTGCGGCGTTGCGAGAAAGAGAAACGTCATTACTCCCACTTCGTGCATCTACTGTGCTTCTCCAAGTATTTAACATGCCACTACCATGTTCCAACCCCAAAGTATCAAGCCTTAAAACCACATCGTTTGTTCCGTTTTTTACCTGATATTCTCCGACAGGGGAAGATTTTGTAGTAAAATTATTTGCTGTCACAACACCACTATTGTCTATATTAAATTTAGTAGCTCCTCCCACCTGTGCGTCAATCAAATACTGCGCTCCACTACCGACTGCTGTTTCTGTGCGGTTGATGAGGAGGTCGGTGTTGGCGGCGGTAGAAGCGACTTGATTGTAGGTAGGTTTGATAGCAAGGGTTGCGCCAGTGCCCGCGGTATTTGTGAAATTCCTAGCAAACAACGCATTGGTATAGGAAGCAGTAGACCCGACAGATTCACCCGAAAAAGCAATTCCAACGTCAGCGTTACTTACAGAATAACTATACATGGCTAGCCCCCTACCAGCGGCATCTGGCGTAGTGTAACTACTTCCCGAAAAAGAAAACAAATACGGCGACACGGTAGCCGCGCTACCAAGTCTGAAACCAAGTCCGGTAGTGGTAATGCCCGCATTCGTCACGCTAAACTTACTAACCCCTCCCACTTGTGCGTCTATCAAATTCCCACTTGTTTTTGCGGTTGGGTTAATTAAGAAATCTGTGAGAGCGGAAGAGTCGGCTTTGGCAAGAGATATTTGTGACGCCAACAAGCTCCCATTGGCATTCGCCGCACCATCACCGATCTGCAAAACTCCGGCAGCATTTCGAGAAAGAGAAGTATCCATGTTTGTATTACCCGCCACGCCCGGCTCCCAACCAATGATAGAGGTATTGCTGCTTGATAACTTTGCCGCAGGAAGGAATTGACCATTTGAGGAATATCTTGCCTGTACTGTGCCACCTGCGACAAAATCGATAATGTTATTACTACTAGAAAAGATACCTGTGTTCGTTCCGCCACCACTGAAAGTTATGCTAGGGGCAGAAACTAAACCACTAGATAATAAAAGTCTTCCATTTGCATTCGCTCCGCCGTCGCCGATTTGGACTATCCCTGCGGCGTTGCGGGAAAGAGATAGGTCGGGAGTGCCATATGCGGAAGTAGTGGACGACCACTTCCGCATATTAGCCGCTGGCATCTCTTCATCGCCAGCTATGTAACTACTTCCCAAGATGTAGGCCGCCCCGCCAACATTGGAGTATAGGGTGTATCCAGCCACCTTGAAACCTACAGCAGAGTTGATATATCCATCCTTGTCCACACTAGCCTTCACGGCTCCCGTACTATCCTGCCATTCTTGAAGATTTGCAGTTTGTCCTGCGTAACCCTTAATGATTGCACCTTTGTCGGTTATTGCACCAGAGTTAATTTGAAGTTTCGCACCTGGCGTCGTCGTCCCGATGCCGACGGAACCAGAGAAATAAGCACCGCCTGAAGTGTTGATAGAAGCAAGCTCTGACCCCGATGTCCCAGAAGAAACGTAAAGTGAACTAACTTTTATTTGTCGAAATGTTGTACCTGCTGCATTTGCAAAAGTGTAAGCATTGCCGCTGTCGTTCACGGCTGGCGTACCATAAAATAGAAGATCTTTAGATGATAAGTAGAATGAGTTGCCTGCTTGAACATTTACTGACGCATATATATTTCCTGTTACTTCTAATTTGTTACCTGGATTGGTATTCCCTATCCCGACGTTGCCGCTTACAATTAACCCATTAGAAGGAGCTGCGGTACCTGCATAACTGCCGAAGGCTGCATTGCCTTCTATGTCAAGAGTGTTCACGGCAGTACTTCCTGAAGTTCCGTATCGTAATCCAGTGTCGGTAAGTCTCATCCATTGCGTAACCGCTGTGCCAGTTATTCTGCCGAAGTATGAAGTACTACCAGACTGCACCATAGAAAATGCATTGTTTGCCGCACTACCAATCACAAAACCCGTACCAGACCAGCCAGTTTGGCTTATTTGCCCAAGAGCTGCTGTTGCAGACGGGATACTGGTAAATGTACCGCCAGTGTTGGCTACTTGTATTCCACCAACTGTAGGACTCGTCGTCCCGATGCCGACACGATGATTCGTCGCATCAACAAAAAGAGAATTAGTATCTACCGTAAGATTATGAATTCCTAAATCTACATTTGACGTTCCGCCGGTGTATGGAATGTAACCAGTGGTTAAATCGCTTACTAAAGCTAAGGTTCCTGTAGTGGCTGGCAGGGTTAAAGTTGGAGTGCCGGCTGCTGCCGCGACTTGGATAATTGCTTTGCCGGAAGTTGCCCCCGCCAAGGAGAGAACTCCAGCTGTTGTTCCGGCGGTGCCAAGGGTTAATAGTTCTCCGGGAGCAGAGTTACCAATACCGATTTTACCATTCTTGTCTATTACTGTTAGTGCCGTACCTGATGAATTTATCCATTGTTGCAAGTCTGCCGTCTGGGAAGCAGCGCCGCGAATCTTCAACCCAGTAGTTGCCGCAGTGGCCGCAGTTATGTTTATTGCGTCCGAACCTCCTGACTGAATGTTTGCACCATTGGTTGCATAACCAGTGACTACGTATTTACCACTTATCAAAAACCCTGAACCATTAGCGGAAATATAACCGGCATTTGATGTAATTGCATTGAATGCCGTGTTCCAGTTACCGGCACCAGCCTTCTCTGAATACCAAATATAACTCCCATCCATATAGTGAGCATCAATCCAATAATTGTCATACCCAGGAAAGTTAAATACTCTGTGCGTATAGGTATGCTTGGTGGGCACACCCGCATTCCAGGCATAAAATTCTTGATTTATATCTCTTGAATATCCACCATCACCAATAGCCGCGGGGATAGCGGTAGCACCCAGTGTTAGATTGCCAGCACTTGTTATTTTAGACAACACAGTCCCCGTACTATCCTGCCACTGTTGCAAATCTCCGGTCTGCCCTGCGTAACCCTTAATGATTGCACCGATGTCTGTTGTGACACCAGAGTTAACTTGAAATTTCGCCCCCGGCGCCGTTGTTCCGATTCCAACGTTGCCACTCGTTGGAAGAATTATTATTCCCTGACTTCCAATTGATGCGTTGTAACCAATAAAGCCATATGTACCGCCTCCGCCAGAACCCAAATTCAAAAACGAACCAGCGGCAGCAGAATCACGAACAACCGCACCGAAGGTAGAACTACCATACACATCTAATTTTGCTCCTGGGCTCGTTGTCCCCACTCCCACTCGATGATTTGTCGCATCCACAAAAAGAGAATTGGTATCTACGGTGAGATTGTGAAGTCCTAAATCAACATTTGAAGTTCCACCAGTATAAGGAATGTAGCCAGTAGTTAAATCACTTACCAAGGCTAAAGTTCCTGTGGTCGTCGGTAAGGTCAAAGTCGGAGTGCCTGCGGCAGCTGCTACTTGGATAATTGCTTTGCCGGAAGTGGCTCCTGCCAAAGAAAGGACTCCGGCTGTTGTTCCGGCGGTACCGAGGGTTAGTAATTCTCCCGGGGCGGCATTTTTGATACCAATTTTGCCCGTGGGAAATAGCACGTTGCCAGCAGAAGTATAATTAACATCCTGATAAACAGTGGTGCCGGCCTTATTTCTTATCATAAACCCATTGGCATCAAAACTTCCTATGTTGTTAACAATAAACCTTCCGTTGCCAGTCCCCTCGTCTTTTAAATTAACCCAATTACTTGCTCCAAAATAGGCATCTCCGGCTACTTGAAACATAGCACTCGGAGAAACCGTTCCGATGCCAACATTGCCGCCCTTAAAATAGATCCCGGCTGTTGATGACGGCCCAATCCATGATTCTGCGAGAGTGGTTAGAGGATTAATGAGGGTAAACGAGTTTGCCGCGTTGGTATAAACTCCACTCACGACCGTAAGCGCACTATCTGCCACCATCGCAGCCGGAACTGCTCCGAGTTTTTTACGCGACACCATTTCTCCATCCCACCCAGGTGTCCCAGTACCTCCGATATTTACTCCGAGATAAAGTGTTTGATTAAAATCAACTCCAGTCAAAGGGGTAACCCCTCCGAGGAGAACGCTAAAAAGTCCATTCGTCACCTGCACCTTGTCCGTATTTATTCTCGTCTCTGTCCAAATAGCAGTACCACCAGTCGGAACTGTGTACAAAGCAAACTCCATATTGTAAGTACCGTTGGCGACGGCTACTCCGGCCGAAGTGGTAAGTTTTCCTTGATAATTCATTTGCTTGTTTATCGCAGACTCTACGTCTCCGGTCGGAAAAAATATTATTACCAAAAAGACAAAAAGCGAAATAATATTTTTTACATTTTTTCTACTTGTTAACTTTTGTGAAAATAATATTCTCATTTTCTAGTTTATTGTCTCCACCTCGGAGGAAAGAGTTTTTTTACCTTCCCCTAAATCTGTTTTATTGTTCTTTCCATAAAAATAAATACTAAAAACAAGAATGCCCAGAAAAAGTATCCCGGAAATAATAAAAATATTTTGAGTTCTTCTTTGGGATAAGAAATCCCCAATGGCAAACTTATCGTGACGGATTTTTTGCTTAAAAATGTAATTCTTTATTTCCTCTTCGGTGGTAAACCAATTCCCTCCAATTTTCTCCCCTTTCATCTCTCCTTTGCGAATCAGGGCGCTCAAATAATCTGAATGGTATCCAGAAATCTTTGATGCTTGGCTTAATGATATGACTTTTTTTAGATTTTCCATTATATGAAGATATATAATAGTTTCTCGGATAGACGAGATATCAAAAAACGGCGTCTCGGCTAAACGATATTTATTTATACCCTTATATTATAATAGGAAATCCCCTCTATATCCACTAGTTATCCACAGTTTTTATTAAACATAAAAAAAGCTTATATTTGTTGAGTTTTTTTCTTGCGTTTCAGCAAAATACGCAATAAAAATAAGGCAAATATCGTTGCAATTATTAAAATTAGATAGAGGTATGCGTTGCTTGAAGAATCGCTTTCTCCTGGGACTAAATTCTCCTTAACCAACAGCGCCCCCTCGCCTATTATAGTTGAGATATTATCCTTGTATCGATGAATTTTTATATGATAGATGCCGGCATTTGGGAGTGAAGGAATTACACTTTGATAACGCTTGCTGTCTGCATTATATGAAAATAAATATTGCCCAATAACCACCCCTTCCCCATCCACAACTTCCATCCAATCGTCAGGAAGAGTTTTTATATTCGTATCGATGATTGTGCTTTTGTTATTTTCAATCGTGATTACTTTTGTGCTCGTAAGTATTTCCGCTTGTTGATTGTATTGATATACAAAAAAGTTTTCTGGGATAAAAACTTCTGGGGGAATCTCTGTTCCCGGGGCCGGAGGCAAAGAAGAATAAGCAGATTGAGAAATTCCTGTGCCTGTTGAAAAATTTCCATTTATGTCTCTCGAAAATAATACATAAAAATATTTTTTTCCTTCTGTCACATTTTTATCCAAAAATTTTTCTCCATTTCCTTCATAAATTAATTTCCCCAAGAATGGGTCTCCCCTGAAACGATCTTCATGTCTCATGATACGAATATAAGAAAAATTATTGTCCAGCGGATTCTGCCAGGTGATAGTGATACCGGAAACATCAGCAGACGTTTTCACATTTAGCGGACCCGAAGGGAGGGTGGTATCTTTTAAAAATTTTGTAAAAAAATAAGTCGATGGATGTATGCTATTTTTTCCATTAATGTCCTGACTTTCAATCGTAAAATAATACATTGTGCCAGCCTTTAGATTCAATATTTCCATCCTGTGTTCTCTGGCAAAAACAACACTACGAAGGATGCCCTCTTTCGCTTCCATGGTCACTCCCCATTTTATGGTACTTATGGTGCTGACAGAAGTGTCCCAGCTGATAATTGCATTAACAAAATTTGCCTGAATAGACAAATTATAAATAGGGATATTCTCTCTAATTTTACTCCCGCTACTGGTGGAGGGTGGCGGGACCACGATTGCACAATC
The DNA here is from genome assembly GCA_041665885.1 of Minisyncoccota bacterium. Classification (GTDB taxonomy): domain Bacteria; phylum Patescibacteriota; class Minisyncoccia; order Phycocordibacterales; family UBA9973; genus UBA9973. The sequence continues at coordinate 26,930 of JBAYHY010000004.1, forward strand.
TACGGGACAAGAAACAACGGTCTCGCCGACTTCACATATGCCGTTATTATTACAACCATCAACTCCTAGATTAACCTTAATTCCATCTGCCCCAGTATAAGCAAAAGCAGCATTATGCTGCAACAAAAATAAGACAATTATTAAAAAAACTAGTCGCTTTCCCATATAAAATTATTATAACACCAAAGCAGTGACGACGATCGAAGCAGAATAACTGCCAGAAGTTTGGATATGCGCCGAACCTGACTCAGCGCGAAAACGCACATTTACCGCGCTGCCCGTAGGCTGATTGCTGCCCCCCTTGCCGGCAATTGTCTTGGGCGAAGTGGAAAGCCCATCCCAACATTTACCACTAACCTCTCCCGTGCCAGTATTGCATATCAAACCATTGTCTTTAAAACGTGCATTTGTATCGACACCCTCTGGCGAAAAACCAAAAGCTGAAGTGGAAGAAAGAATAGAAAAATTATAATCTGGGTCTGTCCCGGCCGGGGTATAATCAGAAAATGAATCATCAGCAGATCGAAGAGCTGGAATAGTTGTCGTTTTAATATCCATAACATAACCGGCAGTGTTATCTGTCACAATTTGCCAAGACATTGTCCCTTCTGTCGTTTCCCCATTTATCCCTCCGATATGAGTCAGGGCTAAGTCTGCGGGGGTAGAAATAGATATATAGCTTTCCTGCATCTGCCAAAAACCCGCATGCAGATAATAATTGTTGCTATTTGAATCCCCCGTACCCACTTCCCCCAAAGTATCGTCAAGACTATAGGTAGTACTCGTAGAAGCTTCTCCCCCGACATTGATACTGTCAGAGGTAATACGATAGGTATTACTTTGCATCGATTCCGCAAAAATCGTGTATAGAGGTATAAATAATAAAGAAATAAAGAAAAAAACCATAGCACTTCTTTTCTTAAGAAAAGATGTAATATTTTTTTTCATTTCGTGATTATTTTTTTCTTAATTCAAAACGAGTCAAAATATAATAGAAGGACACAACCAGAAGCAGAATTACTGCAAACACGGGAACAAGTATTTTCCATGGAATTATCCAAAAGGACAACTTGGCATCAGCATATTCATTGTTATAACCTTTGTACAAAGAAAGATTTGCGGTGTAGCGCCCCAAACTAAAACCATTGGTCCAGTTTACCTCTCTGTATCTTATGGAATCTGGAAGAACAAAATACGCATCGACGGGTAACGTGCCGACGGTCTGACCAAATATGTTTTTTATAGTGATAGTTCCATAGGGCACAAGGTGAACATTCCCCGTATTTTTGTATGCGATTTCAAACCCAGCCGGCCGGCTACTATAAAACATTTGAGTCGGCCCTATTGTCTTAAAATTTTCAATATTTCCTTCTTCTTTCCCCTCTCCGTTAATTCTTAACAAGAAAAGAGACCCGATTCTGGAAATAATACGAGTTTTGCCTTCAACCTCGCTTGTCCCGTCAGTCCCCAGCTTGTCAGGGTCATTTGATACAATTAACGCGCCGTAATAACCTCTAGGCTCAGCATCCTTGGGCACCGATACAGTGACCGGAATAGTGATTTTCTCTCCGAACTCTAAACTAAATTCTGTAATTTCAGGAATGATAAAATCCTTAAGTGAATAGGGACTGTTTGCATCCCCGAGAAGCACGACTGGCTGCTTCGCATCATTTGAACCGATGAAATCCTCCGTGCTTAATTTGAATTTAACCGTCTTGTTTACTCTGTTGGTTATCGAAATGTTCTTAACCATGTTTTCTCCAGGATTTAGAAAAACTTCTGTCTTTCCTGGCTCTACCACGAAGTCATTTTGCGCAGTTACGTCAACATTGATCTTCGTATATGCTTCTGCCTGTAAGGGCAATGAAGAAATACCTACAAATACAGAAATGATTGTTACACTATATATTATTTTTTTTATTGAAAAAATCATTTTTAAATTTTATTTTTTATAATGTAACAGCCGTACCAGTAATGGTGGCAGTATATGTCCCAGCGGCCGCAAAGACAGCATTTTGTTGAGCGGCAAAACAAATCGTCGTGGTAATACCGGCGACTGGGGTGGTGGTAGCCCTTGTGGCAATTATTTTGTCTGACGTGGAAAATCCAACATATTTTTGAGCGGCAGCGGGTACACCAGCTGCACCGCAAGATGCAGATGTCCCCCATGTGCCAGTGGCCGTGTCAGTACCATAAGCCGAATATCCAAATTCTTTTGCTCCGCTACCGACACTCCATAACTCAGGAGTCCCTCCGGCTGTCTCCGTATAATCAGCAAATGAATTACCACCGCTTACCAATGCCGGGGAAGCAGAAGCCTTCACCGCCAAAGAATACCCGGCTGCTCCGTTAGTTATTACCAGCCAAGAAGAACTGCCGATAGATCCATTGGCAGACACACCGATATGCGGAGCCATGGTGACGGCGGCCCCATCTGAAATAGTAATACCAGAATCGACATCCAAGGTCACGACCACTTGGTCTGTGACAGCGAAGGCATATTCCGTCAAAGAATAAAATTGAACAAAAAGAAAAAGAATCAGAAAACTTATTACAAATTTCTTATTTATTTTTTTCATAAAAACTAAATCAAATGTTAATTTCTTTTATATACACGCACTCTCCTCTTCAAAAAACGAAACCGTATAAATTATAATGTAACAGCCGTACCAGTAATAGTGGCAGTATATGTCCCAGCGGCCGCAAAAACCGTGTCCTGTTCAGCGGCAAAACAGATTGTGGTGGTTATGCCCGTGGTAGGAGTGACAGTCGCCCTTGTGGCAATTATTTTATCCGTTGGGGTCGCTGCAAATCCTACATATTTTTGAGTTCCGGTCGGAGCACCCGCTGAGCCACAAGAAGTCCCCGTCCCCCAAGTGGCTGTACTTGTGTCTGTCCCATATGCTGAATATCCAAATTCCTTGCTCGCCGCAGGCACACTCCACACTTCAGGAGTTCCGGGTGTCGCTTCGGTATAATTAGCAAAAGAATCCGTGGCACTCTTCAACGCCGGATCAGTCGAATCATGTACCGATAAACTATAACCACTTGCTCCGTTCGTTATTACCGTCCAAGTAGAACTACCGATAGAACCATTCGCAGTGATGCTAATGTGTGGGGCCATGGTGACGGCGGCCCCATCTGAAATAGTAATACCAGAATCGACATCCAGGGTCACGACCACTTGGTCTGTGACACCGAAGGCATATTCCGTCAAAGAATAAAATTGAACAAAAAGAAAAAGAATCAGAAAACTTATTACAAATTTCTTATTCATGTTTATAATAAAATTAAAAACTAATAGATATTGCAAGTATATTGTTTTTTTTCAAAAAAAGAAAGCACAGTTATCCACCTTATCCACAGTACTTGAATTTTATGATTTATATTTTTTCCCCGACTAAAGCTTTAATTCTTTCTTCCACGGGTGGATGAGTGGCAAAAAGTCCGGTAATTTTTTTACCTAGTTTTGAACCCTTCGGGTCGGCGATGTATAGATGCGCTATCACACTCGATTGATGCGCCATGGGTTGACTATATTCAGAAATTTTTCGAAGCGCGTTCGCCAGTCCTTCCGGATAACGGGTAAGTAGTGCCCCGGATGCATCTGCTAGAAATTCACGTTTTCTGGAAATCGCTAATTGAATCAAAATTGCAAAAAGTGGCGCAAGAATCGAAAGAATAATTCCAACAAGCATAAACAAACCACCTCCCCCTTCACCGTCTCTCCTTCTGCCAAAAAATAAATTTCTCCTGAAGACATCTGCGGCAATGGTGACGAAACCGACAAGGACTACGACGACAGTAGAGAGCAACATATCTCTGTTGCCCACGTGTGAAAGTTCATGCGCGATTACTCCTTCCAGTTCGGTCTTGTCCAAAATGGCAAGTAGGCCGGTCGTGGCGCAAACGACGGCATGCTTTTTATCTCTACCCGTAGCAAAAGCGTTCGGGGCCCTGTCCTCTACCACGTACACTCTCGGCATCGGCAAACCAGCCGTGATAGAAAGATTCTCCACGCTCGTGTATAAATCAAAATATTCTTCCCTTTTGGCTTCTTTGGCACCGGCAAGCTTGAGCACGATTTTATCTGAAAACCAGTAAGAAAAAACGTTCATCAAAATACTGAAAATAACAAAAAAATAAAGAATATCGGGGCTACCGTAATAAATACTGAAAAACCAGCCGATTCCAATGACTATCACAAAAAATGCTGACATTAAAACCCAGGTTTTCGTAACATTTTTTGTTTGTTCGGTATATAACGTAGCCATTATTCTATGGTAATGGGAATTAAAATGCTTTTATCGTTCTCTGGAAGCCCAGAAGCGTTATCGTTGTGAACTTCAATATAAGCTGGCCCCTTTGGCAGTGTCGAAAAATCAATGGTGGTCTTGAAGGAAACGGGCCCCGCGGTCATCCATTCACTCGTAGCATTGCCATTGCCAGCCTGAAGTAAATTTTTGTCTTTACCCAAAACATTTATTAAAATATTTCCTTCAAAAAAATAACCCCCTTTGACAGAACCGGTGATTTCTACCACGCCTCTGACTTTTTGATTTGGCAGAACGGAAAGAAAAACTAAGTCGTCTTTATTCCCGAAAACTTGTAGCTCATTTTCGTTCGACGTTTTTCCCTCCTGATTTTGACTCCAAAAAGGAAAATACGTTTCTTTGTTCTCGAACATCACCAAAAGGGCGACTATCATCAGAATAATCAGAATAAATAATAGCGCAGTATTTAATTTCGAACCAAAAAAATTATTTTGCATACCTATATCGTACACAAAAATATGCTAAAAATCAATTCAATTATAGATCTCCTTCCTCAATGCTCTCGAGTCTTTTCGCAAAATACTTTTCTGCTTCCTCCACATCCCTGGACAATGTATTCATCGTTTCTTTGTCATTCTCTGTAAGCTTGTCTTTTATTTCATCATTTTTAAATATTTTTATACTTTGTTTTATATCCTCATTTAATATCTTGAATATCTTATGGGCTTCACTTTCTGTTTGATCAAGATCTGTCAAAAGTTTTCTTCTCATTTTCTTCAACCGATGATAGAAATGATATGCGAGGTACAACAAGATGACCAAGAGCAACAGAACCGGGATAGCGACAGACAATATCTCAATTGCCAGCAAACTTAATTTGATAAACGCGGGTTTGTTTATGACAACGAAGTATTTATAAGAAGGTGGGCTAATCACCTCCGCCGATCTTACCGCCTCAGCATAAAAGGACACTAAGCCAGCATTGTTCGTAAAATCACTCGTGAAAGTAAAACTGCCGTCTTCCAATGATCTGGTAATATAACTTTTTTCATCGAGATTTTCTTCTTTTAACCAAATACGAACATCCGTATTTGGATACGAGGTCCCCATAATTTCTATTTTTTCTCCTTTTTCAATTGATTCAGAATATTTGATAATTTGTGGAGACTTGTTCTCCGGAAAAACAGTTGTTAAAACTTTTTCGCTTAAGTTGCCCGCCCTATCGTAAGCAATAATACTTAGATCATGTCTACCGGGCGCCACTGGTGGTAGTGTTATTTTTGTTAAACCATCACTTCCCCCCACCTCCGAGATCACCCCACCCTCAAGCAAAATTTTATATTTATTTATCCCAGAGGTGGCGTCCGTACTTTCAACCTGAAGCAAAACGAGGTCGTCCCCGGAGGCAGAACTGGTAATACTCGTAATAACTGGAGCCGTAGTATCGGTCTTAAATTTAAAGTGGGTGGTCTTACTCCAGCCCGCACCATTTTTAAACCTTATATGAAGATAGTGAATTCCGTCACCTAAATCCTTAAGTGTTTTTTCTTTAATGGGTGGAGAATATGTAATGGAAGGAATTGAAGTTGGAGAGGAGTTTAGTAATGTTTGCACGGTAGAAACACCCGATGACAAATCCCAAGAAAAAGTAATCTTATTGAGTGAATACCAATCTTCATAAGACGCTATTTCCGAAGAAACGACAACGGGAGACGTCGGAAGTTTTTCTGACTCCATCGCTTGTTCTATTGTTTCAGCCCCTTGATATGAAATAATGTTTACTGCAATTCCCCTTTTAGAAGAGGCGACGTTTGTCCCCAGTCCATCGTTTGCGTAAATGCTTGCGGAATTAAATAAAATTTGAGCATTTCCAGCCTTTTTTGCTTTAAACAACACACTGATTACTTTTCCACTTGTTCCCCTAAACCCCGGATTTGGAACACCCCCATTGAAAGAAATAGTTCCATTGATATTCGAAAACGTCGGTTGCTCAACCCACATAGAAAACACCGAACCACTGCTACTTATAGAATCAACACTCAATAAATCAACCGGAAAAGAAATTAAACCTTCAATACTATTTATATATATTCCGGCGGTGTCTGTATTCACAGTCACGGTGAACGTTTGGTTTTCTGTTACAGTTTGGTTATTACTAGTACAAAAAATATCCGCCGCATTCACGGTTCTAAAAACAAACAGCGAAACTAGTATAAAAACAATTTTTAAATAAAAATTATTCTTCATTTTTTCTTTTTTTGAGAATTCGATAAAAATAGAAAATTACCAGAATAATTATTATACCGAAAAAGAACCAATTGTTTTTAATCTCCTCTTTCTCTTTCACGAGAATTTTATAATTCACCGGGGCAGACAATACCTCCGTGCCGAAACTATCATTTAAATACGCAGCCATGTTTTGAGATGAAAAAGAAATGGTTCCCGCTGATCTTGGAATGATCGAAAGATCAAACACCCTTAGATCTTTTCCGAAAACTCCTCCCGGCGTCCCTCCCGTAAATGAAATTTTTTGTCCTGAAATGCTGGGTTCATTCGGCCACATGCTAAATATCGACTTTTCTATACTTACACCGACAATATCCAACGAACCCCCTATTTCCAGGCTTCCTTCTAAAACATTTATTTCATTGTCTCCCGTGTCAACATATATTTTGAACATCGCTGGCTCACCGACAATAATCCTGGTGGGTTCTTTTATGTAAACATTTAAAGTATTAGCAAAAGATATTTTTGGTAATAAACTAATTGTTATAATAAATATAAATGCAAAAAAGAAAAATTTTTTCATATATTATTCAAAATTAATTAGAAACTGCTCCTACCTTTCCCCATTGTGAAAGTAAAATTGAGAAATCGACCGAATTAACCTTCAAATCTTTGTTTATATCCACATTTGGGTTTGAAAAGGGTGGATTTGTCTTCCAAAAAGCCAAAAGAATTGAAAAATCTACTGAATTGACCTTTCCATCACCACTGAAGTCAGCGACGTTGCGGGCACCATTGTTCACTGGTGGAAAATTCGTAGTTCCATCACCACCTCCACCACCTCCTCCGCCCCCACCTCCGGGAGTTGAAGAAATAGCCACAAATGACCTTGAAGCACCGGATTTTTCAGTACCATAATTTACTGCCACCTTAAAATAATAACTTCCCGGAGCAACAACCGTAGAAGACAAAATCGTGTCAAAATTTTCACCCGGATTAATTAATTTTGAAGCTGAAGAATAATAAGTGTCATCTCCACCACCACAATCGTTGCTCAAATTTGTGACCACACACCATTCATAATAATATTCAAAACCAGTGAAACCTTCATTGGTAATACGAACATTCGCAGTTATATTCGGAACAGTAAGATCTTCCATGCTGGTGATTATCACCTGTGGCGGAGCAGAAGTAGTCAGGGAGCGAACGGAATAATTCCACACATCCGCTACTAAAGTACCGAAGGTGGTGAGAGAGCGGGCGGAATATCCCCAGGTGTTGAGCGGAATACTTGCAATGTCTGCCCAGTTAATCGTATCTGTCTTGGCCTGGATGGCGGCGGCTGTCGTCCCCAGGGTGCCAATGTCACCCCAAGCGATAGTGTCAGTCTTCGTCTTGATGCCGGTCACATCTGCCCAAGCGATGGTATCGGTCTTCGTCTTGATGCCGGTCACATCTGCCCAAGCAAGGGTGTCCGTCTTGGCTTTAATGTCTCCAGCCGTGGTGACCAGTCCGGTTACATTACCCCAAGCGATGGTATCGGTCTTCGTTTTGATACCGGTAATATTTCCTGTGCCCACTTCGGTAATCAAAGTAGCCACATTTCCTTTAATCGCAGTTACATCTGTCCAATCGAGAGTATCCGTCTTGGCTTTAATGGCAGTGACATCGGATTCAACTGTACCGCCAAGAGAAGTTAAGGTTCTGGTGGTATTGCCCCACACATCCGCTACTAAAGTACCGAAGGTGGTGAGACTCCTCGTCGTAGAACCCCAGATATCAGCCACGAGTGTTCCAAAAGTAGTCAGAGACCTGGTAGTATTGCCCCAAACATCAGAGACCAAACTTCCGAAAGTCGTAAGAGAGCGCGTTCCGGAACCCCACACAGATGAAGCAATGTCATTATTTAGCGAAGCCACCGTCGGCACAACAACGAATGTTTTATCCACCACGATTAAGTCCCCTCCACCACCACTTCCACAAGACATAGCGGTAGACCAACTTCCCGTAGATTCTCCTCCACCCACAGCATAATCATAATAATGCCAACCAGTGGCAATAGTAGTCATAGCTCCAGCATTTACTTTTAAGGTTCCAACAGGGTCATTGATGGTTATCGTGCAAGCAGTGACCGACGGCGTATAATCATCGTTATAAACAAATTCACCAATTCTGATAGTATCTCCAAGCGAGACTTTTTGATATTCTGCGTTCGCAATATTGGGAGAGGCAAAAATAATCCAAAAAATGGGCAGGAATAAAAAATGAATTAATAACGTTTGTTTGTTCATTTTTGTTATAATTATAATACATGAAATCTTTATTAATATCCATAAAAGTTATCAACAGTTTTCTTTTATACGCCTTATTTCTATGTTAAAATAAAATCACAAACACAATGATAAAGTTTTTACCAAATAAAAATTCTTTTAAGCTAGTCTCAAAGAAGGATGCATATAAGAAGGTCGAAACTTTTGACGACTCACCCCTCGAAGAATTGACAGAAAATGTTAAAAATTTTGATAAGCGAGCTTTTCTAAAAGTATTGGGTATTGCAGGGCTTGGATTATTCGCTAGTTCACTTTTTCCAAAGAAAACCGACGCTTATGTTGTGGGAAGTACTCCGACTTCAAATGTCGTCGGAATAAAAGATTCCTCAAACACCAGAATAAACCCAGCCACAGACGACACCCTGAGTTCCCTCATCTCTGGGCAGGGAGTGAGCAAGCTTTCCACAAGCCTCTCTGCTTCTGGGGCAATTCATGCTCCCGCCTCTGGTAAAAAAATACGAGTCTACGCATCTCGTTTTTCCTTGACGGCAGATGCCACCTCCGTTTCATTTCGTTTTACTCCGAGTGGGACCGACCATGAAAAATACATATCTCCAAAAACTGGTGGCCTCTATGGAGCGAACAATCATCCGAACTATATTGAAGGAGGGGTGGATCAAGTGTTATACTGTGCGATAGTGGGGACCACAAGTGTGCAAATTAATATAGATTATTTAGAGGTCTAATTTTTAATAATAATTATGACAAGAATATCAAAAGAATTATTGGTGACCAGTCCCGGAACTTTCAATTATCTGAGCGAGAGCGCATATGATTATACGAAATGGAATTTAGGCAAAGGGATTATTTATAACGCCGGGGCAACCGCAGTAGAAAAATACATCGCCCCCTGTTTTGATGCTATTCGACCCCTCGAAGAAAGCACCGGCTTTGCTGTGGCCCAGGTGTTTGCTTACAATTTTAGCCCTACTTATGATTATTTATTTGGAATTGAAAACTTGGCCACCGCCGTGGCGACAAGGCGTGTGCATTTATGGAAAATAAACAAAAAAGACGGCACACGAAGCTGGAATGGTTTTATCACCATGACTCTTCTCACCGCCACGGCTCACACGGTTCGTGATTTTAAAATTGATGTAAAAAATGAATCGACGGGAACAGTCGGAGTGTCCGGTACTGCAGTTACCGGTAGTGGCACTCTTTTTGCAACCAATAAAGTCGCCGTAGGGGCCAGAATCGGCTTTGGTTCGAATGACCCAACGCAAATTACTACTTGGTACAGAATTGCCACGAGAACATCAGACACCGCTTTGGTTTTAAACGTAACGGCCGGGACAATTGCCTCGGGGACATCTTATGTTATTCAAGAATTTAGACCCATCTATGTGGCGACAAATGCTACTACGACCAACGGAGGCATCCACTACGGTAAGGGAATCAGCTTAGAAGATTTCACTGTCACGGGTACGACGATTCCCGTTGCTGTCGCCACCGATGACCAAAAAGCAATGTATTGGCTTAAGGATGCCTCTACTCAAACAAACCTAGTCGCCGCCGGTGCTGCCGCAGATTGGAGCACCACCACACCTACCACCCTTGATTTTTATGTGTTGGACTTGGTGTCGGCGGGTAATTATAAAGTTTTTAAATATAACATTAGGGCCCCCCTCACCGTAGCCTCCGGCAATTCTGTTTCTGCCTTTTTGTTTGCGACAGGAAACAATGCTTTCACCGGCACGGGCTCTCAGCTCGCAAATCTTACTTTGGCTACCGCAAACCATGGACCCCAGTCTGGGATACCTGCTTTATACTTTATATCCACGACCAGATTTATGGCCGCCCCTCTTTCTGCAATAGTAATCTCCTCGACTACTTGGATTACAAACGTCATCGCAGAAATACCTACAGGAGGAATAACGACATACACCGTCACTGGAGCACTCGCTTCAATAGAATATATTGATGAAATTGACAGCTTTCTTCTAATGACTTCTTCTATCTATAATTACCTCACGCAATTCGTTTCAAGCGGTATTGCTTTTGATAGTGTCTGGGGCAGAAATGTATCCGCCCTAGAACAATCTACGAAAGACGACGGCTGTCCAAAACAATATTCCATAAACGCAGTCGCCGGGATTGCCCACAACCGGGATGCTTCAGCCAGAACATATATAGTGAAACAATCCACCACCGTAGGAATAGCGGTCGTGTATGTGATGGCGGCAGGTACTCAGTGGGGAGGCAATAACTATCTCGTAAGCCCGGAGATAGTCACACCAAATGTTTTACACTACTACAGAGCATTTATAAACTCAGTTAACAGGGTCGGTAGTGAAGCACTCGGTAGGCCGGTAGAACCAGTAAAGCTTTTTATTCGTAGCACAAACATAACTAGCGATATAACGAGTGGCTGGACGGAAGTGGTAGAGGATAATAATATTTCAGGATTCTCTGGGGCAAGCTCTGTGCAGTTTAAAATTGAATTTAAAATATTTGGAGATAGTTGTATCCCCGCTCGTGTTTTAGGAATAAATCTCTCCTACGAAGACAACACTTCCGACTCTCACTTCTCGCTCTCTGTAGAAAAGTCCTCGGCTACAAGCAAAATATTTGCTTGGTGGTTTGATAATGATTTTGGTACAGTTGTACCGCCACTCACCGTCAAGCTTTATGACGCCGACACGGGTGGACTTTTGCTTACAGATGATACTGTCCTGTCTGCTAACGGACTTTGGGAAAAAACCACCGACGGTACGAGCTGGGCACCCTATGACACGGTAGATAGAGGAAACAACACAACCTGGATACGATATACCCCATCATCACTAGCAGACAATGTAAAAGTCGAAGCATATTTACAGCAATCATAAAAATATATGGCATTAACCTCAATACAACCACCACCACAAAATAAAGCCGTGATTTACTTTGAAAGAGGAAATGTCGGAACCGTGGAAGATATTCAGGCCAAGGGGGAAAACGAGCTCCAAATTCCTCTAATTGTGGCTGGGGGTGGAGGAGGAAATATTTTTATTATGTCAGAATAATTTTAAAATACATGATTCACATCGAAAAAGACCAGCTAGTACCAGAATATGAAAACCTAAGGACCCTTTCAGACTCCGGTGATTATAACGATGACGACATTATTGAATGCTACAACCCCGATGATTCAAGTATTGCTATTTGTGGTTTTACTTCCTCTTTCATAAAATACGGGGGACTCATGTATCGGTTCAATGACCCGGCAGAGCTGGGAGCGGAAATTTTAAAAATTGACCCTGAATCAACCCACTCAGCCGCCTCTTTCGTCAGGATGAAGGAAGAGCTGTCAAAAAAAATGGACGAGGGTTCGCTCGAGCCGGAATCATTGCAACAAGCACTCAAAGAGGAACAAACTATGATGGAGGAAAAAATAAATGAACCTGACCCTGAGATAGATACAGAAGAAATACCGGAAGAAGAAGTTCCTCCTGAAACAGAACCAGAAATTATTCCCGATTCTGAGACAGAAATTATTCCAGATCCTGAGACAGAGCCTGAGATTATCCCTGAACCTGAGCCACCCATCGAAACGGAACCAGAGCCAATCATTGAACCTGAACCTACCACCCCCGACCCGACAGTAAGCACCCTGTCTCGCAAGGGTAAAAAATTTTTTTAACTATCTGAAGCAGGTATAATCCCTTTAACCTTCGAAAATAATTGATTAATGATTTGCTTGAAAATATAAAAAAATTCCTTCCATTTATAGAGGAGCTGAGGCGCAGACTTTATACTTCTGCCGTAGTTTTTGCTTTTGTTTTTATCGGTGGGTTTTTTTCCACCGGCCTAGTCATCAAGCATTTCGTTTCAACTTTTCACATTGAGGGGGTAACCATTACGACCACTTCTCCTTTCCAGCTCACCGACCTAGCCGTAGACCTGGGGATATTTTTTGCTTTGATTGTCACTATTCCGTTGGCCATATTCCAGATATATTCTTTTATCTTCCCGGGATTAAACAAAAGAGAACAAAAATTATTGTTATTGTCTATCCCCATATGTCTTCTCTTGTTTGTGTTTGGCTTTATTTTTGGCGCTGCTATTCTCTTTTTCGCTTTTAAAATTATCGCAAAGATTAATGAAAGTTTGGGTATTTTAAATATTTGGGACATTAGCTCCTACCTTTCTCAGATTTTTATTACTTCTGCGCTGTTGGGACTATTATTCCAATTCCCACTAATTTTAACGGGACTTATTAAGCTAGGTTTATTTGGTGTTTCCGCTCTCAAAAAAAAGAGGCACTTCGCCTGGCTTGTTGTTTTTATTATTACCTCTCTTCTTCCTCCCACCGACGGGTTATCCCTAATCGCAATGTCTTTACCCATGATATTCCTATATGAAATAACAATATTCGTCAATCGAAAACCGGTGTTCCTCCCCGTGGAAATAAAAATGGACAAACCAGAATAATCGCGATTCAAAAAGGATTGTGCCTCTTTACTTCCATTCCCCAATGGTCTATCATTATGTGAGTGGCAGAGCCACTGGTCGTACTTTGTAGAGTATTAATATTTATAAAAATAACTAACAAAACCATGTTTGGATTAGGAACTAAAGAAATAATAATTATAGCAGTAATCGCGATTCTTCTTTTTGGTTCAAAAAAGATTCCAGAGCTTGCGAAAAGTTTAGTGGAGGCTATCCGCCACATAACCGGAGCATTCAGGAATGTTGACGAAACAGCTTCTCGCTCAGATAACAATAAAAAGAAGTCTTAATGTTTTTTAATACTCACAAAGAATTTTGTAATACTTTTTGAGTTTGTTTTGTTGTTTTTAAAAATTCAAATAAAAAAACCAGCATTTTTGCTGGTTTTTTTATTCTCTGAAATTAATTATTCAACTTAATTAAATTTAACTTCCACCGGATTTTGAGCAACGTCATTGTCGGCAAGATCAAAGAACTCCATTTTAGCGAAATTAAACATCTTGGCGATTATGTTGCCAGGAAAACTTTCAATCGCGGTATTCAGGTCACGAACATTCGCATTATAAAATCTGCGAGCTGCCTGGATCTTGTTTTCCGTATCGGAAAGTTCTCCTTGTAATGCTAGGAAATTTTGATTCGCCTTTAATTCCGGATACGCCTCGGCGATAGCAAACACTGACTTCAGCGCGCCGGTTAACATATTCTCCGCTCCGGCCTTATCTGCTAAATTACCCCCTGCGCCCATGGCCGCCGAGCGGGCTTTGGTAACATTTTCAAAAGCAGAACTCTCGTGCGTAGCATAACCCTTTACTGTGTTTACCAAATTCGGGATGAGGTCATATCTTCTTTTTAATTGAACTTCAATATCCGCCCAAGCCTCTTTGGTACGATTACGACGAGTGACAAAACTATTAAAAGCAAAAATTACTAATAAAATTAGAACCCCTAAAACAATTAAAGCATACATCATAATACTGATGATTATATCACAAAAATATCAAAGATAAAATCTATTTCCCGCCTGCAAAAGCTATGCTTTAGCCATTGCGGGCAGGTTTCTTTTGGTGTTCCTGCACGAGAACCAGGAGTGGCGAAGCAAGGAAAATTGAAGAATATGTTCCAAAAAACATTCCGGCAGTAAGCATAAGGGCAAAATATCTTGTAGAAACTGGCCCAAAGAAGAAAAGCGCCAAAAGTACGAGAATGACAGTCATGGAAGTAGAGATGGAGCGTACGAAGGACTGCTCCAGACTCTTCCCCACTATTTCACCGAAATCTATTTTGGACACATTCGCTTGATTCCTTAAATTCTCACGAATTCTGTCGAAAATAACGATGGTATCTGAAACAGAAAGCCCCAGAATAGTAAGTACTGCCACCACGAAGAGAGTATCTACCTCCGCTCCAAAATAGTGAGACAAAATGACAAACAGACCGACAGGGATAGCGACGTCGTGCAGAAGGGTGACAATTGCGATAATCCCATACTTCCAAGAAGAAACCGGTTTAGAAACTTTGCGAAAAGCAAAAGCAATAAATAAAATAATCGCCAAAGAAACTAAAATGATTGCTAGAATGGCCTTTCTGGCAAGTTCCGCTCCCACCGTTGGGCCGACAGAAGTAAAGCTCATTTCAGTAAGCGCGTCTTTATTGTCCCCGGAAAGAGTTGTCAAAAGCAGGGCATGCTCTCTGTCACTTAGGTCACGAGTCTTCACAATATAACCCAAGTCCCCCGTAGGCTGAAGAAGAATAGATCCCAAATTAAGGACTTCGAGAGATTTTTCTATTGTTGCCTGGGCTGGACGCTCAGTGGTGTAAACAACCTCGGTAAGCGCCCCTCCCTTAAAATCAATACCGAAATTCAATCCGAAAACAAATAAGGAAATAAAAGAGAGAACCACCAAGGCTATCGATATACTAATAAATATTTTTTTGTGTTTGATTATAAACATAATTTTTTATTCTTTTTGTTTTGACACGCCACTCGAAAGACCACTAGAAAACAAAAACCTCGATACTTTACCTTCTTTTATAAAACCAAGGGTTGAAAGAAAAATCCTGGTAACAGTAATCGCGCTAAACATGGAAACTATAATACCCATGCCGAGGGTCAAGGCGAAACCTTTAATCAAGGATGTGCCAAACCAAAAAAGAATAAGGGCGGTGATAAAACTAGAAATATTCGAATCTCGAATCGAAAACCAGGCCCGAGAAAAGCCCGCGGATATCGAGTCAGAAATACTTTTACCGGAGCGCAACTCCTCTTTCACGCGTTCGAAAATAAGCACATTCGCATCGACGGCTATACCTATAGAAATAATAAACCCGGCGATACCAGCGGCGGTAAGGGTAACGGGCATTAATTTGAAGAGGGCTAAAATTATTACAATAAAAATACAAAGGGAAATCGTGGCGATAAGCCCCGGCAGGCGGTACAAAAGAATGAGGAAAAGAGCCACCAAGAGAAATCCGAAAATTGCCGCCTTCACTCCGGCGTTGACCGCGCTGTCCCCCAAGATCGCACCGATGGTATTGGTGGAAAGAATGGATATCGGTACCGGCAACGCCCCAGAATTAAGTCTACCCACCAATGTCTTTGCTTCTGTCGGAGTAAAGCTACCCGAAATTACCGCCTGCCCATTCGGAATTTCTTCCCGAACAACAGGGGTTGAAATAGGAGCGCCATCTAGAAAGATCGCAACAGTTTTTCCAATATTATCTTTTGTAATTTGAGCAAAGAGTTTCGTCCCGGCGTCATCAAATTGCAAACTCACCTTTGGCTCACGAGTATTTTGATCAAACTCCAGAGTCGCTTTCTGTAAATATCGTCCCGTAAGTTCAGTGGAAACATATTGAGGAGACAAATCTACTGCCCCCAAATCCACCTTTCCATCTTTGCCGACAGTTACGTTTTGAGGAGCATTTTTGGGCCCTTCTATTTTAAATTCAAGAAGCGGGGTAAGGCCTATCATCTCTTTCGCTTTTTCAACATCCGTTACCCCCGGAAGATCGACAATTAATTGCTCTCCGGCACCAGAAACGAAACCGGCATGTTGTACTTGCACTACCGGCTCGGAAACTCCAAAAAGATTTATGCGACGTTCTATCACATCACGAAGAGCGTTCATCGAATCATTCACCTGCCCCGCTGGAACCAAAGAAGTATCCGCCTTGTATATCAAATGACTACCTCCAGAGAGGTCCAGTCCGAGCCTAAAAGGAAATTTGGACAAGCCGGTGGCACTCACACCCGGAGCTAAGTGTCGGTAGTTGGCCTCTGATTTATAAACAAAAAAGCCAATCCCAGCACCCAATAAGAGTATAAATATTGATAAAATTATTTTCTTAATCATGATTTTCCACACCTGTCCGCCTCCGGCGGATAAATATATGGGTATTCTATCTGTTTTTATACCAAAAAGCAAATTTAAAAAGAAAGAAAATTACTTGTTTTTCCTCTTCAATATTTCAGAGAAAAACGGCGCCAAAGACAAGAGTATGATGAGAACAGTTATAGGTAAAACATATTGATCAATATTTTTTATCGAATTCCCGAGAAAGTACCCGGCAAAAATTATTACCAGGGTCCACAAGAAACCACCAAGTATATTATAAAAAATAAAATTTTTATATTTCATATTTCCCACTCCCGCCAAAATCGGAGCGAAGGTCCGCACAATGGGCACAAAACGAGCAAGCACGATGGTCTTTTTGCCATACTTATCGTAAAAATTAGTCGTCTTGTCAATATTCTTCTTGCTGAAAAAAAATGACTCCGGTTTGGAAAAAATTCTAGGGCCGAGTTTTTTCCCCGTCCAGTACCCTACGCTATCCCCCAAGACCGCGCAAATAAAAGAACCTAAAAATAAATAATATATATTAAAATGGTGCGCGGCGGCCAAAAGGCCAGCGCTAAATAAAAGAGAATCTCCGGGAAAAAAGAAGCCAAAAAAAAGTCCGGACTCGGCAAAAACAACAGCAAATATTCCCAAAAGTCCCAGGCCCTCAATAAAAGATAAAATCATTTATAAAATTCGTGAATATTTTTTTAAAAAATAATCAAAAGTAAAACTAACAATAAAACCGAGAATATATCCACCCAAAATATCAAAAGGAAAATGCACCCCGGCGGTGATGCGCGCGAGCCCTATCAACAAAGCAAAAAACATGAAAGCATACCCGGCCTTTTTGTGCAAAAAGAAAATCGAGAAAGCGAGGGCTGAATAGAAGGTCGCATGCCCAGAGGGGAAAGCAAAACCAGATTCAGCAAAAAGAGAAGTGACATTATTAAAAGTTAAAAAGGGACGTGGGCTTCCAATTAAATTTTTTAAAACAAAAGCTATGGCCCAAGCACCAACCCCGGGCAACAAAACCGTGAGTATTTCTCTTTTTTTCTCCCAAAGGACCCGCGCCGGACTCTCTGCTCTTAGAACTTCATGATGAAAAAGCAGGAATAACCCCGCAAGAATAACCACAATGTATGGAAAATAGACAGCAAAGAAAATTATTAAATAATCAATCAATTTCGATTGATGAGCTAAATTATAAAAAAAGAAAAAGATTTGATTGTTCATATAATATTTTTAATCATAATACATATTAACAAAAATGCATAATCCCCCATTTACGCCATGGCTTAAATGTGGGTATTATAGGGTTTAGCCAGTTTAAAAGTTTTAAAGTCGTCCTTTATTCTTATCCTCTCTAAATAATCCAAGAAATCTTTTGGCAAAGGTGATGGGCCAACCCAGACACTTTTTTGAATCATAACATAGCCAAACTTAACTAGCTGGCGACGAAACCAGTCTCGTTCCTTCTTTAAGTTATGTGGAATATCATACATCACAATAAGATTTTTAGGTGCGTCTTTTTTGAAGGGTGAAATAAAAACAGAATTATAAAAAGCCTTTTTTCTTCCTTCTATTTTTGCGCGACTTTTTCTATCTCTTGAAAAAAGAGGAATGCCGAAGGAATTAACTCTCATGCCTTTATACGTAGCCATATCTTAAGTATACATCATGCCCCCATTTACGCCATGGCTTAAATGGGGATTATTATGAATTCATTAAAATTTAGAGAAAATTTCACCAACAACATCTTCCATGGATCTTTCGGCATCAACGGGAATAGCTCCCTCTTCCTGTAATTCCTTTTCAAAATTTTTATACCAACTTAAAACATTCTCTTGATCTAAAATATGTTTACCAAAATTATGGTTATCTCTTTCTATTAACCTTTTAATAAAAATATCTTCTGGGCAACGCAAAAGAAAAACCTTGTCAAACAAACCCCATAATTCCGAACGATTATTAAACAACCCCGCGACAGCTATGGTTTTTTCTGGATTATTTTTTATTAAATTATTTAATTTTTCTTTATCACAAACATACTGATGTTTTTTGTACCAACCCTCACTCATTCCTGGATTCCATGCTGATTTTTCTTTTGTTCTTTTGTCTATCCAGTAAGTCAAACCATTAACTGAATCGGCATCTATTGAAAAAATCCCTTTTTTAACTAACTTTTTTACAACACTTGATTTTCCTGTTCCGGGCATTCCTGTTATAAAAAATACTTTTTTCATTTTTTACTTTTCGCTACTGTTAATACATTATTAAGAAGCATAGCGACGGTGACCGGGCCCACTCCGCCGGGCACGGGTGATAAATATCCAGCAACTTCTTTCACCGATTCCGAATCAACATCTCCGATTATCCCTCCCTCTGATTCAGAAGTCCCGGCGTCGATCAATATCGCGCCTTTTTTAATCATATCACCGGTAAGGTATTTGCCCTTCCCCATTCCTGAAATCACGACATCTGCTTGTTTGATAATCTCTTCTTTGTTTAACGTTTCGTTGGTAATTATTTCCGGTGATAAATTCCTCGCGCGAAGCAAGGCGGCAACCGGCCGACCCACCAACATTCCTTGCCCCAGGATAACTATATTTTTTTCTTTCAAATCCACGCCGATAGAATCAAGCAGAGCCATACAAGAAAATGCCGCCGGAAAACTTATATCGTTTTCTCCTTCGTAAAATTTTCGACTGGCAATAGCCCCCAAACAATCAACATCAAGACGTGAATCAATGCTATCTAATACTTTTTGTTTATCTAAATGCTCCGGAAGAGGAAGCTGAACAATAATTCCGCACATATTGGGAACTTTATTTAAGTCTTTTATTTCTTCAATCAATTTTTCTGTATTTATCTCTCGCGGAAAGCTCGTAGGATAAAATGAAATACCGACAGCCTCAGCCATTCGTTCTTTTATTTTTACATACTGCACAGAAGCTGGATCATCCCCCACCAGGACATCGCAAAAAATCGGCACGAATGAAAGTTTCCCCACTTCGTCTTTTACTTTAGCCAAAATTTCATCTCGAATTTTTCTCCCATCAATAATTATCATTTGTGCTAAATACCCAAAAACTCATTTTTAATATCATCTCGGTGTGCTGACCTCTCATACCGACGCATGCCCATTAAAATACCCAATCCCATAAATTCAGCCAAAAGGTGTGAACCCCCATAACTCATAAAGGGAAGCGGAATACCGGTAACGGGCATAATTCCTAAATTCATACCGACATTGATAAGAATATGCCCCATAAAGAAAATCGCAATACCCAAACCAAAAAGTATCTCAAAATTTGACGCCCCCAAATACGCAGTATGGAGAATCCTCCAAATTACCAAACTAAACAACAAAAGAATCAAAACTGAACCGACAAAACCCCACTCCTCGGCAAAAGCGGCAAAAATGAAATCAGACTGCGGAACCGGCAGGAATTTTAATCGGGATTGTGTCCCAAAGCCCAAGCCCTTACCGAGGATCTGACCAGAACCGACGGCGATAGTTGACTGAAAAACATTATAGCCGGTTTTCTGAACATCGGTAAGCGGATTTAAAAAATTATAAATACGTGCTTTCTGATACGGTTTAAAAGCAAAAACCCAAAGCAAAGTAAAAATTAATATTCCGGAAGCCATAACCAAAAAAAGGTGAGTTTTAGAAATTCCAGAAACTAAAACCATCCCTAGCCAAATAAAAAGTATAATCATAGCCGAACCAAAGTCGGGCTGGAGTAAAACCAAAATAAGCGGAACCAAGGCATAAAAACCAGAAATAAAAATGTGCTTGATATCTCTAATCTCCACGTGCCGACGAGAAAAATATTTAGCTAAAACTAAAATCAATATCAGTTTCATCATGTCTACCGGCTGAAAGGAAAAAAAACCAAAATCAAACCAACTTTTCGCTCCATGAGAAATTTTCCCCAAAACCACCAAAAAAAGTAAAATAAAAGAAAAAAATAAAAATAAAAAAACTAAAACATCAGTCCGCTTTAAAAATCGAAAATCAATAAGAGAAAAAACAAAAAAAACAAAAAAAGAAATTGCTACCCAAATAATCTGCTTTCCAAAAAAATCAGCCGTGCTCTCAGCCGGAGTAAAAGACTTCATCGTCACCAGTCCCGCCAAGACTATCGGGGCGACAAAAGCCACCAGCAACCAATCTACTCCGTTAGAGATTTTTTTTACTGAATTTGGCATAATTTCGTTGATTATTGCAGTTTAGCAGAAAAAATATTGAACATCGGAATTATTTCTTTTTGTACCACGTCGCCCGGCAACGGCCCTGGCCAGGTAAAATTGACATCCGAATTTTGCAGGGGCCCCAATTGTTCGAAATATGTCCGGCTGGTAGAAACTGCATTCCCCATCGCATCGTATAAAATCGCCACTACGTCTACGTTCGGAATGGTGAAAAGTGAACTGTTTTTTATCGTGGCAGAAAGTCTCGGGCTTGTTTTTTCGTCTGTGAGTTGAATATTAGAAATAAAAACTTTCAATTGATTTATTTTCTCCGTAGAAACCTGTAGCCAGACAGGCTCCTCGGTAAATTCAAAAGAAACATAAACAGGGACAGCGCTTCCAATGTCTATCGCCGGCTCAAAGACGGCGAAGTTACCACCCGGGGGTACAAAAGTGCTCCCTTCCCGTTTTCCGACATACACATTGTTCACGTCGGCAAAACGAAATCGATAAGTTATGTTTTCTATGGCTTCATTTTGATTGTGGTTCGTAAGATAGGCGACAGCGTTATAACGTCCGGGCACCACCTCAAAAGTTCGCGCCCATAGAATCGAGACCTGGTCCACTTGAAAAACACAAGCTTTCGGGCAAGATCCCCCACAATCTACTCCAGCTTCGTCTCCATTTTGTTTATTATCCGTGCAAGTGGGTGCTTTATTTAAATTGGGATAAATTATCAAAAATCCAAGTATTGAAATGAATAAAACCAAAATGGTTATATATATAATTTGACGCTTGAGCGCCCAAGTCATGATTACCATAGACGTATAATAGCATTTAAGGGCCAAAAAATAAACGCCCAAAAATGAAAAGGCCCGGACACCGTCATGGAGACGGGCCGGACCTGAATATCTGATTTACCAGTGGCAATAACTTCGTTGCCACTTGAGCAACCGGTTCCTGAACCTCCGGGGAACCGGGAATTTCTTCACCAGCTCCCCTGGACACAGAGCAATCGCCAGGAGCATGACGGCAATCGCGAGGGTAGCAATATACCCGATGTATATACACAGGCACAAAAGAACAACCAAAACCTTTTCTAACATTAAGCACCCCCCTTTAGTTTGTACTTGTCCTTTTTCGTCCGAAGACGATCGCCATGATCGCCTCATCTATCCTGAACGTGGCGGCAACCGACATCGCCGTAAAAACGATAATGGCAATGACTTCCGTCGTGGTGTAATCCCGCATGGGGATCTCACCACAACTCGCAGTCAAGAAAGCCCCCACAAGAAACAGACCAGCAAAGACGACCCTAAGGCCCGAAATCTCTCTCATTTGTCACCTCCATTTTCTATTATATCACACGAAGTATGAAAAAGTCAAGTAGCAAAAAAGCCATATAAATATGGCTTTTTTGGTTAAAATGAACTTTTATGCTTATTGAGCCGGTGCAGGATTCGGAGCTACCATTTTACCGGAAATATCATCATAAAACTTCGCCATCGTTATCTGCACGTAGGGTATAAGCCACAGAAATCCTATTCCCAAGGTTAAGATACTTAACAATGCCCACCCCAAAAATCTTAAACAGAGAAAAAATAATTTCTTCTTGTTGCCATACATCATTGCTTTACTTTTCTTTATCGCTTCTCCCCCGCTAATCGTTTTATCTTCTGCGAGAATATAAAATGTTTGGGAATATGACAGAGCTGCGATAATCCCGGGGACTATCAGAAGGAGCGCCCAGAGAAGAATAAAAAGTATCCTCAAAAAATAAGCTACGAAAGTTCTTCCGAATTCATTGAACCCGAGAAACAATTGAGAAACAGAGGCTTCTTGTTTTCTGGAAAAAGCCAAAGAAAAAGTCGCTAGTCCAAAAAGCATGGGACCGCCAATCACCAAACCGAAGAGCGACCCGATTTTACGCGGAGATTGTACGACGATCGTTATTAACATGTATAAAAAACAAAATCCTATCGCAAGCCCCCACCTCCCCGCGAGAGTTTCTCTCGCTTCCTTCATTAAAAGTGCATTATCCTTTTTCATAAAATTTTATTTAACTAATAAATTTATAACCCTTTAATTATACAACTATTAAAAACACAACACAAAAACCAGTAATTTTATTACTGGTTTTTTTAGAATCAAGTACTCGGTGTTGGCGACAGCCTACTTTTCCCATGAAGAGTATCATCGGCTCAACAAGGCTTAACTTCTCTGTTCGGAATGGAAAGAGGTGTTTCCCTTGCGACAAATCACCAACACTGAAAACTTGATTACAAAATTCTTCACAAAGAATTTTTAAAAAACGTGTACCTCCCTGCTAAAGCAGGCCCAGTCCTTTTGACTCCGAGGGCGCAGTTTTAAGAAAATTCTTTGCGAAGAATAATATTTTAATTGTCCCTGTCGCTCGCGAGCGACAGGGTGTGGTTTACAAATTTCTTAACAGGAATCGAAACATTAGTACTTCTCAGCTCAACGCATTGCTGCGCTTACACTTAAAGCCTATCAACGTGATCATCTCTCACGGTTCTTAACGATTCCTAATCTTGAAGCTGGCTTCCCTCTTAGATGCTTTCAGAGGTTATCCATTCCCGACATAGCTACCG
>JBAYHY010000005.1:0-40914 GCA_041665885.1 Minisyncoccota bacterium
CGTAGGTGTATGGTCCGTGTCTCAGTACCATCGGTGGGGGTCAGCCTCTCAGCTCCCCTAGGCGTCATAGCCTTGGTAGTCTTTTACACTACCAACTAGCTGATACCGCACAGGCCTTTCCCAGAGCGTTAAAACTTTACTCTTGCGAGACCATCGTGTATTAGTCCATCTTTCGATGAATTATTCACGACTCTGGGGGAAGTTCCTATGTATTACTACCTCGTTCGCCACTAACCTCAAACGACCTTTGACTTGATATAATCGCATCTCGGGAAAAATGAGGTCCGTTCGACTTGCATGCCTTATCCACGCCGCCAGCGTTCATCCTGAGCTAGGATCAAACTCTAACTAAAAGTTAAATAGAACGAAACAAAACAAAAAACAGCAATGTTTTTGTAAATGTGTTGTTCCTAGCTCTTTGAAATTATTCATTACTCAAAAAAACAAACAAGCTTGCACTTGTTCTCAAAACCTATTCTTTTATCAAAGAGGCCTGCCTGCGCAGGCAGGGTCAAATTAAAACGTCATCCCACTAAAGGAAAGACGCAAGGAGAAGTATATACCAGGGGCTTGCCAGTGTCAACCCGGCAGTAGAGCTTTGCTATGCAAAGTCTCACTACCGGGTCAAGCGTAAAAATTACCGAAAAATGGCTTATTTCATGCTATATTATATGAATGGGAACGAAAGTAATATATTTTGTAAGGCACGGACAAACTGAGGCGAATCTTGCCGGAGTAAGACAAGGCGAAGGTGGTTCCCTCTCCGCAAAGGGTCGGGAACAAGCATTAGCTACAGCCAAACGTTTCCCAAAACAAAAAGGCCGTCCAGACATTATTTACGCGAGCCCTTTTCTGCGCACAAAGGAAACAGCCGAGATAATAGCCAAAGAACTTAATCTAAAAATAAAATACACTGACCTACTTAAGGAAAGAAAAAATCCTACCGAAATCATCGGGCACTGGGGTGGCGAACCGGAAATAAAAAGAATGATTGACCGCATGGATGTAAGTTATCACGACGATGACTTGCGAGTTTCCGACGAAGAGAATTTTTCCGACTTAAAAAAGCGCGCGAAAAAATTATTATATTTTATCTCCACCAGGTATCACAAAAAAATCATCATGGTCACCCATAAAATTTTCTTAAAAATGGTAATTGCTTACATGCTCCACGGAGAAAAGCTCACCGCCTCAGAGTACAATAGTCTTTCTTATTTCAATCCGATAGATAATGCCGGCATGGCTATCTGCACCTACAAACATCATTGGTTAAGACCTAATGAATGGAAACTCGTCGTCTGGAACGACCTGGATTAATTATTTTCTTTTTCGTCTCCCGGCCTTTTTAAATCAGAAACTTGTAGTGGGCTCACGATTTGTGGCGGGGTCATGTCGATGGCGCCGAATTGCTTTTCATAATTCTCTATTTGCCTATTCATCCAGATAGAAATACTTTTCATCACTTGTGGCGTGGTGGCGAAGGAATCCAGATTATTCCCGGAAGTAATAGCAAACGAAAAAACATCCTTCCCAAAACCGCCCATCGCGCCATCGACGAATTTCTTCGGTAATTGATTTATGTCTACTTTTGTTGGGTCTACCATAATTTTTTAGTTATTAATTAATAATCTCTTTCCCTTTTTCTCTTATTAATATTACTTCACTCCATTTTTTTCCTTCGTCATCAACAATTTTTTTACAGTCCCGCGAATTAAAAAACTTTTTTATAAGAAAAACCCCTCTCCCACTTGCCTCCAACTCTTCATCCGGAGTAGCAGAAGAAGTCGGGTCTTTGACATCATCGAAATTGAATCCGGGTCCTTCGTCTCTCACTTTTACAATAACCCTATTTTTATCCATCTCAACAGTCACTTCTACCCTTTTTTTCAAATCTTTTTTTTCTTCCTCGGTGGCTTTTGCCAGCTTTTCCAACGCTGCTTCAACCAAGGCACCCGTACTCTTTGTGTTTCCCTCTTTATCTTTCAGTAATTTTTGTATTCCTAGATTTCCATGAACAAAAGCATTCGTCACGGCCTCTTGAAGGCCATAACAAAGCCCCCAGGCCTCATCCTCCTCCCACCCTATCTCCACAAGTTTCTCCTGAAAAGTTTTACCTACTTCGCTAACTTTTTGAATTGATTTCTTGCTTGTATCAAATGCCCACTCAAGTCTTATTTTCGGACTTTTTTCTTTTTCTGGTTCTGGCCAACGTCCTTTTAATAGTTCTCCCATAAGATTTTCTTAATTATTTGATAATCATGCCGGTCACTACTCCTTTTTCGTCCACCGTATATGAAAAAGTTTTGTTTTCCTGGATGTGTCCATCTTCGTAAACGACCGTACCAGTATTTTTCTCTAAATTAACCGTCATCGAAACTACATACCAACTTCCACCCAAAACAGGTTTTACCGGAGAAAGATCAGCAATACTATCCACTAAATAATTTTCCACGTTTGCTCGTTCGACTAAATCTGCACAAGCTACATCAGTGAGATTTAATGTGTAAGAAATATTTTTTAAATCCTTGTAGACATAAACACCATCCCCTCGGTCAACCATCTCACCCATACCGATACTCGATGTGCCCTCACCAAAAATTATTTTTAATTGTTCTTTTACATTCATCCCCTCGGCAGATGCATACCACCAGAGATCCGCCGTTCTCGTCATCGTAGTTTTGTCCACGGCGCTAACTGTCCCTTCTATCTCGCCCGTCTTTTTGTCTTTTTCTGCAGGTAATAAATTTAACTCCCCCGTTACCTTTCCGCCATCCAATATCATCCGTAGGGTATATTTATCGTAATAGCCATTTTTATCTGGTGTTCCAAATTTAGCAAAACAGAGCTCTGCGGGCCCCGTGTCAACCGTCGTCGATTTAGTATCTGTCGCCGACGGTGGAACAACCACCGGAGCAATGGCTTCTTTTTTATTAATAAAATAAAAAACCCCAATAATAATAAATATAATAACGACAAAAAATAGTACTTTTTTCATACATCTATTATACCACTTTCCAGTTTTTGTCTACTTTTGTTAATCTACAATAATTCTATGAAAGATGCTTTGAAACAAGCTTGGTCATTTCGAACATGTTCACAACTCCCTTGCCATCAAATATTTTCTTTAAGTTCGCATCAGCATTGATGTTACGCTTATTCTTTGGATCTTGAAGATTATTCTTTTTGATATATACCCACAAAGCTTTCACCACCTCAGAAC
This sequence comes from Minisyncoccota bacterium, assembly GCA_041665885.1. GTDB lineage: Bacteria > Patescibacteriota > Minisyncoccia > Phycocordibacterales > UBA9973 > UBA9973. The sequence goes on from JBAYHY010000005.1 coordinate 3,221, forward strand.
GAGGCATTGGGCCTGCGCCTACGACAGCTGCTAAGTCTGGACTAATATTCATCGGCTTCATAAACGCGGAAACTTTTTTATCTGCCATAAAATTCCTTTTTGATTAACCCTTCGATTCATCGGAGGGCAAACTATTAATAAATCAACCTATTTGATTATACCATTTATTTTTTGTGATATTCAACATAAGAATACGCGAACAAATAAATAACGGTAGCTAAAATCGGAAATAAAATAATATAAACAGAATATTGAGGCATCACTATCTCCAGAAGAGAAATGATTGCGACAGCCTTGAACAGTTTACCTCCCAGCCGATGTGTCTTGTGCCAAACGTCTTCACTTGAAAGCGTCCAGGGAGTCCTGATGCCTATGGTCCAATTCGGCTCGGCATGCGATATCATCACCCCAGCAACATAAAACAAAAAGGCGAGAGCCGGCGCCATAAATTGAATCAAAATAAAATGATAACCCAAATTCCAGAAAATCATCAACGCATAGACATAAGCGAAGAAAAGAAGAAACGACAAAATAAACATATCAAAATACTTTTCAAATTTTTGAATATTTTCCTTTTTTGGATCGACACGAGTAATTACCATAAACAGAACAGAACATCCGAGCATAATCATGGGCAAGAGGAAGACTCCCCAGAATCTCCCCATATAGCCATTCGCCTGATTATTTAGTCCCCAGTGTGAAACTATTTTATCGGGCATATATGGATAAATCAAAACAGCCGCGACGAAAGTCGCGAGGACTAAAACAAACGACAATATCTCAATCTTTTTTAGTTTCATGCCTTTATTATACTACTTTTCTATTTCCTTTCTCGCGTTCCAGTACGTGCACCAGTCGCAACCCTTCCCCGCTTTCGGTATCTCGTCACTCTCCAGGCATTCTTTTATTTTGAAAAGAGTTTTCTCTATCCAAGAATCGTCGCCCTTGTAAGCGATTAGGTTCACATCGAAATCCAATTTTTTATCAAAAGCCTCGCGGTCAAGCTTGCCCGTACAATAAACGAAGTACCCCGTGTCGGAAACTTTCAAACCATTTTTCCGCAGAAGCCACTGATACACTTCCATTTGTCTTTTGTATCCGTCTTGCCATTCTTTATCTAGCTCCGTCACCGCCTCTTCTTTCGCCGTCGCTTTATAATCCACCACGATATATTCCCCCTTGCTATCTATCCAAAGGTCGTCAATCGCGCCGGAGATGAGCATCCCCGTCGCCTCATGCAAATATTTTATCCCGCCGAAATTTCTGCGCCATTCATCCAGTTCTTCGTGCGGAGCTGGCTTCGCATCAATACCATACTCTTTTTGCAGTGGATGCTGTTGGTCTTTTGCTCGGTGAATATCGAATTCTTGTTTGAGCAAATGGTCCACCGCACTGTTTAGAGAGAAAGGAAAACCAGGCACCCGTTTCACTCCCATTTTGTTATCAATATAAAAACATCTCGGGCATTCCAAAAACAAATCAATCTTGGAGCGACTGAGTTTCCAATTCGCTCCTCCATAATTCCACCCCGCCCCCCTGTTTCCTTTATAGCATTCGGACATAAATCTATAATATCATAAGTTTATTAATTAATTCTTCCAAATGTTCTGAGAGATATTTTATACGTTCAAAATTTCCAGCTAAAAGATGATCTACTCGATAATTATTTTTCAAATAATGCTCACTTTGAACCCAAGAGCTGTGTAACATTTTTAAATAGTATATTTTAAATCCTTTTTCAATTTCACCTCTTGAAATAGGGTAAATCTTTAAATATGAATTAAGATATAGTTTTGCCTTGGTAATATTTCCGGGACTAAAATCATTCTGAAAAAATATATGCGCAAGAGAACGAACTAACTCAAACACCCTAGGTGCGTATCTAGCCTTTTCGAAATCAAATACAGAAGAAACGTGGTCATAATCATCAAAAAACAGATTGCCTGTATGATAATCTCCCTGTATTAAGTGATCATTTTTTAAACCTAAATCTTCAAAATTTATTGAATTTGATTCTACTAAAAATTTTCTCCTTTTTAAATCTTCAAGCGCTAATTTATCAAAATCACTTAATTCTTTTTGCTGATATATCATAGCGGTAATATTTTCGAATTTTGCGAGCACTTTTTCTTTATCCCATGCACCAAAATCGTCGGTTATAGATAGTTTTGCTTCTTTCCCCAGTAAATGAATTTTACCGAGCATTTCTCCAAGCGATATTATTGCTGTATCAGTAAGTGAATCTAGCTCAAGCTGTCTACCTTCAACAAATGGGAATAAGGCAAAATATTTGTTTTCAAAAGCAAAAAAAGTATTTAGTTCCTTATTTAAAATTGGTAGGATTACAGGAATACCCCCACTGGCAAAATATTTTTTAACCAAATGTATTTCTTCTATTTCTTTCTTGCTGTCAAAGCGATATCTTTTGAGAAAATATTTTTTATCACCCTCAGTAAGAACGTGATTTTCAGTAAGAAGACCTTTTGTAACTTTTTCAGGAGAATGCACACTTAGTCCATACAGCTTATTAATTTTTTCCAAAAGTGCATCCATAATTTTATTATATCACTATTCATTATTTCTAAACTATTCGCCTATTCGCGCGAATTAGAGATTGGATTAGAGGGAGGATAAAATCTTTGAAACAATTGGATTGGCGTTTTTTGGTAAAGAATAAAGCACGGTGAGACTGACCTGCTCCTTCTCTAAAATATCCGCATTGGAAAGAATCATCAGGTGTTTTGAGGTTGCCTTGAATGATAACTTTATGGCTCCGGCAATTTCCCCCACCGAAGCGCGGTCGGTCTTTTTAATAAATTTTAGGATAGAGAGTCGTCGCTTGTTGGCCAAAGCTTTTAGAATTTTTTCAAGTTCTTTTTCGGTCACATTAATATTTTAGCACAAAGCATACTATTCGCCTATTCGCGCGAATTAGAGAATAGAAAATGAGGCCTGCCCTGAGGACGTTCGGCTGAGCTCAGTCGAAGCCCTTGCCGAAGGGTTCAAATGTTCCTGCCCCGTAGTAAAAATAATGTGCATTCGACTTTATTTTTTACTTCTGGGGTCCTCGTCCATATATTATTTTTTATCCTTTTTTATGCAAAAACTATCCTCGTGTGTTTAAGAAATTTAAACTGCCCACCCGGTTTTTGAAATTATTTCTTCTGCAACTTTATTAATGGGTTTATTTTCTGTATTAACAAAAAAGTTTTCTACGTGGGCATGTTCTAATTTTTTACTCAAAACAATCGCGCGATCTAGGTGCCATTGCAAGGATTCGTCTTTTGTTCTGTTTTTTAAACGACTATGAATAATTTTTACGTTTGCTTTTAAAAAAACTACTTGAATGTTGGCATCGTTTGATATGGCTAATTTTATATTTTCTAAATCTTTCTTTTGTTCTACTACGTTCGGAATAATAAAATGCGTAACTCCAACTTTTTTATAGTTTTTCCAAACACTGGCAAGATTTTTGTACCCGAGTTTCGTGTGGAATGGATCACTCTTTGGTCTAGGATACGCGTATCTTAAATAATCAAGATCAATAACCGCATTGTTAATTGATTTTTTTGTAAGAATCCTAGAAATAGCATCCGCCGTGCTAGATTTTCCGACACCCGTAGAACCAGTTAAAATTAAAAGGTGTATTTCTTTTTTCATAATTTTATTATATCACTATTCATTATTTCTAAACTATTCGCCTATTCCCTCCAGAGGCGGACAAGCGCGCGAATTAGAGATTAGAGAATACCGGGACATTCTCACATTCTTGAGAATGTTGGAATGTTAATTTTGAAGTTCTTCTGCTTCGTCTAGACTTAAATCATTTTCCTTCGCTTACCTGCCCTGAGCCTGCCGAAGGGTTCAAATGTTCCTGCCCCGTAGTAAAAATAATGCGCATTCGACTTTATTTTTTACTTCTGGGGTCCTCTTCGATAAGTTATTTTTTAAATAATTCCCTTTCGTGCTCAAGAACATATTGTTTGATTTCTTTTAGAAATACCTTAGCGTCTTCAAATTGCACAAGGTTAATCAGCTCATCAAAAGAAAACCAATCAGCTCGAGAAATCTCCTGGCTAAATTCGGCAGGAATAACTGGTTCTTTTTTGTTTAACACCGCTAAACAATAATTTACTTCTTTGTTTATTATTTTTCCTTCTTTCTCAAAAGAATAAACATTTTTAAAAATAGGCTCCAGAAAAATCTTTTCTGGGGATAGCCCTGTTTCCTCATGAAACTCACGCCTTTGCGCTTGGTCAAGCGTTTCTCCGGGATTAAAATGACCCTTTGGAAAGCCCCAGTGTTCCCCTGCATGTTGCACAGCAAGGCACATGATTTGATTTGCCTCATCTTTCGCCAGAGGAATTAAGCCAACTGATTTGTCATGCATATACATATTTTAACATAGTTAATGATTTTCTAAACTATTCGCCTATTCGCGCGAATTAGAGATTAAAGAATACCGGGACATTCTCACGTTCTTGAGAATGTTAAAATGTTAAATTAGGGGTTAGTTTTTATCTCTTAGCGGGCCCCATTGCCAGCGGGGTTTCTCTCCTTTCCAATACCCAAAAACAAATATGAGAGCAGTCATCAACAAGGCGCCTAGTAGAGCTGCGCCAGGTGCATCATCGGCCTCCCCAATCTGAATACCAGCAACTAAGATAGCTATGCCGACGATTATCACCAGCCACCCCTGCCAGCGTACAGGCACCCAGCCCCAGCCATAAAGCTTACGCTTAAACCACAAATTCTTCCTGCCTGCGCAGGCAGGTGGATTATCTTTTACGTATGCAATGTATTTCTTAACCATTATTTTATTATAACCTTTTTGTAACTTTAGATTAAGCAGGAATTAAAATTTTTATCTAATCTTTTCATAATTTATTCCAATTTTTTCTGCTTCATATTTCAAATATATTTTATCTATTTCTTCAATTACTTTAATCATATTAATAAATTTTTCTTCATCTGATAATCTTAAAAGAAGAGTAAATTTATTCGAATATTTTTTATTTATTTTTTTTGTAAGACCTAATTTTTTTCTTAGTTCATGTGGTTTCTTGCCCATTATTTTTGTGTTTGGTCTGTAAAGCAAATATGGTTTATACAAAGAAATATAACTATGCGCAATTATATCTCTCCATATAAAAATATTTTCTAAATTTTCTTTCCAATCCTTTTTAGGCTGAAATTCTTTCATAAATTCATTTAAAATAGGAAAAGAAGATTTTTCCCAATAAATAAATCTACTTTTCACCATCGTACGTGGTATAGATCCTTTTGAATTTAGTGATTTAATTAGTCGTGGGTGTTTTTTAAGTATTAATAAATCAACTAATCTTTTCTCAATCCAAATGCAAAAGATTAATATCTGTCCAGCTCTATCAATACAATTTGTTCTACTCATATATTAATACTTTTACTTAAATTTTCTACAATTTCTATTTCCTCTAGTAATTAAGCAAGAATGATGCTTGCTTAAGATTCTTTGAGTTCTAGCTAAAAACTTTCTAGCTAGTTTTCGTCCAATAAGAATCTTTTGAAAACTTTAATAAAACTAAATCAAAGTAAATAAATTCAATTCAAAATTAATAACTATATCTGAAAGAGAAGATATAAAATAATATAACATTGAGGAAATAAACAGAGTTATAATTATTTGTAAAATTAATGATTTCTTATTTTTTTCTAGTTTTTCTATAAAAAACAAATCGACATCAACAAAGATTCTAATTATAATTGCAAAAGCTAAAATACCTGAAAATATGTTCTTATAAATGTTATTCCAATTAGAATAAGCTATGATCGCTATTAAAATACCTGAAACAGTAGATATTTCTATGTATTTAAATATTAAATTACTTGTGTATGATAGTTGATTTCGGTATTTTCTAAAATAGTTCATAATTATTCTTCGTTAATTTTTTTAATTACCTCTTGCACAATACCTTGAACACTGTCCCCTTCTTCTGGCATTATTGGCTGGTGAATACTATTTGTACTTTTTGGTAATAAAATTCTAAGTCCATCTTTTTTATCGTACATTTTTATTGTTACATTTTCACCACCAAGCAAAGCAACTACTCTATCGCCCGTCTCCGCCTTTTCTGAAAACCTACAAAGCACAAGATCTCCATCATTAATTCCAACCTTATCCATGGAATCTCCTTTTGCTTTAACAATAAAATACTTCGCTCCTGGTTTAATTTTACTTTTCTCTACCATTATTATTTCTTCAATATTACTTTCTCCTAATAACGGTTCACCGCAAGGAGCAGAACCTACCAATGGAATACCTATCATCTCTTTTGTGTAGGGAGAAATAATTTTTTGCACAACTGTTTTAATATCTGAAGGAATATTTCTGATCCTACTTTTGAAAAATTTTTCTGTTTCCTTGTCTGTAAAATATACATAACATCCTTTCATCCCTCGAGTCATTAGAGTTCGGTAAGTATTTTTTATAATTGCATCTGCTTTTTCGGTTGTAATTTCTGGATTCTCTTTTAATTCTTTCTTGTATCCTTTTAATGACGCATCCGTCTTTGCACGCTTACTAGGATTAGTAACCACTTCCCCATTTCGCACAATAAAATCATTTCCAACGATAACCCCAACATAATCTACCTCTAACCCTTGGCATGTGTGGATACACCCTATTTCGTTTACAGATTTTGGAGAAATAATCCAAATATTTCCATCGCTCGCAAGATTCCATTTCATTCCAAAATTATATTCTGGGATAGTAATATCATTTAATTTTTTATCTTTTTTACTTATCCAATTCCAGCAATACCCTGCAACAAGTCTAGCTTTATTGTTTATTTTATTTTTATCAAAAATTAAATCCCTTAATTCGTTAGGTGAGTCAACAATCTTGAAATCATAATCTATGCCCTCTAATGTAGTATTTGCCGTATCCTCTATCCCAAGAATATTATCAAGCCATGACAGATATCCATCTGATCCATTGCAGCGAAACTGTGACTCGAGTTTAAGATTTTGAACTTTTGCTCCGATTTTATTTGCCCATTTTTCAATTTCCTCCTTTTTCCCAATATCATGCCAGGTTACTTTTTGGTCTTCATCAATAAAAAAGATTGAGGATTTTGAGGCTTCTATTATTTCTTTTATTTGATTTTCGCCAAGATTTTTAAACATACCAGACTTTTCATTAAGTCTGTGAGCCTCATCAACAATTAAACAGTCAAAAGTATTTGAGTCACACCCTATGTATGAACCTGATCCCGTAAACATATTTGAAATTTCGGTCTTTTTTAGCGTCCTGGTTAGTTTGCTTTCAAAAACAGCTCGTGGAGCTGCATTTTTTGTTACATATTGAGTGTTTAGTCCAAGTTTTGTTATCTGGACGAGTAGATTAATTGCAACAACAGACTTACCAGTACCTGGACCTCCTTCTACGATTAAAACATTTTTATTACTTTTACTAGATTTTCTCGCCAAAGATAGAGCTGTTTCATATACAATTTTTTGATCGTCAATCATAATAAACTCTTGATTGCCTTTAATCATGGATACCATACTATCTGCGAGATTTTTTGATGGACGGATTTCTCCGTTATCAATACGATACATTATGTTGGTCTTGTCTCCATGTTTTATAAATCTTGTAATAAAATTCTGGAGTTTTTCTTTCTCACCTTTACAAAAAACCGGCGCTTTTTGTAAATAATCACTATAAAAAGAATTTTTAACGACGTTATCATCAATATGGTTATGTAAATATGCACATGGTTGTAAGCCAATATTTTCATTGTAAACCGTTGCATTAAAACCAAACAAAAGTGCCGCATAAGACCAAGCCTGATATGAAGGGTGGAGTTCCTCACTGAGTCCTTGTTGAAAGCGGGTCAGAACCACAGCATCTTTTTCAGTAATTTCAATGTCCGTCCATTGCTTCAGCTCAATAATAATTACTTTATCATTATTATTTTCATCTTGGCCAGTTATAATAAAATCTATTCTATTTTTTGTTCTTGGTATCGAGTACTCAATCGCAATTCCAGAATCGTTCGGAATAAGTTCATTATTTATAATGTGGTACATCGAGCCAAGAGAATTTTTCCAAGAAATATATTCATTGTTACCAACATTTTTATTTAATTTTAGCTTTACAGATTCACGAATAATATCCTCAATACACCCGCTAGATGCATCTTTTAAAAAATCCTCTTTTGTTGATTGATAAACTATCACAAATTAAAGTTTGTTATATTTGGTATGTTTTCCTTTTGCCTTCTTTACAGGATATTTTTCAGCATTCTTTTTTATTTTTTTATCTAACGCATCGATAATGTCAATTTTTAAATCGTGGCTCATTAGTAAAATCCAGTAAAAAACATCAGCGAGTTCTTCGCCAATATGCTCCTTGTGTGTTTTTATATATTCTTCAACTTCTTCTTTTGACTTCCATTGAAAATGCTCTAAAACTTCTGCCGCCTCAAGAGAAAGAGAAATCGCCAAATCTTTTGGGTTGTGAAATTGTTTCCAATCTCTCTCGTCTCTAAATACCATTATCCTTTTTATTAAATCATCTATGTTTTTCATATAACTAGCTATTAGTGTTTTGCCCACACAATAATATCTTCAATATCGACCGGGTATTTCGGGTAAAAGATTTTAATCCCTTGTTCTCTTGCCCATTCTACTTCTCTTTTTGCACCTAATGATTTTTCCCAGTTCGGCATAGCCAACACCGCATCTGCTGCACGCATAAGAAATTGAAAATCTAAATCATAATAGAATTTTTCCGGCGGAGTTGCTCCCTTTTTGCTACTAAAATGCTCAGTATGGTTATGTGCACAGAAAAAGCCAATTTCTTTATTCGCCAAAGCGATTTGGTATTTTTCAGCCTCCCTGATGTTTCTCTCAATAGCTTCTATCGTTCCATCCCCCGTATAGGGTCCAGCAATAAACACGATCTTCATTTTATCATTCCCTTTTTTCATGTTCATTTTATAAAACTACTTCCCAGATTTCCAGTCTTTTATTATTAATTGGCTCCCCTTTTTGCTGACCACAATTTTTTGGCGCTCCCGCCATTTCAGTTTGCGGACCATATCTATCGGCAAGGTAACGGCCAAAGAAGCCCGACCCACTTTGGTGATTTTCCTTATATTCGTTTCTCCGATTTTGCGTGTAGGCATAAGTAAAATATTACGTAATATATTACTTACATCATACTCTCCTACGCCCTTAAATTCAATCCCATTAGAGCCTGCGGGCACGCCTTCAGCGAGCCCTGCCTCTAACGGGACAGGTCCCATTTAAAGGAGTAATTTTAAAAATAATTTTTTCGAACGGTCTGGCTGGGGTGGGACCCAGGAAACCGAGGACCTGAGAAAAAATTGATTTTAAATAATTACTCCCTGCGTTTCAGTGACGCAACGCGTTTGATGGCGCTCGCGCCGTATTTTTTGCGAATTTTATCTGCCACTTCTTCTACAACGAGGCCCTTCAACATTTTGTCTTGTCTGCCGAATAAATCAAGCGGGACATTCTCCTCGCGGGTGAGATTGTGTAAAATTACTCCCGTGGAACGAATGCGTTCACGCTTGTTTAAAAGTTTCAAGAGTTTCATTTCAATCGCATTCAAAACTACTCCCGGATCGGCAGTATATAGAGGCAACTTCACTTCATCTGTTTTATATTTGAAATCACTATTTTTCACAAAGAAGGAGACCTTGTTCGAGACGAGCAGGATAGAGCGCGCATTCTCACAAGCGCGCTCGGCATTTCGAGCTATCTCTTGCCAGATTATCTTCGGGTCGGTAGAGGCGGGGCGGAAAGTGGAAGTGGACTGGATGGATTTCTGGTCTCGCGGATCGGCGTCCCCTTTTACTCCGAAAACTTGCTCCCCTCTAAGTTCCCTCTGCAATTCGCGCAAGGGCTCGGAGAAATTCTTCTCAATTTCCTTTTCGGAATAATTTATGAAATCATAGGCAGTCGAGAGGCCGAGCCCTCGGAGGCGAGGGACGGTCTGCCTGCCTATGCCCCAGATGTCGTCTATCGGCGTCCTTTTAAGTGCTTGCATTTCATCCGCTTTCGTAAGGAGCATCACGACGCCACCCGGCTTCTCGAGCTTCGAGGCCTGCTTCGCGAGAGCTTTCGTCCGAGCAAGACCTATAGAATACGTGACGCCTAAAGTTTTCTCTATCTCTTGTTTTAATTCTAGGAGAAGCTTTTTCTCATCGCCAAAATATTTCACTTCCGAGGGCTCCACGAGAGCGAAACATTCATCGATGCTATACACTTCAATCGTTTGAAAATATGATTCTAAAATTCTATGCAGACCCTCCGCAATCTCGTTATATAAATCAAAATGATGCGGGAGAGTTATCACCTCGGGAAAAAGTTTCTTAATCTGGAAAACGGGCATACCACGAGTGACGCCGAGCTTCTTCGCCTCCCTACTCATGGCGACGGCTATGCCTCGGTCCGCGCCCACAATGACAGGTTTCCCCTTGTATTCCGGATGCTTCGTGAGCTCGCAAGCCACGAAAAAAGAATCCCCATCCACGTGCAAATATAGGTTCCTTGAATTTCCTAGCATTATCCTATTCTATACTAAACGAGAGTTTTTATAATAATATTAAAAATCAATTTTTAATAATTATTTTTATTTTTTACTTATGAGGAATACCTATCTTCCATACACCTTTTTCACGAAAAGCAGGAATGGTTTGGCGTTTTGCTTTATTTAATAATATAGATGATTTTTCTCCTATCATTTTTGCATACTCAGACAATCGTATGATATTTAATCCTTTTAAATATGCAATTCTTTTGTGAAAGGATTCAATTAATGAAAGAGAGAGAACTTTGTCCATTATTGAACTTTTCTTTTTGTTGCTATCTCTGTATTCCTTGAATGAATCATAATAAATATCTTTCTCCTTGTCGCGAATAATTATTGACGGAAACCCTAATTGCATCAATTGGTAATTTATCAAAACACGACCCATCCGCCCATTGCCATCATTAAATGGGTGAATGTGTTCAAATTCTAGATGGAAACGACTAATTTTTTCTAAAAAATGCAGATTGTGGATGCCAGAATATTCTAAAATTAGCGCGCCAAGCATCGCTTCAATATGTTCTGGGGCAGGCGCGACATGATCACTTACTCGCACATATTCATGTTGCGCGCGGAATCTTCCGGCTATGTCATCTCGAATGTTCGTTAAAAGCATTTTGTGAATAAAAAGTATCGATTCTTTATCAATATCTTTTCCATTAATTTTGTTTTTTATATATTCAAAAACACGAGCAAGATTTTTTGCTTCAAATACTTCTCGCACTGAAACTTCTCGTGATACTTCAAGCTCTAACAAAATCTTTTCTGTTTCTGCAATACTCAATGTTGATCCTTCGATAGCATTTGAGTTGGAAACTGATTCAGGAAGTTCTGCTTCAAATACAATATCCAAAAGAGACTCCTTGCCTTTCCTTAAAGAATCATATTCTTGCTTGAGTTTATCAATTTTTTGTTTTATTTCACCCGATAGTGCCATATAGCACCATCATAGCAAATTCACGTTTAAAAGTCAATATACCGTGAATTTTGTCTACTTTTGGCCTAAATTCACGGTGAAATTGTTTTTTAATAATTTTTTCTACTTTTTATGCTTGAAATATTCAACCTGCCCTAGTCTTTTGACGGCTTCGGCGCGCGCCTTATACGGCCCGCTTAAATTCTTGCCCTTCTCTGAAACCACATGATATCCATCTTTACGTTTTACTATCATTGTATTTTTTACTTTTTAATCCACGCCCAGAATCTTTCATGCAGATAATAAGCAAGGGTCGAAATAATAGCCACCGTCAGAGTTATCACGCTTGATTCAACAATTTTACCAGTATAAATAAACACGACAGTGCCGGTAATAAGCGTCGCCAAAATTCTCCAAGTAATCGCCTTTAAGGCAGATCTCGATTTAGTATCCATATTTATTTTTTACTACGTGCTTCTTTGAGGACTTTTGCCCACCAGGACAGCTGGGCCAGCATGTTTTGCGCAGTTTTTACATAACCATCAAATACTCCTGCTTTGAGAGATCCATCCATCTCCACCAGATTCCAGGGGCTCATAATGTTCACGCTATTTCGTATCGAAACAATCTGCAATTCAACACAAACCGTGCGTAGTTGTTCTATCACCCGGGCACCACCGGTGCCACCATAAGAAACGACGCACATCGGCTTTTTATTCCATTCCTTATATATGTAATCAAGATTGTTTTTTAAAGATGAGGGATACCCGTGATTATATTCCGGAGTAACAAAAATAAAACCATCCGCCTCGGCAATCTTCGCCGCCCACTTATTCACTTCCGGATTCGCATAGTCGCCCGTCACTTGCGCCGGAGAAGTAACTTCGGCAAACATCGGAAGCATATAATTTTTAAGGTCTAAAAGCTCCACCGAAAATTCCGGTATTTGCTCTGCAAGCGCGGTGATCCAATATGCCGGCTTGTCCCCAAAACGATTACTGCGGATACTAGCTAAAATAACTTTTATTTTTAATTTATCCATATAAATATATTATAACACCTCAATTTGATCTATGGTTAAGGATTCACTCAAGCCCAAAAGGCCTTACCGACAACGTAGCCGATGACCGAACCGATAATCGCCCCAGCCACGAAGTCGGAGAACCAATGGATACTCATAGAAACACCGATACCTATATATAGAGCAAAAACGATGGCAAAAATTCGCATATAAATATTTTTCGAATACAAAACAAAAAGAGTGACGGCGACGGCAAAAGCGATGGTGGTGTGCGATGATGGCCAGCCCCAAAAGATACCGTGATTTAGGAAACCAAATTGAAAACTATGGCTGATGTCAACCAAGCTCGAAGAATGAAGCGCCGGTTGCAGCCGGCCGGTGAAAGCTTTGTAAATGGAAGAAATGATTGAGCCCAGAACCGCTGCTTGAAAAATGGCGTAAGCGGTCTTTTGGAACATCATGTTGCTTTTCAACCTCCCTACCACGTAAAAAAGAACTGGTAAAAGTATCGGCAAAAGTCCGCCTAGGACTGCTGCAGAAAAAAGAATCGTCTGGAGGGTGGTGCCATTGAAAAAAACAAAATATTTCCAATCAAAACCGGAAACAACGAGAAAGTAAGTGAGAATTATCGCGAGAAGATGCCAAAGAAGATTCTTCCCGCGAAAAACACCCAGAAAGTTTCTGCCGAATTTGTAAAAGATATTCCGCATATATTTAATCTTCAACAATTAAAAGCTTGCTGGGATGTTTATGCCCGTTTATAATTCTAACCTTATTTAATGAAGCTTCAAAATGTTCCGCTACGAGTTCCAAGACACGAGTGTTCGCCATATTGCGCTCCGCTTTTTCTTTCACCGATACCTCGAAATGATCTTCGGATTTCTTTCTCCAAGATTCTTTTTTCGCCCCGGCAGTAACTTTGACGTGGATATAACCCATCTCGCCATTTTAGCACAAGAGGAAAATTTTATTGCAGTGGGTTTCTTCCTTGAATAATCCGAATCAAAAAGAGAATGATGGCTATCACAAGAAGAACGTGAATAAAGCTTCCCAGAACATGAAAACCTAAAAAACCGAGAAGCCACAGAACCACCAAGATAGTCGCAATTGTTGTAAGCATAAAATTGTTTAATTAGATAATAATGTTAATTATAATAGCTTAATTATGAACTTAACCAAAAGAAATAGCCACTATTTTATCCCGTATTTCGCCTTAAGCACAGAAAGACGAGCAACAGTCAGGGTCATATACCATGGTTCTGATTCAGCTTAGATATTGTCGCCTTACGGAGCAAAAAATTTTTATTTTAATTTGAGTTCAGCAAAATCTGTCGAGTCTCCCTTGTCTTCCTTATCACTGATATCATCCCTTGTAAAGCTATTAATTTGTGAATTTACTTTCACCCTCATAAGGTAAAGTCGCTTGTTTTTATTATCAAAATAAACGCTATCGTGTCCGCCGGTTTCTTTTGGTCCATTTATAATTCTAGGTTTGAAACCCAGAACTTTTTCTACCTCCCCGGAAAGCAAACTAACAGAATCGAGATAATTTTTCTTGTGCAGTGGTTTTTCCCGATGGAGATATTTAGAAAAGTAATTTCCACCCACGAGTGTGGCATCGATGGTCCCAGGCTCACACGCCTCCTTGGCCTCTAGCAGTCGCTGTCTTAGGTCGCGGATGAAGTCCTCTTTTTTATCAGTCAAAAATTTTTTTGGATCCTGGTGACTCAGCCAAGAAATATTCTCCCCGGTATTTTTGTCAACACCAGCAACAACGAGAACAGTGCAATCAAAAAACTCTCTGGAATATTTATCCAAACCATCGAGTGGAGAGAAAACATACGTCTCATGTCCTCCATTTAAAAAATTTCCCTTTTTTAATTCTTCCGGAGATCCTTTAAAATCAACTTCGTGCTTAGGATTATTTTCCACTCCTTCGGGGAAGGCTTTAAGGTATGAGCGCATGCCGAAATCCTCATAAGTGCCGACAGCAACCATAATGGGCTTCACTCCTTCTTTTAGGTATTCTAATTTGGGGACCTTAAATCCTTCATGCATATTCTTTATTTTTCACTTAAAGTATATCTGTCCAAAATCGCTTCGAACATAAGGGGGGCGACAATCGTCGCATCAGACTCGATGACGAACATCGGAGTATCTTTCGTCAGTTTATCCCAAGTAATTTTTTCATTTGGGGTTGCGCCGGAGTATGAGCCATAGGAAGTGGTGCTGTCAGAAATCTGACAGAAATACCCCCAGGGGCGAACCGGTTTTTTCAAATCGTATTTTATGGAAGGCACTACACAAATCGGGAAATCTCCGGAGATGCCGCCACCAATTTGGAAGAATCCTAACCCCGGACCATCTTTCGCCAATTCCGTATATTTATCATAAAGATACATCATGTATTCCACCCCGGTTTTCATCACACTCGGCTTCACCTCCCCCGCCTTGCAATAACCGGCAAAAATATTTCCGAGAGTGGAGTCCTCCCAACCCGGCACCACTATGGGCAAATTCTTTTTCGCTGCCTCGAGAAGCCAGCAATGTTCCGGATCACCTTCATATTTATCTTTCAATTCGTCCGAGAGGAGAATTTGATAAAAATATTCGTGCGGAAAATATCGCTCGCCCTTCGCTTCCGCTTCTTTCCAACGTTTTAATATAATCGGCTCTACAACACGGAAAGCTTCTTCTTCCGGAATGGAAGTATCAGTCACTCGCCTCTCGCCCCTGTTCAAAATCGCTTCATCGTCTTCTTTGGTGAAATATCGATAATCAGGATAATCTTTGTAGCTATCGTGCGCCACCAATCGGAAAACTGACTCTTCCAAATTTGCGCCAGTGCAGGAAACAGCATGCATTTTGTTTTCCCTAATCATCGCCGCCAAAGTGATGCCCATCTGCGCAGAGGACATCGCGCCCCCCATCGCCAGGAACATTTTACCCCCGTCGTCTAAATGTTTCTTGTATGCCAGGGTGGCATCTTTCATCGCCCGTGAATTAAAATTATGGAATAATTTTTGAAACAAACCCAAAATTGAAATTTCTTTTTTCATTTATCTATTATATATGTTTTTTAAAAAATTGAAAACCGGGTAAAAATGGAGAGAGGGAGATTCAGCAATAGCCGAACCTCCCCCTTGTATAGATAGGCATCAAGAGAAGAATGATGCCAAAATTGTTGAGAATAAGCGAAGTTACAAATATTATTAGAAAAAGTCTAAGGCTTTGTAAGTGGTTATTCTCTATAATGAAAGAACTGCAAGGGTGGTCTGGAATGGAAGAACAAATATTTGTTTTTCCAAACATTTTTGAGATTGCTCTCAGAATGTTTGGTCTGAATTTATTATAGCATTTCCCGGTATGGTCAATAAAACACCTGTGGAAAACTATTTTTAGGGGGAACTGGCGCCAAAAAGCCGATTTTGTGGGCTTTTTGGCGCCCTTTGCAATTTCGAGGCAAACATGCAATAATGTCCACATGAGTTTAGTTATAAAAATTCTGCCATATGCGCAGATTATTCTTTCTGTAATATTGATTACCGCCATATTGCTTCAGCAATCTGCCGCGGGTTTAGGGGGTGCTTTAGGGGGAAGCGATGCTGCTTCTTTTCATCATACCCGCCGAGGTTTTGAAAAATTTCTTTTTTACCTATCCATTGTTTGTGGAATTCTTTTTGCTTTATTCGCACTTTTGTCTATAATAATAAAAGCGCGTTTTTAAAACAAAACTCAAATAACTTCTTATATGGAAAAAATTTATAGTCGAATACGCAATTTTAAATTGCCCAAGAGAGACGAGATCAACGAGGCAATCGCTTACTTTTCAAAAAAAGAATGGATTGTTTTTATCGGGCTCCTGGCCATCCTCCTTTTAAGCACCCTAGCCATCCTACAGAGCGTCAATCGATACTTTATGGTAAGTGTGCCTACATACGGAGGTTCTTTCTCTGAAGGAATCATCGGGACTCCCCGCTTTATAAATCCGGTATTGGCAAATTCTCCTGCCGACCAGGATCTAGTCTCCCTTGTTTATTCCGGGCTGATGAGAAAAAACAGTGACGGGGACATCGTTCCTGATTTGGCAGAAAAATATGAGGTATCGAAGGATGGTCTAAATTACACCTTTACCCTAAAAGATAAAATATATTTCCAAAACGAAGACCCGATTACCGTCGACGATATCATTTTCACTATTAATGAAGTTAAGGACACAGCCATCAACAGCCCTCACCGGATAGAGTGGGCTGGAGTAAGTGTTACAAAAATTGACGACAAAACAATACAATTTACCCTAAGACAACCCTATCCATTGTTTCTTGAAAATGCGACCCTCGGCATAATGCCGGCGTCTATCTGGAAAGATTCCCCAATAGAATTAAATGCGGCAAACACTTCCCCGATTGGATCCGGCCCCTATATGATAAAAAACTCAGCCAAAGAATCTTCCGGAGCTATAAATTCTTTTGAGTTGACCTCCTTCGACAAATTCGCCCTGGGCAAACCATACATCAATACAATCAGTTTACATTTTTATTCAAATGAAGATGATTCAATCAAAGGCCTTGAGGGCGGAGAAGTCGAACAAATAAGTTCCATCACTCCCCTTAATGCAGATATCCTAAAGGAAAGGAATTATCTGATAGACTCTTTTATTCTTCCACGCATATTCGGGCTCTTCTTTAACCAAAACCAAAATCAAATCTTTACCGACAAGGTCGTGGTCAGGGCAATCGATCAGGCAATAGACAAAGAAAAAATAGTGCAGGAAGTTCTTTTTGGATACGGGGTGCCGATAGATGGACCAATCCCGCCCAACCTAGTCCCCTATCAAAAACTGACAACAAGAGAAAATAGTCCTTCTCGTGAGAATATAATAAAAAACGTGCAAAGTAGTCTCGCCAAAGATGGCTGGATAAAGGGTGACGACAATTTTTTACAAAAAACCACAACCGGAAAGGATAAAAGGAAACAAACGACTTCTCTCGCCTTTTCCATCTCGACCGGGAATACTCCGGACTTACTCCGAGCAGCCGAAATAATAAAACAAGAACTGGAAGAAGTCGGCATTAAGGTCAATATAAAAACTTTTGAAGTTGGCAACCTAAACCAAGGAGTAATCAGGCCCCGCAGTTATGACGCTCTCCTCTTCGGCGAAATCGTAAACCACGAATCAGACTTGTATGCCTTTTGGCACTCTTCTCAAAGGAATGACCCCGGACTAAACGTGGCTCTTTATACTAATGCGAAGGTTGATAAACTCCTCGAAGATGCCGCCACCACGATCGACAATGTACAGAGAATTAATAAATACGCTCAATTCGAAAGCGAAATAAAAAAAGATATGCCTGCAGTCTTTTTATACAGTCCTAAATTTATATATGTTGTATCAAACAAGATAAAAGGAGTCTCAATAGGCCGAAACACTCAGCCGACAGACCGTTTTTCAAATGTATATGAATGGTACACAAAAACAGAAGATATTTGGAAAATCTTCACTAAATAAATAATTAACAAAAAAATTAAAATGACAAAAAAAACAAGATTATCCTTTTCTTCGCTCCGTATTGAAGAAAAACCATCCGATCGATCAGACGGTGGTCCAGCAATGGGAAATAAAATTACAAATTTAAAACGCGGAACATCTCCGGATCGAAAAAAAACAATCAAAAGCTCCACCTACCAATACACCAAAAAAAGATTCGGACAAAACAAGGGAACCGGTTCGTTCGGGATGAAAAAACAAAATAAAGAAGTTAAAATCCCCCCGATAGAAAAAGGGGTAATTCGAATTATCCCGCTCGGTGGAGTAGAAGAAATCGGGAAAAACATGACGGCCATAGAAATCGGTGAAGATATCATCGTGATAGACGCAGGCATGCACTTTGCCAACGAAACAACTCCGGGAGTAGATTATGTCATCCCGAACACCACTTATCTAGAGGAACATAAGGACAAAATTCGCGCCCTTTTCATCACTCACGGGCACCTAGACCACATCGGCGGTGTTCCCCTGGTGCTTTCTCGAATCGGCAACCCTCCGGTATATTCCAGAAATCTTTCCATCTTAATGATGCGGAAACGACAAGCAGAATTCCCGCATTTTCCAAAAATGAAAGAAATGATTGTGGAAAAAGATTCTGTCGTCACTTGTGGAAAAATTAAAATACGATTTTTCGGAGTAACCCACACTATTCCCGACTCGATGGGAATAATTATCGAAACCCCCCATGGATGGATCGTGACGCCGGGAGACTATAAACTCGATCAAATAGATGGAATAGTTTCCAAGGAAGAAGAAAAAGAATACTCCATTTTCGACAAAGCGAAAGTATTGCTCCTCATGACCGATTCCACCAACATCGAGAATGAAGGATTCTCTCTACCGGAGATAAAGGTACATCAAGGTTTAGAAAATTTACTCAAAAAAATAAACGGCAGAATAATCATCGCCGCTTTCTCTTCCCACATCACTCGTTTAGCCCATGTGGTTAGAGTAGCGGAATCCTTGGGCAAAAAGATCGCGCTCGACGGACGTTCGATGAAGACGAACATCGAGGTGGCTATCGAGGCCGGATTTTTCCAACCCAAAAAAGGAACGATTATCCCTATTGAAGAAGCCGGCAACTATCCCCCGAATAAAGTGGTGGTGCTCATGACCGGCGCCCAGGGAGAAGAATTCGCTTCTCTCAACCGAGCCGCAAATAAAACCCACGCCAAGTTCTCATTACACAAAGGAGATACCATCATTCTTTCCGCTTCCATTATCCCGGGAAATGAAAGAGCAGTAGATAAAATGAAAGACAGCTTGACCCGTCAAGGAGTGCGTATCATAAGCTATCGTACCGCTGGAGAAGATTTCGTTCATGCGACCGGACACGGCAACAAAGAAGACGTTAAGTGGTTGCATATAAAAACACATCCGAAATTCTTTATTCCAATCCATGGAAATCATTATCGATTGGTATTGCACAAAGAACTCGCGATGGAGCTAGGTATGTCCGAACAAAATATTATCGTCCCAGACAACGGCTCAGTAATTGAAATATCAGCCGATGGACAAAAAATAATTACCCGAAAGGAACGTGCCCCCAACAGTCCGATGATGGTAGACGGCACCTCTATCAGCGACACCCAAGACGTGGTCATCCGCGACCGAGTAATGCTCGCGCAAGACGGAATGTTCGTCATCATCGCGCTCGTAGATCAAAAAACAGGAAAATTAAAAAAGTCACCGGATTTGATTTCTCGCGGTTTCGTATATTTGAAAGAAAACCAGGAGCTTTTGCGTCAAGTGAGATTAATGATTAAAAAGGGGGTGGAAGATGCCACCGCAAAGAACAATGTGGTGGATTTCGACAACATCAAACAAGTGCTCGGTGAAAATGTTTCGAGATTCCTGTACCAAAAAACCGCCAAAAGACCGTTGGTCATACCGGTAATATTAAGCGTATAAGAACATGTTTAAAGATAATCCAAAATTAAAAAATATATTTCTTTTGGGCTTTTTATTTTCTTTTCACCTGGCGGTTATTTCCTATTTCAATTCCAGTTTTCTCTCTAGTTTTTCTTCCGAAAAAAACGTAAGCTTAATATACATCTCAAGCTCAGTACTCTCTCTCATTTTATTGTTTCTTACTCCCCTAATATTAAAAAGAGTCGGAGAATATAAATTTCTACTGTTAATATCCGGATTGAGTGCCCTGTCTCTTCTTTTGCTCGCCTTGCTTGAAATTCCCGCACTTATTATTCTGATATTTATTTTTTACTTTGCGATAAATTATTTAATCTTTTTCGCCCTAGATGAGTTGCTTGAAATATTCTCCAGAAATTCTTCCACCGGACGAATACGAGGATTTTATTTGACCTTGGTTAATTTAGCCTGGGTAATTTCACAAATCTTCTCCGGCAGGATCCTTTCCGGCAGTTCTTTTGCCACGCTTTATTTTCTGGCTTTTGTGGTAATGCTTGTCTTTCTACTTGTCGCATTTTTGGGATTTAGAAATATTCAAGACCCTAAATACGACAAAAGCTTTGGCTGGCATTCTTTCAAAAGTTTTTTTGCAAACAAGAATCTTGCCCGAGCATATAAAATAAATTTTCTTTTACAGTTTTTTTACGCCTGGATGGTAATTTATACTCCGATATATTTATTCGCGCATCTCAATTTTACCTGGGAAGAAATCGGTACTATTTTTATGATTATGCTTCTACCTTTTGTTTTAATACAATTTCCTCTTGGAAAATATTCAGATAAAATCGGGGAAAGAAAAATTTTAATTTTTGGATTTCTAATTGCCGCGATTTCGACTTTAACACTTTTTTTTATAAGAGGGCACGAAGTTTGGATTTGGGCTACGGCCCTTTTCTGCACAAGGATCGGCGCAGCAGCCATAGAAGTTATGAGCGACGTGTATTTTTTTAGACATATAAGCAAGGAAAATGACGAATTTATCAGCGTATACAGAAATACCGCTCCTTTTGCCTATATAGTAGCTCCGATAATTGCTTTTGCCGTATTTTATTTTGTCCCCTCTTTTAACTATATTTTCCTCGTACTCGGAGCATTAATGTTCTACGGAGTATATTTATCCTACGCAATAAAAAAGAATGATATTTAATTTTTTAATTATCCTTCGCCGCTTCTAGGGTCACTGGTACATCTTTCTCAACACCTTTGTGTAGAATTTTCAGATTGATAACTTGGCCAACACTTTTCTCACGAACAATCGACGCCAGACTCGTTTTACTATCCAGCTTTACTCCGTCGATTTCCAATATAATATCATTCTCCACAATCCCCGCTTTATCTGCTGGAGACCCCGGAATAACAGCTAGGTCACTCGCTGTCGCCCCTGCCTTGACCAAGACCCCATAATCAACAATTAAATTATTTTTATCCTTCATTTCTGCATCAATCGCCACATAACGGATTCCCAAATATGGACGGATAATTTTACCCGTTTTTTTCACTGAATCGATTGCTCCCTTCACACTATTGATAGGCAAAGCAAAACCTATGTTCTGTGAACCCTGCGCGATAGCGACGTTCACTCCGATGACCTCTCCTTCCAGATTTAAAAGTGGCCCGCCCGAATTCCCCGGATTTATCGCCGCATCTGTCTGGATAACGTGATCCAACACTTCCGAATTACCGGAACCATCGCCTGCCGTAATCGAACGAGCTAAACCGGAAACTACTCCGACTGAAACGGTATTTCTATATTCTCCAAGAGCATTCCCAATGGCGATGACACTTTGCCCGACATCGAGAGAATCGGAATTGCCGAGAGCAAGAGAGGGAAAACCGATGCCGTCAACCTTAATGAGAGCAATATCCAAAACAGGATCCCGCGCCAAAACCTTCGCACTATACTTTTTCCCGTCGTTCGTAAACACAGTATATTCTGCATTTTTTTGATCCACCACGTGCTTGTTGGTAACGATCAAGCCATCGCTTGAAACAAAAAACCCGGACCCGCCACCGATATCTTTCTTTTCTGTACCATTCTGACGGTATTGTGGAATATTCAGATTAAAGCCGGGAAAGCCGGGAAATAAATCTCCGAATGGATTGCTTTGCTGGTTAGGGTCAACATAAGCTTCATATTTCGGCACCTGTTGAGAAATAATTATCGAAACAACTGCCGGATTAACTTTTTTTACCGTATCCACCACAAAAGATTCTTGAGAAAAAATCGTCTGTTTTTCTAATGAATTATTAGTATTTGCCTGTGCGTCTTTTAAATATTCCCTGGCAAAATACCCAAAAATGTTCGCTCGGTAATGCCAGATCACCCCGAAACCTATTACAAAAATAAGAACAAAAGACAACAAACTGGTAAGAAATACAGCAATAAAATTCTTGCCTCTTAGCTTAGCAAAACTCTTTTTAATAATATCTGAAATATTTTTTTCCTCCATATCAAATAAAAATTACTAATAATAATTAATTATATTTTTCTTTTTTTCTTCAGCAAGTGGTTTTTGTATATTTTTTCTTTATACGGCTTTAAGCGGATCACCTTTATTTCTGTGCCACCACCCGAGACGAAAAGATTCTTTAAGTCTCTTTTCAATTCTTTCACATAAGCCCTCTGGTCGTAGCCCAAGGCAATAATATCCGGTTTTTCCTTTAAAATATGAAACAAATACCTCTTCTTCCCCGCCAAAATTACCCTGTCCGCCAATTTACATTCCTCTACCAAGGCAAGTCTTTCCTTTTCCTTTTTATCCGGATACTTTCCCTTTATTTTAAATACATTTTTATCTCTGGCTATTGAAACAATTAAAAATGAATTTTTGATGAAGTTTTTTGCTTGCTTGAAAAAATTGAGGTGCCCCTTGTGCAGGCCATCAAATGTCCCAAAAACCATAATCCTTGTCCCTTTCTTGTCTTTATCCAACATTATTTCATTATACCAGTTTTTGTTATCCACAATAAAAATTGACAGAAAACCAGAAAAGCATAAAATATAGAAGTTCCTTTTAAAAATTAGAAGAAGTAATTGGGGAAACTGGTTTGATTCCAGTACAGTGCCGCTACGGTAAGCTCCGACTCAGGTCGGAGACAAGTCCGAATACCAATTATTTTAGTAGTCCCGAGCAGGAATTATCAAGGCCTATGTCTTGATTTGTCGACTCCTCTCGGTAGGAGTTTTTTGTTTTTTAATTATAACTATGAAAAAAATTATACCTGGTTTCTTGGTTGCCTTAGTATTATTAACGGGAGCAAATGAATTCGCCCTGGCCGATGGGACAAACATAAATTTAACCGTCAAAAATGATGGCGATGTGGTTTATTCCGGAAGCGTGATTTTACTTCCAGCCGGAACTATCAGCATAAATGACTCAAGCGGAAATCCTCACGATGCGAATGCCGATAGTGTGCTCTCGATAGTGAACACAGCCGATGCTTCAAGCGAGGAATTTAATATTTCCAATTTAATTTATTACGATATGTTCGGCGCTTTTTATTTGAAGTGCATCAACGTCTCCTCGTCTCCATTGTGCGATAATTGGCAATACAAAGTGAATGGTGATAGCCCCAGTGTCGGGATGGATTCAAAAATTTTATCCGGAGGAGAAAATGTTGTTTTATATTTCGGTGATGAAAATAAAATACCAGAACCGGAAATAGAAATTCCACCTGCCCATATCAGTAGTGGAAGCAGTGGACGTGTAATCTCAGACACCGTTTTACCTGTTTCTCCTGCACCCACCCCAGCACCAGCGCCCACCCCTACTCCTACTCCTACTCCCACGAACCCAGCAAGCGTTGAAGAAAAACCAATAATTATCTCTACAAACACGGAGGCGCCGAAAAGAATTCTTGCCAAACAAAAAATTAAACCTGCCGTTATAGATACCCCTGTCCCAGCTCCCATACAGCCGGTAACAGAAAAAACAGAAACTCCAAAGAAAAATTGGTTCGTGAGATTTTGGGAAAGCGTTTTCAGTATTTTTTAAACTCTGTTATTTTCCCCGCTTCAATTTCTATTTTATCGGCTTTGCGTAATTTTTTAAGATACGATTTGGGCACGATATCGTAATGTTTTATCCTGTCTAACTCCTCGTCTATGCCCCAAAGGTCGCCCTCCAAAATCGGCCAGCCTTTTTCAAAAACACTTAGATTAAGAAGAGCAGAATATTGTCTCAAGGTTTTTCGCCCATTATCTAAAAAATATTCATGGAAATAGGACATGGCCAGCTCGCGAATGTTTTTATACACCGGTTCTCGATAACGCAAAACTGCATGATTTGTTTTAGAAAGCGCCCCCCATAATTGCCCTACTTTAAACGGGACCACAACATGGTCATAATCCTCTTTTGCTGCCTTAAGGTGCATTAGATAGGGCTTAAAACCGTGCCTAGAAAGAACGTAAGCCCCGAGGAGCGCACCCTCTAGGCAATGCGCGCTCTTATCCCGAAGTGTGAAAAGCGGTGATTTTAGCGTCTCTCCGCCCCCGCCGCGGCGGGCAGGCTTTTCAAAATTAAACTGCAAACCATTCAAAAAATCCTGCACCCTGGCCGGAGTGTTTAATTTTCGTAATAAAATTTCCTCCTTTTCGGAAAATCTATCCATGTTTCTATTCCCCCAACACCTCCCTCGTCAGTGGTCCCACGATTCCATCCCCTACCAGATTGTGAGACAGCTGATATTGAATAACTGATGCTTTGGTTAGTGGTCCAAACATGCCGTCAATGATTAGATTAGAATTTAGTTTGGTCTGTAGACATTTCACTTCCTCTCCCTTACTGCCTTGTCTTAGGGTTTGAAGCATCAAACAGCTCGGAGCTGGAGCAGAAGGAATGACTGGAGAGGAGGATTGGCTTGTCGTCCCGGAGAAACCGGCTCCTCCGGAAGAAGGACATCGCACCGTGTCAAAGCTGAAATCATCTCCATAACCTGTTCCTACAACGCTCGTGGCATAAGCTCGATAATGATAAGTGGTGCCACAGTTTAAGTTTGTAAGATTGGCCGTGAAAAGACCAATACCATAGGGGCCACTTGCTTCTGTGGTGATAGAACCATAGCTCGTGGTTTTGCCATATTCAAAACCTCTCTCGATGGCGTCAGACCCGCCGGTATCTGTCATCTCTCCGTTTAAAGTAGCACTGTTTTTAGTAATGTTTGTCGCTTGACCGGTAATCAAAGAAGCCACTACCCCGCCTGGGATAGAGACATTGGTTAGAGTAGGGGTAGAAATACCATCGGTGTTAGAGAAAGTGGCTCGGTAAGCTACGGTATTAGATGGACCGAAGGTTTGGGTGGTATAGTTTGTCACCGCCTCCCAGGTAGCACCATCATCCGTGGAGACTTCAAAAGATACGGCTGTGTTCTCTCCCGTAGTGGCTGTATATGTGAGTGGTCCCCAGGTGTAAGGGGTACCGGCGTCGTAGATGGAGGAAGTTACGGTACTGCTGTGAGAGCCCGAATAGATGAGGAGGCGGTTGTTGGAGTAATCTGCCACGTACAAACTCAAATCGGAAGAATTTATGCCGGCGGGTAATGCTAGGGTATTCGCAGCCGTTGTTCCTCCTTGGTTTGCAGACATACTAGTAAAATTCGGTTGACCGATTACTCCATCAGCTGAAGCATCATTGGAAGTTGGAATAGTGTTATAAGTAAGGACACGCTGATTACTATAATCAAGAATGTATAACTTAATTCCATCTGCATAAACTTCATAAGGGAAATACAGGGTATTGGCAGCAACTCCGGTTGAATTGGCGGTGTTACAAGTTCCAAAAAAACTAGGCGCACCACGGTTGGCCCTGCAACTGTTAAAATCTGCTTGGCCAATGACTATATCAGCCGAAGCATTATTGGAAACAGGGACAGTGTTGTATATAAGGACACGATTGTTTTTTGTATCAGATACATAAAATTTCACCCCATCCGAGAAAGCACTCGCTGGTTGATACAAGGTCTGCGCCGTCACATTTGACCCCAATCCTTGATTAACGGTAGCGCCCGCCATGTCTACTTGTCCCACAACGACATTAGCGGATGCGTCATTGGAGACTGGGATAGTATTGTAGATAAGCACACGATTGTTAAACTGATCCGCGATAAATAATTTAGTTCCGTCAGAAGAAACATTATAAGGAGCACTTAGGGTATTCGCTGCGGCTACTCCACCCTGATTAACTGCATTATTCATAAAATCAACTTGACCTATTACCACGTCCGCTGAGGCATTGTTAGCAACAGGAATGGTATTGTAAATAAGGACGCGATTGTTGCTACGATCAACGATAAAAAGCTTCGTTCCGTCTGAATAAGGACGGACGGGGCCATTTAATGTATTAGCTGCTACAGACCCCCCTTGATTGACAGCATTGTGCGTCATATCTATTTGTCCGATTACCACGTCTGCTGGAGCGTTATTGGATGTTGGGATAGTATTATATATAAGGACACGATTATCACTAGCATCAGCTACAATGAGTTTGCTCCCAACAACAATTGAATCCATGGGGTTATAAAGAGAAGTATCTGAAGAAAAAGAAAACGTATTGTTAGCCGTACTGGAAATAAAGTTAGGTTGACCCACTACCACATCAGCTAAAACACCACTTGAAACTGGGATGGTATTGTAAACGAGAACACGACTGTTAGTAAAATCTGATAAAAATAATTTTGTCCCATTTGAAAAAATACCCATAGGAAGCGATATGGCGCTTTGGGTCACTCCAGATGAATTGTGAGTAAGATCAGCTTGCCCGACGGCGACATCAGCCGAAGCATCATTGGCTACGGGGATGGTGTTATAGACAAGGGCACGATTGTTCCCACCATCTGCTACATATAATTTTGTCCCATCAGAATAAATACCAAAGGGAGCGTTAAGTGTGTTCGCTGCGACAGCCCCACCACGGTTGGCTGCATTGTGGATAAAATCAGCTTGACCGATTACTACACTGGCCGAAGCACCACTCACAACAGGGATGGTGTTGTATATTAACATACGGTTATTATAAGTATCAGAAATGATGAGCTTCGTGCCAGCTACCGCAATCCCACCACGAGGATAATAAAGAGTATCGTCCCCCAAACCACCATTATTCGAAGAACCAGAAACAAGTCCCGGTTGCCCGACCGCAACATCCGCAGAAACACCATTCGCAACCGGAATGGTGTTAAAAATAAGTACACGATTATTCACATCGTCGTTAATAAAAAGTTTTGTCCCGTCTGAAGTAATAGCATCCGGAAAAGAAAGAGTGTTCGCCGCCACGGCCCCGCCACGGTTGGCTGTATTGTGGGTAAAATCAGCTTGGCCGATTACTACATTAGCCAAAATATTGTTCGCGACCGGAATAGTGTTGAAAATAAGCACACGATTATTCCCGGAATCTGCTATAAAAAGTTTCGTCCCATCCGAATAAAGTCCACGCGGAGCATTGAGAGTATTCGCATCAACGGTACTTCCCTGGTTAGCAGAATTATGAGTAAAATCCACCTGTCCGACCACCACATCCGCGGGCACGGCCAGAGAAGTCGGTATTGAATTATAAATTAATACACGATTATTAACTGGGTCAGCGATGATAAATTTACTACCGGCTACGATTGAAGAAATCGGGTTGTTCAACCCATACGCGCTTACTCCAGAAACACTAGTACTTTGACTTGTCCCCGTAGTGAAATTCGCTTGCCCCACCACGGTAGAAGCATTGATTTTCATTGTCAGCTGATTGGCAGTAGCGGTATCGTAAACCCCATCTCCACTAGACGAATCATACATACTCGGATCAGACCAAGTAGGTTGTCCATCACCCGCGGACCAATCTGTTTGCGTCCAAGTGACAGCCGCTTGAGTAAGTGAAACATTCATTAAAAACATCGCGCTTATTAACGACAAACCAATGACTGTTTTTATTTTTTTCATAATCAATAAAATATTTTAAAAATAATAATACAACTATGTTTTTATTATAACACAATAGTAATAACAAGATTATCTATAAAAAGATTTATTTCTTCTTTGCTTTTTTAGGCTTTTTTACGTCCTTTCTGTATGAATTATTACCTTTCCCCATATGATTCTGCAGAATCACGTCGCGCAACTGTCAATCAAAAGCGTGACGCTATCTAAATTAACTAATAATAAAACTAAAATCCTATGTCATTCAAAGTGCTTGTATAATTACTAATAAACGTTGGTAAAACAAAAACCATTGCAATGAGAGGCAAAACTACAGCAATAACAGTAATCCAAATTATCATCAAAAAATACTTTCTGGTCTTTTCCACTGATTTATAAATCGCATCTATCTTAATCCCCTGTTCCTCAATTTTCTTTTGTAATTCTTGTTCCATGTATTTATTATACCCGGTAGTGAGACTTTTATCAAAGACAAAAGCTCTACTTCCGGGTTATATCTCTTTTTTGTAAAAATGAGCAACTGCCAGCAAGGTCAACAAAGAAAAAAAGACCGTTAATGCCATCATTGGAATCGATATGTATCCCCCAAACACCGAGACGACGTGTTGATAACAAGACACCCCGGACGCATCACAGGGTAAATTTGAGTTTTCGCCAAAATAGTAGAAAAAATTTTGATAAACAGAGGCGAGAAAACCAGCGCAAAGAAGGGGCAAAACATAGCGAATTACTTTTCTGTCTTTATCCCAAAGGGCAACACCGAATATTAAAACCAATGGAAACATGAAAACTCTCTGCCACCAACACAAATAACATGGGACAAAACGTATTATTTCAGAATACACCAAAGGAAAAATCGTAGCAGATAAGGAAATCAAAAAAACCAAAATTAAAAAATGTTTGTCAATAAAATCCAAAAAAACATTCTTTTTATTTTTCTTAAAATTGAAAAATAAAATAAAAAGAGTAACGACACAAAAAACCTGAAGCAAAATGGTTCCGGTCCCAAGGAATAAATTTAGGTAATGAATTGTGTCAGCATTCATGTTTATTGAGGCAAAACACAGGCCGTCTTGTCAGCCAATTGCGACAAAGACACCTCCCCCGTTAGACGAGACCCGTCAGCAAATTCCCAGGTGGGATAGCTATCTATCTTCTTGTCTGCGCATATCTGCAATTGACCAGCAGCATCCGAGGTGGAACATTCAACATAAGGCAATAATTTAGCAGCTGAACCAAATTCTTTCTTTGTCGCTTGGCAATGTGGGCACCAAAAAGCCCCGTAAAAGACAGCCCCCTTGTCCTTCAAACAAGTTGCCAGGGCATCGTATTTTCCAGGCCCGACAGGCATACCGCCAGACTGAACGAGCACGCTTGCGACAGTGCCCAAAATCAAAAGAATAATTACCGCAATAAATATTTTTACATTATTACTCATGGTCAAAGCTTATCAGTTTAAAAAAATTTTGGCAAGAAAATCATAAATCCGATAATTACGGCAGTGAAGACAGACAACAACACAGCGGCAGCGGCGACATCCTTCGTGTCTTTCGCATATGGATGATACTCCGGTGAGGTCAAATCTATGTCTATTTCAATCGCCGTATTGAACGTCTCGGAAACAAAAACAAAACCAATAGCAAAAACAAGAGCAATCCATTCCAACTCAGAAACATTGAAATATAAACCGAACAATATTACAAGCAACGTGAAAATAATATGAATATATAAATGTCTGGTTGTCCTGGAAACAACATACATTCCACGAAATGCGTTAGAGAATTTTTCGCTGTATTTCACTTCCCGCCACGCCTTTTTTTCTTTTTGTGAATTCATGCGTGTTAGTGGTAGTCTTGCTTGCCATCCAATATCGCTCGAGCTTCTCTGACCGCATCCTCCGGAGTGGACGCCCCAGATCTTAATCTTCCTAAAACTCTATCAAAACGAGAAGCCTCAGAATCATTTGCTCCCATTCTTAAAACTTCGTCCCTAATCCCATAAATTATATTTTCTGCATTAACAGGCTGATTTTGCTTTCCTTCCATATTCATAATTATATAACAAAATTATTGAAATTGTATATAAACCGGACGAGGGTTTAATTTTAAAAGAGTTTCTGGGGTCATCATCACTGTACCTTTATCCCAAAGATCATTTTTATAGAATAATTTAAAACCGGTAAATTGCACAGGTTCCGAATATATAAAATTTTTGTAGGTACCGATCTTCTTGGCTTGTCCTCCCCAACCATCCATATTCATTATAATTTGTACTTCCGGCATGGTCTTGATTTGTTTATAATTAGTAACCATTTTCTGCGTATAACGATGCACCATTAAAATTTTCGGAGTAAGGTGATTCTCTTTTACAAGTTTTGCCAAATAATTTGAAGCGAAATTTATATCGGTCGCATCTAATGTGCCGACGACCTTCCCGGGTCTGATCGTCCCCTTCATGGAAAATTCAGGGTCAAGAGCTAAATGCACATTCGGTAATTTTAAATATTTTTCTAAAAGAGGTATCTCTGTCTCCACCGTGGAAAAACCAACTTGTAAATCCAAAAAGACTATCCCATTTATTTTCGCCGCTATCGCTAAAACTTTATCTATTTCAGAATCCGGCATCCGCGCCCGATATTTACCATCCTTGCCCGCACTCCCCTGAGCCACCACGGCGATATAATGCAGAGCTGGAATGACCGGGGTTCCGGGGTCAGCTATTTCCCATTTTTTTACCTCTCCTGCCAACTTCGCCAACATCACGTCTTCCGGATATTCTCCCAATACTCCCATCTTGGTTGAATACAAGTTTCCATAATAAGCGATGATACGATTAAACGGCAAAAGAGCTCCGTCATTCGGATATGCGGTTTTCACCGGCCAGAGATACGCCGGGGGTGGTGTCGGTGGGACAGGAATTTCGTTCCCGTCTTTGTCTTTTTTAGGCACAACAACTTTCGGAGGAGGGTTATTGGCTATTTCTTCTAATTTTTTATCGTAAGCGACAATGTCGAGAGGAGGAACAACGACAATGGACTGTTCAGCCTCAGTTTGTTCCACATTTGCACTCAATCCATCCTTACTATAAGAGACGACGCTACCGAACACGCCGGGAAATAAAAAAAACAAACCGAAAAGCACGGCTAGCAAGAATATTGAGAGTACCCAAATTTTTTTGTCCATTTAGGTGAGTATAGAGGAAAAAGCATGTTATTGCAATGCATTAGTTGGGTTCAATATGAATTAAAACATTGTCGATATTCTCTATCTTTTCCTTTAAAATCTTTTCTAATTCGTGAGATATTTCGTGTCCCCTTTTTACCGGAATGTCCGCATCCACGGCGACATGTAGATCTATATGATATTGCATGCCCGCTTTGCGAATAAAACATTTTCTTATATTTATTATTTCAGGAACCTCATCTGCCACTCGCTGAATTTCTTTTTCCAAACTATCATAGGAATGTTCATCCATTATCTCTCCCAAGGCTGGTCTAAAAATCAAATAACTATTATACAAAATAAATCCAGCCGCAAAGAGAGCAGCCCAATCATCTGCATGTTCATAACCATTCCCCAGAACCAAAGACATGCCGATACCGATGAAGGCCGCCACAGAAGTAATCGCGTCGCTTCGATGATGCCAGGCATCGGCCCGAAGAGAAGAACTCCCCGTCTCTTTACTTTTCTTTAACACCAAGCGATAAGAAATCTCCTTCCAAACAATTATGAATGCGAGAAAAAGAAGGGTCCACGGTTCCGGAGAAGTGCGTGGCATCCCGAGACTTTTTAGGCTGTTTACAATGATAATAAGAGCAGAGACTACCAAAAAAACCACCACAAAAAATGTCGCTATCGGTTCCGCTTTGCCATGGCCGTAAGGATGATTCTTGTCTGCCGGTTTGCTGGAAAATTTTATTCCAAACAACACCAAAGCGGAAGAAAAAATATCCGTCGTTGACTCTATCGCATCAGCGATTAGGGCATGCGAATTTCCTAAAATACCGGCTAGCCATTTAATGATAGCCAGGGACGCATTCCCAGCGATGCTTAAATATATTGTTTTTATTGCCATTCCCTCCTTTTTCATATTGAATTTTTATTATACCAAATCTATGTATTATTGAAACGGTTTGTTTTTTTTGAAAGTGAAACGAAGTCTGATATAATCAATGCATGTCTATGCCAAATAATAAAAATGTTAACGTTCCCGCCCGCGACCTGCCATCACCCAAAGAAAGCCAAAATGATTGGCGAGAAGCCTTCCAATGGAGAACCCTCCGAATTTTGTCCGAATTTGTTAATGGATTTCAGTTCTTGGCTGATTTTAACAACACAAGAACGGTAACTATCTTCGGTTCAGCCATGATGAAAAGTGATGCTCATTGGTACAAGGAGGCAGAAAAGCTTGGCCTCATGTTGGCAAAAAATAAGTATGGAGTCGTGACCGGAGGAGGCCCGGGTATCATGGAGGCAGCGAACCGTGGCGCAAGCGAGGGTGGTGGAGAATCTATCGGGCTCAACATCCAACTCCCCTATGAACAAAGAATCAACCCATGGGTAAAAAAGAGCATCGGTTTCCATTATTTTTTCTCCAGAAAAGTAATGCTCGCCTACGCCGCCCAGGCTTATGTATATTTCCCGGGGGGGTTCGGCACCCTAGATGAATCCTTTGAACTGGCAACCCTCATCGAAACAAAAAAAATATCTCAAAAAATTCCGATTATTCTCGTCGGAAAGGAATTTTGGGCACCCTTGATTAATTGGATGAAGGAATCTTGGTATAAAAAAAATCATCTCATCCACGAGGAAGACCTCAATATATTGAATGTCGTAGACTCCGCAGAAGAAGCTTTTGAAATTATCAAAAACACTCCTCACATAAAATATTTCTAGGCCTAAATTTTTTACCGAAAAACCACCGCCTAATAAAAAATGCGTGGCACATGAGCGCCACGCAACGATTCTCCTTTCACACAAAGTGGTTTATCAGGAAATCCTCCTAAAAACAACCCCGACCATGGGGTGTTTAAGAATTTCCGTTCCATCCTTTTTGTCTTCAACAATTTCAATTTCCTCCTCACAAGAAACAACTACAGCGAGACCAGTGAGGCAACCACCGACCTCCCACTGAAGAGTATCGCCCCAAGATAGTTCCCAGATAACTGGGACCATGTCTGCCACCTCTTCTCCGTGGTAAAAATCCTGGAACCTGGAAAGTGGAACAATCCAGGATACCAAATTTCTTAAAACCATGAGAGCCTCCCTCTCCTAATTTTTGAAATCGCCGTAAAGAACATCAACCATCAATACAATAACACATTTTTTATTTATCTGTCAAAAAACAGCGCCTCCGATTTTTCACGCTGACTTCATTCTGGCTATTTTAAAATAGAGCTACGCGATATAAAGAAACAATCATTCTGGTCAAATGGTCGTTCCGATATGTCTAAAACTCTGGTCGGTAAAAAACTATTATCTATTATAAGGTTAATATTATTAATTATAATAAAAATTATAAACTTAATTAAAATTAAAAAAAATGAAAAAAAATATTGTTACTAAAATTGCTTTATTGGCGCTATTAATAGCTCCGCTCAGTATGGCTCTACCCGCCAAGGCGGCACCCCTACCAAACTGGAACGCAGTCGGTACATATGTGTGGCTAGCGGGAGGTGTGTATGCACATGATATGGTAATCACCAACCAAAATCCTGACGGCACATTCTCAGGAACCGGGGGTTACCCATCCGGCGGCTCACCCTACACCGCCGCAGGCCAAACACCAGAAACCATCACCGGACAAGTTACGGGAGACACCGTAACTTTTACCACCACATATTCAGGCCCACTAAACCCTGGTTACTCGGTGACAGCCACGGGAACAATCGCTCCTGATGGCACCATGAGCGGAACTTCCCCATTTGAGTGGCACACGACGAGTGGGATGGCTGCGCCAATCCTTGCCCTACCAGGTACCCTAACGGCTGAGGATTTTGGTGTTGTGAACTATGACACTGGCCTTGGAATACTAAAAGGATACACGGCGGGATTTGGTTTAACTGATGCAACATTCGCCGGGGCAACTTCTGTGGTTGTGCAATTATTTAATGGATCAACTCTGCTTCAAACCAATACGGCTATCTTGCCAAAATTTAACACAGACATCACGGGAACTCAATTTTCTTCACCGTTTGATGTATCTGGAACATTCGATTACGGAACAGATGGGTACTGGACAAATGTAAAAGAAACCCAATATGGTCAAAGTGTTCCTGCCACAAAAGTAGTGGCAACTGTTACTCTCGCCAATGGCAAGGTTGTGACAGCTGAAAATACGAATTTAACAGGTGACCCAACGACCATTTACCCGACAGTAAACGATGCCAACGTTACGACCGATGCGGCTACCGGCATCAGCACGACAGATGCAATGCTAAATGGAACTAATGGAGGTAGTGCTGCTACCGGACATTCATTCTGGGTTTCCTTGGCTCCGTTCGTCACTACAAGCCCAGTCATTCCATCCGGAGTTTATTCAACTCCTGACTTCGGAGCGATTGCCGCGAACACACCTTTCTCTGCTTCTCTTTCGTCGATTACCACCACCGGTATCCCCTCTAACCTACCTGCGATAACTCCAAACACGACATATTATTTTGCAGCTTGGTCCTTTGTTGATGGTACCTGGTATCCGGGTGAAGTTTTGAGCTTCAAAACTTCAGAAACAATCGGGGGCGGAGGTGGCCATGATGGAAATGAAAACGAAGGAATAGAAAATGAAAACGACGACAATGGGAACGAAAGTATAAATGAGGACGAAAGCAGTGAAACTGATGAAATTGATAATCATCAGGAATCCGGTGATAACGAAAATCATAACCATTCAAATAATATTTCTCCGGTGAATCACAGCATTAATGGAGACAATAATCCCGGACAACATCATGGGAAACAAAAAAATAGCCATGGGAATGACAACTAAAGGTCGATTTTATTAGCGATAATGTATAAAAAACATATGTCTTGTCCAATGTAATAAAATAAATAAACAAAAAACTAATAAACTATAATGGCGATAACAGAAAAACAACCCCTTTCTCGGGGGTTGTTTTTTTTATTTTAGTAGTTTCCTTCGACCAAAATTGGATAATTTTAATAGCTAGTACTGTCCTTGGGAGAGGTATTTACAGCTGGGGCGCCACTTTCCCAGGCAGCACGAGATAATGGACCAAAAATGCCATCAACCTTTAGGCCGTGGTCCTTTTGGAATTTATCAACAGCGTCTTCCGTTTTTGCACCATAAGTGCCGTCGACGGCGAGCCCTCCAAGACTAGTTTGTAAGCATTTAACCTCATCCCCCGTTGATCCAGATTTCAGCGTGGTGGTGATAGAACAAGTTTGAGTCGTTTGCGCGAAAGCCAAATTTCCACTACCCATACCAAGGATGACCGCAGAAAAAATGATTGCGACAACCGTTACTCCGGAAAAAAACTTTACTGCTGGTGTATTACTCATGTTTTTTATAATTAAATTTATTGCGCCATTTGTTTATTTCGACCAATCCGTTCAGTTACAAACAGACAAAAAACAAAACGCAAAATTAATAATGTCTAAGCTTAGTATCAACACATTAAAACTTTGTGAAAAAAACGATAATCACAGCTGTTTGTTCATGCTTACTTCACAATCTACGATTATAATCATTCTGTTATGCTAAAAATAAAAACACCTGCGCCAGATTTTACACTTCCGGACCAAAACGGAAAGGAGCACTCTCTCACTGAATACCGTGGTGATTTTGTGCTCGTATATTTCTATCCAAAAGACGATACACCGGGATGCACAAAAGAAGCTTGCGTAATTCGCGATATGTATAATGACTTTCAAGTAAATAATGTAAAAGTGTTCGGCATAAGCGCAGACTCCGTAGAAAGCCACAAAAAATTCGCGGAGAAATATCAACTCCCGTTCATTTTGCTTTCTGACCCAGAAAAGAAAGTTATAAAAATGTATGAAGCAAATAGCCCACTTTCCAGCAAGCGAATTTCCTATCTTGTGGGGCCTGACGGAAACATAGAAAAGACTTATCCTGAAGTGGACCCCACATATCACGGCATTGAAATTTTAAAGGATGTTCAATCGCTTCTCCTCACGGAGACTGATCGATAAAACATACTTTCTTGCCTCGCATAATTTGTTTTTAAAAAAAGGAGCCCGCAAGATTATTCGTTACGAACTGGGTGCTATTAAATATTTTTGAATATTTGCTTGATGTTCTTCATAAGTTGCCGCGCAATGAGTCGCGTGATTCTTGTCGTGCAAATAATACAAGCAATCTGTCGCAGTAGGATGAAGCACGGCCGCGATAGCGCTTATGCTCGGCTCGGCTATTGGATGCGGTGGCAAGCCGGTATGCATATATGTATTATAGGGTGAATCAATTTTTTTATCGGCTACAGTAATGGGAGCCCACCACCCGTTGCCGGTATTTCCTCGAACATATTGAAGGGTAGCATCCACGTTGAGCATCATGCTCTGATTTAGACGATTCCAAAGTATCCCGGCGATGAGGGGCATATCGGCGACATTGGCAGCTTCACGTTGTACCAAAGAAGCCAGAGTGAGCCCAGAAGTCCATTTGATATTCTTGGCAGTAAACTGCGGTAAATAATAAGCAAAATTTTCATTAAACTTAGCGATGAGTCTGGTGGTAACGCTGGCTGGTGTTTCCCCCACTGGAATAAGATATGTATTTGGGGCATAAACTCCCTCGATGTATTCCGGCTTGACCGTCGTGTCTTTCGTTATCCATTCACTTTTTTGTTTTGCTGTCCAGCCGAGAGCGGGCGCGAGCAATTCCGCTATTTCCTCTTTGCGAAACCCAGGCGGAATAACCACCCATTTCATATATGGCTTTCCGCGCAGAGTCTGCAAAATTTGAGCCGGGGTCATGACTTTTGAAATTTTATACGCCCCGGGATCAATCGATTTCGTCGTTCCGATAGACAGACTAAAGGCTGTTGAATCTTTTATATACCCACCGGACAGCAAATTAGCAGAAATATCATCCGATGTTGCTGTAAGTGATACTACAAATTGGTCTGTTCCTTCCGGTAAAGGTGGCAAAGTAGGTTCCGGTGGAATTTTTATGGGCACGTTGGTGGCAACTGTCTGTGCCGTGGACGTTGTTAAGGGTGAAGAATTTTGGTTTGTGACAATGGGTGCCGTCTGTCCACCCTGGAAATAATTGCCCATCATCCCTCTCATCGGACCATACCGAAACATCGTGTCATTTAGACCAGCCATATCTGTGATACATCCTGCGACGATAATCGCCAAAATAAAACCAATTATTATAATCCAGGGATTTTTTTTGTAAGAGAAATCATATTGACGAATAAGCCAAATACCAATAAACAAACCAAGGATAGCGAGAATGACGGCCCACCAGGGAAAGCTGGACATTATTTGGTCGAATCTGTATTGCCCCATTGGTCCATGCGTTCGCAATGAAAATCTTATTAATCCGACGAAAAAGGTTGAAACAATTACAGAAAATATTAATCCCACAAAAGTTAAAATAGATCCAACAACAAAATATGCCCTGGGCTTCATCTTTACCTTGCCTTGGTGGATTTGATCCATCACATTTTCTGTAATATTTTTTAATTCTTTTGGCATATGCTTTTCATTATTTTTTTAGCTCTACTAATACGGGTTGCGACTGTCCCCATCGGGATTCTCAAGATATCACTTA
>JBAYHY010000006.1:0-36390 GCA_041665885.1 Minisyncoccota bacterium
AACTACAGCCACAACGAAAACCGGTGGTTGGATTAATTCCGTTTACACAAGTTGAAGCAGGAGGAGTCATAGAGCATGACACACCGGTAGTTGTGCTAAAGCCGGAAGTTGAACTACAGCCACCTACAAGTGCATTCACCGGTTTATTATTAAAAATAAATAATCCGAAAACAAAAACTAAAACGAATAGAAATAATATATATTTTTTCATGAAACTTTCATACTAATTTATAATAAATTTATTATACTCTTTAAAAATAAACCTGCCCAGCAAAAAAGATGTCAACTGTTGACATCTTTTTTGGGGAAACGATAGCAAAAATCGTGTTACTTATTGAGAAGCGCTCGGACAGCAGGACCCACAATTCCGTCAGGAGTTAACCCTTTAGCTGTTTGGAATTTTATAACAGCCGCTTCCGTTATTGCTCCAAATTTTCCGTCGGCAGTCCCGACGCTGTAGCCAGCTGCATTTAAGAATTTTTGAAGTTCCGTAACTTCATTTCCGATTGAACCCTTTTTTAGTAGTTGTGTAAAACTAAAAGATTCTGCGCCAAGAACCTCTCCGTCGACGCCACCGCCCGTTCCTGTTCCGGTTCCATCCTGCTTAAATGTATACACAGCATTATAATCTCCCGCGGTGACCATGATAAGAGCTGTCCTACCAGCATCGTAAGGATTTGCCAAATAAGAAAATCCTACAGTGGAATTCCCGGTTCCACTTATTTTACTTAACTTCACCCAGGGCTGGTTGGAAGAAACAGTCCAGTTTGTATTGGAGTTTACGGCAAACGCTGCCGTCATTGAACCACCATTATAATCGGTCTTGGAATAAGTTGGGGTCAAAATAATTGTTGATGAGTTGTTTCCAGCACAAAGTAGGCCGGTGTAGGGGCTGTATCCCGCAGTAGAAGTACAACCAAGTGGAGGAGTAGTTCCCCCATTATCAGTTCCATCACATTTCATTCCTGTAGTTGGACTCCATCCCGCCGTAGAGGTGCAACCGGCAGGAAGGATTGGTCCTGCTCCACTTCCGTCACACTTTACACCAGTAGTTGGGCTGTATCCTCCAGCTGAAATACAGCCCGCTGGAAGGGTTACGCTAGATACAATCGTAAATGTATTGCCGGTGACATCTAAATTCCCCGAGGTATAGATCCTGATTCTGTATGTTGCCGGAGGAACAGTTTGTGGAATTGTCCACGTATATCTTCCGCTAACAGTGTTTACGTGCGCGAGGGTTAGGGGTGGAACATTTGAAGGACCGCCGGTAAGCACAACGGTGGCGACCCCGTCAGTTGCTGTATTAAGATTATTGACCATCCAAGTGACATCATGTGTTTCTCCAATTTTCCATTGTTCCCCTCCATTTGGAGAAAGAACAGTGATGGTGGGTGTTCCACTACTAGTTACCGTAAAATTTACGGAGTTACTGAAACCGTTAGTAGTATCTACCGAAACCGAATAGATGCCAGGCTGAATAGGCAGGCCAGTAACGTCTGAGAAACTTGGAACAGTAAATGTTACGGTAGTACCATCGGCAGAACTAGGAATAGAACGTGACATTATACCATAGCCAAAATGAACAACTGTGCCCGTTGGTGTAAAATTAGAGCCAGTGATAGTAACTTGTGTACCAACTGAACCGCTATTTGGAGAAAGACTGCTAATGCTGGGTAATTGAACATTCCCGCTTGTGATGGTAAATGGTGCATTGCTATAATCGCAATCAGAATAACCGGAACCGCCGAGATTTTTACAAACTTGTATTTTATATGTACCTACTCCAGGAGTTCCCGTCTCGCCATTTAATGGCTGTCCCTGGCCGACTGTCCAAGCATTGCTGTTTTGATATGAGGGGCTTGTTAAGCCATCTAATATTTTCCAATAATAATCCTTCGAGTGCGCTGTATTGTAAAGGAAAACACCGACTATCGTACCTGGGGTAGCAACACTCCATCTAATGTTGGTTTGTGATCCAAGCACTAAGTTTTCTCCCCCATTTGGAGAAAGAACAGTTAGCGATGAAGTGGTGGAGTTGGTTAATGTAAAATTAACAGTGTTGCTCTTGCCATTTGCGTTACTTACATAAACACCGTAAACACCAGGCTGGAGAGGCGCCCCAGTAGTCGCTGAATATGTAGGAACACTGAAAACAAGAGTCGTTCCATTAGTAGAGTTAACCGAGTAGGCGTTACCGGCGGTTCCAAAATAAATTATGTTTCCAGTTGGCGTAAAATTAGAGCCAGTAATAGTAACTTGTGTCTGGACCGGACCGCTATTCGGAGAAAGACTACTAATGCCAGGTAATTGAACATTCCCGCTTCTTACACTGAATGGCGTGTTGCTCGAATCGCAATTTGAACTACTACTCTGACAAATTTGAACTGTATACGAACCGTCTGGGACTGAACTTGTTTCCCATGTTTGTCCTACCATCCAACTATACGAAGAACCTTGCGTGTTGGTGATAGTGTACGGTGCATGATACGGATAAGCAGGACAAATTTTGCTCGTGCATAGAGGATAATATGGAACAAGTTTTACTTCATGGGTTGAGATATCACTTTTATCTGTCCAACGAATTGTTTGTGTTGTTCCTTTTACCCAACTCTCCCCACCGTTTGGAGAAAGAACAGTAACGGTAGAATTTGTTGGCGGTGGATTTACCACTGTTCCGCCACAAGGCATACCGGTCGTTGGGCTGAAGCCTGCCGTTGAAGTACAGCCCGCGGGAAGAGTTAAGGGGGTCGGGGTCGGATTTGGATTTGTCCCATTACAAGGCATACCAGTTGTTGGACTAAATCCCGCCGTTGAAGTACAACCTGCTGGGAGGTTTTCAAGGGCGTCACTCTTGAAAAATTTTTTTGCCGCACCGTCGGTAATCGGACCATATTTACCATCAACTTTTCCAAGAAGAAATCCTTTATTTTTTAAAACTTGCTGAAACCTTCTAACATAGTTCCCGACCGATCCAATTTTTAGAGGAGTAGTCAGTTGGTTACTTTTTAGATTTAGATCTGTCGCATAGTTTGTGCTTGACCCATTGCCCAGGGCAGCTGAACTGCAACTATTTGAACCCCAAAAAGTAAGATTAAAATCCCCATCCCAACAAATCGTATCAGTAACATTCGTCCCGTCTAATTCTCCACAGCCAAAAGTATAACAATCACCTTCATACTTCCTCATCGCGTCTGCCGATTTTGTATTTATATTAAAAAACCCAAAAACAAAAACCAAAACAAATAGAAATAATATGTATTTTTTCATGAAACTTTCATACTAATTTATAATAAATTTATTATACTCTTTAAAAATAAACCTATCCAGCAAAAAAGATGCCCGCTGTGGACATCTTTTTTGAGGAAATAATTAGTTTTTTTGTCTTTTATTGTCTGTTCCTTTATTTTGAAGTTCCGAGTTGAACAAAAGTATATACCGCTGTTTTGGTTCCCGCGGTAACGGTGATAAGTGCAGTCCTCGTCAAGGAAGCCATGTCTTCGTTAGCAGTGTTCGCTAAATAAGAAAATCCAACGGTAGAATTACCCGTCCCACTTGTTTTGTTTAGCTTTACCCAAGATTGATTGGAAGATACGGTCCATTTTGCATTTGAGGTGACGGTAAAAGCAGAGGCTATTACTCCGCCGTTGTGATCCGTGGTGGAACCAGCTGGGAAGATGCTAACTGTTTGAT
Source organism: Minisyncoccota bacterium (assembly GCA_041665885.1). GTDB lineage: Bacteria > Patescibacteriota > Minisyncoccia > Phycocordibacterales > UBA9973 > UBA9973. The sequence goes on from JBAYHY010000006.1 coordinate 3,691, forward strand.
TGGAAATTACCTCAATGGCTAAAGAAGCGGTAACTGACTGCCTCTCGTCATCAAGATTATTCATGCAAGTAATACTGTAAGTGGTCGTATTGACCAATGCCCCGGTAGGAAAAGATCCGGACAAGGTTTTGGTCCCCGCCCATCCGTTAGTTCCCCCACTCCCCACGCATGAAGTCGCATTAGTAGAAAACCAACTAATCGTACTCGCCTCACCGGAGTTAACACTTTTTGGATTTGCAAAGATTGTAACAGTGGGGACGGCAGTGACGATAGCCCCTCCCTGAGTAAACGTATATACAACTGAGCGTGTTCCCGCAGTAACCGTAACAAACGCTGTCCGACTCAAAACCGCAGTGTTCGCTAAATAAGAAAATCCAACGGTAGAATTACCCGTCCCACTTGTTTTGTTTAGTTTTACCCAAGATTGGTTGGAAGATACGGTCCATTTTGCATTTGAGGTGACGGTAAAAGCAGAGGCTATTACTCCGCCGTTGTGATCCGTGGTGGAACCAGCTGGGAAGATGCTAACTGTTTGATTGGAAGAAGTAATGTCAGCAGGATAACTGGAACCCGCACCTCCTTTTGTATCTAGAATACTAAGAGGATATTCATTTGAACCACAGTTCGAGGTACCGGTTTGGCAAACTCGAATAGTATAGAAACCATCCGGAACAATTCCAAAAACATCTGCATTTCGTTCTCTGCCCACGACCCAATCATATGTATTTCCGGAGACATTGGCCATTATCAAATAGGGCGCATGCTCTGCGCGGGAAGGACAAATTCTACTGGTGCATGGAGGATAATATGGAACAAGTTCAAGTTTGTACGAGGAATAACTCACCGTGTCGTGCCAAGCGATTGTCTTGGTTTCCCCCTTATACCAGATTTCGCCACCGACAGGATGGAGAAGAGTAATGACTGAAGTTGGTTGTTTTTTTGTCTTCGTATTAGTCGAAGTTGAGTTAGAAGTTGAGTTAGAAGTTGAAATTGACGTTGCAGTGCGGTTTGAAGCCGAGGTTGAGGAATAAGATGGAACCTGAATCGAAAGTGAGGTTTGAGTCGGAGCGAAAATAGCCCGTGACCCAGCACCGAACACCCCATCAGCTGATAATCCTAACGCATTTTGAAAAGAAGCGACAGCCATTTGAGTTCGTGGGCCAAATTTCCCATCGACAGCAACCCCTAAACGCATTTGCAAACAAGAAACTTCATCACCCGTTGAGCCGATTCCCAACGTGTTGGAAATCACACAATCATAAGCAGAAACGGTGTTCGCGCCGATAAGATTAAAATTAAAAATAAATAAACCAATAACCACAAAAGCAAATAATGACAATCTATTGTTTTTCATAATTCGATTTTACTCACTATGGTCTTAAATTTATGTAATAAAACCATAATTCATATCTAACCTAATAATAATATAAGTATATAACTTTCCAGTAAAAAGTCAACCCCCTACACACATAACGACACAAAGCAAAAAAAGATGCCCCAATGGGCATCTTTTTTTGCTAATAACTATTTACATAATTATAAAACAATATTAGCCGTGACTCTCTTCGCTAATCTTCGAAAGAAAACGAGCTGCATGATCTTTTGCACCCAATCCGAAAGCAAGGGCTCCCGCGAGAGCGAGCATAGCCACGATTCCGGTAAAGAGAACGCTCATATAGTCCCCAAGGCCGAGCTTGCCGAGAGCAATGATGATAGCAAAAATCCAAACAGCGTATTTAGCAACAGCGCCAAACATGTGCGCGGACCTTAGGTTCATCGATTTTGCTGTGGCGACAACTGCCTTTTGCAAACCTTCAGAAACAAAAGCAGCGATAATCAAAACAAAAGCAGCGATCACGACCTGAGGCAAGAACAATAGAACACCATTTGTTAGGAAAGAAGAAACTTCAGTCAAACCGACCAAATTAAGGGAAGGCAACAAAAATACGATAATCAAAAACCATCGCACCAATTGTCCTACAAAGTATCCGGAATTTAAATTCATCCCAGCCTTTCGAAAGAAATTTTCTGCCCCGATGGACCTGAAAAGAACATCTATCTTCAGGCTGGCAAATACTTGCTCAATTGCTTTCGCCACCAAGGAGCCTAAAATCCAACCGATAATAAAGAAAATAATCGCCACTATCAGCTTAGGGGCGAATTGGACAAACCCCCACCACAAACTCTGGAACGACGCGTTGAAAACGGTGCCCCATGTATCTAAACCAAGTGTAGTCATAATAATAAATTAATTAATAATAATACTTTTTTAAGTTTCGACCTTATTAAAGTTATGCCTTTATTATAACAATTTCTACACCTTTTTTAAAGCCTGTGTGGATAACTCTTCCTGCGTTAGGTCTTGCCTAACGCAAAATCAGCCATTCAAGAATCTCCTCAACAAACAAACTTTTTTTGGGAAAGTATTCAGGAAATACTTCTATATTTAGAATTTTACTCAGGATTCTTTCTTCTCCGGCAAAATCCAAATAACTTGAATAAGGATATCCGTTTAAATAATCAATGGCTTCTTTTTTGCTCCTAATCCCCTTTTCTTTCCAGTCTTTTTGAATAAGTTTTATTGGATTTAAGTGAATGTAAGAAAATAAGTATTTTAAATGTCGATCTGTGTCTGCGTGCTGTGATTTAAATTTGCCCTCAAATAAACTGCCAGTTCTTTTATATTTTTTATTATAATACATTGAATAAGCCGTGCTTAATTTCAGCATAAATTTACTTATCCCGCCTTCTGTTTTTTCGGTTACTAATATATGAAAATGGTTTGGCATTAAACAATATGACCCAACATCAACCAAAAGATTAATTCTCTCTATCTCATATATATTAAAATTAGTATCCCTATTTAAATCATAAAGATTAAAACTTTCTTTTGAATTTGAAATGTATAATAAAGAAATAAATCTTAAATAATCTTCTTTGTCATTAAAAATTTTCTGTTTGCTATTTCCACGATTGTAAATATGATAATACTCACCTTGGACTAAATTAGTTTTTCTAATGGACATAAAAATATAATATCAAATACCCTGTGCGTTAGGCAAGACCTAACGTAAAACTCACTACAAAAATTTACTTTTTTTTGGCAATAATTATTACCCCAACTATTAAACCAATAAATGCCCCTACAAACATAAACATAAAACCACTTACAAACTGCCACGGACTTCCGATATGAGTTAAAAAACCTATAACGAAACCAATAATGCCTCCAAAAATAACCATAATGCGTATAATTTTCTTTTTTCCAACTAAAACATTTGCGTTTAACTCTTGGTTGTCAACAACAGGAATATTTATGTCCACTTCTTGATTAAATACATATTTACTAAATCTTCCAATTATCCAACCAAAAAATAAACCTACTGCCGTATAAAGAAACGGTGTTAAAATAAAAAAACCATAACCCACATCAAATGGCTCTCCAACCCCTGTAAAAATTCCATAAACAAAGAAAGCGGGAAGACCTACCATAAGTCCCAACACCGCCAGAGGAGTAAACGCTAGTATTGTCGGAATCAGACCTATGATTAAACCCAAAATACCCCAATGGATAATCGATGAATTTTTTTGATAGAACTCCTTCATCGCCATAAAATAAATGTTAGCTACTAAAATAAAAATATTTTTGCGTTAGGTCTTGCCTAACGCATTTTTAAACCTTCTTTAAGGCTTGTGTGGATAACTCTTTTGTTTGAAAAATCACCTCGTGAGGATAGTCCAAAATATCTCGGACCAGCTTGTCATACATACTTAATCTATAGAGAAATTCTTTTGTATCAAAAACAGCATAGACGAGCTCCGCCCCGATTTCTGCTTCAAGTTTTTTAATTCCTTCTTCTATTTTGCCCCTTTTCATCTTGTCTCCGACGATAAGCAAATCCACTCGGCTGTCGTGGTTTTTTATAAAAATACCTGAAATGATAACAAGCTTTACTCGGCCAACCTTTTTTAAATAATTCAGAATCGCCCCAGTATTTAACGTATCCGACCTAACTAAAAGTTCCTCAAATTCTTCTCCATATTTAAATAGACTGCTGTAATACCAATTCACCCCTCGCTTCTTGATGAAACCAATGGAAGACAACATTCTGAGCTCCCGACGGGTAACTTCCGGGCTCACTCGACTTCTTTTGGAGATATCTTTAGCGGTAAAACCCTTACCCTTATTAAGCAAAAAAAGTCGCATAATTTTGACTCGCGCCCCATTTCCTAATATTTTAGACAAAATCTCCATCTATGCATTGTAATGCTTTTTTAATAAAAGACAACCTGCCCGTAATGCTAAAGCATCACTTTGGCAGGCGGGGCAGAAAAACCACCCTGAGACACAGGTCGAAGGATGGTTTTTCTGCTGGGCAAATTTGCCCAAAATAATTAATATAAAATGTTGGTTGGTTCTACTACGAACTTCACCGCATTGCTCGTGCCATTGTCATTTATCACCGAAACTTCATATGTGCCAGGTTGAATCATTCGAGTGGCCATAGAACAGCTAGGGGTCGTCTCCAGGCATGGGACATAATAAGTGGAAGGCACCGTGAAAGTAATACTGTTCGGACATGGATATTTGAAACAAGCTATTTTGTTTGGGCTGAGACTATACTTAGGATTATTTTCGCTATTGGTGTCCCCAAACTTGATTCTGTTGCCGGTTGCGGTAAAACCACTACCGACAATTGTGACTTGGCTACCGGAAACGCCTTCCGCCGGAGAAATGGAAGAAATCGTCGGAATTTCTGTTGGGACAATAATTCCACCGACATTTACACTCAAGCTCGTGCTTGCACTATTTGGGCATGGGTAAGCCACACAAACTATATTATTCATAACGGTAAATATCGGCTTATATACTCCGGCTTGCGCATAAGAATGCGTAAATGTCGCATACTGCTCTACTTTTACTCCATTGCCTGATGAACTGGCGGTCGGATAAGCATAAACTTCATCTCCCCAAATAACTGAATATGAAAGATCTCCTTCATTTTTATCATAAGCTGTTACTGTCCAGGTACCTTGCTGACCTACATTTAATTTTTGTGGACCACTTACTCCACTTATGACAACAGAAGATTGAACACTCGGAATCGCATAACATGATTTGCCTGTGGTTCTGCTGTATCCGGAAGCTGATTCACATCCTTCCGGAAAATTTCCTGAATTCCCTCCGTGCGCAACCCAATTGGCACGAGATTTAGCGCCGAACATTCCATCCACCATCAAACCCCACCTCGCCTGCCAAGCCAAAACAGCCGCTTTAGTCTTCGGACCAAATTTTCCATCGGCAGAAATTCCAAGATTTTGTTGCAAACAAGCAACGTCATTCCCCGCCAAACCTACTTTGAGTGTTCTAGAAAAAGAACAATCAGTAGACGCTTTGGCAAAACTTGCATTAACACCAAAAAACGCAAAAACAAGGGCAAAAACAAATAAAGATAATATATATTTTCTCATGGTTTTATTGTTATTAATTAATAATTACAACACAATTCATATTATATTGTATCACTATAAAATATGACGTTTGCCGTAAGGGCTTTGTTACACAAAACTAAAATACCCAAACAGATAGTTTGGGTATTTTAATAATATATATATATATATATATATATTTAAGCTTAATACATTCGACAAGCTCAGTATTTCACTCAAGATTACTTGAGCTCAACCTTGCCTCCTGCTTCTTCGATTTTCTTTTTCAATTCCTCCGCTTCTGCTTTCTTCATACCATCTTTAAGCTTGGAAGGAGCAGCATCCACTAAATCTTTTGCCTCCTTAAGACCAAGGCCAAGAGCCTCTTTCACTATTTTCATAACGGCGATTTTTTGTTCTCCGGAAGCAGCGAGCATAACGGTGAATTCGCTCTTTTCCTCAGCTGGTTCAGCAGCACCAGCGGCAGGACCAGCTACGGCCACCGCAGCCGCGGATACTCCGAACTTCTCTTCGATCGCCTTCACCAAGTCGTTCAACTCGAGGACTGATGCGCTCTCGAGATCTTTCATAAACGAATCAAATTTTGACATAAATTTTTTTAATTAAATTGATAATTCTATAAACTTTTGAAACATATCTTTTTTAGGGGGTTTCGAGGCTGTCGAGCCGAGAATTTCAGGATTTTTTAAGCTTCAAAAAATCCGTACCCAATAAAAAGATGTGTGAAAAAAGTTTTAACACTTTTACTTTGTCTTTGCTACTTCGTTCACCGCTAGGGCCAAACGTTGTATTGGGCTTTTCAATAAGAATGCGATCTTACCGAGTAATACTTCCCTCGAAGGAATAGTCGCAAGCTCCATCATATAAGCGCTATCTACGAATTTCCCATCAAAAATTCCACCGAGAATGTTCAGCATACCTTTGTGGCTTTTCTGGAAATTATAGATTTCACGTGGGGAAGATGTCGCATCATTTGAATACGCGATGGCCACTTCTCCGGCAAGCTCCGGAATTTCCCCTTCTGCTTTACCCTTGAGCGCTCGAGCGAGCAGGGTCTTCCTCGACACACGATAACTGACACCCTGTCCCCGAAGCTCACTTCGAAGCTTCGTTTCGTCACTTACTTTCAAACCATGAAAATTCACAAAAACTAAAGATTCGGAGCCTTTTATCGCCCCCTCCAAGTCTTTGATCATTTCTTCTTTTCTTGATTTTAATAACATAATTGATTTAAAAAACTTTGAGACATAACTTTTCGCAGGGGTTTCGAGGCTGGCGAGCCGAGAACTTCAAGATTTTTTAAGCTTCAAAAAATCTGTACCGGAGAAAAGTTTATGTTGAAAAAGTTTTTTAAGAATAAAAAAAACGGCTATTAAGCCGCAAAAACATCGACCCACTAAATAGGAGTTTTACTGCCCTTCGATTTCTCTCAGGGTAAACCTATCTTCTTTGCGGTAAACTCAATATAACACATAAGGATTATTTTGCAATTTCCGTATCGGGATTTACGTTATTCTTTATCGTCTCGGAATTTTCTAAATAAGTGACAAAATAAACACCAATTAACCCCAAAATTATCATAAACATAAAAACTGTTAGGGTCTTCAAAAAATGTTTTGTCATTCCATTAATTATACCCATATTGAAATATAATAACAACGAGAAGAAATAGGAGAAGAATCACCAGCCAGGCATATGCCCAATCGGGGTTAAGCCCATGCCTCGCAAAAAACTTTTTGAGCTTTTTATATCCCTCCTCAGCTATGAAAAATGGGAAAATGAAAACAAAATACCAGATTTTTAAAATTATATCGAACATTCAATAATTGTACCGTAAAACAACAAAATAAAAAACCGCCCTTCGACCTTTGTCTCGGGGCGGTTTTTTGGGCTTCAGAAAATTTATTGACCGGCCATCGTATGCATCTTCGCCCTAGTAGCCGGACCGATAAGTCCATCTCCCACTAAGCCATTCGCGAGCTGGAATCTAATACCAGCCGCGAGGGTCTTTGGTCCGAACTTTCCATCAACCACCAAGCTGAGATTCATAAATTTATTCAAAAACCTTTGAAGTTCCATCACAGCATCCCCACTACTTCCATTTCGAAGAGTGTTGGTGCCGAAATTATAACCGGAAGCCCCTGGCGCATTTGAATCGCCGGCAGTAACTCTGTTTCGCACACAGGATTCGCCCGTGGCCGTACTATACCCGGTGACTCTATTTCCACATCCAGGAATCTCATAACCTCCATTGTTTACACAGCGTTCCCCGGTAGAAGTATTATACAGATTGCCGAAGGCGCAGCCTGGAGCAGGAGTATTGGATGGAGGATTATTATTGCTACTTCCTCCACCCCCGCCACTTATCAAGGACCCAGTTTTTGAAAATACTTCCGTAAAGGTAAGGGTGTTTCCTGACGCGTCCCCTCCGGCAGTTATTCCGGCGCTTATTGTTCCACTAATATTGGTCGTGGGTACGAGAATGCCACTAACCGGAAACTTATAACCCGCCTCAGAAGTAAGAACGATTGTCGCCGTATATACCGTGGACGCCTTAAACGGATCATCCACTGGCGACCAAGTTAGGCTGGTTACCGTATATGAGCTTGCTCCTGCGACCAAAGACCCCACGGCCCCTGGTATCGAACTTCTGTGAGGAGCCACCAAGCCAGTCACTCCCGCTACTAAAATTTTAGCATCACTGACAACAGGATCTGTAATAGTATTACCGATCAAGGTCACCTCTTTTTGCCCCAAGGCCTTACCATTTAAAGTTGCGCCGTCTTGTAGGGCTATCGCCGTCGTCGCTGGACCTCCTAGGATAGTTCCTTCAAAAACAGAATCTGCGGTAAGCGTCGTCGTACCAGCCACGGCCCAGAAAACATTATCCGCCGTCGCGCCGCCGGTCAAAAGAACACTGGTAGCAGAAGCGATACTGAGGTCTCCTGAAATTTGGAATATCCACACATCGCTTGCACTACCGTCCAGCGTAAGGTCAGCAGGAATCGTGACACTAGTATCAAATGTATAAACACCGGCAAGGAGAGTCATCCCTCCGAGATTTCCAGTTCCTGCGTTTAGTACAGTAGTAGCTGGGACAAGGGCCGCAGTATAAGCTGCCTCCATATCACTTACCGCAATAGTCAGCATCGCCGGAGTCACTCCTCCGCCCCCTGAATAATCAGATGCGAAAATTCTACCGGTCACAAGAGAAGAAGTAGAAAAAGTATTCGATGAATCTAGTACTAATCCAAACCCAGTCATGTCAGAAGCCGCCGCCGGACTAATTCCGAGATCTCCGGTAATATCTGTTTCTACCGAACCTGGCGTGGTGGTGATTCCTGTCTTAGACAAAATTACAAAATCCCCCGCTGTTCCGAGATCGACAGCAGTCGGAGAAGCTGCTTCTAAATAAGTAAACCCACCCACTAAAGTATCCGTGCTCGTGTCGACATTTGTGACTACGACATCTGCCAAGCCAGCTGCCCCAGCCGGAGTTTCGGCTGTAATTGAAGTAGGACCGACGAGAACAACACTTGTCGCTGCGACACCTCCGATAGTGACATCCGCTTGGTCAAAACCTGTTCCGGTAATAGTCACTGCCGTGCCACCAGCTGTCGCGCCAAAATTTGGAGCAATACTCGTAATGCTAGGGGCGGCAAAAACTCTCGAAGGACTTGCGATAGCAATGAGAGCTAAAGCAACGATACTCAAACCTAAAACTTTGTATAGATTTTTCATATATTTAGTTTTCAAAAACCAATTATTAATTAGTAATGGTGCTCTCCTGGGTATGAACTCCCCGGTGGCATCCTGTTGGTTTAATTATACCACATATGAAATATCAATAGTAAACATTAGAACATGTTAATAACCTACGGCTTTTTTAGCCAATAAAAACTAGTTTATTTCTTTATCAGCAAATATGATAAGTCGATATGGACGACCCTTCGAAACAATATCCCAAATCCCTTCACAGGTAATGAGATTGAGGTGTGCCTTTTCATCACTTGAGTTGAATACATCTGACGCATCGGCATTGGCATCATATCTTTTACTTTCCCGTACGATAAAAGAAATGGTCACACCTTTATCATCTTCAATATATATTTTATCTCCTTTATTTAATTTATGTAGATTATCAAAAACCGCCGGAATGTTGTTGCTCCAACCAAAGTGTCCAGCGATAACGGCGCTACCTATGTCTCCAGGGCGTGGCCCCAAGTTGAACCACCCGACATCAGCGGGTCCCTCTGGCACGCCCATCGCTCCGCCCTGGGTAAGGCCGACCTGCTCCACGAGGGCGTCAACCTTAATGTTGGGAATTTTGATACGAATAGGCAACCCAGAATTTATTTTTTCTATTTCGGGAGGAATCACGGTACTTACAACAACCGGGACCAAAATAGCCTGAGTGGGAACCTTGAAGAAATAATGGAAGAACACCCACCCAACCAATAAAAACACAATGAAGATTACTACAAACAATATTTCGTGTATTTCCTTTGATAAATTCATATATTGCCCAAAGAGTCAAAACAAAATTAGTCCGACTCTTCTCTTGTCATTTTTTTAATCCTTAAACTAATTTGTTCGTTTTTTTAGGGCAAAGTAAAGTAAGACCGCAAGTCCAAGGATGCCAACCGGTATAATTATTTTCCAAAGAAGGCTACTTCCCTCTGGCGGAAATCCTGTTTTCGGAAATGAAGGAGAAGCTAAAAAAGTATTTATGATTATACAAGTTTTGTTTCCACCCGAAGAAATGGTCACGCTACCGCTTGCATCACAATCCCCGCTGAAAGTGGTTATATAAGAAGCATTCGCATCCTCGCTTACCACATAGGTTCCGGCTGGAAGTGAATAATTGCTTCCGGGCGTCACAACTCCGGCCCTTGGACTCCCCGGGACATCCACGCCGGCGTCTTTAACATGAAGATTAAAAGAAGAGGCATCGGCAGTACCGCCAACCACTTGCTTAATGATAGTAAGAATGGCGGGACTAGCGGACGTCGGTTCGGTGGCCGTGGGGTTGGGGGTGCTACCGCTCGAGACTGGATGATAAGTATTGGTAATCGTGCAAGTTGCCGTATCACCCCAATCAAGAACGAGAGAACTACCCGAAATGGCAGGACCACCATTTGTTATACAACTCCAAGGAGAAGCGGTGTATCTAGAAGGCCCGGTTGATTCAGATAAAACATAAGTACCAGCGGTCACGTCACTCACAACGTCGGTTGCACTAGTCGTCCCGGGGCCGGAAAAAGTTGTGGGACCGGTAGCGGTCAGAGTCCAAGTTGATTCACTCGCATTTCCGCCATCTACGATTTTGTTAAGAGTTAAGTTCGCAGGAGCGAGGGGGGCGGCACATCCGGTAATGGTATTAGTGTCGAGAGTCACTGCGCCGGCTTGCGCCATGGCGCGACCGACCAAGGTCGCACTATTCTGCAAAGCGACAGAAGTTAAGGCAAGAATATTTCCTTTGAAATCAGTAGTTGTGCCGATAACAGCCGAACTGCCGACTCTCCACCATACATCACAAGCATCGGCGGGAAGCGGAACAGAAACAGATGAGCCAGCAGAAGTGGTGACTCCGGACACAGTCTTAAAAACCCAAGGGCCCGCCCCGGTAAGCACCAAGTCATAACCGACCACTCCATCGGTCAACAAAAAAGTACCGGCAGAACAATAAAGACCAGGCGCGAGAGAAAGGCCAGCTAAATCTGTTCCAGATACAGCAATACTACCAGGAACAAGAGTGGTGGGATCCATACAATTTGCATCCGCATTGGCGCCAGCATCGAGCGCACCAAAAGCAGTGAGGTTGTCGGCTTGAGCCGCTATCGCACTAGCATCATTAGAATGTAAATGAATAAGATTATCACCAGCCGCGATGCCGGGAGGAAAACCGGTTATGGCCGTTCCCGCGCTTACGCCGACTTCTCCGACGGTGGTGGTCGCGCCAGCGTTGGTCACTGTTGTGGCGCCCAAAATTGAATAATTAGCTGCTCCGACCAAAGTCGGTGAAGTTGCCGCCTGCGCAACATTTAATCCAGCAAAACCAAAAACAAACATTATACTAAAAACAATTGTTAAAAACGCTTTAAAACTTTTCATGAGAGATTTAGTAAAATTAATAATAATTAAAAACACCAGATAGACATATAGCAAGTTCGACCCGCTAATCTATTTATAATTATACAATTTAAAAAATAATTAAGACACCAAAAATGTTAATAAGTTAAACACAACAAAAAACCACCCCGAAGGGTGGTTTTTTGAAATACTTTTTAAGGCGTATCAACCAGATAATTTTGAGTTGAGAAAAGATATTGTCCCATAAATATCTCTTTCATCGGGATTAAGGAGTTTTCTTCGTAAAAAACCAAAATCGCCTTTTTATAGGTATTTTCATCAATACTACGATAAGACAACGGGGCACAACCCTTGGACAAAAGAATAGCGTTGCAAAGCAGACGAGCGGTTCGCTTATTCCCGTCCTCAAATGGCTGAATATAAGAAAGGCCGACCAGAAGGGTCAAGGCACTACTATAAACATTCTCCATTCTATTAACCAACTTACAAAGAGACTCCAATGCTTCTTTGACTTGATATTTATTCTCAAGGGGTTTATATTTTGTACCGACGATTCCAACGAGCCCATTTCTGATACCGCGAGATACTCCAAGCTTTTCGACAATTATTTCATGCACCTTCTCCAAAAAAACAATATCGACTCCACTTTTTTTAAGAATTTTTATATTGTTTATAATGAAAGAAAATGCTTTTTTGTGATTTAGAATCATTTGCGTTTCATCTTGGGAATGACCTTTGGCTGGAATTCCTTCACGGATTAGACGCTCCGTATCCAATAAAGTATAAGTATTGCCTTCAATTTTTGAAGATTTCCAGGATAATTCAATAATAAAGCGTTCCAGTTCTTTCGAATGGATTACCGGTGTTATTTTTTTAATCTTTTTTTTATATTGAACCGTGGCAGAATCAAGAATTTTCTTTTCGTCACTGGAAAAAATGTTAAGCGGAAATTCTTTAAACAGACGAAAATTGTAGCTATCGCTTCCTTTTCTCTGGTCCGGCTCCAGGCTATCATATTCGGAGGGGTCGGCCGGAGAAAACAAAGTTCCCTTGATTGTTTTCTGATACACAGTAGAACGCCCCTTCCCTTTTCTTTTCAAATACTCAGCATTGGTCAGATAGTCTAAATCGCGCTTTATCGTTATCAAGGAGACTTTTTGTTTTTTATTCACCAAATCCAAAACGTCTGAGGAAGAAAAATCTTTATTCAGAATTATTTTCTCTAAGATATTGAGTTGTCTATTGTTCAACTTATTCATAATCGTATCATTTTAACCCCCTAATCATATCATTTTGATACGATTAAGACAACTATTTGATATGCCTTATTTCGATTTTGTCCCCAACCCACTCTGGACAAAACAAAAAACCACCCGATTAAGGGTGGTTTTTTGTTTAACTCGAATCAAAGTTCGGTTATCCAACTCTATGTCTGAACATGAGGGAAACTATACTTTAGATAACGAGAATACCTTTTAAGGCGTATTAACCAAGAGTTTCAATAATTTATCTAAGATAAATTCCTAAATAGATTAAAGATTAACGGTTGCTGTAGGAGAGTTTACTTTAGTAGTAGGTACTGTTTCACCAGCTACTGAGTTAACCTTAAGCTCTAACCACAAACCGTTATCTGTAGAATCAACAGGAACTGCTACTGCGCTACCTAGACTATAACGAACTCGGAAGGTTGTAGTATCACCAACCACAACAGTGAATTTCGTTGAAGGAGTTCCAACTGCAACATCACCACTGTAGCTCGATACTGTTCCCTTTATGTCAGTTATATATGTAGCACCTTCTACAACAACAGCTGTACTTCCTGCTACAATTTCATCGTTAATATCTGCGGTAACAACATCAAAGTTGTTATCTCCAGCACTGTTATCAACAGTAAAGAAGAAATCAATCATTGTACCAGTAGAATTAACTACCCAATTGTAACCATCTATCACGGCTCCAGAAGCTGAGAATGTTTGAATAGTACCGACTGCTGAACCAGCAAAATCAGTAACTATGTCACCATTTGTATCTTCTGGTGCAATTCCTGTATCTAATAGACTTAACTTCAGGCTTCCTGCAGTAAAGTCTGTGATATCAGCAATTTTTGCATAAACAACAAAGGTGTCTGTGTCTCCCTCGTTGATTGTGTAGGTATCATCTAGCAAGAACTTTGTATAAGTAACAGCACTGGTGGTTGCTTCAACTGCATCACCAACGTCATAGAAGACAGGATCAGAAGCTAATACATCTGAACCTTTTCTAAGCTCTAGGCCTTGGATCATGTCAGCGATAGGACCATCAGGAGTTGTGACTGCATCCGTAGCGAAAGAGATTTGGTCAAAGGACAAATCTGAACCAGTTGCTTTGAGTTTGAATTCAAGCATTTTGATATCAGATGTTGCGCCAGTGTTTGAAATTTGTACAGTTCCTTCTACTGGATTTCCAGTACCTTTTGAGATAGTTAATTTAACATCTCCTGCATTAACTAAACTATCAAAAGTAACTCCGGTTTCAGTGATAGGATCGCTTTCAACGATGATAATTCCTGTTGCATCCGTGTAGCGGTAATTGTCAACAGTAACATCGAAGGTTGCAGGATCAGCACCACCAGTCATATTCGCACTATCAATGCTGGAAACAGCATTTAGAACAACATAGAAGGTAGCTTTATGGCTAGCTCCCATTCGAACGACTGCATCACTAAGAGCAACGCTCTTTGTGTATACGTATCCGTTCTTTGAGAAGTCAGAAGCATCAGCTGAGCCGACTTTCTCGTCGCCCATGTAGATGTCTACACTATCAATGTAGTTAGTAAGACGATAAGGGCTAGCTGGGGCACCAGTATTTTCCAAGGTAAGCTTAAGGTTTGTCATAGAAACGTCAGAACCTGAAGCTTCTAGTTTGAAACCAAGAACTTTAGTTGATTGACTTTCGATAACAGGATTTTCTACATCAGTTGATGTTTGAGTTACAACAATGCTTCCTGCTCCACCTTCCAAAGCTCCTGAGGTTGAACCACTATCACACTTGTCGCCAGTAGTTGGACTGTAACCTGAGGTTGAGACACATCCTGCTGGAAGACTTGTTGAACATGGATCACCAGTGGTTGTACTGTATCCTGAAGCTGAAGAACAGCCTGCTGGGAAAGTACCTGGACCTGGATTAACAACACCTGAATTGATTTGAGCTACAGCGGAAGTTCTGGACATTGGACCGAAAACACCGTCCGCAGTCAAACTTCTTGAGGCCTGCCAAATTTTTCCAGCAGCTGCAGTCAATGGTCCGAAGTTGCCGTCGGCAACTAAGTTAGCAGAGCTGTAGTTGTTAAGAAATTTCTGCCAAATCAAGACAGCTTGTCCTGTGCTACCTTGGCGAACAGTCGCAGCATACTGAATGTCAGATGCTGTTACGTCTGCTTGCTGGGCAGCGGCATGTTTTGTGGTAAGAGTCATAGCTCCGACAAACAAAACTGCAACCATCATAAATCCAATAATGAATTTTGATTTTAATAAATTACTCATAATTTTTTTCTAATTGCATCCTGCAATAAAATTCTTTTAAAATTTTACCGCCGGACTTTACGCCATTAATTAGTTTCGACTTGCCCCGCCGAGGCGGTGGCAAAACTAAAAGCGTACTTTTCCTATCATTATTTTCATCCGCCAATAAACTTATAATTGTTAATAATGGGGCAGATGGATAAATAATGAACAGAGATAAACTAACATTGAAAACAAATTCTATCCCTCGAGAAATTCTCTCGGGACTATTCAGTTTTCAATGGGCATTTATTTCCGCTTCATCTTCTTTGAAATTTTTTCGACGAAATTTCAAACAAAATAAAAGTGAAAACAAATATCTTTGCAGAAACGAAGCGCGCAAACTTTGCGTCCTCTGTAACCACAAGAACATTATAATATATCCCAAAAATACATTGCAATATATTATGTGGATAACTACCAAATTTTTTCAAAGCGAAAAGCTTTTTTCAAATTTGGCTCTTTCGTCAAGAAACGAAAGAAGTATCCATCCCTATATATTCGCATATTTTGAAACACAATGCAACCCACCCCGAGCGCCACCAAAAGACAAAAAGGGGGCTAGGAAACCCTACCGACGAGGAAATATTTACTCCAGCGTTTCTCCCCCGTTTTCTTAAGGACACCGTCCTTTACCATAGAAATGAGCTCCCTTTGCAAGGTCTTTTCCCCGCAGGAAATTAGTGAACCCGATGCGCTATTCTTGATGTCCGTTATGGTGGCGCCACCCCCGTTTTTTTGGATAGACTCGCTTATCTCTGAGCGTCTTTGTTTTTTCAATATATTAAAATCTCCAGCGCTTGTCTGGACTGGCTTTCTATCGGACCCCGAACGAAAGCCTCCGGCTTCATACTGGGCAGGCATTCTAACGGACATGTTTTTGATTGCTTTGAGGAGGGTACTCCCTTTCTGAACACCGATCCTGGCATAGGGCGCGTGTCCGATAGGTTTGCTTTGTCCCCCTCTCTCTATCTCTATCTCGTCGGGTAATTCCTCAATAAAAAATTCTGCCAGACTTATCTGCCTCTTTGTATTTATAACGCCATCAACGGATTCTTTTATCGCTTGATCTAGTTCCGAAAACTCTTTTTTCAAAATACCACTGTTCATGGGAGAAATGATGTTTATGGTCGAAGCAATGTCTAAAAAGGACATGATTTCGGAGATTTTACTGCAAGCATTCGCAGGGGAAGAATTCATGTCCGAGACGATTTCTGTGCCCAATGTCCTTAATTTATTTCTTAACGGCTCGTCTTTGTCTATAATGTCCGTTACCATATATAGCGCAGTGACAAGCTTGTTCGTCTTTGCATAGGAGACGACCAGGGGGCTGTCCTTTACGGCTACGCCCTGGTTCGTGGCAGAGAAGTCCTTAAGATTTTTTTCTTCTCTAAACATCTGTCCATTATATACACCCGCGCACTTATTGCAAGTCCTTAAGTGTGCGGGTATAGGACAGATTAAAATGCAAGTTGTTCAAAGTAAAAAGTAATAAGAGTTTTTAGCAAGACTTGCGCAGGGCGGCGGCCCGAGCATAGCAAATTTCCAGCAGGAAATTATGGGTGTCTTGATAAAAATTGCTTATTACTTTTTATGCTAAAAAGCATGCTTATTACTAAAATACAGCACGAATATTTCTTTGCTAAGAAATTTCTCAGGACTCGCGCCGTCGCGCTCCGTAGTCTGTATTTTAGTAACAACCATGCTCTCGGGGGCAAGGCGAAAAAAAAATTAAATTGTGTTAAAATGTTTTTATATGGCAAAAAATGGAAACGGGAAAAGAAGTGAGAAAAGTTATAAAAGTGATAAAAAAATTCCGGCTGGACTAAAGACCGAAACCAAGCATGGAATTATCGCAGTGGTGTTTTTCGTTCTCGCAATATTTTTTTTGATGGCTTATTTCGAAATCGCCGGCAAGGCCGGGGTTTTCGTTTACGAGAAACTTTACCTCTTGCTCGGTGTCGGCTATGTGCTCCTCCCTTCTCTCTTTATCCTACTCGGAATCTCTTTCATTAAATCGGAGGTACCGGATATCGGCTGGACCCGCACCGCCTCCGGTATAATGTTTTTACTTTCCAGTTTGGGCATGATAGATAACGCCTCGGACACGCATGCGGGCGGATTTCTGGGTAGAGTCCTCTCCACCCCCCTCGTTTCCCTTTTCGACATATACGCGAGCCAAGTATTCCTCGGAGCAATTTTAATAATTTCTATTTTAGTAATGTTTGATGTAAAACCAAATTTGCTACCCTTTTTAAAAAAGATTTGGTCATTTTTCGCGAAAAAGAAAGAAGCCCCCCTTTCATTGAATGAAGCGGAGGTGGCTGAAGTAGAAAAATCAATCCCGGAACCGGAGGAGAACAAAGAAACAACTGGCGATAAAATCAAAAATGCTTTCGGAGTTGGAAAAAAGAAGGATGAATCCCTCGGCGCTCGGAATGGTTCTGCTGAACCAGAAGAAGAAATGCCGATTAAAAAAATGAGAAGCAATCTAGGCTCGTATGTGCCTCCTCCCCTCTCTCTCCTCGAGGAAGACAAGGGTAAACCGAATACCGGAGACATCAAGGCCAATGCGAATATCATCAAACGCACGCTCGCAAACTTCGGCATTGAAGTAGAAATGGATGAAATCACCATTGGGCCGACGGTCACTCGTTATGCCTTGAAGCCAGCCGAGGGGGTAAAGCTCTCGCGTATCGTGGGCTTGCAGAATGACCTCGCCCTTTCTCTCGCCGCGCACCCTATCCGCATCGAAGCACCAATCCCGGGAAAATCTTTGGTCGGAATTGAAATTCCAAACAAATCAAAATCAATCGTCGGACTCGCGACCCTCCTCTCCGATGAGAAATTTACAAATTCTTCCAAACCACTCACCACCGCTCTCGGTCGCAACATTTCCGGCAGAGCAGTCTTCGGCAATTTGGCGAAAATGCCACACATCCTGGTCGCCGGGACGACTGGGTCAGGGAAATCGGTGACTATTCACTCGATGATTACTTCCCTCTTGTACCGCAATGGACCGGATGATTTGAAACTTATCCTGATAGACCCGAAACGAGTAGAGCTCACCCTTTATAACAACATCCCGCATCTTTTGACTCCGGTAATAACCGAGGCGAAAAAGACCATTCTGGCGCTCAAATGGGCGGCCAAAGAAATGGATAGACGTTATGACATATTGGAGGCAGAATCTGTCCGAGACATCGAGTCTTATCATAAAAACGTTTTTGACAAAAATCCAAAGAAAACCCCGAACCAGAGCAAGCTCGGTACGGGGCAAGCCGGCAAAGATGAAGACAATACAAAAAGCATAGACCGTTTGCCTTATATCGTTATTATTATTGACGAATTGGCAGATATTATGAGCACTTATCCTAGAGAGCTCGAAGCCGCCATCGTCCGCCTCGCGCAAATGTCCCGAGCCGTCGGTATCCACCTCATCCTCTCTACCCAACGCCCGGAAGTAAACGTCATCACCGGACTCATCAAGGCGAACATTCCTGCCCGTGTAGCGCTCAAAGTTTCCTCACAGATTGATTCCCGCACCATATTAGATGCCGGCGGAGCAGAAAAACTCTTGGGCGCCGGAGATATGCTCTATTCTTCGGGTGATGCTCAGCCGGAACGCCTACAAAGTGCTTTCATTTCAGAAGGAGAAGTTAAAAAAGTGGTAAAATATTTAGCGGACGCGTACAGAGACGAGGTGTCTGAAGAAATTACCTTGACGGCTGGGTCCATCTCGGCGGATAAAAGCATTTTTGAAAGCACCTTGGATGATGACGAGGAAGACGATGATGACGAAATGTATGAAGAAGCCCGCGCCTGCGTGATGGAAGCAGGAAAAGCGTCCACTTCCTACTTGCAGAGAAAACTGAAACTCGGATATGCCAGGGCCGCCAGATTGATGGACAAACTAGAAGAACGTGGAGTAATCGGCCCCGGAGACGGCGCGAAACCGAGAGAAGTGCTGGAAAAGATTGAACGAACCGAGAATGGAGAAAATATAATTTAGCAATAGGAATTGCTTTTGTTCAGGTCCTCGGTTCTCCGGGTCCCCTACCCCGGCCAGACCATTCACAAAAGCAATTCCTATTTTAAAAAAAACATGAATCAAAATGCAAAAAAAATAATCAAAATAGCCGGATTTTCTGTTTTTTTTATTCTGATAATCATTTACGCTTTTTTCGTTTCTAAAGATTTAGTCTTTGGAATAAAAATAAATAACGTAAACCTGACAGACGGCACCGTTGTCACAGATAGTGTTTTTGAAATAACCGGCAATGCAAGAAATGCCATAAATTTGACCCTAGGCGGGAGAGAAATATCTGTAAGCGGAGGAGGAGATTTCAACGAAACGATTGCGCTCCTCCCCGGGTATAATATAATCAATATCAAAGCCGTCGATAAGTTCGGGTGTGTGGATGAAAAAAATTATAAGTTAATATATAAAGAAAATACGCCACGCTAATATTGACGATTGCGCGGCGTGATTTCGCAAAATCACATGGCAAAGAAAAAAGAAACGAAAGCAGAGAGTGGGTCATCGACGTTGGATGATACTTTAAAAGCTATCCAAACAAAATTCGGAGAAGGCGCAATTCTGAAATTCGGCGACTCGCCGAAAGTGAACATTAGCGTCATCCCCACCGGTTCTATCGGTCTCGATATGGCACTCGGCATCGGCGGAATACCACGCGGTAGAATTATTGAAATCTTTGGACCGGAATCTTCCGGAAAGACTACCCTCTCCCTGCACATCGTCGCGGAAGCGCAAAAATTGGGCGGAGTTTGTGCATACATAGATGCCGAACACGCTATGGACCCCGACTATACAAAAAAACTCGGAGTAAATATCAACGACCTGCTCATTTCCCAACCGGACAATGGCGAGCAAGCGCTCGAAATAGTGGAGAGCTTAGTTCGCACCGGTAAAATTGACGTTATCGTAGTGGATTCTGTCGCCGCCCTAACCCCGAAGGATGAAATCGAGGGAGATATGGGGGCATATCACGTGGGTAAACAGGCGCGCCTCATGTCCCAGGCCCTTCGCAAACTTACTGCCATCGTCGCCAGATCAAAGACAGTGGTGATTTTTATCAACCAGATTCGCATGCAAATCGGGGTAATGTTCGGCAACCCGGAGACCACCCCGGGAGGAAAAGCGCTTAAATTTTACACCTCTGTCCGCCTAGATATACGCAAAATCGCCCAAATAAAGAAAGGCGAAGAAGTCGTCGGCTCGCGCACTCGCGTAAAAGTAGTAAAAAATAAAGTCGCCGCTCCGTTCAAACAAACAGAATTCGACATCATTTACAATGAAGGCATTTCCAAAGAGGGAGAAATCATGGCGCTCGGTGAGAAATTCAAAATTATAGAAAAAAGTGGTAACTCATATTTCTACACACCGAGTGGCGAAAAAGCGGAGAAAGTGAAGCTCGGTGTGGGCTATGATTCCACTCGCACCTTCCTAAAAGAGAACAAGAAAATCGCCGACCAGATTCTAAAAGAGATCCGCCGATGCTTTCAAGAGGAAAGCTAGGAGATTACTTTTTATAGCTTTGGCGGACAAGTCCGCAAAAAATTCGCGGAAGAAGTTTAACCTAAAAAACAAAACACCTTTTCTGGGGGTTTTGAGCGCGACGGCGCGAAAACTTCAGGATTTTTTAAGCTTCAAAAAATCCGTACCCAAGAAAAGGTGTTTTGTTTTAAATTACGCTCGCTCTACGTATTCTCCTGTCTCGGTGTTTACGCGGACGGTATCCCCTTCACTGATGAACATCGGAGCATTCAGGGTAGCACCGTTCTCGAGGGTAATGATTTTATTGCCTGACTTAGAGGTATCACCGCGGACAGCCGGCGGAGCTTCTTTTACTTTAAATTCCATTTTGATGGGCAAACTAAGTTTAATAGTCACTTCCTCTCCGTCATTGTCCCAAACGAGCGCAGTGACATTCCCATTTTGCTTCAAAAATTTGCCGGCGTTTCCGATCAAAGCTTCGCTCAATTTAAATCTGTTGCTCTTGTCTTCCGGGTCGCAAAACCAATACTCTCCCCTATTTTCATATAAAAAAGTAATTTCCTTTTTTGAAATATCCGCTTCGTCTGCCGACTCGGAAACATGAAAAGTGGCAGGAAAAACTTTGCCGGAAATTAAGCTTCGTAATTTGACCTGGTTTTGTGGTTTGCGTTGCTGGGTGCGGGCGACATGAGACTCCACCACCTCACAAGGCTCATCATTGTGAATGATTATTTTCTTTTCTCGAATTTCGTTGTATTGAAGTTGTGACATAAATATATATTTAAATACTTATAAAAATAAGGTTCCGACAAAAAATTTAAGAAACGTGTGGGTCCCCTGTCTTCATGACTCCGAGGGCGCAGTTTCAAAAATTTTTTGTGGGAACCTATTTAACAACAAAAGGAAGCAGTCCCAAAAATCTTGCATGCTTCACTGCGGAAGCTAGGGCGCGCTGATTTTTAGAAGTCACTCCGGTTCTTTTATGACTTACTATTTTACCATTTGGATTCAAAAACTTTTTTAGAATTTCTATATCCTTATAGTCTATATATTTAATGTTGTTGGCTGAAAAATAATCTTGTTTCATGTGATTTTGCGAAATCATGTCGCGCAACCGTCAATATTGGCGCGACTTTATTATTAATTAAAATGGAATGTCTTCCGGGCTAATATCTTCTTCGGGGTACTCTATCGCGTCGACTTCTCCTTCGGCGGCCGGGGCTTTCGAGCCGACACTATTTGTCCCACCCGCGCTCGCACCACTTCCCTTCGGGCCAAACTGAGTGCGATCGGCGACTATCTCTGTGCGATATTTCTTCTCCCCACTCGTCTTGTCATCCCAGCTCCTGGTCTGCATTCTGCCTTCAACTAAAATGGAGCTTCCTTTTTTCATATATTGAGCAACCGTTTCTGCCTGGCGTCCGAAAACTACGACATTGTGATAATCGGTAGATTCTTGACGCGCGCCATTTTTATCTTTCCAGACACGGTTCGTAGCGAGAGAGAAGGTGCAAACCTTTATGCCGGACGGAAGAGAACGAAGCTCCGGGTCGCGGGTAAGATTTCCTATTACAATTGCTTTGTTTAAATACATAATTTTTTATTTTAAAAATAATTTAGGCTTCGACTAAAGCATCGATTTCTTTGTCGATTTCTTCTTTGTTTATCGGGGTAGCCGGCTCGCTGCTATCGGTTTTCCTGGCCATTGGCCTGCGGTGATTTTCACTACGAACAAATCTTTTCGCCGCAATGGTGTTCTCTTTAACTGTCTTTAATATCAAAAATCTAACCATATTAGGGTCGAGATCCAATTTCTTTTTTAATTCCAAAACTTTATCGGAATCCATGGTGAATTTAATCCAACCGAAATACGCAGTCTTGAATTTGTTGCGAATGTTGGACACAACCTTGGTCATCGCATAAGCGAGGTTTATCATCTTCGGCATGTCATCGGAAACATAAATACCCCCCAGAGAAGCGACAAGTTCTTTGAGATTACCATAAACAACAGGCAAATTCTCTTCCGTTATGGTAGGCACCAAAAGATACCCGAGTTCATAAACCCTGGAATTTATATCCGCCTCCATTTCGTTTCCGTTTTTAATTTCGCTGTTATTTTCGCTTACTGACATGTGTTTTATACTAACAAAAAGGCCTTAAAAAGTAAACCCCCACACTTATTTTAGATAAAATAAGTGTGGGGGTGAAGTCCTAAATTTTAAAAAGTCGCCTGGCATTTTCCACAATTGCTCTCGCCACTTCCTCTTCAGGCAAATTTTTTATCTCGGCGATTTTTTTAACGACTTCTTTTATATAGACAGGCTCATTACGCTTGCCTCGGTGTGGCATAGGTGCCAAATATGGAGCATCCGTGTCGGTCAGAATCATATCTAGGGGGATATTTTTTATTATAGTTTCGTAATCGCAATTTCTTCCATTTTTCTTCGGGGGATAAGTAATAACCCCGGTAAAAGAAATCATAAAACCAAAAACAGTGAAATCTTCGGCATTTTTCAAATCACCCTCAAAAAAATGAATTACTCCTTTCACTTTCGCATGCTGTTTTAAAATTTCCAGCGTATCGTTATACGCATTTCTCTCCTTCTTCTCATAGTCATTTCTTACATGAATGACTAGGGGCTTATCAAATTCGTTTGCCAGTTCTATCTGCTCAATAAAAGTTCTCTTTTGTTTTTCAATTGACTCCGGCTCGGTGCGGTAATAATCAAGTCCGCATTCCCCTATCGCCACAACCTTTATATCTTTCAAAAGCTCTCGATAAACATTTTTATCAAAAATTTCTCCACGAGAAGCGAATTCTTTGCCACCTTCCCCGAGTTCTTTTTCGTCATGGTACGAAGCACTTGTGTGTATCGGGTGAAGCCCTATCGCAGCGTATACACCTTCTTTGTATTGATGCGCCATTTCTACTGCCTTCTTCGAGGTATCTATTTGGGTGCCGGCATTGATCACCCAGGTATCACCACCCAGGGCGCGCTTAATCACCTCGTCCCTATCTTCGTCAAAAACTTTAAAATTTACATGGCTATGTATATCAATATATTTTGGCATAAATTTGTTATCCTACTTTAACTATTTTTTTCTTTATGGCATCGACAAAAAGGCGAAATGCAGGTCTTTGTTCTTTTTTATATATTATTTTGATTCCTAAAATATGTTTATTTGAACAGGAAAGATTATTCTTTTGCAAAGATACTTTTGGTTTAATAATTCTATCTATATACATGCGTCTCAAATTTCCTGGTCCGTCTTTTTGATAAAAACAAATATGCTTACCACATTTCTCGCACGAGATATCCAACATCCGAGAATATCCCTCTCTCGCTTTTTTATATTTATCGTTTTTGAAGATATTTTTTACCATATCTTATTCTTTTCTCAAAAATAGAGGTTTTTCGGGTTTTTTGTTTTCTCTGATTAGTTTTTTTATTTTCTCGGACGTCTCGGGCATTAGTGGGTTCAACATTTCGGCTATTTCGTATAAACGAACGACCATGTCTGAAATTAATTCCTTTCCTTTCTTTTCATCTACTTTTATTACTTTAAATGGTTCGGTTTCTTGAATAAATCTATCCAACTCACCTATTTTATCCCAAACATGATTCGTGGCCTTTTGAATATCGAATTTTTCGAGGAACAGAGCGTATTCGCCGAAGTCAGGTTTCTCCGGAAGCTCCGGACATTTTTCCAAATATTTCTCGGACAAAGTAAGAATCCGAGAGGATAAATTCCCCAGCCCATTAGCCAGCCCTGAATTATAAGCTTCTTTGAAACGCTCCAGGGTAAACGGGCTATCTTCAAAAGAAGAAATTTCACGCAAAAGAAAATAGCGGAGCGCATCGGTGCCATACTCGGCGACTATTTCTTTCGGGTCAGATACATTCCCTAAGGTTTTGGACATTTTTATCCCCTCTCCGGCTGTGATAAAGCCATTGATGATGATTTGGTGCGAATTTGGAAGGTCAGCTGCCATGAGCATTGCTTGCCACATCGCGGACTGGAATCTCAGATTGTCCTTTCCGCAATACTGAGTGGGGCTTCCCCGCACCCAATATTTTTCAAAATTTTCCTTATCTTCGGGCCAACCAAGGGTAGAAATATAATTCGTGAGCGCATCGAACCACACATACATCACATGCTTCTCGTCGCCCGGCACCGCTATACCCCAGGGCATTTTAGTTTTCAAGCGAGAGATGGAAAAATCTTGCAAACCACGAGAAATGAAGGCCTTGATTTCATTGAAACGAAAATCCGGAATGACAAAATTTGGATTTTCTTCATAAAATTTTAAAAGTTTGTCCCCGAAGGCGCTATATTTGAAAAAATAATTCTCTTCAGCGATAATTTCGAGTGGGCGGCCCGGATGAATCGGACATTCCCCGTTCACCAGCTCGGAATCGCTTTTGGTCTCTTCGCAACCTACGCAGTATTTCGCTTCATAATTTTTTTTGTAAATATATCCGTTATCACTCACCCGTTTCCAGAATTCCTGTGCCGCGGCTACGTGGTGTTCGTCCGTGGTACGAACGAAATGCAAAATCTCCTCATCCATTCCGAAAATCTTTACCGACTCTTTGAATTTTGAAAAACTTTCATCTACGAATTCTTGCGGATCCTCTCCCAGGGAAGCGGCTTTCTCAAAAATTTTCATTCCGTGCTCATCCGTACCGGTGTTAAAAAAAACTTCAAAGCCTTGCAACTTTTCATAACGCGCAATGACGTCTGCCCGCACGAACTCAAGCGCATGCCCCAAATGCAAATCGGCATTTACGTATGGGAGAGTGGTCGTAATGTAAAAACTATTTTTTTCCATTTATTGTTTAATGTTTGTCCTGGCTAAAATTTTATCTTTCTCCATGTCATTTAAATATTCCATCATAACGACTGACACGGGAATGGAAAGGATGGCCCCCCAGAACCCCCCTAATTCAAAACCGACAACAACAGAGAGGATTATTACAATAGGGGAAAGCCCCACCGCCTTTTTTATGATAAGCGGAGCGAAAAGGAAGACTTCAAATTGATGAACAATGAGATAAGCGCCTGTAACCATGAGCGCGCTTGAAAGTCCACTCGAAACATAAGAAAAGGCAAAAGCGGGAACAAAAGCAACCCAAATCCCATAAGGAACCATTTCCATTATTCCGGCGATAATGGCCAGAAGAAAAGCATATTCCACCCCGAGAAGCGCGAGAATGAGATAAATGAGAACACCGACGACGAGGCCCACCAACATCTGCCCCCTGACCCACAAGCCGATCTTGTGACTGGAACGCGCCCACAAATCTACGGCATATTCTTCATACTCTATCGGAACAATAATCTTGAGAAAATTTTCGATGCCTTTCTCTTGAATCGAAAGATAAAAGGAAAGAATGATAATCAAAATAAAATTGAAAATACTTCCGAAGGCAACAGAAAGGATTTGGAAAAAACCACCAGAAAGATTTGTAATAAACGCGCTCGAAACAGATAAAAGCCCAGAAACAGAAAGATGCCCAGAAAGGGCGCTGACGATGTCCTTGGCTCCGGAGAAGGCCTCACTCTGGAAATAATTTAGAAAAGCAACATTCGGAAGATAGGTCGAAGCAAAGTTGGAAAAATTATAAATTTCAGTGATGAGGAGCGGAGCAAATAGGTAAAAAACCGCGAACAAAGACAGGAGCGATACGGCATAAATAATAATAATCCCGAAAATTCTATTAATTCCCACCTTCAGGAAATGATGCACCGAGGAATCTATGAAGGAAGCAGCCACGATGGCCGTCAGAATGACCAAAACCAAATCCCGCAAAAACCAGATAAAAAACACGGCCACAACGACCAAAACGACCCGAAGCATCGTGCCGGTAGTGATGGAAATATGAGTGACATTTTTGCCTTCAACCATGTAGGTATAATAACACAAATAAGATAAATTCGAAAAATTAGAACTTCAGTATTTTGGAAAATTTATTTTTATCTTTAAATGGTCCGATGAGAGCTAAATTAAGTTTATTGTTTTTAAAAATATCTTTGGCTAGTTTTTGTATTTCACTTACAGTCACTTTGCGTATTTCTTTCGCTTTTTCTTCAGCATTTTTCAATTCGCGTTTCAAAAGTTCTTGCCCGCCGTAAAAGTTTGCGATGTCGTCACTCGATTCCAGAGAAAGCTTCATGTTGCCTGTCAAATATTCTTTTACTTTATTCAATTCTTCCTCACTTACTTTTTCATTTTTCAACTTATTGCATTCAAAAAGGACCGCCCTGATTACTTCTTCTATTCTTTTATTGTCTACCCCGGCTGAGACCTGAAAGAATCCATGGTCGGTATAAGCATCATTGTATGCGCGCACATAATATCCAACGCCCATCTCCTCACGAAGTTTCTGAAAAAGTCTGGAACTCATCCCCCCGCCCAGGACACCGCCTAAAACTGCGAGTGCAGCATTTTTTTTATTAAATAGTCCATAAGTGCGTACCCCTAGGACAAAATGTGTTTGGTCCGTTTTTTTGAAATTTACCAGGACTTCCGGCCTCTTCTGGACTTCTTTTACTTTGGTTTTGCCTGTCTTCTTGCCCCTCGGGATTTTTCCGAAAATTTTGTTCACCCCTCGCATCACCTCCCCCTCTGTCACCTTCCCCGCCACGACAAGTACAGTGGCCTCCGGTAAATAATGTTGTTTTTTGTAACTTATGAAATCGTCTCGTTTCATTTTTAAAATATTTTTCTTCTCCCCGGCAATATTCCACCCTGCTGGCTGATTCCCATAGAGAAGCTCCATTATCAAATCCTGCACATGCCTCTGAGGCATGTCTTCATACATATTTATTTCTTCGATAATTACACCTTTCTCTTTCTCCATTTCAGTTTCCGGAAAAGTAGAATTCAAATAAATATCGGAAACAACATCAAAAATTTTATGAAAATGCTTCGCGTCGGATTTCGCATAATATCCTGTATATTCTTGCGCGGTAAAAGCATTATATTGAGAACCCAAATTGTCTAATTCTTTTGAAATATCTATGGCTTTTGGTCTTTTAGTCGTACCCTTAAAGCACATATGCTCCAAAAAGTGTGAAATCCCATTCACCTTTTTCTCTTCATATTTAGAACCTGCTTCCACAAGCACGAGCACAGTCGCCGTCGGATTATCCTTCATCGGCACAACCACAACTCGTAGACCATTCTTTAAAACTTTTTTACTGAATTTCATCTTGACTTCATCCTTATATTTAACTTATTTTTTCTTTTATATAATTTTTCAGTTCAGAAACTTTTACTCTTTCCTGTTCTCCGGTATCTCTGTCCCGCACGGTCACCGCATCGTCAGTCAGTGTATCGAAATCAACCACAATACAAAACGGTGTACCTATCTCATCCTGCCTTCGATAGCGTTTGCCGATATTGCCATTATCATCCCAGGCCACCCACCCAAATTCCTTTTTTAATTCTGTAAAAATATTTTTTGCGTAAGAAACAAGTTCTGGTTTATTTTTCAACAAAGGAGAAACAGATGCCTTATACGGAGCAATCGACGGAGGTAATTTTAAATAGACTCGCATATTATCTCCCTCCCCCTCTTCTCTGTAAGCTGAACAAAACAAAGCAAGTATTGCTCTATCTATACTGATAGTGGGCTCTATGACGTGTGGTACAAATTTTTCCCCTGTTGCTTCATCTAATACTTCCATCTTTTCACCAGAAAATTCTTGATGTCTCTTTAAGTCATAATCTCCTCTGTGTGATAAACCAGTCAACTCCTTAATCCCAAATGGATATTCAAATTCTAAATCTACCGTTTTAATACTATAGTGAGCTCGTCCTTCTTTTGGATGTTCAAATGGATGAAGTTTTTTTACATCAACACCAACCCTTGAAAGCCATTCTTTTTGTTCTAACAAAAAATTATCAAAATAAGATTCCCAAGGAGCATTGGGGTGAATAAAATATTCAAATTCCATTATTTCAAATTCTCGTAATCTATATATAAAATCTCTAGGGGTTATTTCATTTCTAAATGCCTTACCAATCTGCGCTATCCCAAAAGGTATTTTCGGAGACAATGATTGCAAAACATTTTTAAAATCAACAAACATACTTTGAGCTTCTTCTGGCCTCAAGTAAGTTTTAATTGCTGTTTCTTCTGATGCTCCCATTCTCGTTTCAAGCATTAAGTTAAAGTTGTTTGGGCTACTTAGTTTACCACCACAATCTGGACAAACTTTTTTGTTTTCTATTTGATCGAAACGAAAACTATGCCCGCAAGATTTGCATTTTGAAACAGGGTCCACGAAGTTTTCTACGTGTCCTGAAGCCTCCCAGACTCTTGGATGCATTAAGATGGGTGTATCTATTAAATAAATATTTTCTTTGCTACGTACAAAATAATCTATCCATGAATCTTCTATGTTCTTTTTTAATAAGGAACCGAGAGGACCATAGTCATAAGTCCCAGCAAGACCGCCGTATATTTCCGAGCCTTGGAAAATAAACCCGCGTCTTTTGCAAAGGGAAACTATTTTCTCCATTAAATCATTTTTTTCATTTTCCTTTTTGTTTTTTTCGGCCATTTTATGGAGCTACGACTTGACCCCCGTTGGCGGGAAACATGGGGTCATCATTTAGTCTCGTGCTCAAATTTATTTTATTAACCTTCACATCTACATTAGCAAAATCATCGTGACCAGTCAAAATAGCATCATTTATAATAATTGGGGGGTCTGAATCAACCTGAGAAAGCGAGGGAGTAAAAGAAACCTGAAAAGAAACACTTCTCGCGGCAGTGGTAATCCCCGTACCCCTCGGTATCCTATCTACGTTCCAGACAATTCCCTTCGTAGAGGAATTGTAAACCAGGTCCTCTCCCGATGGAGAAATCTGTCCCAAGAAAGTTACCCATGGCGGCAAGGTAGAATTTATTTGCACTTTTGAAATGCTATTCGAAGTATTGGAGAGAGTCCAGGTAATGGTATAGGTTGTGGCTTTTTCTGCTACCGGTGGAATAGGCCCTGTATTAACAAAAGGTCCAGAATAATATAGCGCCTTGGCAGAAAAACCCACATCAGAAATAGTACGAACAATCGCCGAGCTCGAATTTTGAAGCTCGGTGGTAGCAAAACCACCCGTCGATTGTTTGCCGGAAATGTCTATTTCGATGTTTGTCGTTGGATCAGAAAGCATTCCACCTGACGAACTGTAAAGAGTGAGAGGTGTAATGGAAAAATTAACAGTACCGGAATCTCCTGGGTTAATTTCCCCCAGCGCATCTTTTGAACTCTGGTCCCAGGTTATTGTGTCATTTGTCGAATCATAAAAACCATTTTGAACCTTTACACTCCTCCGGTCAAAAGCATTTCCAGTAAGCTTCGCCACGATTCGCAAACTCTCAATCTTTGTATCCAAGTTGTTCACATAGCGTATCTCTCCAGTAATAGGTGTTTTTGTATTTACGGCGTACTCTCTTTGGCTAATACCATTTATATACAAGTTCGCATCAACAAAGGGTTTCTTTACTGTTACCATACTTTTGATTGCATTGAAAACAACCCCGATAACATTTTTATCCTTATCAGACTGTGAACCAGTTGAAACATTAAAAGTTTTTTCTTCTCCATCAAAAACATCAATCATTTTGCCTGTTATCGTCACGTTGTGTTCTACCCCGGGGGCTAAATCTCCGAGATTCCAGACATTGTTGCCGGAAGATGGGGCCGGCTCAGCTTTAATAAAAGAAAAACCGACAGGATAATCAACCAAAAGAAGGACTCCTTTCGCTGTTTCTGTCGTGGAGTTAAGCGTCTCTTTTACCTTGAGAACTATCTCTTGATTTGGAGTAATGGTAGTGGGCGCATCCACCGAAAGATTTATGGGGGTAGAACTTATCGTCACCTCAAAAAGTTTATCTTTAACAAAAATTGCGTTCGAACCTGCCACCCGATACTCAATAGAAATTTTTATTGGTCGTACACTGCCTTGCTCTCCAAAAAGTACCACTTTTATATTTTCATTACGCACCGCCCCAGCTGGAATTGTTCCCAGAGAAACACGAATGCGTTCGGTGTCAGAAGACAAATCTGCCGATCCTCCTTTTGGATATTCGGCCACCAGGTCGACCAATTCAAGGGAAGCATTATTTTTATTTGTGACCCCAACTATCAGTGACAAATCCTCTCCTCCTGCGGTAAAATTATTGCCCAAAATCGAAATATCAATATTGTCATTGGAAACCACGTTTCCCCCGGCAAAAAAAATGTAAGCGCCATACCCGATGGTCAAAACAAAAAAAATTATAGAAAAAATAAAAAATTTTTTAAACCAGGATGTTTTCATAAAAAATTTCTCTCCCGCCCCCATTTCACCCGTGCTCTCTTCTTTCCAAGAATCCGGCACTTCTTTTCTGTATGAGTGAGAGTAAATATTTCTATGCTTTATTTTAGTTTGATAGTTTTTTCTAAAAAGCTTACTTTTTAAATCTTCAATCCTATTAAGTTTATTCTCATCATTTAGCGACATATATAGAATTATAGCATCTATTAAAACAAAATTAAAAGAAAACTATTTCCCCTAGTTTTATTTACAAATGGGTTTCCCGCAGGGCTTTATTAATTTGAGACAAGACACGAGATCTTGCTTTTGAAACTTCAAAAATCAGCTTCTCCTCGAACGGTGATTTAACAAGATTTTGTAATACTTCGCCCCCACCGATATATCCTAAATTATGAAGAATTCGCAACACAATAATCATTTCAATATTTTGTAAATCCTCTTTTTTCTTTGTGTTTTCTAAAACAGAAAAACCATTCACTAAATCCGCAAAAAGTCTTTCATTCTTTTCAACCCCCGCCAAAAGTCTTTTTAACAAATTGGCAATATTGGAAACGATTTTAAAAGTTTCGGGATTCCTGGAAAGATTTTCAAGAGCATTGGTCTTCCCCGCGCTCGTCACGCGCCAAAAATCTTTCCCCTGCACTAAATCAACTTTTACATACGCAAAGTCCTGTAAAATAAAACGTAACTTTGAAGACAGCTTGCGCACCCCTTGGGCGGAAGCATATATCATCCCCAAATCACGAGTAAAAATAGAATAGTATTTTCCGGTCTCGCCGAAATTTTTACTTCCAAGAATTATCCCTTCTGTGTGATAAATGTGATGCACTTTTATATTTTATCACAGAAAGACGAATACAAAATAAGGGCCCGCCAGCTTGTCGCCGGCGGGCCCTTGAGATCACACGATGTAAACGCAGGTCACTTCCTTGGGGTTGTAGCCTGCCATGGCGATGAACATCAGGTTCTTCATGGGGAACTTGGAGCGGAAGCCTTGTACCGGGGTCTCTTTTTCCCCGAGGAGAAAATGAAATCCTTGAACTGAACCGGCTCCTCCTTGGAGCTCCTTGCGATGGGGCACCCGGTGCAGCCCTTCTTGTTGGGGCATCCTCCGCAGTCCGCGACAACCTTCTTCGCCATAAGTCACCTCCTTCTACATTATACCACAACGTATGAAAAAAGCAAGCCCTTGGCCACTATTTATTTCTCAACGTTTACTTTAAAGAACAATTCTCCAATCTTTATCTCCCCTCCGACGTTATCCCCAAATTCAATCTTTGAAACCAATACCGTCTTTTTTATCTCATTTTCAAATTTTTCTATCAGTTTTTTGCCTGCGTCATCTGTCTCGACAGTGAGCACAACGACATCGCTCGGAGTAAGGCCCTTGGTTTTTCTCATCTCCTGCAGCGCGCGCGCAAGCTCGCGATATTCCCCTTCGATTTTTAATTCTTCGGTTATCCCGATATCAAGAGAAACAACATCCACAATGCTTGTATTTTCTCCAACTTCCTTAACATTAATTTCATCTTTAATTAATTCGACAAATTCTTTCTCTAAGTCAAGATCTTTGACCTCCAGTCGGGCGAGTGGCTGACGAACCTTTATCCCAGCTTTTTGTCTGGCTTCGAGACCAAGGGTAACGATTTTTCTTACCGACTCCATCTCTTCGAGAATTCTTGTTTTACCAAATGAAAAAATCTTAATCGGTTTTGTGGGCCAGGTCGTTAAATGTACACTTTCTTCATCTTCCTTGTTTTTTAATTTAA
>JBAYHY010000007.1:0-34003 GCA_041665885.1 Minisyncoccota bacterium
AAGTTTTCTGCCAAGTGACAGCGCCGGTTGAAGCTAATTTCAAAACCCAAGCATCATAATCACCCGCACCAGAAGAATCAGTGCTTCCCATAGTAATATATCCACCATCAGAAGTTTGCTGAACAGAAAAAACGAAATCAGCTCCAACACCACCATAAGTTTTCTGCCAAGTGACAGCACCAGCAGAATCAAGTTTCAAAACCCAAGCATCATAATCACCCGCACCAAAAGAAAGTGTGTGCCCTGCAACGACATACCCGCCATCTGATGTTTGCTGAACATAATTAGCATAATCAAAAGATCCTCCGCCATATGTTTTTTGCCAAGTTACAGCACCATCAGAATCAAGTTTCAAAACCCATGCATCAGGACCACCTGCACCAGAAGAATCAGTGCTTCCCGCTACGATATATCCTCCACCTGAAATTTGAAGAATCGAGTGAATAAAATCTTCACCTATCCCCCCATATGTCTTTTGCCAAATAACACTACCTGATGAATCAAGTTTTAAAATCAAAGCATCACGATTGCCAGCACCAAATGAACTGGTGTCTACTGCAAGAATATACCCTCCATCAGATGTTTGCTGAATAAAATTACCCCAATCAAGATCTGCTCCGCCATAAGTTTTCTGCCAAGTGACAGCACCAGCAGAATCAAGTTTTAGAACCCATGCATCATAATTACCTGAACCTGAAATGGGAGTCATTGACCCCACCGCCACATACCCACCATCAGAAGTTTGCTTGATAACAAAACTACCACCACTCAATTCTCCATATGTTTTTATCCAGTTACTTGTGGGAGTCAAATCAATATTTAATTTTAAATTATTAGTCGTTCCATAATCCACATCAGTACTGGTAAAAAACTTTGTGATGTCAGACCAATTTAGTTGCCCACCGCCGCCAATCCAATTGTTTTGCGCAAATGCTGGGCAAATCGTGCTAGAAAGAAGAGCGGAATCAGCGGGAACAACTACGGTATCGATGGGGGTAATGGCGGAGCTGGCAACCATGGTGGTTACTGTAGCCGGAACAGAAACAAGATCGTCCGCTGTGGCAGTTGAATCATTAATTATTACACAGGGAGAATCAATAAGCCCCATTGAACTTACTTTCAAAATCAACGCATCATAATCACCAGACCCAAAAGAATTTGTCGTCCCCGCAACAACATATCCACCATCAGATGTTTCTTGAATTGAAAAACCTTCTTCGCGTCCTGTTCCACCGTACGTTTTTTGCCAAGTAATGGCGCCGCCTGAATCTAACTTTAAGACCCAGACATCATAATTTGGATCAACCGAACCATTACTTCCCAAGGCGACATACCCCCCGTCAGGTGTTTGCTGAATAGAAACCATTCCAATAATTCCACCATCACTATATGTTTTTTGCCAAAGAACATTTCCGGAAGAATCAAGATTAACAACCCAAGGATAGATATCTCCACCGGGAGAAAGGGCAGTTTGGCCTGCCATGATATATCCCCCCTCTGATGTTGTTTTAATAAAATTAATATCATTATAGTTGTCTCCCCCGTAAATTTTTTGCCAAGAAATAACACCAGATGAATCAAGTTTCAAAATCCAAGTATTTGCGTAACTTCCATCGCCATAAGAGTAACTATACCCGCCCACGATATATCCCCCATCCGGCGTTTGTTCTATTGAATAAAAATAATCACTATCCGCTTCGCCATATGTATTTTGCCAGGTAACGGCGCCGGTTGAATCCAGTTTCAAAATCCAGGCATCAGTAAGCCCAGCACCAAATGAATCTGTTTCTCCCGCAAGAATGTATCCGCCATCCGTTGTTTGTCTAATGGAGTGAATATAGTCCTGACTTGCTCCTCCGTATGTTTTCTGCCAACATGTAGGACAATCAATAGCACCGTTTGAATCAATTTTTAAAATCCAGACATCCGTGTCACCAGCCCCAAAAGAATTGGTGGTGCCCAAAACAATATATCCACCATCAGATGTTTGCTGAATGTAATTCCCGTAGTCATCACCTAACCCACCATAAGTTTTTTGCCAGGTTATGACATTCGCTGAATTTATTTTTGTCACCCAAACATCATTACCTCCAGCACCAAAAGAAGTAGTATTGCCAAGAACAATATATCCCCCGTCTGGTGTTTGTTGAATCGTGCGAGCATCCTCGTCACCTATGCCCCCATATGTCTTCGCCCAAGTACTACCACCGCCTCCACCACCAGTAGTAGCGAGCTTGAATTCGCCAGCTGTTCCTGTATCTATATTTGTTTGAGAAGAAAATTTAGTCGCATCAGACCAAGCGGTCTGACCGTCGCCTCCGGACCAATCAGTCTGGGTCCAGGACAAAGTTGAAGCAAATAATAAATACGGAGCTATAACAATCAGAAGTAAAATAAATATGCTTAAAAAAATATCTTTAACCGGCCTGTTCAACTCTTTTTTAATCCTGTCACTCCCCATTTTTATTTTTTTAAGCATATTTTTAAAAAATTATTTAATAATAAAAACAACCAGAGCTTGCTCAGCTCTGTATATTTTAACATAATCTATAAAAAAGACCCTAATGCTATTTAGGGTCTCCATTCCAGCCGAAGAGCTTTCCGATAGTATCTGCACTCTCGCGTTTCCGGGCAATTTTGATCATCCCATCGTGGGCAATGATTTTCATCGGTGCCGCGAGAAGGCAATGGTGCGAAGCTAAGCCGTCTTGATACGCCCCGGTATCAAAAATAGCCACGATTTGGTCCTCATCCCCGCGCAATTTTGGCATTAAAATATAGTTACCACCAGCAGTGTATTTGTCATCCGAGTCACAAGTACTTCCCGCTAGCCAGACTGTCTTTAAAACACCATGCATATTGTTCGCCGGAATGACGTGCCATTTTTGATGGATAGCCCAAGTATCCTTGAGGTCATTCATAAAGCTTCCGTCGATGATATACCAGGCTCGGGCATTCGCTTTGGGTATACTTTTCTTAGAAAGAACGCGATACATAGTTATTTCCGCCGGAGCGACGATATACTGCCCCCATTCTACTGCTAGGTTCGGATGCTTGATTCCTGCTTTGTCCGACAAATTTTTTAGAACTTTAATTATTTTACTGGAAACGCCTTTCGCTGTATAAAACTTTTTCTTTTCGTAAGGAATACCGAAACCTCCCCCGATATCGAGGGTGTCGAGTGACGGATGGGTCTTCTGCAATTGTACATAAATACTAAAACCATGCTTTACTCCATCCAAAATACTTTTCTGAGTTTTTATCTGGGAGCCCACGTGATAATGCATTATCTTTAAATTTTTTATTTTTCCCAAATCCAAAACATCTTTTTCCGAAAGACCAAAACGGTCAAACTTTTTATCCCAATGCGTATCCGCCTTGATGTCTAAATCCACTCGCACACCTACATCGCCTTTGTATTTAGAAATTCTTTCCACCTCTTCCATGCTCTCAATAATGGGAATGATGTTCATCCCTTTACCGCGGAGCTCTTCCACCAAGTCCAGATACTGATCGGTCTTCGGTCCGTTGCAAAGCACGCGGATTTTACTGTCAAACTTTTCCCCCTCCCAAAGCTTCTTCACTATCCAAAGTTCATTCGCCGAGGTCACTTCCAAATTCCCTCCCTCGGAAAGAATCGGAAGAATAAATTCTTTATTTTGGTTTACCTTCATCGGGTAATGATAATAAAATTTACCTTTATACCCATAAATCTTCATGTACGCCTGGAAATAGCCAATCAGGTCTTTCAATCTGTCCTCAATGATAAATGGAAAAATCACCTGGAGCGGGGTGCCATATTTATGTGCGAGATCATTTAGATTATAGATGTGGTGTCCCTCTGTCGCCGTCAATTCACCGTCCTTGTTCACCCCGAAATACTGGGTGTTAAATTCATCTGCTCCGAGTTTCCAAAATTTTTTCCAGTTCTTTCCCAGCTTTTTGGTTTTTTTCTTTTTCATTATGTTGTGTGGTAATTATAACAACCCGACCTAGAAACGCAAGGTTTTTCGGGGTCTTTTTAAAATTAAATTAATTTTTTGAGCTCGCTTTCGTATTTCTTCATCACCTCCATCGAAGCAACCATTTGATCCATGCCGCCCTTGGTCTTCGTTTGTATTTCCTCCGCGATGGTTTTAAAAAGCTCCGGGTTTTTTTCCATCATTTTGACAAACATCTCTATTTGAGCTTCCGGCACTCCTTGAGTACGAAGCATTTTTTTTAATAAAAAATTTTGAAACATATAATTGATTATTTTAAATATCCTTCTAAAAATTCCTTCTTCAATTCAAAAAAATTATCATCCAAAATCGACTGACGAATCTTTTTTACCAGATTAACAATAAAATACAAATTATGCAAAGACGCCAAAGTCCCCGCCAGCATTTCTTTCCCGTGGAAAAGATGCGCGATGTATGCTCTCGTGTAATTTTTGCAGGTGTAGCATTCGCAATCCTTCTCAATCGGCGAATAATCTGTTCTGAATTTCGCATTAGTCATGATAATTTTCCCACTTTTCGTGTAGACTGTTCCGTTTCTTCCGAGGCGTGTCGGTAACACACAATCAAAAAGGTCCACACCATTTTCTATCCCCATAAATAAATCTTCCGGCTCCCCTATCCCGAGGAGGTGTCTGGGTTTTTCTTCCGGCAAAATCTCATTCACCCACCTTACCGCAGAAGACATGTCTTCCTTCGCAAAAGAACCGCCGATGCCAAAACCATCAAACCCCGAACGAGAGCCGGGTGCTCCGTACGGGGCAAGGTCCACACTCATTTGAGAAATAATCTTGGCTGATAATTGACGTAATCTTTTTTCTCTACCACCTTGAACTATGCCGAATAGGGCGGGAGCAAAATTGTCTTTTTGGGGTGTCTCGCAGGCTGACGGGCCGAGAGGCAGCGCTACGCCAGCAGGCGTAGACAGCGACCCCACAAAAGACAATTTTGCTCCGAGCAATTTCTGATGTTCCGCCAAACTCCTCTCCGCCCAACGATGCG
This sequence comes from Minisyncoccota bacterium, assembly GCA_041665885.1. Taxonomy (GTDB): domain Bacteria; phylum Patescibacteriota; class Minisyncoccia; order Phycocordibacterales; family UBA9973; genus UBA9973. Next base: position 5,001 of record JBAYHY010000007.1, read on the forward strand.
TCCGTTCGAGCGCTTCTTCCTGATATTTCAAATCCTCCGCGGGACTTGTGCATTCATCAAAAGCAAAAATTATATCCGCGCCTAGATTATGTTGAATTTGAATCGATTTCTCCGGAGTAATGTAATGGATAGAACCGTCCAAATGCGATTTGAAGGAAACTCCGTCCTGTCCGATTTTCGCTAGGCGTGGAGCATCAGAGTCATCAAAACGCTCCGGAATTAAAAGTGAAGGATCGGTAATTTTCGTAATCTTGGAGATATCTTTGCCATAAGCCACACCTAAAGAAAAAACTTGAAAACCGCCGGAGTCCGTCATCGTCGGACCTTTCCAATTCATAAACCTCCCCATTCCTCCTGCGTCACGCACCACCTCATCCCCGGGTTGTAGATGCAGATGATAAGTGTTTCCGAGCACCACCTCGGTGCCCACATCGCGAACCTGTTCCGGGTTTAAAGATTTAATCGTCGCCTTCGTGCCCACCGCCACAAAAGCTGGAGTTCGTATTTCTCCGTGCGAAGTTGTGAGCACCCCAACTCTGCCTAGACTATTTTCTAATTTTTTTTCTATTCTAAAGTTCATTTCTTACTGCTTATTGTTCCACTTCCACGTATTTTAATTCTTGCGCATTTACCGGACTTCGAAGTAGTGCTTTAGTGAAAGGATCCCGTGGATCGGAGATAATCGTCTCCACCACTGCCAATACATATGAATTCATGCCAGGCATAATCACTTGATCCCCTTTTTGCAAAACAAAATCTCTGGGTAAAACCATTTCAAAATTTCCCCCTCCTCGCCCAACTAATTCCATATATACATCTCCGCCGAGAGATGACGAAGTGGCATTTTTGTTGGTCTCGCTGATTGGGTTATGACCAAGGGAAACAACCCCCTGGGTCTTTTCTCCCGAATTTGAAAACAAAACGACGTTGGCAGAATTTGAATACACTTCGGCAATGCGACCAATAGGCACATTCCCGAGAGCAAAGACAGTATCTCCTATCTTCACCTTTTGATTTACCCCAACATCGATAATTAACGAATCATAAATATTTTTATCCGACTTGGACAAAATAGCAGAAACGATCATCTGGGTGTTCTCATTCTTTCTGCCTAAAATTTCTTTCAGCTTTTCATTTTCCATAAATATAGAATCGTAATTGGCCATCCGCACTTCCCCTTCTTTAAGTTGGGCTATTAGCTTCTGGTTCTCCGCATACAGAGCATTCTTGGAAGTGAAATAAGTGCCAAGATTGGTGAATTTTCCACCAATACCATTTCCTAAAACCAAAACAGGACGAAACACTGAATGTGTGACAAAAGAAAAACCATTCCAAAGACCAACTCTAAAATAAAAAAGAACAAAAAAAGCCAGAACGCCTAAAATAATATTGAAAAACTTTTTTCTCTTTAATTTTTTATCTAGGAGGTAACTCATCTTGATTCCCGATCAACACCTCTTGATAAAGAGGCATATCATCTAAAATTATTCCAGTCCCTCGAGCTACCGCCGACAGAGGGTCATCGATCACATAAACCGGAATTTTAAGAACTTTCTGTAAAAGTTGATCCAACCCCGGAAGCAATGCTCCGCCACCGGAGAGAGTAATCCCTTGATGCATTATGTCAGAGAGAATTTCGGGTGGAGTAGTTTCCAGCATATCTTTCACTCCCTCGATAAGGCCCTTGATCGAACCGGAAAGCGCTTCCCGAATGTCCGAATCAGTCACCACCACTTCTCTCGGCAAACCGGTCAAAAGATCTCGTCCATGAACTTCCGTCTCCATATATTCCCCCGGAATAACGGAACCGACTGCGATTTTTACCATTTCTGCCGTTCTTTCACCGATTAAAATCTTAAATTCATCACGCATATAGGTAATGATATCGTTATTCAATCTGTCTCCGGCTATTTTTAAATTCTTTGATTTTACGATTCCGCCCAAAGAGATAACTGCTATATCTGTCGTGCCTCCGCCGATATCTATAATCATAGAACCGACAGGTTCTTTAATCGGAAGCCGAATACCGATAGCGGCGGCCATCGGTTCTTCCACTAAAAACACTTCTCGCGCACCCGCGCTCCTAGCTGCATCATACACGGCACGCGTCTCCACATTCGTCGTCCCGGAAGGCACGCCGATCAATACTCTCGGGCGAGCCAATTTTTTAGAAATCTTATCCGCTTTATTTATCAAATATGAAAGCATCTCTTCCGTCACTTCAAAATCAGAAATCACACCATCCACCAACGGGCGCACGGCCTTAATATGTCCGGGTGTTCGCCCGAGCATCTCTTTGGCCGCTCCACCGATGGCGAGAATTTGATTCGTCTTTACATTTACGGCGACCACCGAAGGTTCATTTATCACGATACCATGACCTTTTAAATACACGAGGGTGTTAGAGGTACCCAGGTCTATGCCAATATCGTTTGAAATTAATTTGTAAAATTTATCAAACATTTTTAAACATTCTTCTCGTTAAGAATTTTTAATAATTCTGGAAGTGAAACAACCTTTCCTTTTTCTTCAATACGTTTTTTCAACTCCACTCCGTTCTCTTTTAGACTCCTAGCTGAAACAACTGCCCGATAAGGCATGCCGAGCAAATCCGCATCGGAGAATTTCTCCCCGGCAGACAATCCCGCCCTGTCGTCAAACAAAACTTCAATGCCGGCATTCTCTAAACCTTCATAAACCCTGTCTGCCTCTTTTATAACTTCTTCATCCTCTCCGAGAACAAGCAAATGAACGGTAAATGGAGCAACAGAGATGGGCCAAACTATACCCTGATCATCAGAAAGGACTTCCACAATCGTCCCCATCAGCCTGCCAAGCCCAATACCATAAGAACCCATAAAAACAGACTTTTTTTCTCCATTTTTGTCCGTATAGTACAGATCCAGTGCTTCCGGCTTGCTAGTCCCTAAAGTGAAAATATTACCTACTTCGATTGCTCTGTGTTCCACCAACTTATCTTTTTCCAAATTTAAACTTGCCAGTATTTCGTCCTCCATTACTTCTTTGTTCACTGCCATAGCTCTATCTTCACTCACATATATAGTATCTTCGCCGGCAGAAGTAATAGTCTGAAACTCATGAGAATATTTTGAGAAAGCACCCCCTGAAGCAAAAGTCAGATAAGTCATATGTCCAATACCGGTCCGCTTGAAAATATTTTGGTAAGCAATTTTCATCTTTTCATAAAAATCATTGTGCTCCGTTTCATCTTTAGAAAAAGAATAAAGTGCTTTCCAATAAAATTCCCGTCCACGCAAAATACCCGACTTGCTTCTGGTTTCATTCCGCAGGATATCCTTGAAATCATACAAGTAGAGCGGCAAATCTTTATACGAACTCACATATTGTTTTAAAATATTGGCAAAATCTTCTTCATTGCTCCAAGACAAACCCACCTCCCCGCCATTTTTTAATTTCGTCTTAAACCAAATATCCACCTCCTTGTCGTCCCATCGGTTGGTTTTCTCCCACACTTCTTTGTTTTGAAGAATGGAAGTTTTCATTTCCATTCCATCCACCTTGCTCATTTCGTCCCTGATGATATTTTCAATCCTTTTTATCACTCGTAAACCAAGTGGCAAATAAGAATACACCCCGGCCATCTCTTTATGGATATACCCCGCGCGGATAAGAAGCTCCGCGTTTCTGGACGTTTCATCCGCAGGAGCTTCTTTTCGTGTTTTAGTGAAAAGTTTAGATTGTCTCATAAGAGCATCTTACCCGAAAAAAGTCTTTTGGTCAAAGAAAAATCCTTTTGTAAAATATGGAAAAAATTTGCAAAAAGTGGGGCTTTCTGCTATATTTATTCGTATGCAAAAAGTAGATTTAAAGAAGAGCGAGGACACAATAGAAGAAATGTTTAAGGCTGGGGCGCATTATGGCTACAGCAAGACCAGAAGACATCCTTCTGTTTCTTCTTTTATATATACCACCAAAAACAGAAGTGACATCATCAACCTTGAAAAAACGAACGTAATGCTTGGTGAAGCTTGCGAATTTATAGAAAAATTAGGAACTTCCGGGAAGGTGGTTCTTTTCGTCGGCACCAAACCAGAAGCAAAAGTCACGATTAAAGACATGGCAGAAACTTTAAACATGCCATACGTTACCGAACGATGGATCGGAGGAACGCTCTCAAACTTCGTAGAAATTAAAAAAAGGATTGCCGAACTTGAAAATTATCGAAAAGACGTAGCCGAAGGAAAACTCGAAAAATACACGAAAAAAGAGCGCGTGGTAATGGCTAAAAAAATGGAAAAATTGACGAGATACTATTCCGGACTAGTTGGTCTCAAGAAGGCCCCAGACGCATTATTTATTTTGGATGCCCGTAGCGAACACATCGCAGCCACTGAGGCTAAAAAATCTGGCGTTCCGGTTGTTGCCCTGGTAAATTCTGATTCAAATATTAAAAACATCGACTACCCTATCGTCGGAAATGATGCCGGCATACCATCTATTCGTTTTTTTGTCGCCGCTATAGGCAAAGCCTATAAAGAAGGCCAGAGCTCGGTATCTGAAAAAACCCCACACCAGAGCAAGCTCGGTACGGGGCAAGAATCTAAATAAAATATGTCATCAGCCACTATTACAACAGAACAAGTAAAGGAACTTCGTGATGCAACAGGTATTTCGGTAATGCAATGTAGACATGCATTAGTAGAAGCCGAGGGCGACATGAAAAAAGCATTAGCCATTTTGAAGAAAACTAGCTCTGACATCGCCCTTAAAAAAAGTGAAAGAGAAATCAAAGCAGGTGCTGTATCTATCAAAACCAACGACAAAAAAGCGGTGCTGGTGTCCCTGGGCTGTGAAACTGATTTTGTGGCCAAAAATGAGGATTTCGCCACCCTGCTCCAAACTCTCACCACAAAGGCACTCACCAATGGAATCGAAGAAATGAAAAACAGTGCAAAAGAAACAATAAATCAAATAATTCAAAAAACCGGTGAAAATATTCAGCTGGTGGACGTCTATGAAGTATTCGGAGATGTCTTGGGAACTTACGTACACAATAGCAAGACCGGAGTTGTCGTAAGTCTGATCGGTGGGAATAGTGACCTTGCGAAGGATGTGGCTATGCATATCACCGCCATGCGACCAGAATATATTACAGAAGACGAAATAAACGAGGACACAAAGAAAACAATGTTGGAGGTTTTTGAAAAAGAAATCGCCACCATCAACAAGCCCGATGAAATAAAGAAGAAAATGCTGGACGGTAAAATGACAACGTATTTTAAAGAACGCACCTTGCTCGATCAAGTATTTATTAAAGATGGAGAGCAAACAATCGGGAAACTTTTGGAAAAAAATAATGCAAAAATCAAAGAAGTAAAAATTTGCACAATATAAAATAAACCAGAAATATGATGATGTACTTTCTTTTAATTTTGTTTTTTGGTTCCCTCTCCGGGATCTTCTTTCTGATTGGTAAAAAATTGGTGATGCTAAAAAATGGACAGCTTCTGGAGGCGCACAAAGAAGAATTCTTTTTGAAAACTCCCCCGGTAGAAGAATGGAAAGAGGTGACGATTAAGCACACCAAAAAACACGGTTATTCCCTTCTCGTAATGACCATTAGATTGTATTTCAGGTCCTCTAATCTTCTAAAGAATAAATATCTGGAAATAAAAGACAAAATGAAGGAAAAACAAAATAAAAGAAAAAAATCGACAAATGACGGAGAAAAAAAAGTTAATAGTTTTCTGAAAATGGTTTCAGAGTATAAAAATAAAATAAGAAGAATAAAGGAACAAGTAAAAAAAGAAGAAAATTCGTAGAAAACAATATTGAGCCGGCACGAGGGATCGAACCCCGGACATCTTCTTTACAAAAGAAGTGCTCTACCAACTGAGCTATGCCGGCTTACTTACTTTTAAAAGGTCTACCAAATACCCTTATATATTAGCATATATTTAAAATAATTCAAAATGAGAGGCAGACCAAAGAAATTAAGAACCCGTTTTTACATTAACAGCTGGAGTAGGTTCCTGTAACTTAAAAGAATCTTGAACCATCTTTTGCAATTCCTCGAGGGAGTGAAAGCCGGTTAACACAGTATCATCAATTACAAGCGCCGGAAGCGCAGTATCTTTTATTTTATAAATTTGAAGCATAGAATTAACCGCAGAAAGATCTATGCTGTAATCAAATGAATACACTCGCAATTCCGGATATTCGGAACGCAAGGTCCCCAAAACGATGCTTTCCTGTTGACACAAACTGCAGTTCTCGGCAGTAGTATAGAAATAAAGAACAAAAGTAGATTTTACTCCGCAACGATCAGCAATCTTTTTTGCGAGAAGATAATCTTTTATCTCCAGTAATGAATAATATTTTTTAAGATAGGATACTTCGTCCGTTGAACCCAAATTATCCTGACTCCACTCTAGTTTATTTCCCAAATCAGCAAGTTCACCTGAGAAAACTGAATCAGAAATATTCTTACAAGAAAGTTCCGAAAGCAAAGAATATTGAGTTTCGGACGAAAGAACATCAATCGCGATTTTATCTTGAATTGTTTTTAATTGGTTTATCTTTTGATTACCAAAATAATTACTCAAGGAAATGGCTGTCAAAAAAAGCGCGACAGTAATGAGAAACACAATCAAATATTTTTTCCAATCAATATTATTATTCATAAATTTTTATTATCTCCAATCGGGTTTCCTATGTAAAATAGTATTATAAACAGCTTTCATCAGCCAAAACGGTGCGACAAGGCCAAAAACCGGGAAAAAATACACCATATCCATCGATGGAGTCCACTTTCCAAGAGACATCCTTCTGCCAAAAACAATTGAAAAAATAATTAAAAAGTAGATCGAGACAATCAGAAACACAAAAAATTGTGTATTTATAAAAAATGGATCAAAGGTTAGGCCCTTGAAATGAAGATTAAGCCCGACAATCTTGTATTGGATAATTTTTAAATATACAAAGTGGACCAAATCATACACAACATGCGCGAAAAGATAACAAACCGATAACACCGAAATAACACCCATGGGCAAGGTAAACAAAGAAAAATTTCCGTATTTTTTCTTAAATAAAACATTTCTATAATCAATCGTGTTATTGATGAAACCGTAAATCCAACGCAACCTCTGACGATAAAGCTTCCTGATGGTTCCCGGAGTATTGGTATACACAAAAGCGTCATTGCAATGTTCTATTTTATAATTGTTCTTTTGCATCCGGTAAGCAATCTCCATATCTTCAGTATTGTGTCCATGTCGATATCCACCCAAGTCATCAAATACTTTCTTGCGAAAGATTGTCATCGGTCCTGGAGTTACATTAATCGCCCCCAAAAAACAAAGCATTTTCTTAAAATAAACACCCATGTGATATTCAGCTCTTTGGGCGCTTTTAACAATATTTCTGGAGCCAGAAACAACCACAGACGGAGCGACGGCCATCGCCTCTGGGTCATTTTCAAAGTAACTCATAATCCGAACAAGGGATTCCGGTTCAGCAAAAGAATCTGCATCCAATCCTCCGAAAAATTCTGTTTCGGTCTTTTCCAGAGCAAGATTGAGGGCCGTATATTTTCCACCATTTTCTTTATGAAAAACATTAATATTGGAATAATTCTTAAATTTATTTATTACCTCGAATGTATTGTCAGTAGAACCATCATCAATGAGAAATATCTTTAACTTATCCTTCGGATAATTCAGACCGAGAAGAGACAGTATCGTTTTTTCAACCGTTTTTTCCTCATTCCAGCAAGGCACAGTAATGGTCACAGTCGGGTAATTTTTTAATTTTATTTTTCCATTTCTTATAACTATTTTACCCCGATTTTCTAAAAAGGTAACAAAAAAGAACACCTGCACGTAGACAGACAAAAAGATTAATATATATAATATAAGGTTGAAAATGGAAGCCATACGCTCACTATAATATAACATTTTTGGGATAAATTGCAACCAAAAAAATGTGCTATAATAGACGTATTAATAAATAATAAAAAATCTAAATGAACAATCAGAAACAAATAGTCAGTGCTATTATCGTTGTGGGAATTATAATTGCCGGCACAATCTTGTTGAAAGGAAGTACCCCTTCAACGACAAAAAACTCCACAGAAAAAGGAATTCCGGTTACCACCGCGACCCTGGCCCCGGTCGGGAAAGAAGACAGGGTGCTCGGGAGCCAGAATGCAAAAGTATCCGTTATTATTTATGCGGATTTCCAGTGTCCGTTCTGTGGAGCAATTACCGGGCTACAAGGAGAGGACGCTCCGGCTGTTAAATATTTAAAACAGAAAGATCCGAGCTGGACTCCTTCTACTTCTGGAATCGTGAACGATTATGTAAAAAATGGAGATGTTCAATTTGTCTATCGAGACTTCGCGATTTTAGGAGCAGAGTCAGAACGAGCGGCTGAAGCAGCCAGATGCGCGGGAGATCAAGAAAAATTTTGGGACTATCATGATTATCTTTTCATCCACCAAAATGGAGAAAACAAAGGAGCATTTTCTGATGACAATCTTAAGTCCTTTGCCAAGGAAATTGGCCTAAATGTAGTAAGTTTTGACAAGTGCCTCGATGACAGTAAATACGCGCAAGCAGTAGCAAACTCTAGAAATGAAGGAATTACCGCTGGAGTAACCGGAACCCCAAAGGGCTTTATCGTAAAAAATAATGCAATCGTCGGAATTATCGATGGAGCTGAGTCATACGTAACAGTAAAACCAAAAATTGATAGTGCGCTAAAATAATAGAACTATAAAAAAACCCGCCTAAGCGGGTTTTTTTATTTAATCAAAGTAATTTTTCAATCTTGAAATTTTCTCATGCTGACGAAGTTTCTCATGCACTTTCGCCTCAATTTGACGAATACGCTCCCGAGTCACCCCGAACTCTTCTCCTACTCTCTCTAAAGTATGCTGGATACCGTCTAAAAGTCCATAGCGCATTTCTAGAATTTTACGTTCCTTCGGATTCAATTCATCCAAAACTTCACGAATTTGATCAGAAAGAATTCGACGAGAAGATTCTTGATCAGGACGCAAAATTTTATCGTCGGGAATAAAATTCTCTAATGTTGACTTGTCGTCATCGTCCCCTACTGGCTGTTCAAGCGAAACCGTTTCTTGGCTAATATTTTCGATAACGTGAATTTTCTCAACTGGAATACCCATCTCTGTCGCTATCTCCTCTGCCAACGGCTCCCGCCCCAAATCCTGAGAAAGTCTTCGGTGGGTTTGTTTGTATTTTGATATTGTCTCTACCATGTGTACCGGAATACGAATGGTCCTCGACTGATCTGCTAAGGCACGAGTAATAGACTGACGAATCCACCAAGTAGCGTAGGTGGAGAATTTATATCCCTTAGTCCAATCGAATTTCTCTACCGCTTTAAATAATCCCAAGTTCCCCTCTTGAATCAAATCAAGCAGAGTTAAATTTGCCGATCTCCCCACGTACTTTTTTGCAATAGAAACAACTAAACGCAGATTTGCCCGAGCAAGAAGATTCTTCGCCTCGAGGTCACCTTGTTCTATTCGTTTCGCAAGAACCTTTTCATCGCTGGCGTGAATAAGCGGATATTGTCCTATTTCCTTCAAATACATCTGAATTGAATCGTGCATACTACCCTTATTTAAATCCTTGTCGTCTAAATCAACATCCAAATTAAGCAAGTTTCCTCCTTCCAATACATCGATACCTGCCACGCTAAATTTTTCGTAAAGTTCGTCTAAAAATAAAATATTGTTTTCAATGTCGGGAAAAGTTTTTAATATTTCATCATAAGTAATAAAGCCGCGCTTTCTCCCCTTTTCAACCAATTCAACAGAAAGCTGCTCCAGCCCCTTTGCCCTTTTTTGAGAAATTGATAATTTTTTTTCTTTAATCTTAACAATCTTTCCCCTTGCCTTTTTGGTCTTTTTGATTGTTTTTCTTATTTTTTTCCCAACTTTTTTTCTCGCCTTGGCAGCTTTCTTTTTTTTCTCAATTTTTTTGTTTTTCTTTTTCATATAATTTTATATAACGTTAGGTTCGTAACTATTTTTTAAAACGACCGTTTTTAATCTCCTCTTTTCTTTTGCTTATTTCATTTATTTTTTTAAAAATTTCTACCTTTTCCTTTTCATCTGTGCAATTTTGGTGCTCAATCATTATCCTTATTAATTTTTCATTCAAATATTCTTCCTCTATGTTCCACAACATTTCATTTACATCTTTTTCCAAATTTTCATCGTTAGAATAAAATTCTTCAACTTCATAAATTAAATCTTCTTTGACATCCTTATATTTTTCTACTGCGCTCTCTTTCATCCCGAGATCTGTCAGAGAGGCTAGCTTTTTAAAAATTAATTCCGGATTTATCTTCTTATCTCTTAACCCTTCCTGCCAAAAGGCGATACCGAGGAGTCGGCGTTCTATCGGGTCCTTTCTTAACTTTTTCCCGACATTTTCTATGGCCGTTTTTGTATCCTCCTTTTCATTTTTCTGCTCAGATTCAACCTTCCTCAAATCTTCTATTAAGGCACTCTCTGATATGCCAGACTTATTACTAATCAGATTAACAAAGTGGGATTTTTCAATAGAACTTTCGAGGTCATTCACAAATGGAAGTAAACGTTCCTTAATTTCTCTCCCCGCTTTTCTTGTATCCCCCTTGGTATCTTTCAAAATTCTCGCTAGCATAAATTCAATAAAGTGTTTTGAATTTCTTATTGATTCGCGCCAGGCATCTACCCCAACTTTCGAAATTAAATCCGCCGGATCTGTTCCCTCCGGCATTGCTGCAACTTTCACATCCATCCCCAAGGATAAAGCAATTTTCGCAAAACGCTCTGCCGCCTTTATCCCCGCCTTGTCGGCATCGTAAGCCAGCACAATATTTTTTGATAATCTAGTAATGAGTCCTAAATTATTTATGATATTTTCTTTAGACAATATGGAGTCCGTCATCGCCGTACCCGACGAAGCCACGGTATTTTTGAACCCCGCTTGATGAGCCAAAATTAAATCCATTTGACCCTCCACTAGAATAGAAAAATTGTTTTTCCTGATTGTCTCTTTCGCTTTATCTATGCCGAAAAGCACGGAAGATTTATTAAATATTGGGGTTTCCGGACTATTTAGATATTTGGCGGATTTTTCATCGTCTACTAAAATCCGTCCGGAAAAAGCAACTATTCTTCCACTGGAATCATTCATAGGAAACATGATGCGCCCACGAAATCTATCGTAATATCCCTTTTCGGTTTTTTTTACCAAACCGGCTTTTTCCAGTTCGTTTTCATGAAAACCTTTTTTCGTTAAGTGCGAATACAATTCTCTCCAATCATTTTTTACAAAACCAATACGAAAATTTTTTATACTTTCATCGTTTAATCCTCTGTTTTTTAAGTATAATAAAACTTCCGTATTTCCTTTTAGGTTTTTCTCAAAAAAAAGAGAAGATTCTTCCATGATTCTGTATAATTTTTCTTTCTCGCTTTCTTCTTTTGGATTGAAGGTTTCCAATGTTACCCCTGCCCTATCCGCCAACAATTTAAGCGCGCCCCTGAAATCAAGCCCCTCGAACTCCTCCACAAAAGTAAAAATGTCTCCTTTCGCTCCGCAACCGAAACAATAATATGTCCCCCTGTCGGGCGAAATGAAAAAGGACGGGGTTTTCTCATTGTGAAAAGGACACTTAGCCTTTAAATTAGAACCCACCTTCTCTAGTTTTATGTAAGAAGAAACCACTTCCTCAATCCCAAGTCTTTCCTTAATTTCAGCTACGGGAGAATTCATATTGTTTTTAGTTAAATTGTTAATAAACCAAAAACCCTCGACCCTGGTCCAACAAGCAAGGCTATTCTCTTTCTTCTGTTCTGCCAAACTTGTTCCCGAATCCGGTTCCAGCCGGAATTAGTCGTCCTATGATGACATTCTCTTTTAATCCTCTTAGATTATCGACTCCGCCCTTAATTGCGTTTTCAATAAGAACTCGGTTCGTGTTTTGGAAAGATGCGGCAGAAAGCCAACTCTTGGTACGCAGAGAAACTTCAGTAATGCCGAGAACAACTATCTCAGCTTTTGCTTCTTTCCCTCCCAATTCGACGATTCTCTGGTTTTCCTCAATCAAGGCCGTGTTCTCAACGATGTCGCCGGCAGAAAAATTGGTTTCTCCCGCATCTTTAATTTTTCTACGAGAAAACATTTGTCGAATAATAATTTCCGTGTGCTTCCTAGAGATAGAAGCACTCTGGAGTTCATAAACTTTGTTTATTTCAGCGATAATATATTCTTCTACTAACTCTTTATTCCCCAGTCTAAACATTTCCGCAATATCGGCTGATCCGTCAGTCAACAACTGTCCTTTCGTGACTTTTTCCCCGACCTTCACAAGCGGAGTTCTGCGAAACAAAACCACATATTCCATTTCGTTTTTCTTTCCGTCTTCTTTAGAATCAGATAAAACCTTAATAATTTTTTCTTTACCATCCTTGTCTTTTATTTCAATTACTTCCCCATCAGTTTCCGAAACAACTGCAGGATTTTTAGGCACTCTTCTTTCAAATATTTCTTCGACACGTGGAAGACCAGTCGTGATGTCCGTTCCCGCCACCCCCCCAGAGTGGAAGGTTCGAAGGGTAAGCTGCGTACCCGGTTCACCGATAGCCTGAGCGGCAATAATCCCGACAGCCTCACCTTGTTCTACTAAATGATTTCTACCCAAATCAAGACCGTAACACTGGACACAAAGACCGTGCGCTGTTTTACAAGTTAATGGAGAGCGGACAAACACTTCCGTAAATCCTGCCCCTTCTATGTTGCGCGCTTCTTCTTTAGTGATTAAAAATCCTTTTTTATAAACCACCTTACCGTCCTTATCCTTCAAATCAGCAACAAGCACCCTACCACGAATATTTTTTGAAAGTGGAATTTCAATACCAGAGATATTTTCCCTAGTAACCATTTTCCCTTCTTTGGTACCGCAATCTTCCTCGGTGATTACCACGTCCTGCGCCACATCCACCAACCTTCTCGTCAGATATCCGGCCTTCGCGGTATTAAGAGCGGTATCCGATGCACCCTTACGAGCACCGTGAGTAATAACGAAATATTCAATCGGAGAAAGACCTTCATAATAAGAAGGAATAATTGGAAACTCCAAAATCTTTCCCTGGTTGTTTTGAATAAGGCCTATCATTCCCACCAACTGAGTCAAGGAACCCATATTTCCTCTAGCCTTAGAAGTAAATAAATCATAGGCAGACCCATTTTTGTCCAGGGTGGCTGGCAAAACTTTTTCCAAATCTTTCTTCGTACGGGTCCAGACCTCAATAATTTTCTGATATTTTTCCTCATTAGACAAAAGACCGTCGCTCCACTGCGAAATTATTTGTTCTTCTTGTTTTTTTCCTTCCGCAATAATTCTCGGCTTCTCGGGAGACACGGAAATGTTGTCGAGCCCCCAGGTCGTTCCGGAAACTGTCGCATACTTGAACCCGAATGATTTAATCTTGTCCAAGATAGCTGGAGTCGCATCTATGCCGTAATGAACGATGAGCTCGTCTAGTAGAGCAGACAATCTGTCATGCGTCATTTCATCATGAACATAAGCAAAGTCGTTGGGCAAAATACTATTAAACAAAAGTTTCCCGACAGAGGTTTCAAATATTTCCCCGGCGAATTTTTTATATTTGGATGAATCGGTCGCAAGCACTTTTATTTTTGCACGGAAAGAAATAATTCTAAACTGATAAGCTGTAATCGCAGTGTTTGGACTAGAAAAATATTTGCCCTCTCCCTTTTCCCCGTCGACTGCTTTGGTCATCCAATAACTACCGAGCACCATATCCATGCGAGGATTCACTATCGGTTCGCCATTTTGCGGTTTTAATAGATTTTTATTAGCTGCCATTAATTCTTTCGCTTCCCACTGCGCCTCCTCAAGCAAAGGAACATACACTGCCATTTGGTCTCCATCAAAGTCGGCATTAAAGGCCTGACAAACAAGAGGGTGCACTTGAATAGCATTTCCTTCAATCAAGATTGGATTAAATGCTTGTATGCCCAGTCTGTGCAGAGTAGGTGCACGGTTTAGAAGCACATATTTCCCCTTGATGACTTCTTCAAGAATCGCCCAAACCTCCGGCGATCTTTCTTCAATAAGTTTATTTGCTCCACGAATGTTAAAAGCGAGTTCAGCTTGCAAAACCTTTGAGATAACAAATGGTCTAAAAAGTTCTAGGGCCATATGCTTTGGTAATCCGCATTGATTAAGTCTCAAGGTTGGCCCCACCACAATAACACTACGTCCGGAATAATCCACTCGTTTTCCCAAAAGATTTTGACGAAAAAGGCCTTGCTTGGATTTCAAATTATCAGAAAGTGATTTGAGCGGACGTTTTTGAGATTGGCTCATTGCAGCGGAATCATTTTGTTTAGCAATAGAATTATCAATCAAGGCATCCACAGCTTCCTGAATAATTCTTTTTTCGTTTCGCAAAATTACGTCAGGGGCGTTAATCTCCTTAAGCTTTTTTAGGCGGTTATTTCGATTGATTACTCGGCGGTACAAGTCGTTTAAGTCAGAAGTGGCATGCCTTCCCCCATCGAGCGCCACCATCGGACGGAGCACTGGAGGAATAACCGGAATAACGGTCAAGAACATCCATTCTGGACGAATGCCGGCATAGGTCATCGCACGAATTAATGAAAGTCTTTTTTGCAATTTTTCTTTTTCAGCAGCACTGACTTTCTCAAGCATTTTCTCGGTAATGTTCTTCAGCTTATTTAAATCTAAATTCTTAAAAATAGAATAAATTGCTTCTGCTCCTATGTTTGCCTCAAAACAAGTTCCATATTTTAGAGAATAATGATGAAAAGAAATTTCATTTAAAACCTTTCCTTCATAAATTTCTCCAATCTCTTTCTTAGTAATGGAAAGCAAATTTTTCAACTTCTCGCGAGTTTCTTCATCGACAGAATTTTTTAATTTACTTTTGTATTCTTTGTCTAAATTGGCTAGAATTGTTTCTTTTTCTTCTTCATGGACCTTGGTAATGATGTATCCTGCAAAGTATATGACTTTTTCAAGATCAGAAACGGATATATTAAGAAGAATACTCATCCGGGAAGGCACTCCACGCAAAAACCAAATATGGGAAACCGGGGTAGAAAGCTCAATATGTCCCATACGTTCACGACGAACGATAGATCGAGTAACTTCTACACCACATTTTTCGCAAATAATATCTTTATAACGAATTCGACGATATTTTCCACAGTAACATTCATAATCTTTTTCAGGACCGAATATCTTTTCATCAAAAAGACCTCCGCGCTCCGATCTGCCGGTGCGATAATTTATTGTTTCTGGCTTAGTGACCTCTCCAAAGGACCATTCTTTGATTTGTTCCGGAGAAGCGAGCCTAAGTCCAATTCGATCAAATTCAGTTGTATTTAGTGTTTTCATATTTTTGATTTATTTTAACTTATTCTCTGTCTCCAGATTTTTTTAAATCGACATCTAGGGCAAGACCGCGCAAATAATTAAGCAACACATTGAAAGAGGCCGGAGAATTTGGTGGTCTAATCGTTTCATTCTTGATGATTGAGTCGAAAGTTTGAGATCGACCAAGGATGTCATCAGATTTAATAGTTAACATTTCACGAAGGGTGTACGCAGCACCATAACCTTCGAGGGCCCAGACTTCCATTTCTCCGAATCTTTGTCCCCCGCCCTGCGCTTTGCCCCCGAGAGGCTGTTGAGTAATAAGTGAGTAAGGTCCGATAGAACGCATATGTATTTTGTCCTCCACCATGTGGTGCAGTTTGAGCATATACATATAGCCGACAGCCACCTCTTTTTGGAAAGGCTCTCCGGTACGTCCATCGAAGAGTTTTATTCTCCCATTCTCCGGAAGTCCGGCTTTTTGTAATTCTTCTTTTATCTCCTCATGTTTGGCGCCCAAAAATGGTGGAACGATGGCTTGATAACCCAGAGTATTCGCAGCCATGCCTAAGTGAATTTCCAAAATTTGTCCCAAATTCATACGAGAAGGAACACCGAGGGGGTTTAAGATCACATCGATTGGAGTACCGTCGGCCATGTATGGCATATCTTCTTCCGGTAGAACAGTCGAAATAACTCCCTTATTTCCATGTCTTCCGGAAAGTTTATCTCCAACTGAAATATTTCTGATTTGAGCAACCTCAATAACAATCTTCTTAATAATTCCCGCCTCAAGCGTATGGCCCAAATCACGAGAAAAAATCTTTACATTGATTATTCTCCCGCGCTTGCCGTGTTCTACGCGAAGGGAAGTATCTTTCACATCTCGCGCTTTTTCGGCAAAAATTGAACGGAGCAATCTTTCCTCCGGGGTAAGCTCGGTTTCCCCTTTTGGAGTAATCTTCCCTACTAGAATATCGTTCTCTCTTACTTCCGCTCCGATACGGACGATGCCATCTTCGTCAAGGTCCTTTAATTTAAGTTCTCCGACGTTTGGAATATCACGAGTCGTAATCTCTGGTCCAAGTTTTGTGTCTCGCACCACACAGGTGAATTCTTCGAGATACACACTTGTAAATTTGCTGTTTTTTACTAATCTTTCAGAAATAATAATTGCGTCCTCATATGTAGAACCAGACCAAGACAAAAAGGCAACGAGAGCATTTTGTCCGATTGCCATTTGTCCGCCGACGGTGCTTGCAGTATCCGCCAAGACATCTCCCTTCTTTACTTTGTCTCCCATGTTTACCAACGGACGTTGATGAAAGACCGCAAAATTATTATTTCTCAAAAAGTTTACTAAAGTGTAAGTTGTTTCCTTTTTTCCCTTAACAATTATTTTCTTTGCGTCCAAATATGAAACGATCCCATCTTCAGCGGCGATTACAAGCCTCCCCCCATCTCGTGCAGCCAATTCCTCTATTCCGGTAGCTACGAGTGGCATTTCCGGAGCGACACATGGCACCGCCTGCTTCTGCATATTACTTCCCATGAGGGCACGGTTTGCATTGTTGTGTTCCAAAAACGGAATCATGGAAGTCGCAATAGAGAACGCCTGATTGGTCGCAACATCTATAAAATCAACTTTTTCTCTCGAGACCATCCCTGGTTCTGTTTTTACCCTAGCCTCAACTTCTTCTTTCAAAATTTTTCCGTTTTCGTCGTAAAGAATTCCCGCGTGTGCGATATTATATTGCTCTTCTTCCAGGGCGTTTAGATAAACTATCTCGTCCGTAATTTTGCCGTTTTTTACTTTTATATAAGGAGTTTCAATTATTCCGAAATCATTCACCCGAGCGTAAGTCGCAAGGTGCACAATCAATCCGATGTTCGGGCCTTCCGGCGTGTGAATAGGACAAACTCTTCCGTAGTGGGAAGGGTGCACGTCACGTACTTCGAGGCCAGCGCGTTCACGAGTAAGTCCTCCGGGGCCAAGCGCTGAGAGCAAACGAATATGCTCAATCTCCGCTAAGACGTTTTCCTGACTCATAAATTGAGAAAGTTGGTTCGTGGTAAAAAATTCTTTTATGCGAGCCTGCAGGGGTCGTTGATTGATAATCTGAATCGGCATTGCCGTATCTACATCAATAATGGACATTCGATCTTGAATGTTTCTTTTAATTTGCATCATCCCTGTTCGTACTTTTTGTTGAAGAATTTCTCCGACAAAACGAACCCGCCTTTGGCCCAAGTGGTCAATATCATCTGCTTTTGCCAGAGGTGTATTGTTAAGCGTTATGATATGAGAAATTACGGTTACCAAATCCTCTTTGGAAATTACCCTGCGCGCCATTTCTTCCTCACCCATGGATTTTTCGAAACGTTGGTTGAATCTAAATCTACCAACGGGAGAAAGGTCGTATCGCTCTGGGGTAAACAGAGAACCGATAAATTCTTTCGCATTGTCTGCCGTGGCCATGTCACCATCTCGAAGACGTTTATAAATCTCAATATACGCCTCACTTAAAGATTTGATTCCATCTTTGGCGAGAGAGGCCTTAATCGTTTCCTCTAGAATTTTATCTTTTGAAAATGCTTTCAAGACCATCTCGTCCGTCTCATAGCCCATCGCGCGGAGGAGTGCCGTCGCTGGGAATTTTCTTTTTTTATCTATTCTTATATAAATTCCGCCATCCGATTCTGATTCAATCTCTATCCACACTCCTCGAGCTGGAATAATTTTTGCCCCGAAATATCTCTGTCCTTTATTTTCCGATTCAGTAAAGAAAACTCCGAAACTTCTGGCAAGCTGTGGCACGATTACTCGCTCTACTCCATTAATAATGAAGGTCCCATGTGGAGTCATCAAAGGAAATTCTGACATAAAAATCTCCTGCTCCTTCACAGTGCCTAAAATTTTATTCGTCAATTTTACTCGCGCCTTCAATAAGCCCTGATAGGAAAGTTTGTTTATTTTAGAATTTGTTTCGTCAATTTTAGATTCACTTAAAGAAAATGAAGTGAACTCCAGCTGAAATTTTTTCCCGGAATAATCAATAATCGGGGAAAATTCTTTAAAAACTTCTCCGATTCCCTGTTCGACAAGCCATTTATAACTTTTGGTTTGTGCTTCGATTAAATTAGGGAACGGGACTAGTGGTTTCTTATATCTCTCAAAATACTTCTTCGGACGAGCAATTACATTTTGCATATTGATTGAATCCCAGGTTAACAACAAAAAGCACAAGAAAAACAGACGAAAAATTGCTTTTCTCCAACTTCTTATTTACTAACTTCGGATAACATTAAAATTACGCTTATTTAATAAGCCTTATAATAAAAGAGATTGCATCCGATACTCAATCAATGAATCAAGGGCAGTCTACTCTTTTTTTAGTTTTTTGTCAAATCTAAAGATGAACTTTTAATTAACTTATTTTCCTCTTTTCCACTCTTCTATTTTTTTATGATTTCCGGAGAGTAAAACCTTCGGTACTTTATATTTTTTTCCTTTATATTCTAAAACTTCCGGCCGGGTATAAACCTCGCTCGTTGAAACCCTCTCCTCTTCAAGTGATTCGTATTTTCCCAAAACCCCGGGGATTTGACGAGATATAGAATCTATCAAAACCATTGCTGGAAGCTCACCGCCCGTTAGAACATAATCCCCTATCGAAATCTCTTCCGCTTTAAAAATTTTCTGCACCCGGGCATCTATGCCTTCGTATCTGCCGGAAATTAATATAATATCGGTGTATTTTTTTACCGCTTGTTTGGCGTAGGCAGTTACAAACTTTTTACCTGAAGGAGAAAATAATATTATTTTATATTTTTTTCCTTTTATTTTTGAAAGTGCTTTTCCTATCGCTTTTAACATTGGTTCGGCTCGCATTACCATCCCGGGACCGCCGCCATAAGGTTTGCCATCTACGGGTTTATAATTACTTTTACTTCCTTTTACCGCATCGCGAGGATTATAAAATTTTACAGAAACAATTTTGTTTTTTATCGCTCGTCCCAAAATAGACTCATTCAAATATGAATCAAAAATTTCCGGAAAAATTGTAATTATATGAAAATGCATTGTTGTATTATAACAAAAATCCCCCTTTCGGGGGATTTTAAAACTAAATTCCTTTCAAGTCTTCCATCGCCTCATCTACTGTCTTCATTGTTGGCGCAGAACTCATGCTTCCGGCTGGTCTTTCTGGCCTCACACTTCCCTCTGGCTCATTGATTTTCAGATTGACTCGAGCATTGTTCTTCATGCCGATAATACGCAATAAGGTGCGGATAGCTTTAGCGGTATTTCCCATTCTTCCGATAATCTTGCCCATATCGGCAGGATTTACAGTAAGGGTAATAAGCACACCCATTTCATCTACAGTTCGCTCGATTTTTACATCGTTCGGATTGTCTACGAGGGCCTTTACTACGTATTCTAGAAATATCTTGTCATGTTCTTCCATGGTATTTTCTGAAATTTATACTTTTAATCTAAAACTTTCTTTGCAGTGTTACGACCGGAGACTGCTTGCGAAAATTATACAAAATTACTTTTTCGCTTTCAACTCTTTCCGTTTTACTGTCGGCTTTTTCTTTGGTAATACGTTTATTTTCTTCCCTTCAATAACTTTGTCGTGGATTAAAAAATTGTGCATAGTATCCGAACACTTTGCGCCTTTTCCCATCCAATATTTTATTCTATCGGTCTTGAGGCTCTTCTCCCCCGCTTTTGGATTGTAGGTACCGAGGATTTCTAAAAACTTTCCGCTTTTCGTGCTATTTTTCGAATCAGTCAAAACAGCCCGGAAAGATGGGTCGTTTTTTCTACCAATTCTTTGAAGTCTTATTTTTAACATATTCTGAGCTTAACATAAAAAACTTAAAAAGCAATGGATTTCGGTTTTTATGCTATATTTAACTTAATGAAACACCAAAAGAAGCACAAGAGCATACATACGCAAATAAATTCAAGGACCCAACAAGGGACCATCTCCGTATCTGCCAAGGGCACGGGATATGTTCGGGTTTTGGACCAAAAGGAAGACATAGAAGTAGATTTCAGAGATCTAAAAACAGCACTACACGGAGATACGGTAGAAATAATCCTTCATCCGAAAAAACACGGGCGACAAACAGGTGAAGTATCGAAAATATTAACTAGAGCGAAAGTTCGTTTTGCTGGAATTTTGGAAGTAGAAAATAAAATGTATTTTTTGAAACCGGATGACACAAAAATGTACACCGACATTTTAATTCCGGAGAAATTTCTAAATAACGCAAAAGTTGGTCAAAAAGTTTTCGGAGAAATTGTTTTGTGGAATGATCCTCGCAAAGCACCCGAAGGAAAAATAATAAAAGTTTTGGGTCGCCCCGGAGACAACGACACGGAAATGCATTCAATAGCCATGGAAAAGGGGTTCGCCGCCGAGCTTCCCAATAAAGTAGAAGAGGAAGCAAAAAAAATAAAACAAAATGGAATAAAAGAAAGTGATTATGTGGGGCGTAGAGATTTCAGAAAAATTTTAACTTTTACCATTGATCCATCCGATGCAAAAGATTTTGATGACGCTATTTCCTTTAAAATATTGAATGACAGCGAATATGAAGTGGGCATCCATATTGCCGATGTCTCCCATTATGTAAAAGCCGGAAGCGAGCTTGATACCGAAGCGCGCGAGCGGGGCACTTCTGTCTATTTAGTAGACAGAACGATTCCGATGTTGCCGGAGATTTTATCAAATGACTTGTGTTCTCTCGTGCCGAACAAAGACAGGCTCACAATGAGCGCTGTTTTCATTCTCGACAAAAACGCAAAAGTAAGAAGTGAGTGGTTCGGCCGAACGATAATTCACTCTCAAAAAAGATTTACTTATGAAGAAGCAGAAGAATCTATCAAAAAGCCCACTGCCCCGCTTCACAAAGAACTTTCCATTCTAAACAATTTGGCAAAAAAACTAACCAAGGAAAGATTTACGAAGGGCGCAATTTCGCTCGATCAGGAAGAGGTAAAATTTGTACTGGATAAAAACGGTGTGCCCATAAAAGTAATAAAAAAGGAACGCGGTGATTCAAACAGATTGATTGAAGAATTTATGCTTTTAGCCAATAAAAAGGTCGCGGAAGTGCTATCTCCAAAAAGAAACAAAAGGATAAATGAAGAGAGCGTTTCCATCTACCGAGTACACGATTTCCCCAATAAAGAAAAAATGGCTGACCTAGCATTCTTTCTGCGAAGCTTGGGTTACAAGGTCTCTTTGCGCGACGGAATAATCCCTACGCATGAAATAAATAAATTATTAGAGAGCCTAGAGGGAAAAAACGAAGAAGACACCGTGCAGCGCGCCGTGGTACGTTCTATGGCTAAGGCAATTTATTCTACTAAAAATATTGGACATTACGGACTTGCCTTTGAATACTATACTCACTTCACCTCTCCCATCCGAAGGTATCCGGACATAATGATACATCGACTGCTCTCCAATTATCTAGAAAAAAAGAAAATCGGGAAGGATAGACTAATTGAATATGAAAAAATTGCTTTAATTTCTTCCGAACAAGAAAAACGAGCCTCCGATGCGGAGAGGGCCTCAATAAAATATAAACAGGTGGAATATATGTCCACCCGCATTGGTAAAAGTTTTGACGGTATTATTAGCGGAATGACGGAATGGGGTATGTATGTGGAAGAAATTGAAACAAAATGCGAAGGCCTGGTAAAAATGCGAGACATGAACGACGATTTTTACGTTTTTAATGAAAAAAAGCTGGAAATGGTCGGACAAAAAAAGAAAAAGAAATATCGTTTCGGTAATCGGGTTAAAATAAAAGTTACCTCTGTCGACTTGGAAAGAAAAACAATAGATTATGTTCTAGTATGAAAAAATTTTTAAACACAAAAATTTTTTGGGGAATATTTTCAATAATTATTGGAATATCTTTAGCAAACATTGCTTTTTCTTTTATTGGAGGAAAAATCGTTGGATCGCAAAATAATATATCCGGAACTCAACTCACCTCCTCGGCAAACGACAATGATGCAATAAAATTCCAATATTATTCTATCAACAATGATACAAATGGAGGGCCGAAAATTTCCGCCAAGGCATATTTGGTTGGCGACCTAAACACCGGAGAAATAATTCTTTCAAAAAATCAGAATCAAAAATTTCCTATTGCTTCCACCTCTAAATTAATGACTGCACTTGTCGCCAAAAAAATAGTAAATCCGAATGAGACAACCCAAATAACGAAAACAGCCCTAGCTACTCCGGGGCAAAACGGAGAATTGAGGCTCGGTGAAAAAATAAGAATTACGGATCTTTTATATCCCCTCCTCCTCGAATCAAGTAATGACGCGGCCGAGGCTCTGGCCTTACATTTTGACAGAAGTAGCTTTATCACAAAGATGAATCAAGAAGCGATTGGTTTGCAAATGGACTCGACCACCTATGAGGACCCAAGCGGACTAACTCCGCACAACCAATCAACCGTGTCAGACATGTTTAAACTTGCCGGTTATATTTTTAAAGATCAACCAGACCTGTTTGGCATCACTACAAAAAGAAGTTATTCAATAAAAAATCACAGCTGGTCAAACATCAGTCAATTTTTAAGCAAAACGGGCTATTTAGGCGGAAAAAGTGGCTACACAGACGAGGCCAGGCAAACGGTCGTTTCTATTTTTAACTTGCCCCTTGGAGAATCTGGATTTCGTCCGATAGCCATTACCTTGCTCCAAAGTCCGGACCGTCGTAAGGATGTAGAAACAATCCTCAATTATCTCAAAAAAAATGTGTACTACGGAGGGGAGTCTGATGCAAATACGAATTGGGTAGAAGAAAAAATCGGTATGCCGGATATTCGAAACCAGAATTATGTGGCCCTCGCTTTCGGTGGCGACATTATGCTTGACCGCGGAGTAAAAAACTCTGTTATAAAGAACTTCAACAACGATTACTCTTCCCTTTTTGAAAAATCCGGCAATTTGCTGGAAACATTAAGAAATTCCGATATTTTCTTTGCGAACTTAGAAGGCCCTGTTTCTGATCAAGGGATAGATCAGAAAAATTTATATTCCTTTAGAATGGATCCTTCTGTTATCCCCGCCCTAAAGGGCGCAGGAGTAAGTGTCGTGTCTTTAGCCAACAATCACATGGCTGACTGGGGACTAAACGCCTTCACCGATACTCTTTCTCGTTTGAAAGAAAATGAAATACTTTATATTGGTGGAGGAAACAATAAAACGGAGGCTACCACTCCTGTAATTATTGAAAAATATGGTATGAAAATTGGCTACTTGGGATTCTCTGATGTCGGACCAAATTATATGACGGCCGGCGACGCAAAGGCAGGGGTACTCCTGGCGAGTGACCCAAACTTTGATGACATAGTAAAAAATGCGGCCAAACAAGTCGATTACTTAGTTGTCACATTCCATTTTGGCACAGAATATAAAACTCTACACAATGCAAGACAGGCAGAGTTGGCGCACAAAGCCATTGATGATGGAGCGAAAATCGTTATCGGTACACACCCGCACGTAGTAGAAGACATGGAAGTTTATAAAAATGGTTATATCGCCTACTCGCTCGGAAACTTTATTTTTGACCAGTCGTGGAGTAAACCGACAATGCAAGGCATGCTCCTCGAATTAAAATTATATAAAAACGGCTCAATGACTGTTACTAAAAACCCGACGGAGCAAAATTCCGTATTTCAAATAGAAAAAATAACTCAAGAGAAAGAAGAAGAAATCAAATTCAAATAAATAACTACTTTGCAATTTGAGTAGCTTCTTCAAATCGCACGGAGAGAAGTTTGGAGGCCTCGTTCGCACCAATGGTGACGCCATAAAGCACGCCGGCACGGGACATCGTCTCGCGATTGTGGGTAACAACGATAAGTTGTGAATGCTTGGATAATTTTTCCAGCATGTCTCCATATTTACGAGAATTGGCTTCATCCAGCGCAGCGTCTGTTTCATCCAAGACCAAAAAAGGTGGTGGGTTAACCTGGGACATCGCAAAAAGTAAAGCAATAGAGGTAAGAGATCTTTCTCCCCCAGAAAATGCGGCAAGTTCTTTCACTTTTTTGTGGGGCAAGGAAACATTTATTTCTATCCCCTTTTCCACCACAACCTCCCCATCTTCTTCCACCTCCCCCTCTTCAGCCTCCTCACTTTCTTCATCCACCTCACTTGATTTCCTTTTTTTAATTTCAATAATAGAAAGCGAACCGTGCCCACCATCAAACATCAGTGAAAATAATTCCTGAAACTCCAGATTGATTTTTTTTACGCCCTCTTTGAACTCTATCTCTATCTTTTCTTTTAAGTCCACGATAAGACCTTGTAAAGATTCAATACTTTTTTCCAAATCCTCCATCTCTTTCTCCAAGAACTGATCCCTTTCGAATACTTCTTTATATTCCTTCATCAATTCCGCCCCATTACCGAGTCCGGCATCTTCTAGCTTTATCTTGATGCGTTCAATTTTTTTCTTTTGTTCTTCTGTCGTTGCACCGCTATTGTTTTCTACAATTTCGAAATTTTTATAAGACAAAATCTCGTGACCCAAAAGTGCTGCTCCTTCCTTTATTTCATTTTCAAACGCTTCTTTTCTGCTTCTCAAATTCCCTTCTTTTATCATCACTAGCTCCAGTGCGGAAGAAAGCTCCTGGTGCCTTACCTTGTGGGCGAATTTTTCTCTTTCCAAATCACGCAGAGCTTCCATCTCCTTGTTTAAATCTTCTTTTAATTTTTCGGCATTTTGAGAAATTTCTTTTTCTTTATTCTCTATTTCTCGCATCTCGTCTGAAATCTCCTTTTGACTTTTCTTCAAACTATCTATTTCGAGGTTGCTTTTTTCTTTATCCTTATCCCCCTCTCCGAATTTCTTCAAAATGTTTTTGATGCTTTCGAGTACGGGTTTGATATCTTCAATGCTTTCTTTGGCAAAGGCCAAATCTATCGAATTATTAATTTCGTTAATTATATTTTTGATTTCTTCTTGCGAAATTTCCACAAAAAAAGATTTTTGTTCGGCCCTGCGCTCTTCCATTTCTATCATTCCTTCGATGCGTCCAAGTTTGCGCTCCATCTCTCCCCTCACTCCACGGATAGAATTAATTTTTTGTTCAACAATTCTTAATTCTTCTATCTTCTGATTACCGACGGGAGAACTACTATCCTCAGTAACGTGGATTTTGTCTGCAATTGTCTTTAATTCATCAGAAAGCTTTGTCCTTTCAGAAGATAAATTATTTTTTTCTTTCTCCAAATAAATACTTTCTCTTTTTAAGTACTCTCTGTAAAGAACCAACAATTCAGCTTGCATTTCCTTAGTTTTTTCAAATTTTTCCACCTGCTTCTTCAAAAAATTGAGATGGGGGGCATTTTCCCTTCGGAGCATTACCACCTCTTTCATGTTTTCGTTCGTTCGTTCTAGCTTCCTCTCGCTTTCTTTAATTTTGTATTGATAAATTTTAAGTCCAAGTGCGTCTTCCACCATCTCTCTCTTTTCCTTCGCATTGGCATTTAAAATACGATCCGCCTCCCCTTGAGAAATAATATGATGCCCCGAAGAACCTATGTTGACCGAAGCCAATAAATTGTGAATATCCTTTAGCCTGACCTCAGAACCATTCAAAATATATTTGTTCAACCCATCAGAAAAAACTTCTCGAGAAATTGAGATAACATCATAGTTCAAATTAATATCCTCTCCTCCGTCACTTATAAGTTTAAAAACTTTGTCCGAATTATCAAAATAAATACTAACTGATGCTTTTGTTCCTTTCGGTAGATTTTTTGACCCCTTAAAAACAAGGTCCGAACCGCCCCTTCCACGCATTGACTTCATTGATTGCTCTCCCAAAACAAAACGAATTGACTCTACCACGTTCGATTTACCGGAACCGTTCGGGCCCACGATAGAAACTATGGGACTCTCAAACTCCAAAACAGTTTTTTGGGCAAAGGATTTAAAACCATTTATTTGAAGTGTTTTGAGTCGCATACTATTCGTTTGTTTAATCTAACCAATTTCTTGTTTTTAATGCAGCCAGAGCAGCGGCTTGTTCTGCTTCTTGTTTACTTTTACCTTTTCCCTCGGCGATCAAATCAGCCCCAAAACAAATGCCGACAGTAAAGTGCTTGTCGTGATCAGGGCCAGACTCGTGCAGCACTTTGTATGAAGGGGTAACCGATACGAATTCTTGTGCTTTTTCTTGTACCAATGATTTAGCGTCGCGCCATAATTTTTTATTTACTATCTCTTCCGTTTTTGGCAAAAGGGTTTTAGTAATAAATTTTTCCACCACAGAGTAACCCTGATCTAAATACATCGCCCCGACAAGCGCTTCATAAGTATTGGCGAGGATATATTGTCTCGCTTTGCCTTTATCCTTTGCTTCACCTTTCGACAAAAGCAGAAAATCATTCATCCCGACATCCCCGGCAATTTCCGAAATGATAATTGCGTTCACCAAAGCAGAACGAAGTGCGGTCAATTCCCCTTCCGCATATTGCGGATATTTTTTATAAAGAAAATCTGTGACAATAAGTTCCAAGACCGCATCACCCAAAAATTCCAGGCGCTCGTTATGCGACAATGAGAAGGCAGGGTTCTCGTTTATATAAGAGCGGTGCGTGAAAGATTGTTTCAGCAAATCCTTATCCTTAAAAGTTACTTTTATTTTTTTCTCAAAATCTGAAAATTGTATCATATATTTAATTTTTACCCCGACCTTTGTCGGAACTAATAATTTCAATTGCCTTACTGATTAGTGGAATAATGTCATTATATATTCGAAGTTCCGGAATGGACGAAAGCGAAAACCACCTTGCTCCGTCTAGCCCCCCCGTCTTTTCCAAAACAAGTTCTTTGTTTTCGCTTTTAGCTAAAAAGTATACTACCTTTTTCAAACTCTTCCCCTTTTCCGGGTGGGAAGCGACATATTCATTTTCTCCAAGCCTTTCTTCAATCTCTATATCTAATCCAATTTCTTTTTTTATCGCTCTTTTTGTGCCGTCTTCGATATTTTCGCTTTCTTCGACTTTCCCTTTTGATAAAGTCCAATAACCAAAAACATCGTGCACAAAAGCAAATAAAACTTCCTTGTCTTTTTTAGTATAAACAAGGGCGCCACCCAATGTCTCAACGGGCAGTTTCGTGATGTCGACAACCTCTTCTTGCTTCTTCTTTTTACTAACCTGCTCCTTGCCGGGCTCTCCCATTTCTTTGTAGACCGCACCCAATACTCCGTTAACAAATTTACCAGAATTTTCCCCGCCAAAAGTTTTAGCCAGCTCTATCGCTTCATTGATGGCTACTTTCGGAGGAACTTCGTTTCGGTCTCCAAAAAGAAGCTCGGTTAAACCGATTCTCAATATATTCCTATCTACCACAGAGATTTTATCAATGGGCCAATCTGGTGCCGCTTTTCCGATAATCTCATCGATCATTACGTGTTTTTTCAATATTTTACCTAGAAGTGAAAAAACAAAAACATCATCCTCAAATCCTGGAGCAAATTCCTTTAAATTTCTTCTTAAAACTTCCTCGATTTCTTTGTCGGTAGATTCATTTTTTTTATCCAGAGGTAAAAAATCCCACTCAAAAAGCGTCTGGAGCACTATTGATCTTGAAAGGTGCCTATTTGCCATAAATTAATGAACGAAGTGAATATAATTTATGAGCATCCTGAATGTGCGTAAGCACATGAAGGGTGCCATGATTATTTTGCTTCTGCTGCTTTCGCCTTTGCTTTCTTTTGCTTCTTTTCGGTCTTTTTTATTAAATCCAAAACCTTTTTCCCTCGGTAATAACCGCAAGAAGAACAGACAGTGTGACGTCTTTTTAAGGCTTGGCAATTCTCGCATTTAGTAAAACTAGTGCTCTCCAAGGCATGGTGAGAGCGGCGGTTTTTCGTATGCGATTTTGTATGTCTCATTCGTACTACCATAATGTCCCTATCCTAACATATTAAAGATGAAATGCAAAATAAAACATGATACTATGGAGATATACCTGTCCCGTACTAAATTTTTGATTACGGGGCATAACGATAAACATTATTAGTTAAAATTTTAGTACTGGGATGGAAAACACAGATAAATTACACAATTTAAGACACACGTTGGCCCACCTTTTAGCCGCCGCTGTTTTAGAGTATTACCCTGACACCAAGGTAACCTTGGGTCCGCCGATTGAAGATGGATTTTATTACGATTTTGACTTCAGCTCCCCTATCTCCGACAAGGACTTGCCTAAAATAGAACAGAAAATGCGAGAACTGCTCAAAACCTGGAAAGAATTTACACACGAAGAAAAAAGCGCAGAAGAAGCAAAAAAATACTTTGCAGACAATCCTTACAAACTAGAAATCATAAACGAAATTGCAAAAAAAGAAGAGAAAATTACTCTTTATACTTCCGGCAAATTTACCGACCTCTGTCGTGGCGGACATTTGGAAAATCCGAGCAAAGAAATAGATTCCGGGGCTTTCAAGCTCGACCGAGTAGCCGGAGCCTACTGGCGCGGAGATGAAAAAAACAAAATGCT
>JBAYHY010000008.1:0-33980 GCA_041665885.1 Minisyncoccota bacterium
AGCCGAAGTTTTGCGGAATCCGTATCCCCAGAATATTGTTTCCGCAAAACTGAGTCCATTTATTAGATTTGTTCTTCTGGATTTTGTTCAAAATAGTTTCGAACTTTGTCCAATAGATACCGCCAAAATTTTTTATTATACTTGCTACGATATGTTTCTCCTCGGCTTGTTCGTAATCTTTATAGTATCTCCTCTTTTTCTTTTTGAAATAATTTCCACTCTCTTTTGAATAGAAATTTACAAATAGTAAAAATAGTAAAAGTAATGAAATAGGCAGATAGGACGTCTATTGAGTAATGAATATGTCCCAGAAGGACGACAATAGCAAAGAGGACAGAAAAACCAAGAAAAACAGTTCGAATACTTTTATTTTCCCAAAACATCAGGGCGAGGAGGAAGGGGAGTCCGGTGTGTCCGGAAAAGAAAAGATCATTTCCGGTAAATATTCCGTTGAATGCTTCTTCGTTGAAAAAAGATGAATTAATTACTACGTGGGTTGGAAAAGCGCTGATGTGCGTAAGGATGACAAAGATGGATCTTATGAGAGTAAAGAGAGCGACACTCTTTAGGGCAAAGGGTACGTAACTAATGTGTTTAATTCCAATAAAGATTCCAATAAAAACCAACAAGACCGAGCCATACACAAAAATTCCTCCCACGTCGTAAACTCGCGTATTGCTGAGAATCAAATCCGCTACCGGGGTGCTGGGCAAACTGTTTACGTATCCACTAATAAAAAACTGCATGATAAGGCTTACTCCGAGTAAAATCACGCTTCCCCAAAAAGAGATGAGAAAATTCTTGTCAGAAAAATAAGTTCTATACGCTTGCATATGGTTTTAGTATAACAAAAAAACAATTAAATAAAGAGAGGGCTACTTTTTAGGCTTATTTTTTAGAGCCGAATAATAGACTTCCTCAAGGAGCTCTACGCTCTTGTGTATGTCGTAATTTTTTATTTTTTCAGAACTAATTGCCCCCATTTCTTTGCGTAAATTAGCGTTCTCGATTAATTTTAAGGCCTGCTGTGCTAAATCAAGATGGTCTTTACTCTTGAACAAGAAACCATTGCCGTCCACAAAAAAACGAGAAGCGCTCATTTCTGCATCGGCGACAACGATAGGTTTGCCGACAGCCATCGCTTCCAATACCACCATTCCCTCAAGTTCCGCCAAGGATGGCAAAACGAAAATGTCGCTTGCATTATAGGCCAGGACCTTGTCCTCTTCGCTGACTAAACCGAGAAAGGTAATATGCTTTTCCATTTTTAGGTCGAGCACAAGTTTTTCCAGTTTTGGTTTTAGATACCCGCCACCAACTATCATTACATGAACATCTTGATGTTTTTTTATAATGTGCGGAATCGCCTTGATTAATGTATCAATGGATTTTTCCGGATAAATTCTTCCCACAAAGAGTAGTTTTATTTTATTTGCAGGAATATTAAATCTTTCGTGAAAATCACCGATGTCCTTCGAATAAAAATGTTCTAAATTGATTCCATTGCTTATTACCTTAAATGGTTGATCTTTGTCACTTAGCTGGTGCAGCAAACTGTGAGCGAACTCGGAAGGATAAATCAAAGATTCAGCTTTTTTGTACATCCAGGCGAGGTATTTATTCCAAAGATTATTCATTGTGGGTTGAATAAATTTCGGTAAATCCATAAATAAATTTTCGGGCTGAGAGTGCGAGTGCGCGACTATCTTGATGTCGAGGGCTCGGGCTGCTCGAAGGGCAGCAATTCCACCGGACATCGGTAAGGTTATGTGCACTACATTAATTTTTTCTTCTTGAAAAACTTTTTTTAATTCTCTCACGGTCGGGAAAGCCAATTTCCAGCCGCCACCTTTGGGCAAGGGGATGCCTCGGTAGCGATAAGTTTTTACCCCGTGATTGTGACTTTCATCTGGATTTCCTTTTGTTTTGGCGGTAACAAAGATGACATGATGTCCGCGCTCCTTGAGTAGTTTTCCAAATCGAATGGTGGAAAAAACCGAGCCAGAATTATTGCTCCCGAGCGGGTCGCAAATCATCGCTATCCCCAATTTTTGTTCCATTTTATTTGTCATATCTCTTCTTTGTTTTTTTTATAAATTTTAATAAATATTAAATATACAATAATCGCTACTGCGAAAATACTTACTGTCGATGCATAGTAATTAAAATATTTTCCGATGGTTATATATGCTTGCCCGAAGAATATTCCGAGAAGTATCATGATAAATGACTGGGCGAGGGAATATAGTGCGCAGGTTTTAAAATATCTCTTATATGGTACGTGTAATGCTCCGGCAGCGATGAGACCCGCTGTTCCTACGCCCCACAATATTTTTGAACCAGCGATAGCTTTGTTGTGATTTTTTTCAAAATACAATTTAGTTTTTTCGATTTTCTCTTCATTTATTTTGAAATAACGAAAAAGATTTTTTCCCGAGTATCCAATGTAATAGAATATCGCGTCCCCGATAATGTCACCAGAAACCATTATTAAATACACAACAAAAATATTGAAAACTCCAAGGGTCGCCAAAAAGCCGGCGATTACGCTTACTATTGGTCCCTCAGCGATGGCGAGGGGAATTAGTATGAGGTATTTATAGGTTAACAAAAGCTGAACGATGGGCATTAGAATTAATTATAGGGCATTTCTAGCTTTTATTTATCATTGACAAAATGCTGTTTTTCTGCTATATTATGAATCGAAGTTCGTTGTTACGTGATCCTGAACCAATAACCATAAGGGCAGAAGGAGATTGGGGATGATAAATAATCCAGTAGTGCTGTTTTGGGGTATGTGCTTTATCCTTTCATCCGCATGGATATATGTTTGCTTTGAGGAGGTAATCCGAACAAGGAAGGACAGATTCAAAAATACGACGATGATTCTCCCAGGGTTGGCAGTGCTGTATGTTTGCTACCACTGGGGGATTCCACAAGTGGCTCTTTCCTTTCGATGCAATTAAGTGGAGGTGAACCGTGTGCGGAATCTACTCTGTGCTTTCCACCTTTTCCATTCTTGACATCGTGGCGGCGCTGTTCGTGTTCATGCTGGTATCGGCTGTTCCGATCCAGCTGATGCGTAACTACTTCGAGGGTTCGCAGTACCAGGTGGCTTGGTCTGCGGACTGGGGAGGGACAATCCTGATTCTGGTGTCTATGATTGGGATCGGCACTCTCCAGCGAGGACCGATCCTGCCACCGTGGATGGGATACCCCTTTCAATTGGCCATGCTGGTCATCAGTTTGTGGATCGGTCTCACGTGGCTCAAAGAGGATTGGAACACGCAGTGGGCGGATAGGTACCACCATCTCGTGGTGGCTCCCATCCAGTTCTTTTTGATCCTCACCATCGTTCCCGCCATCCTAGCGAGAGGGACTGGGGCGGAAATCATCGCAACGCTTGGCTTTTTAGCTCTCTTTGCCGTCCTTCTTGGGTTTGATCTGAAGGACGGTCGTCTGGCTCAGCGCCCCTGGCTGAAGAAACGTTGGGGGGTCAAGTTTCTCAACGATGATAAAAACGATTTTTCTCGTGATGATGAAGGCGAGCGGTGAGAAAACATCGGGCTGGCGCGCAATCGCGCGCCAGCCCACAGGAACCCTGGCAGCTGCCGGGGTTTTTATTTTGCCTTTTTATAAATAATTCTAGTGTGCCACGGTAAAAGCAATTACTTTTTTGGCGCCGGAATGTTTCAAAACTTTTTTTGCTTCAGAAAGGGTTGCGCCGGTAGTGGTGATGTCATCAATCAAAATTATATTTCTCTCTTTTATTTTTTCTTTATTTTTTACCGCGAAAGAACCGATAATATTTTTAAGTCTTGCCGTTCTGTTTTTAATGCGTGCCTGGTGTTCGGTATCTCTCGGTTTTATTAAAACACTATTTTCCAATTTAATATCTACGCTATAGCGTAGATTGTTTATTTTTATTAATTCTTCACAAATCAATTGCGCCTGGTTGAAACCACGTTCGCGATACCTTTTCGGGGAGAGGGGGATGGGAATTAAAACTGGTTTAGTAAAATTTTGGAGTATTTCTAGTTCGGATAATTCTTCAAGGATTTTGTCATATAAAATTTCCGCAAAAACATTTGCTAATCTTTTTTTACCTTTGTATTTAAGCAACCACAAGGATTTTTTGATGGCAGGGTGTCGATAGTCATATAGAGGGAAAATCCAGTTTGCACTTTCTCTTTCTGCCGTCGGAGCATCCTTGAGACAATCTAGGCATAGGTCTACTCCATACTTATTGCATAAAATACATTTTGACGGGAAGATTATATCCAATATGGTGTTTAAAAACCGCATTTATGTTATAATTTTAGCATAAACCCAAGGGGAAGCTGGAGATAATTAAAAATTAACAAAAAACTTCTAACCGGATGAGCGATTTATTTAAAAATATTTTTTCAGGCCTTAGTAAATTTGGAGGTGGCTCCGGAGAAAGTGCTGTCGGGGTAGACATTGGCTCTTCTTCGATTAAAGTAGTCGAAATAAAAAGAAAAGGAGGGAGAGCGGTGTTGGAAACTTACGGAGCGATTGCCCTCGGCCCCTATGCTGACGTGGAGGCTGGGCGAGTCACCAATCTCCCCGTGGAGAAAGTGGTGCTTGCTCTTGGGGAAGTTCTTAAACAGTCCGGGGTGACTAGTACCAGTTTGGCTCTTTCTGTTCCCATTCAATCAAGTTTGATTTTTACCGTGGAACTTCCCGCCCAGATTTCAGAAGCGGAAATGTCCACCGTTGTTCCCACCGAGGCGCGTAAATATATTCCTGTACCGATGACTGAAGTATCGATTGACTATTTTGTTTTACCGGAAAAGGAACCTTCCTTTGTAGAAATGAATTCTGATTCAGAAAATTCTAGTCTGCCTCGGGGGGAGATGAAAAAAAATGTGCTGGTGGTCGCGACGCAAAATGAAGCAGTGTCCAGATATCGTTCGATTGTTTCACAATGCAATTTGGATGCTTCTTTCCTCGAGATTGAAATTTTTTCTTCAATTCGAGCAAATTTTGAACACGAACTTTCTCCCGTTTTGTTGATGGACTTCGGTGCCTCTCGAACCAAACTTTCCATTGTTGAATTCGGTATGGTAAAAAGTTATCACACCATAGACCGCGGGGGAGCCGACATTTCTAGTTCTATTTCTAAGTCCTTAAGTATTCCGTTTGCGATGGCGGAAAAAATGAAAA
Organism: Minisyncoccota bacterium; assembly: GCA_041665885.1. GTDB lineage: Bacteria > Patescibacteriota > Minisyncoccia > Phycocordibacterales > UBA9973 > UBA9973. Next base: position 5,188 of record JBAYHY010000008.1, read on the forward strand.
AGGATTTTGGTCTTTTTGAAAACCCAACTGAAAAAAGCCTAGCCGACATTATCCGGGTTCATGTGGATTATATTTTCTCTGAGACGAACAGCGCTTTGTTGGCATATGAAAAAAAACATGGACGAACCATTAGCAAAGTAATTTTTACTGGGGGTGGATCTCTTTTGAAGGGATTAAAAGAAGTTGCCGTAAATAATTTTCAGGCAGAAATTGAAATGGGGCATCCGTTTTCTAAGGTTAGTGCGCCTGCTTTTCTGGAAAAGGTTCTTTCAACCATGGGCCCCGAGTTTGCTGTCGCTATCGGCTTGGCATTGCGAAAACTTCAATAGCTGAAGGATGGGGGTAGGTAAAGTTATGCACAATTTGCTTCAAAAAAAGTTATTTTTGTACTATAATATAGTAATAGAATCAACAAGATGGATCAAAATTTTCAAACATCATTTATCCCTAAAAAACCGATAGTTAAAGAAACCGCGGCAGTCTCACGTCCGGTCGGTTTCTTGCTTATTTTATCGTTGTTTATATTATTTGCTGTACTTATAGGAACGGGGGGGCTTTATTTTTATAAAACATCTTTGGCTAAAACCGTTACCACGAAAGAAGCTGATTTAGTTTTAGCTAAAAATCGTTTTGAACCGAAAAAAATTACGGAACTTCAAATCCTAGGTACTCGTCTAACTGCCGCAAATGAAATTTTATCAAAGCATATTACCATTACTCCAGTTTTTTTGGCTCTCCAGGAGTTGACGATGAAAACAGTTCGCTATACTAAATTTAGCTATGATTTGGGCACGGAAAATGGCCCCCAAATAAATATTCAATTGTCTGGAGTGGCAGTCGGGTATCGAGATCTCGCGCTTCAGGCCGATCTTTTTGCTACGCGGGATATTGGAAAAAATTTAATTGATCCAGTCTTTTCCAATCTCACCCTTGATAATAACGGAAATGTTCTTTTTAATTTAGAATTTTCGGTCGAACCAAGTTTTGTTAATTATAAACAAAATTTATCCGTGGAAAATCAGCCGAATTAATTTTATGACAAGATTCATTATGCCAATTATTTTAATATCGGCCTCAATCGGTATTTTTATTATACTGACTAGTCCGATTTATAATGATATTTCTACCCTGAATGCGCAGGTGGCGTCTTACGATACCGCTCTCGACAATTCCAAGGCCCTCGAGAATCAACGAGATATGCTCGTCGCGAAAGAAAATTCTATTAGCGTTGAGAATATGGATAGACTGGAAAAGTTTTTGCCACAAAATGTCGATAACATTCGTTTGATTCTTGAAATTGAAGAAATAGCAAAACCCTATGGCATGACGCTCAAAGATATAAAATATGACGCAGCCGCCGATAAAAGCACCACGGGGAATACTGCAGGAACACCCGTGGTACAAGGTGGAAGGACTGCCGAGATCGCGCCGAAGGATTATGGAATTTTTAATTTGGAATTTTCTACAACGGGAACATATGTTAATTTTGTTAATTTTACTAAAGCGCTAGAGAGCAATCTTAGGGTGGTGGACATTTCTTCAATTAGTTTTTCTTCCGATAGTTTTGCTACTTCCGGCACGGCGACCGGCGTAAGCACGAACATGAATTCTTCGGAAATTTATAAATATAATTTTAGCATTAATACTTACTGGTTGAAAAATTAAAATGACTCCCAAAATTAAAAACATTATAATATTTACAGTAATCGCGGTGGTTTTTATTTTAATTTATATTTTTTTTATAAAACCTTCTCCGGCACAACCGAATCTCGTTTCAACTACCAATAACCCAACCCTGCCGAATATCGATGGGACCACCCCAGGAGCGAATACGCCCGCCTCGGTGTTTGTTACGGAAGATTTTTTAGCGCTTTTGCTTGGTGTTCAGCAAATAAAAATAGACGATACTATTTTTTCCGAGCCGGCATTTATCGGTTTGCATGATTCCAGCATTACACTTACTCTCGATAATACCGAAGGAAGGCCAAATCCATTTGCACCACTTGGCCGCGATGTCATGACAGTTGTTCCGCCCTCCTGTATTCCACCGCAAGTTTTAAACAGTACGACAAATACTTGTGTTAGCCCAGCCACAAATTAAATTATGAGTTTTTTAGAAGAATTAGCTAAAAAGGGAATCATCTCTGATGATCAAATAGGTGAAATAAAAAACCGCGCAAGGGAAAAATTTAACGGAGATATTTCTGAAGCCCTTATTGAGGGTGGCGTTTCGGAAGATAAGATTTTAGAAACAAAAGGAGAATACTTGGGTATTCCGATAAGACAAGTAATTCCGGAAAAAATATCCTTTAATGTTCTTCGATACATTTCCGAAGATTCTGCCGCACACTATCATTTCGTCCCAATTGAATTAAGAGATGGAGTGCTTGAAGTTGGAGTTCTTGACCCCGAGAACATTCAAGCCATGGACGCGCTCCAATTTATTTCCAACAAACTCGGTATTCCTTTTAAAATTTTTCTTATTTCAAAAAGCGGGTACGAAAACGTAATTAGTACCTATAAGGGAATGGGAATTCAGGTTGAAGAGGCGCTTGATGAATTGAATCAAGACGAAGAGGACGCGAAGGGAATAAGTGAAAAGAATTTAAGCAAGGAAATTGAAAATACCAAAATTGGAGAGGAGTCGAAAATCGTCGAAGACGCACCGGTCATAAAGATTGTCGCAGTTATTTTACGTAACGCTATAGAAGGAAATGCTTCAGATGTGCACATTGAATATACCGGAGACAAGGTAAAAGTGCGTTTTCGCGTAGATGGTATTTTGCACACGACTATTGTTTTACCACCGAACGTCTATGGTGGGATTGTCGCCCGTATAAAAATTCTTGCCAAGCTACGTTTAGATGAAAAACGCAAACCGCAAGATGGATCTTTCAGTGCGAATATTGACGGACACAAAATTGATTTTCGTGTCTCTACTATGCCCGCATATTATGGAGAAAAAGTCGTTATGCGTATTTTGGATTCAGAAAGGGGAGTTAAGACTTTAGATCAGCTTGGACTGTCGGAGGTAAATTTGGGAATAATGCGAGAATCGATTACGAAACCATACGGACTTATTTTGATAACCGGACCAACCGGATCTGGAAAATCCACTACGCTGTATTCCATGATGAACGAACTAGATAAAGAAAAAAGTAATATTGTTTCTTTGGAAGATCCGGTCGAGTATCATATGCCGGATATTAATCAATCGCAAATGATGCCGGAGATTGGTTATACCTTTGCTTCGGGTCTTCGTTCTATTCTTCGCCAAGATCCGGACATTATTATGGTCGGAGAAATTCGCGATAAAGAAACAGCACAACTCGCCATTCAGGCAGCATTGACCGGGCACCTCGTACTTTCCACTCTTCATACCAATAATGCGATCGGAGCGGTCCCTCGCCTCGTAGATATGGGGGTTGATCCATACTTGATTGCCCCGACCTTGATAGTTTCTATGGCCCAACGCTTAGCCAGAATGACTTATCCGGCTTCACGCAAAGAAGTTCCGATGGATCCCAGCGTAAGAGCTCAAATCGAAGAGCAGTTGAAAGATTTACCCGCAGAATTTCGACCTAAAATCGGAGACAAAATGTATGATATTGTTCCAGCCCCCGAGTGCCCTTCTGGCACAAAGGGTCGTATCGCTGTTTTTGAAATGTTTAAAGTTGATAAGGAAATGCAGGAAGTAATTTTGAAAAACCCTACTAACATGGCGATTTACAAGCTAGCCCGAAGCAAAGGAATGTTGACCATGAGAGAAGATGCTATGCTAAAAGCTCTGGCGGGGATAATTCCTTTGTCTGAAATGTATAATTTTGGCAACGAAAATGAATAGCCTGTCTTGCGTGTTTCTATTGGAGGTTGTTTTATAGTATAATTTAGTTATTAACCTTAACGGACGATATAAACACATGGAACAAGAAAAAAGAAAAATTTTAATTGTAGATGATGATAGTTTTCTTTTGGACATGTATGCGCTTAAGTTTAGTCAGAATAATTTTGAAGTTTATACCACTTCAGACGGCGTCCATGCTTTAGAAAAATTAAAAGGAGGGCTTAAGCCGGATATTATTTTGATGGATATTATTATGCCTGAAATGGATGGCTTTAAAACATTGGGGGAAATAAGTACCCAAAAATTATGTCCAGACTGTTTAAAGATAATTTTGTCCAACAAAAGTGACCCAAAAGATATTGAAGAGGGAAAACGGCTTGGGGTGGCCGGCTATATTGTGAAGGCGAACTACACTCCGGCTGAGGTGATTGACCAGGTAGTTAGTATTTTGGAAAAAAATAATAGTGTTTCAGGATAAAAATATGGGGCCCATCGGTAGTAACGAAAATTTGAAAAACGGGTTATAATAAATAAGAATTATTAATTAATATAAATTTCCAATAGGATGGATTATAAAAAAGAGCTTGAAGAACTTATTTTGGCTGTTGTCCACGAAGGAGGTTCGGATTTGCATTTGGGTGCCGGAAGAAAACCGGCTATCCGCGTGGCGGGGGAACTTATTTTTCTCACTAAACATTTGGCCTCAACCCAAGAAGACATGTTGGGTTTTTTGGGCGAGATATTAGACAAGACAAAAGTTGCTAAATTTAAAGAAGAACAGGAGGCAGATTTCTCGTATGATTTTCGCGGAGAGGCGAGGTTGCGAGGGAATGCTTTTTTCCAGAAAGGTTTAATTAGCATTGTTTTCAGATTAGTGCCGAAGGTGCAAACCATGGAGGAATTAAAACTGCCCCCAGTTTTAGCTGAAATGGCTAGGAAAAAACAAGGCTTCTTTTTGGTAGTTGGGCCCGTCGGACAAGGCAAGTCGACTACGCTTTCTGCCATGATAAATGTTATAAACAATGAACAAGCTCGCAACATCATAACCATTGAAGATCCGATTGAACACGTTTATGTACCGAATAAATCTATCATCAGTCAGCGGGAGGTGGGTATTGATACTAAAGATTTTCACGTAGCGCTTAAAGAGGTTTTTCGCGAAGATGTAAATGTAATTATGGTTGGTGAAATGCGTACGCCGGAGACTATTTCAACGGCGGTGACCGCGGCGGAAACCGGACACCTCGTGCTTTCAACCCTGCACACCAATAATGCTTCGCAAACAATTGATAGAATTATTGATTCCTTCCCGGGATCTCAGCAGGACCAGATTCGCACTCAGCTTTCTTCGTCACTCCTCGGTATTTTTTCTCAAAGACTCGTGCCGAGGATAGCCGGCGGACTTATCCCGGCCTATGAATTGTTACTTAATAATAATGCTGTCGCTAACTTGATTCGAGAAAAACGCACGCACGAAATAGACGTAGTGATAGAAACAGGCATGGAACAGGGGATGGTTGATTTAAACCACTCTCTTCTTGAGCTTGTGCGTACCGGAGAAATCTCTATTGAAAATGCTTATCAATATTCGCTTAACCCGAAAGGACTCGAGCGCTTAACATAATGTTATTTAAATACAAATCAGTAGACGACAAGGGGATAAATAAAGAAGGAGAAATCGATGCACCGAATCGTGACGTCGCGATTTCCGCATTACAACGTCGTGGCTTGGTGATAATTTCTATTAATGAGGCGGCTGGGAAGAAATCATTTTTTCAGATTTCTTTTTTTGAAAGAGTAAAGCCAAAAGACGTCGTGATCCTTTCTCGTCAGATTGCTACCTTATTCGAGGCGGAAGTTTCTGCGCTGAAAGCTTTTACGATGCTCTCTGTCAATACGGAGAATAAACTTTTGGGATCCAAACTTTCTCAAGTTTGTGAGGATTTGCAGTCCGGAATTTCCATTTCTGGTTCTTTGGCCAGGCACCCGGATGTTTTTTCAGATTTTTATATAAATATGGTAAAGGTGGGGGAGGAAACGGGAAAACTCAACCAAACATTTCTTCACCTGGCGGAGTATTTGGATCGTCAATATTCCCTTACTTCAAAAACCAAAAACGCCCTCATTTACCCGGCTTTTGTCGTTATCACTTTTTTTGTGGTGATGACTTTGATGTTTGTGGTGGTGATTCCGAAACTCGCTTCTATTCTGGAGGATTCAGGCCAAGCAATACCGGTTTTTACTCAAATAATAATCTGGATTTCAGATATGTTTGTTCATTATGGTTTTTTCCTTTTGATTTTTCTCGCACTATTGGGCGTATGGATTTGGAGAATGTCTGTTACCGAAAGGGGAAGAATTTATATGGACAAATTGAAACTTTCCGTGCCGGCTGTGGGCAATTTATACAGGAAGCTTTTTCTTTCTAGGATTACGGACAACTTAAATACAATGCTTTCTTCCGGTGTTCCTATCGTTCGTTCTATCGATATTACTGCAGATACCGTCGGTAGCTATGTATATAAAAATATTTTAGCGGACGTAGCGGATGGGGTGAAGTCGGGGCTAACCCTCTCGGCTGCCTTTGAAAAACATTCCGATTTTATTCCTCCCATTACGATACAAATGATACAAGTCGGGGAAGAGACGGGGTCCCTCGGAACTATTTTAAAAACCTTAACTGATTTTTATAAAAGAGAAGTGGACGATGCGGTGGATACTTTGGTGGGTCTCATCGAGCCGGTAATGATTGTCGTTTTGGGGTTTGGGGTAGGAATATTACTTGTTTCCGTATTGGGGCCGATTTACAATATGGCGGGGGGAATTAGCTAATTGGGCATTGTGGATAACTTTGTTGCCCATTCATTATTTTCTTTGTGATATAATTAAGTGTATTAAAAATAAGTCGAAATTTATTATTAGTTATTATTAGCTTGTCCCGAGCTTATCGAGGGACGAAAATAGATTATGAAGAATTTTAAAAAAGGTTTTACGTTGATTGAACTCTTGGTCGTTGTCGCTATCATCGGTATTTTGGCCTCTGTCGTGCTTGCGTCATTAAACTCGGCACGTTCAAAGGGTTCAAATGCTGCGGTTAAAGCAAACTTGGCAAACTTGAGAGCTCAGGCAGCCATTTTTAATGATACTGGAAATACTTATGCTGGAGTGTGTGCAGATGCTACTTTTGCAGCAGGGTTAGCTGCAGCAGTAAGTGCTGGAGGTGATACTGTAACAACATGTTATGGTGATGCAGATGGTTGGGTTGCCGCGGCAGATTTAAAGGCTGCAGAGGGAACGTCAACTGGCTGGTGTGTGGATTCAGCAGGAAAATCAGAAGGAATAACTGATACGGAAAGAACTGCAATCACTGGCCCGACAACACTTTGTCCATAATTTGAGCTTTGTTTTTCACAAAAACCACCCCGGCTTAGGTCAGGGTGGTTTTTGTTTTGGGGTTGTATGATATAATATAATAAGTTTCTTTTAACAAAAATTAACAAATTCTCATGAAAATAAACTCGAAGGAAGGTTTTACTCTACTTGAATTGTTGGTGGTGGTGGCAATAATCGGATTATTATCTGCAGTAGTCTCGGTTTTGTTAACTGGTGCAAGGAAGAAGGGAGACGATGCAGCGGTACAGTCTAATTTGCGAACCATTGCCAACCAAGCCGAACTTTTTTCTCTTAATAATGGCAATTCATATTTGCCACCCGGCGTGAAGGAAAATTATTATGCTAAATGTCCCGACAATGATTCCTCGGGAACTAGTATATTTTCTGTGGATAAAACGATAGCAGCTTCTTTGACTGAGGCGATTAAAAGAAGTGATACTAATTTTGCCAGTTCCTGCTTCAATTCTACTAACGTTTGGGCTGTTGCTATGCCTTTAAAAACTACCAGTGGCACCTACTGGTGTGCGGACAGCACGGGTGCGGCTAGGATGATTGTAGACCCCAATAGTGACCTGAAGGTTTCTTTGCTTACAGCCAAACCATTGCCGGTATACGAACCCCCTGTTAGAATTTGGGAACCATTAACTCTCGCAGAAGACGGAGTGAATTATGTTTGTAACAATTAATGTAATTTAATATGATGTTTATCTTTGTGGGTATTTTTTTTGTTTTTGGTTTAATTATCGGTAGTTTTTTGAATGTAGTAATTCTTCGGCTGAATACCGGGCGTTCTTTCGACGGCAGGAGTGGTTGTATGTCTTGTATGCACAAACTTTCTTGGTATGAGCTCATTCCTGTTTTTAGTTTTTTGGGTCTAGGGGGAAGATGTAAAGATTGTAAATCTAAAATATCCATTCAATATCCATTGGTCGAGTTTATAACCGGTGTTATTTTTGCTCTTTTATTTTTTAAATTTCAAGAACTTTTTTATTATAATATTTTTGTTTTTGGTTTTACTTTTTTTTATTATGCTTTTGCATTTTCACTTTTATTTGTTATTACCGTTTATGATCTTCGACATAAAATAATCCCGGACTCGTTGGCTATCATTTTTGGTCTTCTGGCTTTTTTGGGCTTGTTCCTATTCAATAATACGATTTTTTCTTTTCATATACCTACTCTGGCCGATTTTTCGGCAGGTTTTTTGATTGCTCTTCCTTTTGCCCTATTTTGGTTCGTATCTTCTGGGAGATGGATGGGGCTGGGAGATGCAAAATTGGCGGTAGGCCTTGGGTGGCTTCTTGGCATGTCGCAAGTGTTTTCCGCCACCGTCATTGCCTTTTGGATTGGGGCCATAATTGGTCTTTTGCTCGTTATTTTCTCCAAAAGATATGGTATGAAAAGCGAAATTCCATTTGCTCCATATTTGGTTTTAGGGGGGCTCCTGGTATTTCTTTTTGAATTGCACCTTTTTTAGAGTAGCTGTTTAATCCTATAGTAAAAATGTTATAATAAGTGAAGAAAAATGAGAATTTTTAGAAGGATAAAAATGAATGGGGGAATGACTTATGTGGAACTCATTGTAGTTCTCTCTATTTTTGCTGTTTTGTCCACTGTTTCCATTTATAATTATGGTATTTTTGAATCCAGTATTGATATCAAGAATTTAGCCAGCGATATTGCCTTGCAGGTTGTGCAAGCGCAGAACTCGTCCTTAAATGGTCTATTACCACCCGCTGGATATAATTATGACCCAGTTGATTGGAAGCCAGCCTATGGGGTCTACTTTGATATTTCTACTCCGAAACAATTTATTTATTTTGTTGACCTAAGTAATTCCACAAATGGTTATGATATTGGAGAAGATTTGAATACTTTTAGTATTGTAAAGGGAAATAATTATATATCCAGAATAGACAAATGTAATAATGACGTCTGTGCTGAGTCCATTAGTTCTTTGTCCATTACCTTTAGGAGACCGGATTCCGGTGCAATTTTCAGTGATGCGGGAGGTGCGCGATTGGATGACTTTGATTATGCTCAGATTACAGTCGCCTCCCCTAAAGAAAAAATAATTGCCAAAATAAAATTATACCCGTCGGGTAGAGTCCAGATAAATTAATGCTATGAAGTTTTTAAAAAGAAAAAAGAGTGGTTATACCATAATAGAAACAATGATTGCCGTTTCACTTTTTATTATTATTGTGATGGTCGGCATGGGCGCTCTTTTGAATGCGAATTTGCTTCATAAGAAATCACAGAACATGCGTTCTATTATTGATAATTTAAGTTTTGTGCTAGAAGACATATCCAGAAACTTAAGGACGGGATATAACTATCATTGCATTTCTCCGAATAGCAGTGATTTTTCCAATTTGGGGGCGCCCCGAAATGGTGACCCGTGCGGAGGGATCGCTTTTGAATATCAAAATGGAAATGTGGGCAATTTAAATGATCAGTGGGTTTATTTCATAAGTAACAACAAAAGTGGTGGGTTTGGTGTTTTTAAATCGATTGATGGGGGAAGTAATTCTGTTCAATTGACCCCCGACGAAATTGATATTGACCCCGTATCCTTTTTTTCTGTGTTTGGAGCAGAGGCGGACGATGGTGGACAGCCCCGTGCGAGCGTTAAGTTGTCCGGGAAGATTATTTACAACAACGTTGAAACTCCGTTTTCCCTGCGGACTTCTGTGTCTCAAAGAGCCCTCGACCTAGGAATATAAAATATTATGAAAAATTTTTTAAAACAAATAAACAAAAATTACCAGGAAAATTTTTTTTCAAATGGTTTTACCTTGATAGAAACACTTGTGGCGATTTCGATTTTTACGATGTCTATTTTAGGATTAATGTCTGTTATCGCCTCTGGAATTACCGACACCAGTTATGCTAAACAAAAAATGGCAGCTTCTTATTTGGCGCAGGAAGGAATTGAATATGTCAGAAATATGCGAGATACATCTGTCCTTTCTAATCCTTCAGGTTCTCAGGCCGGTTGGGACAGGTTTAAAGCTTCTGAAATAGAGTATCCAATTACCGATTCGGATTTTACTGGTTTTACCCGAAAAGTATTAATAGAGGAAATAAACCCTGACGAGGTGAGAATTTCTTCAACCGTTTTGTGGAAACAGGGCCGAACAGATTACAATATTACTTTTTCAGAAAATTTATTTAATTGGATAGAATAATTATGATGAAGAAAAAAATACAGAAAAATAAAGGATTCGTAATTCTTTTTGCGGTAACACTTTCGGTAATTCTTTTATCTATTGCTCTCGGGGTCGCGAACATTGCCCTCCGGGAAATAAAATTTGGTACGTCGGCCAAGGATACGAATGAAGCCTTTTTTGCCGCCGACACCGGGGCAGAGTGCGCATTGATAAATGATAAGTCTACTGCAAATGTTTTTGTCGATGGCCCTTCGATTGGAACACCAAAAGAATGCAATAGTAGTCCTCTTGTGATAACAAGTCCGACGTCGTTGTTTTGGACCCTCACTGTTTCTGGCTTGGGTAGTGCCGGACAAGCTTGCGCGAAAGTGACTGTAGATAAAACTATCGCAGGCAAAACTTCTGTAATTGCAAAAGGATATAACAATGGTGGAGATGCTCCCGGAATTTGCATCAAAGGATTAAATACCGTAGAACGAGAGCTTGATGTAAATTACTAATATATGCAAGAGGCTGAAGCTCAAAAGAGGATAAAGAAACTGCGGGAAGAAATCGCGAGGTTGCGTGATTTATACCATACGGAAGATGCCCCGGACGTGACAGATGATGTCTACGATTCTTTGAATCGCGAGCTTCGGGAGCTCATAAAAAAGAATCCGGAATTTGATGATCCGAACGCCCCCGAAAACAGGGTGGGGGGGAAGGCTCTCGATAAATTTGTAAAAGTGAAGCATAAAATCAGAATGCTTTCTTTAAATGATGTCTTCAGTGAAGAAGAATTGTTGGAATGGGAAAACAGAGTTAAAAAACTTTTACCCGCCTCTGGCGGGGCTTCCGGCGTCCATTTTAACTATTTTTGTGAAATAAAGTTTGATGGATTGGCAGTATCACTAATCTATGAAAAGGGGAAATTTATTCGGGGGGCCACCAGGGGAGACGGCTTTGTCGGGGAAGATATCACTGAAAATTTAAAAACCATTCACACTATTCCACTCGTTTTGAGGGCGCCGTTTCCGGAATATCTGGAGGTGAGGGGGGAGGCGGTAATGTCCAAAAAAACCTTAATTTCTCTAAATAAAAAGAACGAGAAAGAGGGGAAAATACTTTTTGCTAATACTAGAAATGCTGCAGCCGGTAGCCTGCGGCAGCTTGATCCGAAACTTTCAGCTGAAAGAAAATTGGATTTTTTTGCTTATGATATTGCGGAGGCAAAGTGGGCTACACCATCTGTAAAATTTTCCTCACTGCGCCCTTCTCCTTTGGAGTGGGACCCTCGCGAGAAAAATTTCACAGATGCTTCCGCCTTGAAAAATCATTCTAGTAAACATGAGTTTTTAAAAAGCCTGGGCTTTACAGTAGACCAAAATGATGCAATTTGTAAAAATTTGGGTGAAGTAATTAATTTTATAAAAAAGTTTGAAAAAACAAGACCTGATTTTGCCTATGGAACGGATGGTATTGTCATTTCTGTGGACGATTTAAAATTGCAAGAAATCCTGGGGGTCGTCGGTAAAGCTCCGCGTTATATGGCCGCTTATAAATATCCGGCGGAGAAGGCCACAACTATCGTAAAAGAAATAAGGATAAACGTAGGGCGCACGGGGGTTTTGACGCCCCTAGCTGTTTTCGAGCCGACGTTAGTGGCTGGCTCTAGGGTCTCAAAGGCCACCTTGCATAACATGGACCAGATAGAACGACTGGATTTACGAATCGGGGATACTGTAGTAATAGAAAAAGCCGGAGACGTTATTCCCAAGGTAGTAGAAGTATTGACTAAACTACGAACAGGCAAAGAAAAGAAATTTAAAATGCCGGAAATGTGTCCTGCATGCGGAGAAAGAATTGAGAAAAAAGCTTCGCAGTCAAATGATTTTCTCGGTCCTCGGGTCGCTCGCGCAAAAAAACTTGGAAAGAGCGAGCTCAACCAGACACTCGAAAATTATTCGTCTGCTACGCTCTCCGTAGCCTATTATTGTGCCAATAAAAAATGTCCGGCAAAAAATGAAAGATATTTGGAACATTTTGTATCCGTGTTTGAAATTTATGAGCTTGGCCCTAAAATTTTAAGGCGTTTTAAGGATGAGGGCTTGATAACAGATGCAGCGGATGTTTTTACTTTAAGCAAGGAAGACATTGCACCCCTCGAAAGGTTTGGAGAAAAAAGCGCGGAGAATATCATTAACGAAATAGAGCTAAAGAAAAAAATTCCGCTATCGCGTTTTCTTTGGGCCTTGGGAATTTTGCATGTGGGAGAAGAGACATCGCGAGATTTGGCAAGCAATTTTGGTACTTTGGAAAAATTAATTTCTTTTGTTGCGTCAGGCGAAAATTCGAAAAATTCCGGCGCCTTCGCCCTCGGAGTCAAAGGACAGGGAATCCACGACGCTTTGAATTCTTCGAATTTTCGCCTAGACATAGAAAACATTGGTCCGGCAGTTTCAAAAAGCGTATATGAATTTTTTCATGATAAAAATAATTTGAATTTTATTAATAAATTAGAAAAAAACGGGGTTGTGATAGAAAAAGGAGAAAAAATAAAAGCCGGCAAATTTACCGGACTTAATTTTGTTTTAACTGGTACGCTTTCGACGATGTCGAGAGAAATTGCCAAAGAAAGAATTCTTGCCCTGGGGGGCAAGGTCGTCGGGTCGGTGTCGAAAAATACTTCTTATGTCGTGGCTGGTCTTGAACCGGGCTCAAAGCTTAAAAATGCGGAGAAGCTCGGGGTGAAAGTTTTAGATGAGAAAAAATTTCTAAATTTATTAAAATAAATTTTTAAATTCGTCCGGTATGTTTTGAGTTTTTATGTCACCCTTATCGCCGTAATCTTTTAACCTTTTTAACTCGCCAAGGAGTCTTTGGTTATACTCAGCCAGAGGTCGATCCATCAATTCATTAAATTCTCCAATTGGGGGGCAACACAAAACTTTAATTTCAGGAAAATATTTTTCAAACGTTGCCAGGCACCTTCTCATGTGAAAAGGTTTTGACACGGCTATTATTTTTTTAGGATACACTGTTTCCTTATTTAATTTTTTCATGCCCAAGATAACATTCTCCAAGGTATTGGTTGCTTCATCTTCAACGATTATTTTGTTTCCCGGCAAACCCTTGCTTACAAGATAATCCTTTATTATTTCTGCTTCTGTAAATCCAGGCCTTAATTCTTTAATAATTTTTCCCGCGCCCCCGGAAACTAAAATTTTATTAGCAAATCCGTCCTTGTATAGCTGACAAGCCCGGTCCCACACTTTTGGCATTTTAATCTGGCCAAAAACAAAGACAACATCGCTCTTTTCGGGTACATCATTTATCGCCAAGTATTTTTGAATCGTTATAAATTTTTCTATCATTTCTGGCGGAGAGAGAGGGATTCGAACCCTCGGTGCCATTACTGACACACAGACTTTCCAGGTCTGCCGATTAAACCGCTCTCGCATCTCTCCATTTTTTGTACACAGATTGTATTCTATTGTTAGAAGTACCAAATATTTTTAAATACTCGATAACGGCTTTTTCTTGGTACAAAGTTACGTCTCGACCTCTTTTACTAATATGCGGTATAATCTTAAATTCTGCAAGTATATCTGCCACCTGAAAAACTAACTCGGGTGAATAACTTGTAAAACTAAGACTAATATTTTTATATATTTTGCCTGACACTTTATGTGTATGCACAAATATACATCCATCTGTATCCATAAGTCCCCTGACACAGGCCTTTTTATATGAAGATTGTTCCAAAATCCACCTTGGTATTTTCAACCCCATTTTTAATTTATTGCCTCGTGCCAAACCATTTTTAACCAGAAAATCTACAACTGACGTGCTGGCGAGAGATAGAACCAATGCATTTCTTGTTTTTCTTTTTCGTATGGCGGGAGTAACTCCAAAGAGCTTATCGCATAAATCATAAACATATTTTGCATAATTAGCATCCTTAATTGAGTTTAAGGTAATGTTTGCTTGCCACGGGTTATTAATTCCACCGTCACCAATCATAATTCCAAAGAATTCAGCCAGGTTCGTTGAGTATTTTGGTAAAGATATTTGTTTGCGGTGACTTTTGTTAGGATTTTTAAGTGTAGAAATATCAGCCATAACTCTATTATATCATAGCTCTAGTATAAAAATCTATTTTAGTACTAGACCACTCTACGGATTTTTGTTTACAAAAACAAGGGAATCTGTGTTATAATTGTTGAATAAATTTATGTTAGACATAGACAAAATAAGGGCTGATTTTAATATATTGAATGGGAAAAATGGCAATATCCCCATATATTTTGATAATGCTTGTATGAGCTTAAAGCCGAATCAGGTTTTGGAGGCTATGAATGATTATTATTCCAATTATCCGGCTTGTGCGGGCAGAAGTTCGCACAAATTAGGAGACAAGGTAACTCAAAAAATAAAGGAAGCTAGACAGACGGTTGCAGAATTTATTAATGCGAAAGATGAAAAGGAAATAATTTTTACTCGCAATACCACCGAAGGGATAAATCTGTTGGCAAATTCTTTTGGTTTGAAAAAAGGAGACATTGTTTTGGTGACGGACAAAGAACACAATTCAAATTTAATTCCCTGGCTCTCGCTTCGTGACAAAGTGGGGATTGTGGTAAAAATAATTCCGGCGAATGAAGACGGCACCTTTAATCTGGATAATTTTTCTAAGTTAATTGCAGGAGCGAAACTCGTTTCCCTCGTTCATACTTCAAATCTGGATGGAGTTACAAATCCCGCTAAAGAAATAATAAAATTTGCGCACGATAACGGCGCTCTCGTTTGCCTGGATGCTGCACAGAGTATTCCTCACAGAAAAATTGATGTGCAAGATTTAGACGTTGATTTTCTTGTTTTTTCCGGACATAAAATGCTCGGGCCGACCGGTACCGGGGTTTTTTATGGTAAAAAAGAGTTGTTGGAAAAACTAGCTCCCTTCTTGGTGGGTGGAGATACTGTTGAATTTTCTACTTACGATGATTATAAAATGCTTCCACTGCCGGAGAAATTTGAGGCGGGGCTTCAAGACTATGCCGGGATTATCGGGCTAGGGGAGGCGGTAAAATATTTAAGTCAATTTGATTGGGCTGATATTACGGAACATGAGCTCAAATTAAATACGTACATTACGGAGGAACTCAAAAAAATTCCGCAGATAAAAATTATTGGGCCGGAAGATCCGAAATTAAGGTCCGGAATTATTGATTTTTATATTGAAGAAATGGATATGCACAAATTTGCTATTATGCTCGACGAAATGGCGAATATCTCTATTCGTTCCGGGCGACACTGTGTGCATTCATGGTTTGACAGCAAAAAGATTTACAACTCTGCCCGAATCTCTTTATATTTGCATAATACGATGACGGAGGCAGAAGCGCTTATTACCAATATAAATAAAATCACAAAGATTCTATAAATTTATGCCTTGCATTATTGCTTTAATCATTTTTTCAATCTTGGGAATCTTCAGCGCCTCTCATCGGGCCTTGGCGAAGGAAGCTTTTAGTTGTGTCTTTAGGAGGATAACTCTTCGTCCTTGCAACACCGGTTTTGCCGAGAAAATAAAAGGGAAAATATTGTCAAAAATAATTACCCGTTCGACCTTTTTAGCAAAGCTAGTAAATAAGCACTATGAAATATTATCCTGGATATTTTTTCTATTGATGTTGGGAAGTACTTTTTGGGTTATGCAGGGCGTATATAATTTTTATGTTTATGGTAGTTGTAATGGTTTAAATGCGAGTGGTTTTTGTGCTTTTGATCCGGGCGGAGAAAACAATAAAGTGACAGTGCTTGGAGATGGCGCCACTTGTGGAATTACGCAAAAAACGGAAAAAAATGTAACTCTAAATGGGGTAGATCTTTCCAGCTTTCCGTCGAAGAGTGTGGGTTCAAAAGATACGGTAGTGTTCATCGGTTGTTATGCTTGCGATTACAGTCGGAAAGCATATCCTGATATTCAAAAATTAGTTAAGGACAAAAAGGCAAATTATATTTTTGCTCACTATCCCGCGAAAGGGGATACCACCTTTTTAGCCGAAGCCGGCCATTGTATGTACGACGAATATCCAGACAAGTATTGGGATTTTAATAACTATTTATTTACCGCCGATGAAAATTTTGTTCTTAACAGATCAAACTTGAGTCAAATACTGGCTAATTTCAATGTGGACGTAAAAAGAGTTGAGGCATGTACGAATAGTGATGCAACCAAAAATGCTGTTGATGAGCAAGTAACGGAATTGAACAAAACCGGACTCTACGGTACGCCTACTGTTTTTATAAATGGGAAAACTTTTGTGGGTCCGAAGCCATATAGAGTCTATCGAAGCGCCATAAATAAGTTTATTTTTTTCTAGGTATGGTAAAATATAGAAGTCGAATATTAAAAATTCTCACTAACGATAAATAAATATTATGAAAGGATATAATGCAAACATCGAAAAAGATACATTAGCAAATACAAATTTTCGTAAAGTTTTATACACTGGAAAACATAGTCAGCTGGTTCTGATGAGTTTGAAGCCAGGTGAAGAAATCGGCATGGAGGTCCATGCGGACAATGATCAATTTTTTCGTTTTGAAAAAGGAGAAGGAAAATGCATCATTGACGGTAATGAGTATCTTCTCGGCGACGGTTCGGTTATTGTCGTTCCATCTGGGGCAGAGCACAATGTTATTAACACTTCCGGCTCAGAGGATTTAAAACTTTATACCATCTATTCTCCGGCACATCACAAAGACGGAATAGTGAGAGCCACAAAAGCTGAGGCCGAAGCTGACGGTCCTGAATTTGATGGAATAACAACAGAGTAAAATAATAAAATGATTTTTTCGGCCTTATTAACAATCGTGGGCTTGTCTCTTTTTGAGACAATCTCGTCTGTTGATAATGCGATAATAAACGCGGAGGTGCTCTCTACCGTGGGGGCTCGCGCGAGGCGATGGTTTCTCACTTGGGGAATGCTAGTGGCAGTTTTTCTTGTCCGTGGACTTTTGCCGTTTTTTATAATTTGGGGGTTTAATCCCGCTTTGAATGTGTGGCAAGTATTGTCGGCGGCTTGGTCGAGTGATCCGCTCGTTCAGGAATCAATTCATAAATCAGCTCCCATTCTTCTTATGGCGGGTGGAGTATTTTTAGTCTTTTTGTTTTTGCATTGGTTATTTCTGGAAGACAAAAAAATGGGTTTGCCGAAAGCGGAGAAATTTTTTATGAATCAAGGAGTATGGTTTTATGCGGTTGTTTCAATTTTATTGGCTGTGATTTCGTGGTTCGCCCTCCAGCAGAACAATCTGATGGCCTTTGGGGCGGTGGTGGGTTCAACCTTGTTTTTTATTACTCATGGCTTTAAGCAAAATGCAGAGGAGCAGGAAAAGAGACTTCTCGGCAGTGTCCGGTCTGATATAAGTAAATTGTTTTTTCTGGAAATAATCGATACGACGTTTTCCATTGATGGAGTGCTTGGCGCCTTTGCCTTTACTTTATCAGTACCCTTGATTTTAATCGGTAATGGTCTCGGGGCGCTTTTGGTAAGGCAGATCACTATTAGCAATATTGAGAGGATAAAGAAATATGTTTATCTCAAGAACGGAGCGATGTATTCCATTCTTGTCCTAGGCGCAATCATGATAATGCACAGTTTCGGTTTTAATGTTCCAGAATATTTGTCGCCACTTTGTACCTTTATTATAATCAGTTTTTTCTTTTGGAAATCAAAAATGCACCTGGACTTGAATAGGATTTGATTTTTGTTGATTTTTACTATATTATCTAGCTGAATATTATAATTATTTTTTTTAAAAATATGGAAACAATAGAAACAAAACAAAAGGGACCAAAAGGCATAGGTGATTTTTTCAAGGAGCAACAGGCTCTTTATGAAGAGATCTATAAAATAGGTTTTTCTGAATATACAAAAAACATTGGACAAATAGAAAAAGCCTTCGGTCCACATGATCACTGTCTGCGTTGTATGGACGAGGGAACGCCCGGGGGGCTTCATTCAGCGGGAAGCGGAATTTTGTGGAAAGATCAGAAGGCGCTCGTTGAGGCCCTAAAGGAAGCGGGGGTTAAAGAAATTACAAGTCATGACGGTTGCGGGGCAGCTCGTATTTATTGTCAAGAAAACAACCTTGATTTAACGAAATCAGATGAAATAGGTAAAGAATACGCTGAGAATCTTGCAAAAAAGATGGGTGTTCCACATAGACATATTTCTTTTTCTGGAAAAACGAGTGCTTCTGAGAAGAGTACCATCAACGAAGAAATGCAGCGTCCTGATGGGTTGCACATCGCCAGGGTTGCTTATTATGACGGAATAGGGGGGTTTAATTTTTCAAAACTAAAAGAACTCCCTCCGGGATTCATAATTAGCAGAGCAATAAATACAGACAAAATTTCTATGGGCGAGGCCGGTGTTGCTATTGACATTGCCACTGGGGGTCATAGTTACGGTAATTTAATAGATAAAAACCACCCATTCGTTCTTGTGGCCATCGGAAAAGATAAAGAGCACATGTTCTCCCTAATGTATGAATTAAGAAAAATTCAGATGAGCGCCGGAGACAGAGTTCTGGTGGATGGTTTCATTGCCCCAGCTCAAGAAAAATAATTTTTCATCTCAAAAACCTCCTATGCGGAGGTTTTTTGGTATTGGGTTATAATGTGAACATGTTGGAAGATTTAGAAAATAAATTTAAAGAGAAATATAAGGAATTAAACGAGGCTCAGAAGGAAGCAGTAGAAACTATCGATGGTCCGGTGACCGTAGTGGCGGGGCCGGGAACCGGAAAAACGAAGATACTTACTCTTCGCATTGCTAATATTTTAAAGAAAACAGATACGGCCCCGGAGAGCATCTTGGCATTGACTTATACTACAGCTGGAGTTATCTCCATGCGCGAGAAGCTGCTTGAGACAATAGGGGATAGGGCGTATCGGGTAAATATTTTTACCTTTCATGCTTTTTGTGAACATATCATTAAAGAGTTTTCTTTTTATTTTGAAAACCTGGAAGGTTATAGGGTCGTCGGGGACTTGGATAGGGTAGAAATTATTGAATCGATTATCAAGAAAAATAAATTTGAACACTTAGTATCTTTTCACGACGAGTTTTCTTTTTTAAGTAAAATAGTGGACGGTATTCTCGCGATTAAAAAAGAAGGATTATCTCCGGAAGAGTTTATTAAAAAATTACCAATTTGGAAAAAAGATCTTTTAGCAAACGAGGATATTTATTATAAAAAAGACTATGGTGCATATAAAAAAGGAGTCATCAAGCCGGCAGAAGAAGAAAAGATAAACAAAAAAGTGAAAAAGGCAAAAGAACTAGCGGAAATGTTTTCTCTCTATCAAGTGGAGTTGAAAAAGCGAGGACTGTATGATTTTTCCGATATGATTCTTTACGTGAGAGAAGAACTTTCTAAAAATAAAGACTTAAAGGCTGATGTGCAGGAGAAATATCAATATATTCTCGTGGATGAACACCAGGACACAAATGAGGGACAAAATGTGTTGATAGAATTGCTGACCGATGCTCCCCACCTTGAAGGTAAACCGAATTTGTTTACTGTGGGGGACGAGAAGCAGTCTATCTATAGATTTCAAGGCGCTAGTGTAGAAACCTTTTCGCGTTTTCAGAAACTGTATAAAGACATTCGGGAGATTGCGCTTTCTGAAAATTATCGGTCTGTCCAGAATATTTTGGATGGTGCGCATAGTTTAGTCGTAAAAATTAAGGACCTGGAAAAGAGTCCAAAACTACGTTCAAATTCAAAAGAGAAAAACGAAAAAATTAAAGTATATGAATTTTCAAATTATAAATTTGAGCTTTTGTCTTTGGCAGAAGATATAAAAGAAAAAATTTCAAACGGTATTGCGCCAAGCGAAATCGCTGTTTTATATCGGGCGAATAAAAATGTTTCCGACATAAAAACTATTTTTGATTTCCACAAAATTCCGTATACCATTTTTTCGAAAGACAAAATATTAGACGACCCGAATATCGCCAATTTGATAAATATTTTGAGGGTTATTTATAACCCGAATGACGACCACCATCTAGGTAAAGTATTTTTTGCGAATTTTTTGAAACTTGATGCCTACGACTCAATCAAGATATTGGATAAATACAAATCTTTGCACAAAGAGGAGAAAAAACACGTTTTTGCCATTCTTGCGGATAAAAAAATTCTTAAAGATATCGATGTTAAAAATCCCGATGCTTTTTTAAGCTTCGTAAAAATAATAAAAGAGCTAAAGATTGAATCGAATAATCAAGATTTCCCGGATTTTTTCAAAATATTTTTAGACAGGATTGGATATCTGCAATACATGATTGGATCTCTCGATGGCCGGATTCAACTAGTCAAATTGGATAAATTCCTAGACGAGGTAAAAAGGCAGAGTGAAACTAAAAAAAATTACAGCCTGGCGGACTTTATTTATTTTGTTGACTCTTTTATTAAATATAATTTGGACATAAAAAGTACCGATCCGGAAATTATTGAAGGGGTGTCATTAATGACGGCGCATGGCTCAAAAGGAAGGGAATTTGAGCATGTTTACGTAATTAACGCTACAAGGAAATCCTGGGAGAGTCGCACAGGGGGAAACAGTATATCTTTGCCGATTTATCAGCATGATGGAGACATAAATGACGAGAGAAGACTTTTTTACGTTGCTATGACCCGCGCGAAGAATAGTTTAAATATTTCTTTTGCCAGAACGGACAATGACGGTAGAGAGCATGAGGAATCGGAATTTGTTAAGGAAATTGATGGGGCCTATAAAAAAGAAGAAAACATGAAAAATTTTGAGGAAAAAAATATTGAGAAACTTTCTTCCTTCATGAATTTTGAAAAACGTTCGGCTTCATTGTTTGACCCGGAATATCTGCGTCAACTCTTTTTTAAACGTGGGTTGAATGTTTCCGCCCTGAATAACTATTTGGATTGTCCCAAAAAATATTTGTATAAAAATTTAATCAGGATTCCTGATATTTATTCTCCAAGCTTGATGTTCGGAAGTGCGGTGGATTTTGCCCTGAATAATTTTTTTGAAAAATCCAAGAAGGAAGCAAAAATTTTACCCAAAAAGATTTTACTTGAAGAGTTCAGAAAGGGCTTAGCCAGATTCAATTTATCCGAAAAAGATGAAGAAAAGTTTTCAAAGAGAGGGAATAAAGCTCTTGCCGAGTATTTCGATGAATATTCTAAAGAGTGGGCCTATAAAGTAGATACCCAGTTTCACGTCGAAAGAGATTTTAAATTAGACAACAAAGAAACTCTTAAAATTAGCGGCACTTTGGACAAAATAGAATATTTAGATGGCCCCCCATCTCCCAAGATTAACATCATTGACCACAAGACAGGCAAGACATTTTCTGAGAAAACAAAAGAACAGAAAGCTGATTATGAAAGGCAACTGATTTTTTACAACTTTTTGCTTTTGGATTATGCCAAAAAAGATTTTAAGGTAAATAAAAGTGTTCTTGATTTTGTGGAGAAAAACAAAAAAGGAAAATTTGAACAACATTCCCTAGAGGTTACAAAAAATCATCTCGAGAATTTAAAAAAAGAGATAAATCTTTGCGCAGAAGAAGTGTTGTCTATGGAGTTTTTGAAGAAAGGGTGTAATAAAAAAGATTGTGAGTGGTGTCAGTTCGAGCGATAGACTAAAATTTAAAATAAAGACACTGGTCCATTATCTAACCAACCGAGATAAAATCCAACCGCAATAAAAAATATTACAGCCACTATTAATACGAAATATACTCTTCTTATTTCTTGGTTCATTTTTAAGAGTTTAACGTATTACTGCATTAAAAATTTTTATTGTTGCACTCTCAACCTTTTTATGAGTGTTATCAATTTCTTCAGACGTCAGAGTTTTGTCAAGCGAACGGTAGGTAATACGGAAAGCATAGCTTATTTTACCCTCGCCAAATTTTGCGATATTTTCGTATTTATCCAGCAATTCAACTTGTTCTACTATCTCAGGTGCAATTTCGCGCACGAGATCAAAATAATCATTTGGTATAAAAGTATTTGGGACGATAAAAGAAATATCACGTATGATGGGTGGATATTTACTGACCTCTACGAATTTTTTTCCAAGTTTTAATTGTTTAATCACACGTTCATCTTCGGACCAAAGCAGACGAATGTCCGGTAAATCCATACTGATGATGGCCAGGCGCTCTAGCCCGAAACCGAAAGCCCAGTTACTCCATTTGTCTGGATCAAGTCCAAGATTTTTTATAATTGTATCAGTCATAATTCCACAACCGAGTACTTCTATCCATCTGCCGGCAATTTCAACCTCCATCTCAAGTGATGGATCAGTATATGGGAAAGTATCTTTATTGAATCTGTATTTTATGTCAGGTCCGAACACTGCCTTCGCAATATCCGATAAAACTATTTGCAAATCTTCTATGCCGATAGTTTTTTTACTTTTTGGAATTAAGAAACCGCCATCCATTTGATGAAAGACATTCATGTGGTTACGATCAATTTCATCTTTTCTGTAAACTTTTCCAAAAGAGAAAAACCCAACAGTTTCACCGCGAGATATTTTTTCTTTTATTTCAGGTTGATTTAAATAGTAATACCACATTACTGTCGTGTGTGGACGTAAAATATTTGTATCATCAATAAAATAAGTATCAGAATGTGAGCGAGCAGGATGATCAGGTGCAAAATTATAAAGATCAAAAGTCACATCAATAGGAACTATTTCAGGACTTTTTACAATATCAAAATCTTTAAAATCAGGTTGAGATAAAATTCTGTGAACTATTTCGTAAATAGGGGAGGCTGGATTGCGAGACAGGTCCGGCATAGATAAATAACGCTTCATCCGAAGTGATTCAGTATTAGTCCTATTTTCTAGCTTCTGGAGTAGGGCTTTTTCTTCTGGCAATTTAATATCATAATTATTGTTCATTGGTTAAATATAAAGAAAAATAGCTCAAAAGTAAACCCACACACCTAATTTGGGGGTGTGGGTAAAGGTTTTTTGGGAAAAAGGGGGCTAGTATTTAAGATATTTTTTTGTTATAATATATGCATATGGCAAAGGAAAAGGAGGACAAAAAAGATGCCGGAAAGGGGCATCATTATGATGCTTCTGACATTTCCGTTTTAGAGGGCTTAGAGCCCGTCAGACGCCGTCCAGGCATGTATATCGGCACAACAGGCCCCGAAGGCTTACATCATCTTATATGGGAGATTTTTGACAATTCCCGAGATGAAGCCATGGGCGGTTTTTGTAATGACATTGAGATTGTACTTCTTCCCAATAATCGTGTCCGAGTTGCCGACAATGGTAGAGGTATTCCGGTAGACATTCACAAAAAGACGAAAGTTTCTGCTCTGGAAACGGTAATGACCACTCTCCATGCTGGGGGCAAATTCGGCGGAGAGGGGTATAAAGTTTCCGGGGGATTGCATGGAGTAGGAGCATCCGTGGTGAATGCTCTGTCTTCTTATTGTCGGGCCGAAGTTTGTAGAGATGGTGGAAAATATTTTCAAGAATATTCCAAGGGCAAGAAAAAGGCGGCAGTAAAAAAAGCCGGCTCTTCAAAACTACAAGGAACGATTATAACTTTTGAACCAGACACAGAAATTTTCGGCGAGATTAAATTTGATTGGCACACGGTGGTGAATCATATTCGTCAACAGGCATATTTGGTGAAGAAATTAAGAATCTCTATTATTGATGCGCGTATTTTTGATAATAAAAAAGGGTTGAACGAAGAGGACGTTTTTTATTTCAGAGAACTGGGAGAAGAACTTCCTTCGGTGTCTTTTTATTTTGAAGGTGGATTGATTTCTCTCGTGAAGTATTACAACAAATTTCAAAAACCGATTCAGAGCAATATTTTTTATGTCGAAAAAGAAATAGACGGGGTCGGAGTAGAGGTGGCTCTCCAATATGTGGACGATATCGTTGATAGAATTTTTCCTTTTGCTAACAATATTTATAACCAAGAAGGTGGCACGCATGTGACCGGTTTCAAAACTGCGCTCACCAGAACCTTAAATACTTACTGTAAAAAGAATGAAATGATGAAGGAGTCGGAAGGTGGTTTCACCGGGGACGATGTTTTGGAGGGGTTAACCGCCGTTATTTCCGTTAAACTCCGTGAAATACAATTCGAAGGACAAACAAAAGGGAAACTCGGAAGTATGGAGGCCCAAGGCGCGGTGGCGACAGTCTTCGGTGAGGCCTTTGCGAATTTTTTAGAGGAAAATCCCGATGAAGCAAAATCGATAATCAATAAATCAATTCTTGCCCTGAAGGCTCGTAAGGCGGCAAAAGCAGCGAAGGATTCTATTTTGCGGAAAGGTGCGCTTGAGGGTATGACCCTGCCGGGCAAGCTTGCGGATTGCCAAAGCAAGCACGCGGAGGAATCCGAATTATTCTTAGTGGAGGGAGATTCGGCAGGTGGTTCGGCCAAGCAAGGTCGCGACCGTCGCACTCAGGCAATACTGCCACTCCGCGGAAAGATTTTGAATGTCGAGCGGGCGCGCATAGACAAAATGCTTGCTTCAAAAGAAGTGAAGTCGCTCGTTATTGCCATGGGAACATCCATCGGGGATACTTTCGATTTATCAAAAATGCGATATCACAAAATAATCATTGCCACAGATGCTGATGTTGACGGTTCGCACATTAGCACGCTTCTGCTTACACTTTTTTACAGATATTTTAGGGAAATTATTGATGCCGGGTATATTTATATTGCTCAACCACCACTTTATAAAATAAAAAAAGGGAAAGAAGTCTTTTATGCCTACACCGATGAAGAGAAATTAAAAATTGTCGGAAAAAATGCGGATGCGAGCGAAATACAAGAAGCCGAAGGTCCTGAACTCGCCGAAACCGAAGGTCCCGAGCAGGGCGAGGGAGAAAAGGCGGAGGAGGACAAAAAGAGAGCAAACAAAATTCATATCCAGCGCTACAAAGGTCTCGGAGAAATGAACCCGGAAGAGCTATGGGAGACCACGATGGACCCGGCGCACCGCGTGCTTAAAAAAGTAATGATTAACGACGCAGAAGAAGCGAATGAAATTTTTGATATCTTAATGGGCTCCGAAGTTCCTCCTCGTAAATCCTTCATTCAGTCTAATGCAAAACTAGCAGAGATTGATATATAAAACATTATGGATACATTCGAAAAAATATCTCAGGTTGTAAAAGATAGATTTTATTTTAAGGAGATTTTGTATTTAACCCAGGGCATGGTTTTTTTGTTTATATTAAATTTATTTTTCAAATTTGATATTGAGAATATTCCTAATTTTCAAAGCGTAACACCTAATGAAAAATTTATTATATTAATAATACTGTCTTATTTTTTAGCACGCATATGTAGAGAAATGGGAAAATTTTTTGTTTATTTAATATATTTTGTTATTAAAAAAAATCGAAAAAAAAGATTAATTAAAAAATTTAGTAATTTTTTTGAGCAAATAAATTCTGAAACATATTTTTCTAAAACAGACTTGAGGCACTACCCAGAAGTTTTAGAGGCTCTAAAAGATTCAACACAAATTACCTCAGACTATATGGATAAGGATATTATATATTTTATCGCAACTTCATTTTTGGGAATTTCGATAATTATTATAGTTATGTCTTGGTTTATTCATCCAGTTTTAGCTATAAAATATCTTTATTTAATATTTATAGTGCTTGGAATTTTTGCGTGCACAAGCCATTTTTCTAGAACTGAGGCGATGAGAAGGTTGGCAGATATGTGTGACAGAAAATCTAAGTAATTATTTCTTATTTCTTATCTCTTCTAGAAGTTTTGAGGGAGGGGGCTCTTTTTTGATTTGACATTTGTTAAAAATATTGTAAGGTAAAGAAAAAACATGTTCTTTAAATTTTGGTGTTTTTTGCGACACAAGAACTTGGAAATTCTTTCTCAGTTGTTGCGTCGCAAGAAACTGATTAATATCCACACAAAAGGAGAGTCCTATGCGAGAAGTCATTTTGACCGTGGGTCCTCGCGGCTGCGGTAAGTCAAGTTTTTGCCAGAGGGCTGTGGTTCTCGATCCTTCCGTTGTTCTGATTAGTCGTGACGAGTTACTTATCAAACTTTTTGGGAAAACCTCACTTAGCCCGTATACAGGAGATCATGAGTATGTTTATGAACAAATGTGGAAGATGGTAGAAGAGAAACTTGAATCTACTTCAAAACTGAGGATGATTCTCGACACCTGGAATGGAACCTCCGATGAACGGTATTGCATTATACGCATGCTTCGATTTCTTGGTGTTGACCAAATCAAGGCGTGGTATTTTGTAACCCCGGCAGAAAATGTTTGCGAATGGTTCTGGAAGAAACCGGACGTTGCCAAAATATCAGAAATGAGCACCCGCCAAGGCGAGGATCTCTCCTTCTACTCGGAGGATGCACCCCTACGTGATCATGCATTGTTCCACAAATTAGCCGCAGATATCGACTCCGATGGTTTTGATGGAGTCATTAAAGTGAACCCTCTTATCACGCAACCAGAACAAATCCTCGGTTTGCAGACCAGCCTTGAAACATAGGCTGGTCGTTTTCTTTTTACCCAACTTTTTCTTTTAGTATACTCATCCCCAGTAGACATTGGGCGTCCACTAGGTGATCGATATTTAAATTATTTTTCTCCTTTTAGAATTATTTTTTTATCAAATCCTCCTTTTTCTGCTAGTTTTTTCTTTTTGACTTCTTCTACATTTGAAAATTCTGGAAGTTTTCTAAGAGTTTCAATTACTTCTAAAATATCAGCTAATTCTTCGCTGTTTGGTTCTTCGAGAAATTCTTTTACTTCTTCATCTAATTTTTTTATTAATTCTACCCGATATTCTGCAGGAGTTGCTGTTCTTTGTTCATAGGAAATACCCTTAGCATCTAAATGTTCTGGAATTTTGTTTCGAACTAATTTATTATAACCCTCTCCCATATTTTTACTTCTTATTTTTAATTTCCTCCAAAAGTTTTGTGAGAAGTTCTTCCTTTCCAATTTGGCCAAGCTGGCCGGCGTCGCGGGATTCTAGGGTAATTTTATCTGCTTCAATTTCCTTGTCACCGATGACTATCCAGTAAGGGATTTTGTTGTTTTTCGCATCGCGGACTTTTCCACCGAGATTTTTATCTTCGTCGTCTAGCTCTGCACGGATATCATTTTCTTTTAGCAGCTCAAAAACTTTTTTTGCATATTCATTATGATTTTCCCGAACCGGAATTACTTTTACTTGTACAGGTGAGAGCCAGAGAGGGAAGGCGCCGGCGTAATGTTCTATCAAAACCCCCATAAATCTTTCAAAAGAACCAAGTATTGCAACGTGAAGAACAACTACCCGATGTTTCTTGCCGTCTTCTCCCGTATAGTCCATTTCAAAATTTTCCGGTTGATTGAAATCAAGTTGAACGGTAGTTAATTGCCATTCTCGGCCGATTGAATCTTTTACTTTAATATCTATTTTCGGTCCATAAAAGGCGGCTTCGCCTTCTTCCACACTGTATTTCAAACCCATTTTTTTTGCTGAACTAATCAAAATATTTTCGGCTTTTTCCCATACTTCATCACTACCGAAATATTTTGTTTTATTTTTTGGATCTCTTATTGATATTTCTACTTTATAATCATTAAAGCCAAAAATTTCATATATTCCACGCATCAAGTTAAAAATCATCTCGATTTCTCTTTGGATTTGATCTTGAGTGACAAAATGATGCGTATCGTCCTGAGTAATGTTTTTTACCCGTAAAAGTCCAGCCAGTTCACCACTTTTTTCGTTTCTGTATACGGCGGTATTTTCCGCTATTCTAAAGGGAAGATTTTTATAGGTGTGTGGTTCTGCGTTGTATATTTCAAAATGATGAGGGCAATTCATCGCCTTCATGACAAACTCGTCACCGTTTTCGTCTGTCATGATGGGCATCATCGCATCGTATTTACCCATGTGGCCACTTTTTATATACAATTCCTTTCTTGCAATGTGGGGGATGGTTACAAATAAATAACCAAGTTGCTCCTTTTCTTTTCTGATAAAATTTTCCAGTTCAGTTTTGATGATATTTCCTTTTGGCATTAGCATGGGCAATCCTTTTCCGACTAATTCTGAAACGGTGAACAAGCCGAGAGCTTTTCCAAGTTTTTTGTGGTCTCTTTTTTCTGCTTCCTCGCGTTGCAGTATGTAAGCATCCAAATCTTCTTTGGTTTCAAAAGCGAGGCCGTATATACGAGTAAGCATTTTGTTTTTTTCATCTCCGCGCCAGTAGGCTCCGGCTACTCGGTCGAGCTTGAAAGCCCCGGAATCTATTTCTTTGCTCGGATTTTCCAAATGTCCGCCACGACAGAGGTCGGTAAAT
>JBAYHY010000009.1:0-32792 GCA_041665885.1 Minisyncoccota bacterium
CAAACCGGATTATGCAGTGTGCGTAGACATTACTACCAAGGCGGCCCTGAAAGAAATGGTGCTTCCGGGATTGGTTGCGGTTTTTGTTCCGATTTTTGTTGGAGTAACGATGAAAGCTGAAGCGGAGGCGGGGTTAATAATGGTGGGGACTATCGCTGGTATTCTTCTAGCCACCGTTATGAACAACGCAGGCGGTGCTTGGGATAATGCTAAAAAATATATTGAAATGGGTAATCTCGGAGGCAAGGGGGGCGAGGCGCACAAAGCTGCTGTCACTGGAGATACCGTAGGGGATCCGTTCAAAGATACCGTCGGTCCGTCGCTGCACGTTTTGGTGAAGTTGCTCGGAACTCTTTCTCTGGCGTTGGTAGCTTTGTTTATGTAGGTAAATAAAAAAAGAAGTAGTTTTAGGGCTTAAGTAAATAAAAAGGCGAATATTAAAAATTTTTCAGGTTGAAACAAAAAAAGAAGTAGTTTTTGGGTACGAATTTTTTAAGCTTAAAAAATTCTGAAGTTCTCGCACCGTCGTGCTCGAAACCCCCTAAAACTACTTCTTTTTTTTATAACTATTCTTCTAGAACTTCTACTTTTTCCCCGTCTGTGGAGGCGGCTACTTTGCCCGCTTGCGCAGGGAGGCCGTCGCCCTTGATGTCGATTCTCCATCCAGTAAGCTTCGCGGCAAGGCGTACATTTTGTCCGCCCTTGCCGATGGCGAGAGAAAGCTGGTCATTGGCCACTTCCACTGTCGTTTTATGTTCTTTCTCGTCGATGCCTATGGAAATAACTTTCGCGGGAGAGAGAGCGTTGGTAACAAATATTTTGGGGTCCTCGGACCAGGGGATAATGTCAATTTTTTCTCCAGAAAGTTCGTTGGTGATAGTATTTACGCGAGTGCCTTTTTGTCCGACACAAGAACCGACAGCGTCGATGTGTTCGTCGTTGGAATAGACTGCAATTTTAGAACGCGCGCCTGCTTCTCGGGCGACGGATTTTATTTCTACCACCCCATTTTCTATTTCTGGTGCTTCTGCGGCGAAAAGCTTTTCAATAAATTTTGGATGTGCGCGAGAAAGGCGCAAATTGATTCCCCTTGGTGAATCTTCTACGCTGTAGAGATATGCGCGGATTCTTCTTCCGCGTTCCCAGTATTCTCCCGGGATTTGTTCTTCGACTGGTAAAATTCCGGTCGCTCTATTAAAATCAACATAAACATTTCCGCGTTCTACTTTTTGCACAATGCCGGAGATTACTTCTCCTTCCTTCGTGCCGTATTCATCAATGATAGAAGTGCGTTCCGCTTCACGGATTTTTTGAATGATAACTTGTTTGGCTGTTTGGGCAGCGATTCGGCCGTAGTCATCTTTGGCCTCTAACGGAAAAACAATTTCATCGTTTAGTTCCACCCCTTTTTTTATTTTTTTCGCGTCTTCAAGAAGGATGTGGTGTTCGGCGTTAAAGTGCACTCGTTCATCGTCTGGATTTTTTACGGAATATTCTATTTCATGTTTTTTATGATCTTTTTCTTTTATTTCCTCTTCGTCCAAAATTGCGATACTTTCATCAACGACAATTTTTATCTGAGAAAAATCTGTTTTCCCAGTTTCCATATCGAATTTCGCTCGGATGATTTGTCCTTTTTTGCCGTAGTCTTTTTTGTAAGCCGCTGCCATTGCTTGTTCGATGGCTTCGAGTATTTTTTCTTTTGGTATTTTTCTTTCTTCTTCTAACTGTTCAGGGCCGATTTGAATGTTTTTATGTCTAACATGTGATTTTGCAAATCACGTCGCGCAAGTCAATTTAGCGAGACGTTATTTTATTAAGTTTTTAAAATAAAAAGCCCTGTTCTGACAGGACTCATATAGGGGGAGCATAACACAATCCACAGTTTAATGCAACGTTATTTATTTTTATAGTATAATTAACCCATGAAAAACTTTCTTCAATCTAAGTTTGTTTTGTTTTTTGCTTTATCAATAATTATTATCACTGGTTTTTCTTTTAATCCTACAAAAGTGAGCGCTTTGTGTTATGGGGGAGATCCCATAACTGGATTTGGGGCGGATGCTACTGGTGGACAAGTGTCATCAGTTTTTGCATCAACTTCCGGGATGACAACAAGCGTTGCTGTTGTGGGAGTGTCTCCGGCAGTTTGTGAAGGCAGTGGTAGTAATGGTCATTTTGTGCCTGCTGGATGGGTCACCGCAAAACTTATCAATTCGAGCGGAAGTGTTGTTGCTAGCGGCAATTGCGGTTCCGTGGATACTTATCCGAATTTTTCCATATCCTGTAGTATTAATTTGGCGGGGGTCAATCCGGGCTCATATAGAGTTAAAGCAAACACGCATAACACCTATCTCAGCTCGAGCGGCATTTCTATCGAGATTGGTGGCACTCCGGTTAATTCAAGTGCTTTTACTTTGCCGGTGGCCACACCACCGATCTGCACTGCTTCTGTTGCTCCCATCTCGGGAACGACGGGGGTGACGTCTTTTAGTTTTCATGGTTCAGCCTCTGGTGGTTCTGGTGTTTATTCTGCTTGGAATTGGGTTTTTGGTGATGGTGGTACCGGGACCGGAAGGGACTCTTCTCACACCTATTCTTTAAAAAGTTCACCCACTTATGCTCCTTATTTAACTGTCACAGACACGAACGGTAATTCTTCATCTCCGTGCCATACCTCTCTCGTGACGGTTGTTGATGCTCCGTCCGACATGTCTGGTAATCTTTCCGTTAATTCTGCTCCTTCTCCTTGCACCATTGCCGCAGGAGCAAGTAGTTGTATGACCAACGTAACTCTTTCCTGGGAAGTAACAAATTCTGAGGCAAGCACTTCTGCCATTACCACTAGTGGAATGCCTAATATTGTTTTAAATACTCCTACACCCGCGCCGAATAATTATTCTGGCCTTTCACCAACGACGATGGCTGTTACCTATCCTAGCAGTAATTCTGATTTTTATCTTTACAATAACAATAAGTTGCTTGCTCAAACGACAGCTACCGCCGCTGCTTCCTGTATTTCTGGAACTGCCTGGGATACAGGGACAAATACATGTAAGGCAACTATTGTTGGTGACTGTGGACGGTTTCCAGCGCACTATACTTGTGCCGCGGGAACTAGTAGCAATAATGTAGATGGTGTCAGGGCTTGGACATGGGATTGTAATGGTTCCGGTGGCGGAGCAAACGCCTCGTGTTCAGAACCCAAACCAGGCTGTGTTTTACCTACTCCTAGTCTTACTGCAATTCCGAGTGCGTCATGTGTCCCACCAGGGACAACAACAGGGATTATAAATCTTTCTTGGAATGCCCCCGATGGAGCTACAAAATACACACTTAAAGATAATGATGCTTTTGTTTCTCCAGGACCAGTCGGAGCGGTAACTTCTTTTTCTCACACGGGCCTTGTCGCAAGTTCAAGTCATAGTTATGCCATTCGGGCTGAAAGCGCTACTTGTTTCTCGGTATTTTCAAATCCCGTTGTTGCTGTTGCTCCACCTTCGTGCGAGGTGGCTTTTCTCCCTGACCTCACTGCGTCTCCAGTTTGGCCAACTAACGCGACGAAAGGCGTCTCTATGACCTTTCAATCAACTATTCAGAATATCGGGAGAGAGCCTACCGATAGATCTTTCTCCAACTTCTTTCAAGTAAGAAATGTTAACGGTACAATAATCGACCTTGTTCCACCCGCCTATGCTTCAACTACTCCCAATCCCATGCCAGAATTAGGCATCGGCAGATTTGCTACCGCCACTGCTACTTCTCCTTCATATACTTTTTATGATGTTGGCAGATATTCAGTGCGAGCCTGCGCAGATTTACCTCCACAATCAAGTGGCGTAATCGTCGAATCAAACGAGGACTTTAATTACGAAAACAATAACTGCGGTCCTTGGACAGATGTAATGGTGGTGGATGGCGATGCTCCCGTCGTCACCCTGACAGCCAATCCGACAATTATGACTCTTCCTGCAAATTCCACCACCCTATCATGGTCAGTAACGAATAGTCCGACATCCTGTACGGCTTCTTCCATTCCTGCGAATGTTGATTGGGATGGAGCTAAAAACCCGACAGGGTCTCCACAAATAGTAAATAATCTTGCCACTGGACTCAATACTTTTTCTCTTGTTTGTAAAAATACTATCGGGTCAGGCGCCGCAGCTAGTGCATCAGCTGAAGTTATGACTACAGCGATGTCTGGAGCAATCAATGCCACAAATTGCGTAATTGACCCGGGGAAAAGTAGTTGTCTTACCAATCTGACTTGGAATACCATTTATCCGGTTGCGGTGTCTGCTGTTACCACTCCTTCCAGCGTTACTGTGGCGACAGGAAATTCAGACTTGACAATAATCACTGGTGCAAAGACTTATCCCGTGACTGGTGTCTCTCCTAATGGTAATGGCACTAGATATTTTTATCTTTACAATAACAATAAGTTGCTTGCTCAAACAACCGCTGACGCAAGTTGCCCGGCCACTGCCCCATGGGATATTTCGTCCGAAAAGTGCGTGTATTCTGCCCCAGGGCCTGACCTTACCGCCTCTATTTCCACCCCAAATGCTGCTGTGAAAAATATTCCTTTAACGTTTCAGGCAACTATTTCGAACATCGGTACTCTATCTACCGGGAAATCTTTCTCCAACTTCTTTCAGGTGGCAAGTGTACCGGCTAGCGTGGTGGAAACTCTTCCTGTTGGTGATAGTAGAATCAGTGACCAGGCGGCGACCCCTATGACAACGCTTGTCGCTGGCGCACATAATACTACTACGATATTTCACACCTTTTCTTCGCCGGGCACATATTCAGTGCGAGCCTGTGCCGACAAGACTTCATCAGTGGGCGGAGGAGTAATCACTGAACCAAATGAAAATAATAACTGCGGCCCCTGGCGGGATGTAACGGTTACTCTTACCCCTGCGCTTTCTTGTTCTTTGACCGCCATTCCAGCAAGCAGTATGACTGCCCCGCTTAATGGCGTGCTTCTTTCAGCCATGGGCTCAAACGGAAGCGGTTCGTATTCATATAAGTTTAACTGCACCGAGGAGTCTTTTAGCAACCCTTCTCCTACTTCGTGTAATTATCTTACCACGGGAGACCATACAGCCTGGGCTCAGGTTATAGACGATGACGGTGCCAAGGCGACCTGTTCAGCTGTTATTATGGTAGGTTCAGCTCCTGCCCCAGTTGACGGAGCTTGTGGAACAACTCATTATAATTGTCTTAATGAAACTACCTCTATTTTAAACCATAGTTACCCATCGATTTGGACATGGAGCTGTGCAGGGTTAAATGGAGGAAAAACCTTAGATTGCCCCCCAGAAAAGAAAGGACCAGGGATTATAGAAAATTAAATAACAAAACAGGTCTCCAAAAAATCTCTGCCAATGTTTATGTTGGAGAGATTTTTTGGTATAATATAAGGAATGACAATAAATGAAGAGCAGTTTAAAAAAGCAATTTTAGATGGAGGGCAGGTTTCTCGTACCGATTTTGAGGAGGCGACAAAGCAAGCCGCGACTAGCAAGCAAAAGATCGGTGATGTTTTACTTTCCTTGGGGAAAATTTCTGAAACAGATCTGAGGCGAACGGAAGCTTTTGTTTTAGGAATACCTTTTGTGGATTTGAGAGGAAAGAAAATTGATTTTAATGTGCTGGCGCTTATTCCAGAACCGATTGCTCGTAATTATAATATTGTTGCGTATCAAAAAAATGAAAAAGGACTTGAAGTGGCGATGTTGGACGTTGAAGACTTGCCAGTTTTAGATTTTATAAAAAAACGTTCCGGATTTAAGATTCTTCCGAGGCTTACGGACACTGATTCGATCAGAGAGGTATTGATACAATATCGACAAAGTTTGAAGAATGAATTTCAGGATATTATCGGAAAAGAGGCAGCTTCCCTCGAGCCCCTCAAAGAAGGAAAACAAAAAGGTGGTGAGAAAAGTGAGGAAGAATTGAAAGAGATTGCGGAGGATTTACCCGTGGTAAAAATTGTGGACTCTTTGATTTTTCATGCAATTTTGCAAAACGCTTCCGATATTCACATTGAACCGGGAGAAGAAAATCTAACAGTGCGATATCGGATAGACGGTATTTTGCACGATGCGATGGTGCTCGACAAAAGCGCGGGTTTGGGGATTACCGCTCGTATAAAAGTATTGTCCAATTTGAAGCTTGATGAAAAAAGATTACCTCAGGACGGAAGATTTAAAATAGAACAAAATGGAGAGAAAATTTCTTTCCGTGTTTCCACCTTGCCGACCTTCTTTGGAGAAAAAACGGTTATCAGAATTTTGAAGGAAAATGCACATGGGTTTTCTCTAGAGACACTCGGTTTTCACGGGGAAGGATTGGATCGAATTCACAGCTCGTTAAAATTAAAAACGGGAATGGTCCTCGCCACGGGGCCGACCGGAAGCGGTAAGACCACTACTCTCTACACGATGCTAGATATTTTGAATAGACCGGAAGTAAATATTTCTACGGTAGAAGATCCTATCGAATATCAAATGCCTAGAGTTAACCAGACTCAAGTAAAGCCGGAGATTGGTTTAACTTTTGCCAATGGGCTTCGGTCGCTACTTCGTCAAGATCCGGATATTGTGATGGTGGGAGAGATTCGAGATGGGGAAACGGCTGGCCTGGCCATCAACGCTTCTCTCACGGGGCACTTGGTTTTGTCTACTATCCACACCAATTCCGCTGCCGGAGCCATTCCACGACTGATAGACATGGGGGTGGAGCCATTTTTGATTACCGCCACGGTTAAAACAATCATTGCGCAAAGATTAATCCGCAGGCTTACTTCGAATGAAGAAAAATATTTTTTATCTTCCGCGGAGATAAAAAATCTTGAGAAAATAGCTGATTTAGATAAAGTCCTCGAGACCCTAAAGGGAGAAAAAATAGTGGAGGAGAAGGTCACTTGGGATAAAGTTCCTTTTTACCGGGCAGTAAAGAGTGCGGAGTTCGAAGATGGATATAGCGGTCGTATCGGAATGCACGAGGTGTTGAATGTGACCCAAACAATACGAGAATTAATATTGAAAGGCGCTTCTCAAGACGAGATAGAGGCACAAGCAAAAAAAGAGGGCATGATGACGATGATTGAGGATGGTGTTTTTAGCGCAGTGCTTGGAGTAACGACGATAGAAGAAGTGTTTAGAGTTGTGTCCGAATAATAAGTAGGGTAAATATAAAGGGCAAGATGTTATTTTCATACAATGCAAAATCAAAAACAGGGGAAATCTTTGAAAGCACCCTAGAGGCGGCAAGTCGTTTTGCGGCGGCCCGGGAGCTAAAATCTCGCGGGTCTATTCCGTTGTCAATTACAGAAAAAAAAGAGAATTTTATGGGAAGGTTTTCAAATGTTTTGAACATTTTTTCAAAGGTAAGTGTTAATGAGCAAATTATTTTTACAAAAAATCTAAGTGGAATGCTAAGGGCCGGGCTTTCTCTTTACCGGGCGTTGTCGGTTTTACAAAAACAAACCAAAAATGTTAAATTAAACAAAATCCTATTGGCTCTATCGAATGATATAAATTCAGGGGAGACTTTTTCTTTTTCGCTTTCTAAATTTCCGGATGTTTTTTCGAAACTTTTTGTCTCGATGACTGCGGCGGGAGAGGAGTCCGGTAATCTCTCCGGGG
This sequence comes from Minisyncoccota bacterium, assembly GCA_041665885.1. Taxonomy (GTDB): domain Bacteria; phylum Patescibacteriota; class Minisyncoccia; order Phycocordibacterales; family UBA9973; genus UBA9973. The sequence continues at coordinate 7,656 of JBAYHY010000009.1, forward strand.
CTCTTTCCGAAATAGGAGCAAACTTGGAAAAAGCACACTCTTTAACTAAAAAGATTAAAGGCGCACTTGTATATCCCGGGGTTATCATGTCGGCGATGGTCGTTATTGGGGTCCTAATGTTCGCTTTTGTGGTGCCGACGCTAGCCGGCACTTTCAAGGAGCTCGGGGTGACCCTTCCCCTCTCGACTCAAATTCTTGTTTTTCTTGGAAATTTTTTCTCCAATAATTTAATATTAACTTTTGTGATTATCGCCGTAATCGGCTTTTGTTTATATTCGATTTTTCGGTCAAAATTTTTGGCGCCATATATCGATTTTGCCCTTATCAAAATTCCGGTTATTAGCAACCTGGTAAAAGAGATAAATACCGCGCGCACCTCTCGTACGATTTCTTCCCTTTTGCTTTCCGGTGTTTCTATCACTCGAGCGATAGAGATAACCGAGGATGTGGTGCAAAATAATCTTTATAAAAAAGTTTTAAAAGAAGCGAAAGTGGCTGTAGAAAAAGGAGCCCCATTTTCAAAAGCTTTTGAAGAACACCCTAAACTATACCCGATAATGATGGCGGAGATGATTGAGGTCGGAGAGGAGACCGGAAAATTGTCGGATATGTTGCTTCAGATTGCTTTGTTTTATGAAGAAGAGGTTGAGGGTAAAACGAAAAATCTTTCCACTATCATTGAGCCACTTTTGATGGTGGTGATCGGCGCGGCTGTTGGATTTTTCGCCATTTCCATGATTTCGCCACTTTACTCAATTTTGGGAAACATAAATTAAAAAATACTTGAAATGAAAAATTTATATAAACAAGGGATTACGGCAATAGAATTGATAATCGTCTTGGCGGTTCTCGGAATAATATTTTCCATTGTTATTCCCCAGTTTTCGACAATGAGAAAAAATCAGGTACTCAAAAGCGCCGTGAGTGATGTTTTGTCTGCCCTAGACGAGGCAAAATCTAAAACTTTAGCTTCTCTAGATTCTTCCTCCTACGGTGTGCACCTAGAGTCCGATAAAGTTATAATATTCAAGGGAACAGTTTTTTTAGTTAATGACGCAAATAATGAAACAATGAATATCACAACACCTGCGAGCATTTCTAACGTTACTTTGGCGGGAATAAGCGGAAATACCGGAGATATTTTTTTCAACCGCCTATCCGGCTCACCCAATGTCACTGGAACGATAACTATTTCTGTTCCATCTATTTCAAAAATTATTACTATTTCCGCGGCGGGGGGAGTAAGCGTGAATTAAACAAGTGATTTACCTGGCAAAAAATAAAAATAAAGGGTTTATGGTTGTTGAGATATTGGTAGCCACTTCGATTATTACCGTTTCTATTTTGGCGGCGATGACGGTTGCCCAAAAAGCAATTTATGTTTCTCGTCAGGCCCTTCATGCGACCCAGGCTTCATTTTTATTGGAAGAGGGAGCAGAAGAAGCCAGAATTGCACGGGATAACGCTTGGAGTGGAGTGGTGGCGCTCAACACTTCGGAATCAATAGGCATTTTTACCAGAACAGTCGTGGCCTCGAGCGTGACTAGAAATGTAGTAAGTGGAGATATCGGTCCTGGTGATGCTGACGCAGGAACAAAGCTTATTACCGTCACGGTGTCTTGGCCCGAAGGAGGTATTATTATAAATAAAATTCTACAATTTTATATTACTGATATTTTTTCATGATTTGGGTAGTAAAATTTTTTGGTTGTAAAATTAAAGATGATTAAAATTTTTAAAGAAAAGAAAATAAAAAATGGTTATGCGACGCTCGAGCTTCTTTTTTACATTGCTTTTTTTATTGTCCTTTCCCTGGTGGTAATAGATGCGATGATTGTCATGGCGAAATCTTTTAAGGAGACAGCGATTCAAGCAGAATTAGTGCAAAGTGGATCCATTATGGAAAGAATGTCCAGGGAAATTCGAGGAGCATATAGTATAGATGGAACAAGTACCTCCACCGACTTAAAACTCACCACCAAAGACGGGGCCGGGGTCACGGGAACAGTAGAATTTTCACTTGTTGGGACGGATCTTCGTTTTCTGGAAAATGGCACTCTTGTCGGCAATTTAAATACGCCCAATATTGCAATCACGTCCATTTCCTTTACCCCGATAACCACCGCCAGGGGGAAAGCCGTTGGTATATTGTTGGGTATTAAATCGAATAACGATATTTTAAATAGAGTAGTCGACTTTAATGATACTTTAGTATTAAGGGGTAGCTATCAACTATAATGAAAAAGAAATTAAAAAAAATAAAAAAGAATGGTGGCGCAGCGATGCTTATATCGGTGATATTTTTTCTTTTTATTTCCTTGGCGATAATTTCTGGGCTTGTATCGCCTACGGTGCGTGAATTTAAAATATCGGCTGACAGTATTCGCTCGAAACAAAGCTATTTTCTTTCGGAGTCCGGTGTAGAAGATGCTTATTATCGCTTAAAAAATTCCGCATTGTTTGCTATCGGAAATTCAACTTCTATAAATTTAAATAACAATATCGCCACAACGAATATTACCGATTCCGGTTATAACCAAAAAACAATAACTTCTGTCGGAGATGTATCTTTGAGGCAAAGAATCAATAGCCTTGTTCTGTCTGCCGGCGCAGGGGTTGGTTTTAACTACGGTATTCAGACTGGCAATGGAGGTTTTGAAATCTCCGGAGGTGGTACTGTTTATGGCAATATTTATGCCAACGGTCCAATTATTGCCAGTGGTTATCCCACCATTCATGGTTCTGCAATTTCAGCCGGCGAATATGAAATTGTCCCCTTAGTTTCTCACGGGTCCAGCTTTCCCCCGCCTTATTCTTTGGATTTCGGTTATCAAAATACTTCCCCCCAAGATATGTCTCAAAGTTTTACCGTGCCGACATCGGATCCGATAAAACGTGCTCGACTTTATATTAAACGCAGTACTTCAGGATGGATGAACGATATTAATGTTCGTATAACTACGGATAATTCTAACAAGCCGAGTAAAACCACTTTGACTTTAGTTGTGCTCCCGTATGGAGATGTGCCGACTTCCTTTGGGTATGTTACTGTAACTTTTCCTGGTTCAGTGACTTTAACTCCGGGAACTAAATATTGGATAGTTCTGGACACTAGTGCTACTTGGTCCGCTCGTTACAGTGCCGGAGCGTCTTTGTCTACTTACGAAAACGGTTTAGCTAAGAAGGGAACTTATTCCACAAGCAATGGCGGAACCTGGGCAGATTCAAGCCCTGTGGGGCTGGATATGTATTTCGATTTTTTTCCGGAGGGGGACAGTGGTTTTATAACCGGAGCAATTATTTCCGGAGATGCTTCCGCTTACGAAATAACTAATTCGACTGTGTCTGGAGAATTAAATTGTCAAATCGGAAGTTCTAATAATAAATATTGTGATACTTCACACGGAGTTCCCCCACCACTACCTATGCCTTTTTCTGACGCGAATATTCAAGACTGGAAGGACACAGGAACAGCTGGGGGTATTATTGCGAACCCTCCTGGTTATACTAGCTCTAATTGTACTGTGCAGAAGCACTGTCCTTGTCCAGGAAACAGCGCGAGTGATAATACTGCGGGTAATTGCATTGTTGATTGGCGCAATGCCACTTTTGGCCCTGGGAAAATAGTCGGAAACCTTGTCGTTAAGGATGGCAATGTTAATAATGGGACAGGGATACTTACTTTAACTGGAACTGTTTATGTGGCAGGAACTGTGACTGTTAACGGGGGAGGAATGATAAAACTCCCCGCCAATTTTTCTGAATATAGTGCAACGCTTATTTCCGATGGCGTTGTTTTACTAAGCGGGGGTAGTTATACGGGGTCTGGAGTGCTTGGAAGTTATCTCTTCGTTGTTACGACCAGTACCAGTAGCTCGGCCATAACTGTTTCTGGGGGTTCTGGAGCAATAGCAGTTTGTGCGCAGAACGGAACGGTCGCCTTAAGTGGTGGTATCTCTATTAATGCAGCTACTGGTAAAAGAATAACCATGAGGGGAGGAGCTACGGTAACTTATCAAGATGGATTGGCTAGTCCTAGTTTTCAAAGTGGACCTTCAGGTGGGTGGGCCGTCAGCAGCTGGGGAGAAACTGAGTAAAATCTAAACTATTAAATATGTTATAATAATTTTATGTCTAAAAAAATTATTATTGGCAATTGGAAAATGAATCCACTCACGGGGAAAGAGGCGGAAAGGCTTTTTTCTGGTGTGGCTAAAGAAATTTCTCGAATTAAAAAAATTGACGTGGTTATTTGCGTACCTAATATTTTTTTAGACAAATTGACTGAAATTCGGACGAGTAAAATAAAGCTTGGCGCGCAGAATGCTTTTATCGGAGAAACGGGTGCCTTTACTGGAGAAATTTCTGGAGAAATGCTTTATGAAGCTCGGGCTCGGTATGTAATTTTGGGACATTCTGAAAGGCGGGAAATGGGGGAAGGCAACGCTGATATTAACCAAAAAATAAAAGCATCTCTCTCGGCCGGGCTTCGACCGATTTTGTGTGTGGGGGAAAATCTTCGGGATGAAAACCACGGTTACTTCAATTCGGTTAAAATACAGTTGGAAGAATGTCTTGCCGGGGTTTCTAAAAATTCAACTTCTAAAATAATTATAGCCTATGAACCCGTGTGGGCTATCTCCACTACTCCCAATCGCAAAGACGCCACCGCGGATGATTCTCGGGAAATGAGTATTTTTATTCGTAAAGTATTGTCGGATAAATTTGGTAAAGATTCCTCTCATATTAAAATTCTTTATGGTGGCTCGGTAAATGAAAAAGATGCCTCGGAATTCCTGGAAAATGGAGGAGTGGATGGTTTGCTTGTCGGGAAAGCATCCTTGTCTGTAAAAAAATTTGTAGAGATTATAAAAACATGCGAGGGATTAAGCAAATAAAAAACTTGAAAAATAAAGTAATACTATTACGTGCAGGTTTTGATGTGCCTATGAAAAATGGAAGGGTGGTTGATTCAAAAAGAATTGAAGTTTTATTGCCGACCATAAAATATCTCGTGAGCAAAGGGCCACTTGTGATTTTGTCTCACCAGGGAAGACCAGGGGGTAAGAGAAATCTGAATTTTTCTCAAAAACCAATTGTCCCAGTTTTAGAGAAGTTATTAAAAATGAAAGTTAAATTTGCTGATAATTGTGTCGGTGCAAAAACAGAAAAAATAGCCAAAGCATTAAAAAGGGGAGAGATTCTTTTGCTGGAAAATTTACGTTTCGAGTCCGGAGAAGAAAAAAATGACCAAAGTTTTGCAAAAAAATTAGCGAGACTCGGTGATGTTTACGTTAATGACGCTTTTCCTGATGCTCACAGAGAGCACGCTTCAATAGTTTCACTCCCAAAATATTTACCAAATTATGCTGGCTTTCAACTCGAGGCAGAGGTAAAGAATTTATCTCGTGTTTTTAAACCCAAGCATCCGTTTTTGTTTATATTGGGCGGGGCTAAATTCGAAACAAAAATACCATTAATCAAAAAATATTTGAAATTGGCCGACCATGTCTTTGTTGGCGGGGCATTGGCAAATGATTTTCTTAAGGCAAAAGGATATGACGTTGGGAAATCATTAACCAGTGATACTGGTTTTGGAATAAAGGAATTATTAACCAGCAAAAAATTAATTTTGCCTGTTGATTTTGTTTTTAAAAATAAAATCATTTTAGATATAGGGGATAAGTCAATAAAAAATCTTACCCCTCTAATAAAAAAAGCAAAACTTATCCTCTGGAATGGCCCGCTTGGTGAATACGAAGATGGGGGAGCAGGAGCGACTAAAAAAATATTAAAATTAGTTGCTGCCTCAAACGCCGAAAGTATTGTTGGCGGAGGAGATACGATTGCTCTTATTTCAAAAATGAAAATGGAAAAGAAATTTTCTTTTGTCTCTACTGGCGGCGGCGCCACGCTAGACTTTCTCGCTTACGGCACCTTGCCGGGCATTAAAGCGCTAGAATAATTTTTTGAGCTAAATTTTTTGCTTCATCGGCTGGATGTTCTTTTCCTCTCCAGTGCACATGTCCGTCATCCTTAAATCGTGGAATTATGTGAAAATGGGCGTGGAAAACGAGTTGACCAGCGGCTTTGTCATTGTTCATGCCGATGTTTATTCCATCAGCACTTGTTCCGTTTTTTACGGCGATAGCTAGTTTTTTAATCACGGGTCCAATTTTTGACAATAATTCTTCCGGAAATTCGTAGAGATTTTTAACATGTGTTTTAGGGATGAGAAGAGCGTGGCCCAAGTTTACGGGCTTGATATCAAGGAAAGCAAAAAAATCATTGTCCTCATAAATTTTTGTGCTGGGAATTTCTCCTTTTGCAATTTTACAAAAAATACAGTTTTCCATAATTAATAAACAGAATAAAATTTTTTCAGGTCCTCGGTTCTCCGGAGCCCCAAACCCCGGCCAGACCATTCAAAAACTTTATTCTGTTTATTATATGTTAGAATTCTTTTTATGCAAAGATATGGTGAATTACTGCGAACACTTTTAGAAAAACGAGGCATTACCAGTCCGGTAGAAGCCGAGATTTTTTTGAGTCCAGATTATATACGAGATTTCCATGACCCGTTTTTGATGCGGGATATGGAGAAAGCCTGCGTCCGAATATTTGAAGCGGTAGAGGCAAAGGAAAAAATTGTAATTTATGCAGATTATGACGCTGACGGTATTCCTGGGGCGGTAATTTTAAATGATTTGTTCAAATTGTTAAATTATAAAAATTTTGAAGTGTATATTCCACAGAGAAATTCTGAAGGCTATGGCCTTAACCTCGACGCGATAAAACAATTTGCGAAAACAGGAGTAAAACTTTTAATAACTGTTGACCTGGGGATTACAGCTGTTTTGGAAGTAGCTCAAGCAGGAGTCGGAGGTATTGATGTGATAATTACTGATCACCATTTACCCCGGCCAGCCTTGGCGGGGCCTGCTTCCTTTGATCTTCCTCGAGCCTATGCGATTTTAAATCCAAAAGTGGATGAGTATCCAGAAAAAATGCTCTGCGGGGCTGGGGTTGTTTTTAAGTTGGCACAAGGATTTATTAAAAAATATGGCAAAGAGAATAAGCATTTTAAAATAAAGGAAGGTGCAGAAAAATGGATGCTGGATATGGCGGGACTGGCCACTCTCTCCGACATGGTGCCCCTTTTGGGAGAGAACAGGGCCATGGCGTATTTTGGAATGAAAGTTTTTAAAAAATCTCCTCGTCCAGGACTGCAAAAACTTCTCGCCAAAATGAATATAAACCAGAAATATTTGTCCGAGGATGATATAGGTTTCATGGTTACTCCACGGTTGAATGCCGCCTCGCGCATGGATGATCCGATGCGAGCTTATGAACTTCTTGCTACCGAGGATGAGGCAGAAGCTGGCGCGCTTGCTACTCATTTGTCAAAGATAAACGATGAAAGAAAAACCACTGTAACAAGCATAATGCGTGAAGTACATAAAAAACTGGAAACATATGAGCACCGGGAAGTGATCGTGATAGGTAATCCAAAGTGGCGCGTAGGCGTATTGGGGTTGGTGGCCGGAAAATTGTCGGACGAATACAATAAACCCGTTTTTGTTTGGGGCAAGGACGAGAATGATTTAATCAAGGGTTCTTGTCGAAGCGACGGGTCAGTCTCTATCCTCGAACTGATGACTGATGCATGCGAATCGTTTCTTGATTTTGGTGGGCACGAGCTAGCCGGGGGTTTCACCGTGCACAATGATAAAATACATTTTCTGGAGGAAGCATTGTCGGTGTCCTTTTATAAAGTAAAAAGGGAAAAGAAAGAAGGGGCAGTAATTTTTGATATAAAAGCCACACTTGATAACGTAAATATAAAAAACTGGAAAGAGGTGGAGAAGATGTCCCCGTTTGGATTAGGAAACCCAAAACCTGTTTTTCTTTTTGAAAATGTAAAAATAGAAAAAATAAAAAAGTTTGGTAAAAATGGATCTGGAGAGCATTTAGAAATAACCTTTTCTGATGCGAGGGGTAAAGCTAAGGCTGTTTCTTTTTTTTCCAATATAGATTCTTTCAAAAATACTTTGGCGGAAGGTCTTAGCGTAAATTTACTTGCCACTTTTGATTTGTCTAGATTCGGAGGCAAAACTGAGTTAAGATTAAGAATAGTTGATATTATATAAAGCACATGAAAGATAAAATAATTATTTATACTGACGGGGCGGCTAGAGGAAATCCTGGGCCCGCAGGGTGGGGAGCTATTTTGTTCGTGGGTGATAAAATTATTGAACTCGGTGGTAGGAAAGAGCATGCAACGAATAATCAAATGGAACTGACTGCGCCAATCGAGGCGCTTAAATATGCCAAAACACATTTACGCCATGGCGTAAATGTGGAAATTTTTTCCGATTCAAAATACGTAATTCTTGGCATCACCGAATGGATTTTTAATTGGCAAAAGAATAATTGGCGCAACGCCGCTAAAAAGCCGGTCCTAAATCGTGAATTATGGGAAGCACTTTATGAACTGAACGAAGAGTTTAAATCGAAATGGACTTACGTAGAAGGTCATAGCGGCCACAAGCACAACGACAGGGTAGACAAAATTGCCACCAGTTTTGCAGACGATGAGCCGGTAAAATTAAAAAAATAGTTTAATTTTATAAAATGCGGGACAGGGTTTTTTATACAACTTGTTTTGGATTTTTGTTTGGCATATTGTTGCGCTCTTTTGTTTTTGTAAATTTATATTTTGTCATTTTGTTTAGTATAATTTCTTTTGCTTTACTTTTGTTTTTTTCTTTAGTTGCTCGGAGTAAATGGGGAATTCTAATCTCAGTTTTAATATTTACTTCTTCCTTGGGTATTTTAAGATTTCATATAGTTGATGTTCCAGCACCAAGTATTTTTGAATCGCGAGTGGGGCAAAAAGTTTCTTTTTCGGGGGAAATTATAGACGAACCAAGGATCAAAGAAAATAATCAACAATTAGCGGTAGAAGTTGAAGAAGAGAAAGAAAAAACAGAAATATTATTATCTACTGATCTAGGCACAGAATATAAATATGGAGACGAAATAAACTTTTCTGGGAAATTGGAGAAACCAGAGAATTTTATTACAGATACAGGAAAAGAATTTGATTATGTGAATTATTTGCGAAAAGATGGAATTTTATATGTGACGGGCTTTCCAAAAATAGAAATTGTTTCTCGTGGCAACGGGAATTTTGTTCAGAGTGCGTTGTTTACCACAAAAGAAAAGTTTTTAGAAAAAATGAATTTTGCCATAAATGCCCCGGAGAATTTACTGATGGGCGGGCTAATTTTGGGAGAGAAATCTTCTTTTGACGAGGCGATGCGACAGAGTTTTGTGAATACGGGAACAATTCATATTGTGGCGCTTTCCGGATACAACGTGACAATTGTGGCGGAATGGATTATGAAATTGTTCTCTCAAGTAAATTTTGGCCTACCTGCGCAGGCAGGTTTTGGATTCGGTATTTTGACGATTCTTTTGTTTGTCATAATGACTGGCGGGAGTTCTACGGCTATTCGAGCGGGAATAATGGCGACCTTAGCCCTTGTCGCTAGAGCCACAGGTAGAAATTATGATGTTGGGAGGGCGCTGGTTTTGGCGGCGGTGTTTATGGTAATCCTTAATCCATTTGTGCTTGTTTTTGACGTGTCTTTCCAGCTTTCGTTTATTGCCACAATCGCGGTAATCTTTTTTGCTCCGAAAATTGAAAAATATTTCACCTGGGTTACCAAGCGTTTTCAACTACGAGACATCGTATCTGTCACCTGTGCCGCTTATATTTTTGTTTTCCCATTCATTCTTTACAAAATGGGAAACTTTTCACTTGTCGCATTGCCCGCGAACGTTATGATTTTACCATTTATACCGTTCACGATGATGCTTGGTTTTCTGACTGGTTTTGCTGGATTAATTTGGTATATGTTTGCTGTGCCATTTGGCTTTATTTCATATTTATTTTTACATTATGAGCTCAGCGTTGTTGGTTTTTTCTCTAATCTTCCGTTTGCTGCTTTTTCTTTCCCTAATTTTCCTCTTTGGCTCACGCTATTTATTTATGCGTATTTTATTTATAGACTTTTCGGTAAAAATATAAAAAAGTTATTTTTTGAAAATCAAGAATAAGATTTTTGCAAAAAGAAAGGGCGGAGAATTCTCCGCCCAGTTCGATCTTCGCATGCCTAGCCTTAGTCATTGAACCTGGTTGCCCAGGCAATGAACCGGTAAACCTCTTCGGAGTCTGGGAGACAATCCAATGCTGCTTTTTTTACTATATCGGGATGTTTCTCGGCTAGGTCCGCCAAAATTTCCAAGGCCGCCTGTCGTAGCTTCGGTATGCGTAATGGTATGCAAGCTTGCATGTGCCACCTCCTTTTCACGATGGTTGCTGATGGGTTGGATTTGAACATTCTCCGGGTTCTCTGGGGATGTGACGTATCTCTTCATACGTATCCGTCCATTCGAGAGAAACAGGGTATCCGATCGTCCGCGCGACCTTAGCGGCTTCGATGAATTCGTTTTCAGCTAAGCGCAAGGGAGCATCCCATTGTCGGATTTCTCCAATTGTTTTTGGCGGAGGAGTGTTTCTGTACGCGATTTCGGCACAGCGCCTAGCTTTCGTGTACAGGCTACATTGGATTGCTCCCTTGAGGTCGAAAGTTTCCGTGGCCGCAAGTGCTCTCGCGGTCCTTTGGGCAAGGTAACTGATTAAAAGGACGGAAATTGTTACGAAAACAAGAACACTGAGCTCTTGAGACATGTGAAGTCCCCTTTCGTTGTGAAGGACAAAGCAAGTTAACCACAAGGATTACTTTTCTAGTTTGACGTTACAACAAAACTCAAAATAAATCAAGGGTGAGATTATTGTGCCTTTTTAAAGTTTTGTTCTATTGTCTCCCAGTTTAGATTTTCAAAAAATGCGTCCACGTATTTTTTCTTTTCCGAGGTTGAATAATCGTACACAAAGGCGTGCTCCCACATATCAATACCTAAAATCCAGTTTAGTCCATTCAGCTGTCCCATGTGGTGTTCGTCTATCCAGGTAGCGACGAATTGTTTTGTTTGTTTATCCCAATATAATACCGCCCATCCGACGCCGCGAGTCAATGCGAGAGATTTGAAAACACCAAGCCATTTTTCAAATGGCAAATCTTTTTCTATTTCTTTTTTAAACAGAGAATCTGTAGGCAGTGTTTTCGCTCCGCCCTCCAATGATTTGAAAAAATATTCATGATTTCGCATTCCGTTAAATTCGAAACCAAATCTTCTCTGCAGTTCGCCAATCGTGTAGGAGTTTTTCTCAGAATCAGTCATTAGTTCTCCTAACTTTTCCCAAATTAGATTAGTAAATTTTACATATCCCGCATAAAGCTTCAAATGTTCCTCGATATTTTTCTTGGAGATTCCCTTGAGCTCAGGAATATTAAATTTTAGTTCCTCAAATTTTTGCATTTTTATTTTGTTAATTTACTAATATGCTAATATCATAGCATGGATGAACAACATGAAGTTCCAATTAAGAAATATGGTTTACTAATACTTGCTATTTTTCTTTTATTTATTGTTATTTTCCTATTCTATTTCGATTGGCAGAATTTACACAGGCAATTTATCTTTGCCACGTTAGACGTCGGTCAGGGTGACGCGCTTTTCATCGAGTCCCCGGTAGGTACGCAAGTCATGTTTGACGGCGGACCAGCCCGAAAAGTTTTAGGACCACTGCAAAAAGTGATTTCTCCATTTGATAAAACAATAGACGCGATAGTTGTTACGAATCCGGACGCGGACCATGTCGGCGGAGTGTTGGATATTTTAAAGAATTATAAAGTAGGAGCCGTGTTTGAGTCTGGTACGTTAACCGATTCAAAAACCTATCAAAACCTAAGGGAAGAAATGAGAAGACAGAATATTCCGGATATTCTTATAAAAAGGGGAGTGAAGATGGACATGGGTGGAGGGGTGCTTGTCGACATATTGTTTCCAGATCGTGATGTTGCTTCCTGGGCGACGAATGACGGTTCAGTCGTGGCGCGTTTAACATACGGTGAGAATTCCATAATGCTGACTGGTGATGCTGGAGCAATGACGGAAAAAATAATTCTTTCAGAAAACAAAGAGACACAACTTAAAAGTACTATTTTAAAGGTAGGGCATCACGGTTCCCGTTATTCAAGTTCCTCGGGATTTGTGGAAGCAGTTTCTCCTGTCTATGCATTTATTTCAAACGGTAAGGACAACAGCTATGGTCATCCACATCCGGAGACCTTGGCCATCTTGGCACAGTTCGGTGCGAAGGTTTTCAGGACGGATTTGTTGGGAAGCATAATTTATAAATGTGCTACAATATCAAAATGCGAGATAAATTAATCGAAAAACTCATCAAGGCGGAAGAAAAAAGGCAAAAAGAAGGGTTGGAACTGATTCCTTCGGAGAATTATGTTTCGGAAGATGTTCTGAAGGCGAATGGTTCTGTTTTCACTAATAAATATTCTGAAGGTTATCCAGGACGCCGATATTACGGTGGACAGGATTTTACCGACGCCGTCGAAAGGCTTGCCATTGAGCGTGTTTGTAAATTATTTAAATGCAAATTTGCGAATGTGCAGCCGCATTCTGGTGCTCCGGCAAACCTCGCAGTATATGCGGCGTTGCTTAATCCTGGGGACACGGTGCTCGGCATGGATTTATCGCACGGAGGGCACCTCACCCACGGCCACCCGATGACTCTACCTGCGAAGATTTATAACTTTGTGACATACAAAATGAAAGATCCGGCGACCGGAGAAATTGATTATGAAGAACTTCGTAGAGTGGCTCTAGAAAAAAAACCAAAAATAATCCTGGCTGGTTTTTCTGCATATTCGCGAACCCTGGACTATAAAAAATTTGTTGAAATTGCGCGCGAAGTCGGCGCGATAACTATGGCAGATATGGCGCACATCGCGGGGCTTATTGCTGCCGGAGTTTTACGCAATCCTTTTGATGATGGTTTTGATATCATTACTTCCACTACGCACAAAACCCTTCGTGGTCCACGCGGAGGAATAATTCTTACTCGCGAGAATGAAGAAATAGCTAAAAAGATTGATAAGTCTATTTTCCCTGGAATTCAGGGTGGTCCACATATGCATACGATTGCCGCAAAAGCCGTCGCCTTCGGAGAAGCGATGACCCCGAAGTATAAAAAATATGCCAAACAAATTTTAAAAAATGCTAAAGCGATGGAGGAAGTTTTTCATAAAAATAACATTAGAATGATTGGTGGTGGTACGGACAATCATCTTATTTTAGCGGATGTCTTTGGTTCGCTTGGCGTGACGGGCAAAGAAGCACAGACGGTCTTAGACGAAGTAGGCATAACTCTCAACATGAATGCCATCGCAGGAGATACGAGGAAACCGCTCGATCCTTCGGGCATTAGATTTGGCACTCCGGCGATAACTACGAGGGGTTTTAAAGAAAAGGATTGCAAAAAAGTGGCGGAGTTGATGATTCTTGTTTTGAATAATAAAGATAATAAAAAAATGAAAGAGAGAGTGCACAGGGAAATTAAAAAATTAGCCAAAAAATTTCCAATACCAAAAAGGTTTGTATAAAATTATTAGTAAAATTTTTAACGGAATGAATTTAAAAAATAAAGTTGTTGTTATCACTGGTTCATCTGGGGGGCTTGGCAAGGCTCTCGCTGTCCAGTTTTTAGAAGAAAAGGCCGAGGTTGTTGTGAGCGACATTTCAAGAAACGAGTTGCGGAAAACAGCCAAAGAACTTGGTGCGGTTGAGTTTGTTGCTGATGTTACAAAAGAGGGTGATATGCAAGAACTTGCTGCGTTTGTAGTTAAAAAATTTGGGAAAATTGATATTTGGATAAATAATGCTGGAATTGGGGCAGGACATAAGCCAGTTGAAAAAATTAATTCTCAACTAGCGCATAAGACGATGGAAGTAAATTTTTTTGGAACTTTTTATGGTTCTCGCTCAGTAATGAAATACATGAAAAAACAAAAATCCGGAACCATTGTAAATATTGTTTCTATAAGGTCTCTCGTTCCGAACCCTCTCTCTGTTGTTTACTCATCGAGCAAGTGGGCCGTGCGGGGGCTCACGGAGGCGCTGCGTACTATTCTGAAATCTGACAACATTTCTGTAATTGCCATACATCCAGCGGGCATAAAAACAAGCTTTTACGGAAAAACCAAACCAGCAGATTATAAAAAATACATGGAACCATCTTACGTGGCAGCAAGAATTATTCAAAATTTAAAACTGAAAAAACCGAAAGAAGAAATAATTGTAAAAAAGAAATAACATGGCAAAACGTGGAAAATTAATTGTGATAGACGGGGTAGACGGAAGCGGGAAAAACACTCAGGCAGATTTGCTTATTAAACATCTTCGAAAAGATGGGAAAAGAGTTAAAATTATGGATTTTCCGCGATATCAGGATAATTTTTTTGGAAAATTCATTGGACACTGTCTTTCAGAGCAATATTATAATTGGACGCACATTCATCCGAAGATTGCTTCTGTTGTTTATGCCGCTGACCGCTTTGAATCAAAAGAGCAAATAGAAAAATGGCTCCGGGAGGGAAACATTGTAATTCTAGATCGTTATATTTCTTCCAACCAAATTCATCAAGGCGGGAAAATTGCGAACGTAAAAAAACGTGAGGCTTTTATGAAATGGCTCGCCGAGATGGAGTACAAAGTTTTCAAGATCCCGGTGCCTGATTTAACCGTGTATTTATCTTTGCCGATTGATTTAGTTATGAAATTAATCAAGGAAAGGAACAAGAAGAAGGGCCGGGCATATTTAGGAAGCAAAAAGGACGTGCACGAGAAAGACAAAAATTTTTTGAAAAATTCCATAAAAAGCGCGCTTTGGCTTGCAAAAACGCAGAAAGGTTGGGTTAAAATTGATTGTGCAAAGAACGGAGTTATGAAAACTCGCGAAGATATCCATGAGGAAGTTTATAAAAAAATTAAAAACGTTTTGAAATGAGAATTCCAATTGTTGATGAAAGTGATAATATAATAAACTATAAAGATATTAACGACAGAAAACCAGATGATATTTACAGGGTATCTTCTTTGTGGGTTACAAATAGCAAGGGGGATATTTTATTGGCAAAGCGTGCATTAAGGATGAAACGGGATCCTGGGAAATGGGGAGCAGCGGTGGCAGGAACCCTGGAAGACGATGAAACCTATGAGGAAAATATAATCAGAGAAGCGGAGGAAGAACTTGGATTAAAAAACATAAAACCCACTCTTGGGTTAAAATTAAGAAAAAAGGAGGAGTGGGGGTTTTTTGTACAACGTTTTGATATTGTTATAGATAAAGATATTTCCGAATTTGAAATACAAGAAGAAGAGGTTGCTGAAATTAAATGGTTTACGAAGGAACAGCTAAAAAAAGAATTAACAGAACATCCAGATGATTTTTTAAAAAGCATCCATGATCGTATGAAGGAATAAAAAATGAAAATAAAAGTAAAAAAATTAAAAGAAAATGCAAAATTACCCAAATACCACCATCCAGGTGATGTGGGGATGGATATGTTCGCGATGGAATCAGTTACCATAAACCCTGGCGAGCGATATCGTTTTTGGCACGGTTTTGCTTTAGAATTTCCTGAAGGCTATGCGGCCATAGTTATGGATAAATCAGGTATTTCGAATTCAGGTCTTGCCAAAATGGGTGGAGTTTTCGATGCTGGATATAGAGGCGAGTATAATACTTTGTTGGTAAATTTATCCGATAAGCCTTATACTTTTGAGGAAGGGGACAAGGTTTCGCAGCTTGTGATAGTGCCTGTAATTATTGGAGAACTTGAAGAGACAAAAGAACTGAGTGATTCAGCTCGGGGAGAAGGAAAATTTGGAAGTACAGGGAAAAAATAAGACTTGTCCCGTACTAAATTTTTGGGTAAGATACATCATAACTATTGTAAACAATTAAAATTTTAGTACTGGGATGAAAGAAAAAATAAAAAATTTAATAAAAGATGCTTTAGAAAAAATCGGCACCGAAGAAGTGGATTTTATTATTGAGCACCCGGATGATTTTAAAAACGGCGATTTTTCTTCAAACGTCGCGATGGTTTGTGCAAAAAATGCAAAAATTAATCCGAAGGAATTAGCCGAAAAATTAAAAACAGAATTGGACAAAAATTTGCCGGAAGAAATCACTAAAGTAGAAGCAGTCGGAGGCTTTTTGAACTTTTATTTGTCCAGAAAATATTTTAGCAAAAGTATCGAGGAAATTTTGAGTAAGGGAAAAGAATACGGCAAGAACGAATTGCTCTTGGGCAAAAAAATAATGGTTGAATATACCGACCCGAACCCGTTCAAGCCTTTTCATATTGGACATTTGATGACCAATGCCGTCGGTGAATCGATCGCCAGGATTTTAGAACATTCGGGAGCAGAAGTAGCTAGGGCCAATTATCAAGGAGACGTGGGACTTCATGTGGCGAAAGCGATTTACGGACTTTTTGATAACGAAAAATTGCAAAGCAGGGCCGGATCTGTCGCGCTTCAGGCTGGTAATATCGGACGCGCTTATTCTCGTGGCGCAGAGCTTTATGAAATAGACGAAAAAGCAAAAAAAGAAATTGATGAAATCAATAAAAAACTTTATGCGAGAAATGACGACAAAATAAACGAAATATATAAATGGGGTTTTGACGTGACGATGGAAGCTTTTGAAGATATTTATAAAATTCTTGGAACGAAATTTGATTTTTACTTTTTGGAAAGTGCCATGGCGTCTATCGGTGAAGAAATTGTCAGAGCAAGCACCGGCAAAGTTTTTGAGGAGTCCGATGGCGCCGTTGTGTTCAAGGCGGAGAAATATGACCCGAAACTTCACACCAGGGTATTTATCACTTCTGCCGGCTTACCTACTTATGAAGCGAAGGAGTTGGGCTTAACTGAAGAGAAGTTCAAAACCGACCCGGCCATGGATTTATCTATTACCATTACCGCGAACGAACAGATGGACTATATGCGCGTCGTCGCTAAAGCAATATCGCTTATTTATCCTGAGCATGAAAACAAAATGAAACATATTACTCACGGGATGATGCGTCTTGCTTCTGGCAAAATGGGGTCCAGGAAGGGTAATGTGATTACCGGGGAATCCCTTTTGAATGAGGTTCGCGATACAATTTTAGACAAAATTACTGATAGTGGTTTTTCTCCGGAAGAAGAAGAAAAGGTGGCGACTGACGTCGGCGTATCAGCAATAAAATATTCAATATTAAAACAATCCACCGGTGGAGACATTATTTATGATTTTGAAAAATCGATTTCCTTTGAAGGAGATTCCGGGCCGTATCTTCAATATTCCTATACTAGAGCGAATTCTGTGCTGGAAAAAGCGCAAAAAGAAAATATTCAGCCGGATTTTGAAAATGTTCAGGAAGAGATTTTCGAATTAGAAAAATTATTGTACAAATTTCCGAGAATTGTGGCGCGGGCCGCTTCCGAATATGAGCCGCACCATATCGCGAATTACTTGATAGAAATTGCTCGCTCGTTTAATAGTTTTTATGGAAATAATTTGATTGTAAGCAAGGAGGACCAATATTCCCCGTACAAAGTATCTCTAACCTACGCCTTTTCTTTTGTGATGAAAAACGGCCTTCACTTGCTTGGTATTGAAGTTCCAAGGAAGATGTAGTTAAAACCCAACTCAACAATAGACGGTATTTTTTTGTATTGTTAGTAGTCCATTAATTTTTTGTGGGGTAATGAGTTTTTCACATCTACGCTATAGCGTAGATGTGAAAAAGAAGTATAATACAAACATCATGAAAAATAATAAATTTCGATACAAAGGAGCGTCAGTTAATATTTTCGGTTTGCCGAGTTTTAAAAATACCAAAAATACGAAAAGTATCCAGAAAAGAATATACTTACATTCATTTACTTCTGCCCATAACGACGACAGTCCGAAAAATTTACTACTTATGTATGATATTCCAGAAGAAAAGAAGAAGGAAAGAGACTGGTTTCGCCGGCAGCTTAAAAATTTTGACTTCGTGATGATCCAAAGGAGTGTCTGGGTTGGTCCTTCTCCATTGCCACAGAATTTCCTAGGCTATTTAAAAAATTTAGGTTTGCAAAAAAGGTTTAAAACATTTAAATTGGCTAAACCATATTCTTCCTAATCTACGCTATAGCGTAGATTGCAAATGTACCAATTTAGATTAGTTTTCCACATGCTGTTTTAGAAACATGTGAGATAATAAATTTATACAAGCTATTTTAAATAAAATGCGATTACAAAAATTAGTTTTACTGTTTTTGTTTATCTTTTTTGTTTCTTTTTCCCCGAAAGTTTTTGCTTTTACTTCAGTGGACGACAATATCATGGAGGACACCACTTGGACACAAGACCAAAGCCCCTATGTTGTCGGTACATCGATTGTCGTTCCGGCGGATGTAACACTTACTATTGAGCCTGGAGTAGTCGTCAAATTTTCTGGCGGATCCTTGATCATTGACGGGGCCATAAGTGCCTCCGGAACAAGCGCAGAACCTATCTATTTTACTTCTTACCAGGATGATAGTGTTGGAGGAGACACAAATGAGGACAATGGAGAATATTCTCCTGACGAAGGAGACTGGGATTGCATCTTAATTGAGTCTTTGACGGCGCAATCAATATTCGACCATGTGAATATGCGATATTCCGCTAATGGGCTTATTCTGTACGAGGGCAGTTCGGTGAGCTCAGATACGCTTGAGTTAGACAATGGAATTACGGCGCTCGGTTCGCACGCTTCTTTTACCAATTTGACGGTTCCCACGCTTGAAATCCTAAGGGGGAGCGAAGTATCTATTGATACAGCAAATATTTTAAATCCGGATTCTTCTTTTTTTTCTACGGTCTCTGTATTTGATGAAAGTCTTTTGACTCTTAAAAATACAACAATAAAAACTTCTGGGACTAGTTATGTTGTTGACGTTTTCGATAATTCATCCATAGTTTTTGATTCGGTTAATATGTCAGGCTCTATGTTTCAGGATTCGGCTATCGCAGTGTTTAATGATAGTTCTTTGAATATAAAAAATAGTTCAATCACAAATTTTGAAAATGGCATATATGTATTTAACAATTCCGCTGTGGATTTCTCAAATTCGTCCATAATCTGCGAACGTGACGGTCTTGTCGGATACAGTAATTCTACTCTAAATTTATCTAATGGGTCTATCTCTTGTGGCAATGATGGACTAGCTCTTTTTAATGAAGTAAAAGCTACGGTTGATAATATAAAAATTTCTGGAGCCACGGAAGCGGGAATTATTGTTTATAGCAATTATAATCCAGACGCTGTCGCAATAACAAAAAGTGAAATTACCGAAAACGTAAATGGTTTTGTGGTTTTTGGTACAACTATTTCTGCCCACGAGAATAATATTCATGATAATTATATTAGCGGGGTAACCTCTTTTACTCCTCTTGACCCAAATCAGTTCGATTTTACTTTAAATTTTTGGGGAGATGCATCCGGACCTAATACCCCTACAAACCCAGACGGATTGGGTGATATTATTTCTGGTGATATCTTATTTACTCCGTGGTGTAAAAATCAATCCTGCTTGACCCACAATCCGGTAATAATAATTCCCGGGGTGCTTGGGACGGAGATTAACAGGCCGACCGAAAATGGGACTGAAAAATTGTGGCTCGACCTCGTGCATAACCTTATGGACATCGGAGACGAATTTATGGACCCTCTTCAGTTCAATTCTGATTTAACTCCGTCGGATACGAATTTGACTATTGGGGACGTGATTAGGAAAGTCCTATTTTTTGATTATGGTGATGGCCTTGTTGAGGAATTCCAAAATCAAGGCTATGTTGAGGGGACGGACCTTTTTCTTTTTCCGTATGACTGGCGTTTTGGAGTGAACGAAGAAAATGTAAGTAAATTAAAACAAAAAATTATAGAGGTATTAATTCAAAGTGGCGCAGATAAAGTTGATGTCATCGCGCATAGCACGGGCGGACTTTTGGTGAAAAGATATGCGATGGAAAATCCGTCCGAACACAATATTGATAAAGCAGTCTTTGTCGGTGTACCGAATACGGGAGCGCCGAAAGCTGTTAAAGCGTTAATTCAAGGGGATAGTTTTGGAAATTTTCTTGTCGCCGATAGTGAGATGAAAAAGATTTCTAAAAACCTACCTGTCGCCTATGATCTTTTGCCCAGCGAGCAATATTATAACGTAAAGGGTAGTTATGTAAAAATTTATGACCAATCAGGAATATTATATACATCGCACGATTTAAACTACGAAGACATGAACGGTTTTTTGACTGCTGACCATGGACTAAATGCTCAAGCACTGATTAATGCGCAGAAATTACATGTCCCTGATTTTGATAACTATGATATGCGAACCACCGGAATAGATTTATTTGCAATTGATGGATGTAAGGCAGGGACAATCGGGAAAATCAGAGAGGTTATATATCATGGTATTTTGGGTGATTATATTAAATATTTAGCACCGGAAGAAACTCCCGGCGACGGCACAGTGCCATTGGAGAGTTCTACAAACTTACCGATTAATCAGGAGAACAAATATTATGTATTAGCGGGAGAACACGGAAAAATGTTAAGTCAGGAGGGTGCTCGGCAGAAAATTGTTAATATAATTTCTGGAAGTGATCTTCCTACGCAAAATATTATTACTCAAGATATTTCAGAATGTGAGCTCAACGGTAGAGCAATTTCTGTATATAGTCCGGTTTCTATTGATGTTGTGGATCAGGACGGAAATCACCCCGGACTGGCCTCTGATGGGGTAAGCATAGAGAACAACATTCCTAATGCAGATTATGAAATGATGGGCGAACAAAAGTTTGTTTATTTACCGACAGACGATGGGCAAAATTATACGATTAGCATTGCCGGCACCGGCGCAGGAGTATTCACCCTTACGGACGCAGTTGTGGAGAACAATAACGCCACAGGGATGAGGGTATTTGAAAATATACCTGTAACACCGAATCTTTTGGGCAAAGTAAACCTGGCTGATGGCACAACTTTGTCTTTAGACATTAATGGGGATGAAGAAATAGATAAAACAATAGGGCCATCCGAAACCCTAGATGCAGAACAAGCGCAGAATTTTGTGCCAGAGCAAGAAGAAGCAAAAGAAATTTTTCCCGCTCAAAGGTATATTGGTTCCGGAGGTGTGTCATTTTTGCCTATTGTTGTTTTCGAACCAAACGCAACAGAAGAAAACCAAAATGCAGAGCAAAAAACTATTCTTGACCCTGTTTTGCCTATTGAAGAAACAAAAAACACAGAACCAAGTTTTGTTTTCCCATCTAAACAAAAAATAAATCCATCGGTAAAGAATTCTATTATTGCCAATTCAATAAATAGCGACGCGCTGATTGATTATAGAATACTTGTTAGTATTTTTGTTGGAGTCTTTGCGATTTTATTAATAGCAAAAAAGTTTGTTAAGTTGTAAAATATTAGTATATGAACAAATCAAAAAAAATATGGCTTGTAATTTCCGCTAGCATATTTGTTTTACCTGAAATTTTTTGGAGCCCACTGTGTAATTTTCTTTATTCCTTTTTTATGCCAACAGTTCATGGCTCGAGCCAGATCTTTCGATATAATTTTTTATTAAATACTCAGTTTGAATTTTTATATAAAATAGTTTTGCTGGTTCAACTTGTCGGTACAATAGCATTTACTTTTGGTTGGATAAGAATTAGAAATACCCTAAAATCAAAATCAATATATTGGTTTATATTAATTTTGGGTGTTTTTTTAAGTTTGATGGCTTTTTTTACTTTTTATCTTTTGTGGGCAGTTGGTAATATGAGTTTTCCATAATAAAAGCTGACATTTTTAAGTGTTTTATGTTATAGTGTTATTACAAGCATTGAAGAGGCAATCACCTCGGAGCCCTCCAATACGGCGGGCAGGCTTTGGGAAGAAACCCGTTTTGGGGAGTAGAACCCAGTAAATGAGAAGTAAGCAAGGTGGTACCACGGGTAGAAACTCGTCCTTGTATAACAATTTTTTATTGTTGTACGGGGACGAGTTTTTTATTTATACAAATATATGGAAGAAAAAAACACAGGTAAAAAATCAGAAGCAGCCTTACGAGAAGAACGTATTCTGGAATTTTGGCGCGAGAATAAAACCTTCGAAAAATCCTTAGAAAAAAAATCTCCAAAAGGAAATTATGTTTTTTATGACGGGCCACCTTTTGCCACGGGGCAAATGCATTATGGGCACATCCTGGGGAGCACAGTGAAAGACGTCATTGGGAGGTATAAAACAATGCAAGGCTATCACGTTCCCCGCAAATGGGGCTGGGATTGCCATGGTCTGCCTATTGAGAACATCGTTGAAAAAGAATTGAACATTGCCGGACACAACGAAATTGAAAAACTCGGGATTGATAAATTTGTCGAGTATGCGAGAAGCAAAGTTCTGGAATATGACAAAGATTGGGAAAAGGGGGTCGAGAGGATCGGACGCTGGGTTGATTTTCGTGGCAGCTACAAAACGATGGACAACACTTTCATCGAATCTGTTTGGTGGGCGCTTTCCGAGTTTAATAAAAAAAATCTGGTTTACGAGGGAGTAAGAGTGCTCGCTTATTGTCCGAGATGTGAAACGCCAATTGCTAATTCCGAAATTGCAATGGACAATAGCTATAAAGATATTTCCGACATTTCTGTTTATGTAAAATTTGAACTAGAAGATGAACCCGGAACATATTTGCTCGCCTGGACCACGACGCCATGGACTTTGCCTGGGAATACCGCTGTTGCGATAAATAAAAATTTTGTTTACGTGAAGGTCAGAGTGGCGGATGATGTGTTGATTTTGGCAAAAGAAACCTTGCCGAATGTTCTAAAAGATAAAGAATATTCCGTGTTGGGAGAAATAAAGGGGGGGGAATTGATAGGTAAAAAATATAAACCAATTTTTCCATATTATAAAAATTCCGAGGCAGCAAAAAACAGAAATATCTGGAAGGTATGGCATGCTGATTTCGTGACTCTGGAAAAGGGAACCGGCATGGCACACCAAGCACCAGCTTTCGGCGAGGACGATATGGATCTTGCTAAAAGGAATGACATTCCTTGGATAATCCACGTGGATGAAACAGGAAGGTTCAAGTCTGAAGTTGTAGATTTTGCCGGGATGCAGGTAAAACCAAAGTCTGAAGAAAAAGACGGTCATCAAAAGGCGGATATTGAAGTTATAAAATATCTTGCAAAAACTAACACTATCTTCGCCAAAGAAAAAATTATCCACCCTTATCCGCACTGCATGCGTTGTGATACCCCGATTATTTATTATGCTTTACCGTCTTGGTTTATAAACATTCAGAAGGTAAAAGAGGATATTGAGAAGCAGGCAAAAAGTATTAATTGGATACCGGCACATTTGAAGGAAGGAAGATTTAAAAACATTGTGGAGGGAGCTCCAGACTGGAACATCTCTAGAAACCGCTATTGGGCAAGCCCGCTCCCTATTTGGAAATGTGAAAAATGTAAAGAGAAAACCTTTATTGGTTCCTTAGATGAGCTAAAAAGTAAAACCAAAAAGTCCGGGAACAAATATTTTGTTATGAGGCATGGAGAGTCCGAAAATAATGTTCTTAATACTTTTAATTCGGACGTAAACAAGCAAATCCATTTAACCGATAAGGGGAAAAATCAAATTATTGAATCGGTAAAAATTCTCAAGGGAACTAAGTTTGACTACATATTTTCTTCTCCCTTTGTAAGGACAAAAGAAACTGCCAGCTTTCTAAAAAAGGAGTTAAACATTGAGTCAGAAATTATTTTTGATGACAGATTAAAAGAATTGGATATGGGAATTTTGGAGGGAAAAACATTTGACGAATATGTAAGATTGAAAAATTCCGCAAATGAATATCTCTTTAGGCCAGAGAGTGGTGAATCATTTAAGGATGTTAAGTTGAGAATTTCAAAATTTATCTATGAAATAAATAATAAACACGAGAACAAGAATATATTGATTGTTACCCACGAACTTCCCGCCAGGATGTTGATCGCCGGGGCGATGGGCTATGATGACAACAAAACTCACAAAGAATTAAATAATCTTATTCGTCTTAAAAATGCAGAAATAAAAGAGTTTGATTTTGTGCCCATTCCCCACAACAAGGATTATGAACTGGATTTACATCGACCGTATATTGATGAAATTTCGCTTAGTTGTTCTTGTGGTGGCAATTTAGTGCGTGTTCCAGAGGTTATGGATTGTTGGTTTGAGTCGGGTTCTATGCCCTTCGCCCAGGATCACTATCCATTTAATAATAAAGAATGGCAAAAAAATAATTTTCCGGCTGGTTTTGTGGCTGAATATATCGCGCAAACAAGAACCTGGTTTTATTATACTCACGTTGTGTCTACTGTCCTTTTTAATCAGGCACCATTTGAGAACATCGTCACTACGGGCACCCTGCGCGCAGAAGATGGAGAGAAGATGTCTAAGTCAAAAAACAATTATCCGGATCCGTGGATTTTCATAGACAAATATGGAGTAGACGCATTGCGTATCTATCTGATGTCTTCCATTTTAATGAAAGGAGAGGATGCTAATTTCTCGGAAAAGTCCGTACAGGATATTTCAAGCAAGGTAGTCGGGAGACTCTTCAACGTTCTTGCTTTTTATGAACTCTATCGTGATCGCGCGCTGGAGACAAATGAAAAAACCCGATCAAAAAATATTCTGGACAAATGGATTTTAGCTAGGTTTTATCAAGTGTTGAGTGAAATTACGGAAGGGATGGAAAGATATGATATGGTGGAAGCGACCAGGCCACTTGATTTATTTATTGACGACCTGTCCACTTGGTATTTACGTCGCTCTCGTGAGAGGATAAAAGACGGAGACATAGAAGCGAAGCAGACTCTATATTTTGTCTTAAAAACCTTGGCAAAATTAATTGCCCCCCTTGCTCCACTTTCCGCAGAAGATATTTGGTTTAAATTAAAAAACAAGGAAGATGAAGAAAGTGTACATTTAACGACCTGGCCCACAAAACCGATTAAGATTTTTTCATTTGGTAAAACAAGAATTCTCGAAGAGATGGAGTCGGTAAGAAAAA
>JBAYHY010000010.1:0-31698 GCA_041665885.1 Minisyncoccota bacterium
ATAGACATGGCTCCACGAATGACTTCAATGGCGGGAGAGAACCTGGCGATTGGTGCCGTCGGTGCGACCGTGAGATTGCTCTATAAATTTATCGAGGCGCGTAAATAGAAATGGAGACAGATAACTTTCAAATAAAAACGACCAACTTTGAAGGCCCATTTGGGTTACTTTTGAATCTTATTGAAAAACGGAAATTGCATATTAGCGATGTTTCCTTGGCGCAGGTTACAGAAGATTATTTGGCGTATATGAATAAGTTGGGTGGTCTGTCTCCTGCCGAAGTATCGAGTTTTATCCTCGTTGCCTCAACTTTACTTTTAATTAAATCAAAATCGCTTTTACCTAATCTGGATTTAACCCTCGAAGAAGAAGGAGATATCCGGAATCTGGAAGAAAGACTGCGTTTATACGAAATATTCACAAAGCTTTCCGGAAATATCAAAAAAGATTTCGGTAAAAAAATAATTTTTGCTCCACTGGAACGAAAAAATGATTTCCTTGTCTTTCTGCCGGATGAACAGATCACCCAAGAATCCATGATGACCTTTGTGCGAGGCGCGTTGGGCGCGATGCCTAAAAAAGTATTCCTTCCTGAAGTAGAAGTAAGGACAGTGATAAGTATTGAAGAAATGATAGATAAACTGACCGAAAGAATTCAGAATTCTATGAAAATGAACTTCAAGGAATTAGCCCCGCCAGGGCGGGGTGAACCTGGTTCGCCGATGACGAAAGAAGAAAGGGTGGTTGTAATTGTTGGATTTCTTGCTATGCTAGAGCTTGTCAGGCAGGGTATTATAAATGCGGTGCAAGAGAATGAAGAAATAATTTTGCAAAGAATTTCTGAAACTACGCCCTCGGAGTCATAAGGACAGGGAACCCACGTTTCTTAAAATTCTTTGCAAAGCTATTTATTAAAAATATGAACCTAGAGCAACAGATAGAAGCAATTTTATTTTTTAAAGGCGAACCCGTTTCCCGCAAAAAACTGGCGGATATTCTGGAAGTTGGGCAAACAGAAATAAACGAAGGAATAGAAAAATTAAAAGAAAACTTACATGGGAGGGGAGTAGTGCTTATCGAAAATGATAATGAAATCACCCTCGGTACTGCTCCAGAATTATCAAAATTAATTGAGCACTTACAGAAAGAAGAGCTGAACAGAGAACTTTCAAAAGCTAGTTTGGAAACTTTATCAATCGTTCTTTATAAAAACGGTGTTTCTAGGGCGGAAATTGATTATATCAGAGGCGTGAATTCCAGCTTCACCCTGCGCGCTTTATCTGTTCGCGGGCTTGTAGAAAAGACAGTAGACACGAAAGACAATCGACGATATATTTATCGACCAAGTTTTGAATTATTATCTTTTATGGGAGTCAAATCAGTGGAAGAATTGCCAGACTGGGGAGATTTAAATAATTCCATGCAAGTCGCTGCCAAAAACTTAGAAGATGAATTAAAAGAAGAAAATGAAACCGGAAACTAGGGTTTGTCATCCCGAAGGAAAGCAGAGCTTCCTACGGGACAGGAAATTGCAAAAATATGGAAACTAAAACATGTCAAAATTGTCATAAGGAATTTGTGATAGAGCTGGAGGATTTTAATTTTTATGAAAAGATGAAGGTTCCGGTGCCAAACGTCTGCCCCGATTGTCGTTTTAAAATGCGGGCACTTTGGCGCAACGAAATGGTGTTATATTCGGGACAAAAATGTGATTTGTGTCAAAAGCCAATTTTAACAATGTATAATCAAAAATCTCCATATAAGATATATTGTTATAAATGTTTTTACTCCGATAATTGGGACCCAAAGGACTATGCAATCGAATACGACAAGAATCGTCCATTTTTTGAACAGATGAATGATTTATTAATGAAAGTACCTAAAATTAACCTTGGCCTTTCTCTTGGAGATGGAGAAAATATAAATAGTGAATATACAAACATGGCAAGTGGATGTAAAAATTGTTACCTTGTTTTTAATACCAGTCCGGCTGAGGAAGTGTTGTATTCTAGGGGAGTTAAAAAGGGAGTTGATTCATCCGATATTTACTTTGGAGTTGAATTTGAGCGTTGCTATGATTGTGTGAACGTACAGGAATCAGCCAGTGTTATTTACGGACAAAATATTACCAGTTGTGTTGACTCCGGTTTCATTCTAAATGGAAGTGGTCTTACGAATTGCTTTGGTTGTGTCAATTTGCGTCACAAAAGTAATTATTGGTTGAACGAACAATTGACCAAGGAGGAATACTCAAAAAAAATTAAAGAAGTTCGGGGGAGTTATTCAAAAACCGAGGAATTCAAAAAACAATTTAATGAATTTTGTAAAACCTTACCACGAAGAGCGAATAATAATCTTAAATCGGTAAACTCGACAGGCGACTATCTTTTCGAATGTAAAAATGTTCGCGATTCTTTTGAAGTTGCAAAGGGAGAAAATTCCAGGTATATTTTTTCATCAAAAATGGCCAAGGATTCCCTGGGAACTATTGGTTATGGAACCAATTCTGAATTGTTGCTTGAGGTGGTGGCAACTGGATATTCAAGTAATGTTATTGGTTCTTATTGGGCTGAACATTCTCAAAACATTTTGTATAGCTTTTACATAGCAAATTGTCATGATTGTATTGGCTGTGATGCCTTAAAACACGCAAAATATTCTATTCTTAATAAAGAGTATTCAAAAGAGGAATATGAAAAGTTAAAGCAACATATTGTTGAGGAACTTACAAACAAAGGGATTCACGGCTTGATGATGCCACCCGAGATAGCTCTGTTTGCTTATAACGAAACAATTGGCCAGGATAATCTGCCGATGACAAAAGATGAAACACTAGTTCAGGGTTTTCGCTGGGAGGACGATATCCAAATGACTAAAGGGAAAGAAACCATATTCCCAGAAAATATTCCGGACCACATCAAGGACGTAGAGGATTCAATTACTAGCGAGACATTGAAATGTATATCTTGCGAAAGAAATTATAAAATTATAGAACAAGAATTACTTTTTTATCGAAAAATGATTTTGCCAATTCCCAGAAAATGTTTTTTCTGTCGGCACCAGGATCGCATTACTCGTCGCGGACCATTCAAATTCTTTATAAGAAAATGTTCCAAGTGCGGAAAAGATACCTATACAAACCTTACCGAGGAGGTGGCTCCGATAATGTATTGTGAAAAGTGTTATCAGCAGGAGGTGTACTAATATGCATCTACGCTATAGCGTAGACTGGAAATTAAAGACAATCAGGGTTGATGCCGAGGACGTAGTCATTAATCAGATTTAGTTCCGGTACATATTTATCTCCATCAAAACCGCTTATATCCTTTTCGGTAATTAAATTTTTATATTCCTCGGTGAAAGTTTTTGCGAGTGGTAGATAAGACCAGTGCCATTTTTCCTCGTAGTAACCAGTCGGTCGTGTTGTCCCACTTAGGGTGTAGGGCTGACAAAAACCAAAGAGGGGAGCATTCTTGGTAAGCCATGCGTATACTCCTTCGCCCTTTTCAGTTTCAAAATATACCGAGTTTGCGTTGTTGATATCTATATCCGTACCCCAATGGTGCCTGGAGGTGCCCGGGACAGCGCTGTATTTTAGAATTTCCTTAAATCTTTCTTGTTCATTTGGGACGGTTTCCAACAAATTTTTTCCATTAACCAAAATAAATCCTGTCCATTTATTATTCCAGAGATTTTTTTGGTAATTGAAATTTCTTGTGGCCGAGGCAATGCTGAGCTTAACTCCATCTGCATCCGCTGCTTTTACCATATTCAAAAATGCATTCAGTGTTTCTTTTTTTAAATACATTTGATATCCGCCAACATTATATTTTGTTGGGACCACCCTAAAGTCCCTTCTCTGTGCCGGTTCGAATTTGCCCATTAAATATATTTTTTCCAGAGTTTCTTTTTGTGCTTTCTGTTCTGCTAGAATTTCTTGTTGCAGTAACCTATCTTCTCTTTTCCTTTCCAAATCTAAAAGAGAAGAGGCGATAATTGGTATTAAAAAGAGAATAAATATTACTGTCGGCAATATGCGGCGCGGGGTTTTTTCCATTTAAAGACAATAGCACGCGGGAGCGTATATATCAAAAAGATAACGTGCTATAATAATTAAATGCTTGAAAATTTACTCAAAATTTCAATCCCGACGGTTTTTGCTTTTTTTCTAGCAATTTTTTTGACTCCGACAGCTACCCATTTTTTTTATAAACATAAGCTGTGGAAGAAAAAGGCGAGAAGCGGGGAAGCGACCTCGATCGAATTTAAAGCAATCCATCACGCGAAGGAGAGGGCAGAGATTTCGGTGCCTTGTGTGGGAGGTATTATCATTTGGTCCTCGATTTTATTAACCACTTCCTTCTTTTTCATAATTTCGATTATTTTTCCTTACGATGATTTTTTAAAGATAAATTTTCTGAGTCGTTCTCAGACGTTACTCCCCATGGGCATCCTTATTTTGGGTTCTCTCGTCGGGTTGATTGATGATATTTTAGAAATTACGGGAAAATCGCGCATAACCAGAAACTCCGCCTGGTATACAAGAGCGAAAATCATTGTTATCACCCTATGTGGGCTTATCGCTGGCTCTTGGTTCTATTACAAGCTGGGGATGACCTCTATTCATATTCCGTTTGATGGTTTTCTGTATTTGGGAATTTTAATTATTCCATTTTTTACAATAGTGGCATTGGCTACTTTTTCTAGCGGAGTGATTGATGGCCTTGACGGGCTTTCGGGTGGAGTATTGGCATCAATTTTTGCCGCATACTCGGTGATAGCGTTTGCCAATAATCAAATTGATTTGGCTGCTTTTTCCGGAGTGATCACTGGTGCCACCTTGGCCTTTTTGTGGTTTAATATTCCGCCAGCCAGATTTTATATGGGGGAAACCGGCATTATGGGCCTTACTCTTACTTTGGCCACTTTTGCTTTTCTCACCGACTCTGTTTTGGTTTTGCCCATCATTGCGATGCCGCTCGTCATTACTTCTTTGTCCGTAATTATTCAATTAATTTCAAAAAAAATTTTTAATGGGAAAAAAATATTTAAAGTTGCTCCATTGCACCATCATTTTGAAGCCTTGGGCTGGCCATCCTACAAGGTGACTATGCGTTATTGGGTTTTTCAATCATATTTGCTGTTATCGGCGTAATTTTAGCAATTATTAGCAGGTAGAAAATGAAAGCAAAAAAGGTAGATAGATTTTTTTTAGTGATTGTATTTATTTTGCTAACTATCGGAATCGCGATGTTCATTTCCGCTTCGCTTGGCGTTCTCGCAAGAAATGAAAAAACTTTTTATGCAATTCTTTTTTCTCAATTGGTTCTCGGCTTGATATTGGGTTTAATCGGTATGTTTATAAGTTCTAAAATTAATTACAAGTTCTGGCGTAATTATTCGTTTTTAATTTTTTTAGGATCTATTTTGTTGACGGTAGCAGTTTTTATCCCTGGACTGGGGTGGAGTCATGGAGGGGCGAGAAGATGGTTGCAACTTGGCCCTATTTCATTTCAGCCGGTGGAATTTTTAAAATTTGGTTTTGTAATTTATTTTGCCGCTTGGCTCTCTTGGGTAAAACATAAAGTGCAGGATTTCAGATTTGGGATGTTGCCACTTGGCATAATGCTTGCGATTATTGCTCTTGTTTTATTTAAGCAACCCGATACAAAAAGTTTTATACTAATTGCTGTTGCCGGCGCATCCATGCTTTTTGTTTCCAACATACCCATTAAATATTTTATTAGTTTTGTCCTTGGGGTTTCTATCGTGCTAGGTTTACTCGTGTATTTTACTCCATATTTACAACAAAGAGTCAAAACCTTCGTAAATCCCGCACAGGATGCCCAGGGTTCGTCGTATCAGGTGCAGCAGTCGTTTATTGCCCTTGGTTCGGGGGGAATATTTGGCAGGGGTTATGGACAAAGTGTTCAAAAATTTAGCTATCTTCCTGAGCCCCAGGGGGACTCTCTTTTCGCCGTTCTCGGGGAAGAATTGGGCTTTGTCGGAACATTTATTACGATATTTCTTTATATTCTTTTTTTATTGCGCGGATTTCGTATTGCCAACAGGGCGCCGGATCTTTTTGGTGGACTTTTGGTGTATGGAATTGTTATACTCATAACAGTGCAGTCATTTATGCACATCGCTTCTGCTACCGGGGTTTTTCCGTTAACCGGGGTGCCGCTAGTGTTCATGAGTCAGGGTGGTACTTCGCTAATGGTGTATCTTGTGGCCATAGGAATCGTACTTAATATATCAAGATTTCAAAAAAATTAATTTATGAAAATAGTTTTTACAGGCGGTGGAACAGGAGGACATTTTTATCCGATTGTTGCCGTTGTAGAGAAAGTAAATCAGATTATCGACCATGAACATATAATTGGGGCGAAGCTCTACTATTTTTCAGATAGTCCATATGATAAGGAAATATTGGTGGAAAATGGACTTGTGTATGAGGAAATAAAAGCCGGAAAAATGCGCACCTATTTTTCTTTAAAGAATTTTTCGGATATTTTTAAAACAATTTTTGGTATTATCAATGCAATTTATAAGCTTTTTTCAATCTATCCTGATGTCGTTTTCGGCAAAGGGGGGTATGCTTCTTTTCCGACTATTTTGGCCGCCAGAATTTTACGTATTCCTGTCGTAATCCATGAATCTGATTCTGCTCCCGGGCGAGTAAATAAGTGGGCCGGGCATTTTGCCCGAAAGGTGGCTGTATCGTTTATTGAAGCCGTAGATTATTTTCCGAAAAAGAACGTTGCCTGGACAGGTCAACCAATAAGGGTAGAGATTGAACATGCGGCGTCACAAAAAGAGGCACTTGAATATTTTAAATTAGAAGGAAAATTGCCGACCATCGTTGTTTTGGGTGGTTCACAGGGTGCAGAGTTGATAAACGATACTATTTTGGATGCCCTGCCAAGGTTGGTAAAAAATTATCAAATTATTCATCAAACCGGTGTTAAAAAATTTGATAGTGTTTCTAGGCAGGCGGGGGTTATTTTAGCTGATGACAAGGACAAGTCACGATATTTGCCGTTGCCTTTTTTAAATACTTTGCAGATAAAAATGGTGGCAGGTGTCGCTTCCTTGATCGTTTCTCGTGCGGGGGCGGGGGGGTTGTTTGAAATAGCTACTTGGGGAGTACCATCTATTTTGGTGCCGATAACCAATACTAATCTAGATCATCAAAGAAAAAATGCTTTCAATTATGCGCGAGCAGGAGCTTGTAGTGTGATCGAAGAGGCGAACATGACGGCAAATATTTTATGTTCGGAAATTGAAAGAATAATGAATGATGAGCCCGGGTATGAGCAAATGGCGCAGAATGCAAAAGATTTTAGTCATCCTGGGGCGGCGGAAAAAATCGCGCATGAACTCGTAAATATTGCTCTCGGTCATGAGAAATAAATTGTGCTATTATATATAGATGGAAGAAAATAAAGTTGTAACCAGGTTTGCGCCGAGCCCGACCGGCTTTATGCATGTCGGCAATTTGCGTACTGCTTTATACGCATGGCTTTTCGCGAGAAAAAATAAGGGTACTTTTATATTACGAATTGAAGATACAGACAAGGAAAGGGAGGTGGCTGGGGCGATAGAACATATTTTAATGGTGCTAAAATGGGTAGGAATAGATTGGGATGAAGGTCCTGATATTGGTGGGCCACATGCCCCTTACACGCAATCAGAAAGGCTAGATCTATATAAAAAATATGCACAAGATTTGATTGATAAAGGTTTGGCGTATCCTGATCCATTTACCGAGGAAGAAGTGGAACAATATAGAAAAAATGCCGAACTCGACAAGAAAGCTTTTTTATACAGAGAACATAGGCCGGAGAATTTTGAAAAATGGGACGGTACTAAACCGCTTCGTTTTAGGGTGCCGGAAATTAAAAGCTATCATTGGCATGATGTAGTTTTCGGTGATTTGTCAGCCGGCCCAGAAGCACTCGATGATTTTGTTTTGATAAAAAGTGACGGCTATCCTACCTACAATTTTTGTCATATTGTTGATGATATAGAGATGGGGGTCACCCACGTAGTTCGCGGACAAGAATTTATTTCCTCCACTCCAAAATTTTTATCACTGTATGATGCCTTTAAAATAAATCCTCCGATTTTTGTATGCTTACCTCACATTATGGGGAAAGATGGGAATAAAAAATTAGGAAAAAGAGACGGCGCAAAAGATGCTCTTGAATATAAAGAAGAGGGCTATCTGGCGTCTGCAGTTGTGAATTTTTTAGCCCTTTTGGGTTGGCATCCAAGTAGTGATAAGGAAATTTTTACCGTAGATGAATTGATTAATGTTTTTGATGTGAAAAGAATACAAAAATCTGGTGCGCAGTGGAGTGATGATAAATTAAATTGGTTAAATAAGGAACATATAAGATTACTCCCCAAAGAAGAAATTGAAAAAAATATTTTGGAGTGCTTACCAGAGGAATTAAAAATTCCTAAACTGGTGCCGATTATTTTGGAAAGAATAAATAAGTGGGGAGACGTTAAAGGCATGGTTGAAAGAGGGGAGTTGAACTTCTTTTCCAAACAACCAGAATATGAAAAGAGTAAATTGATATATAAAAATATTTCTCAGGAAAAAATATCCGAAAATTTAAAACTAGCAGTGGATGCACTTGGGGGAATAGGTGAAAATGATTTTTCACAAGAAAACATAAAAAATGCATTAATGTCAATAGCAGACAAGTTGGGGAATAGGGGAGAGTTGCTTCATCCGGTGCGCTTTGCTCTTTCTGGGCTTGATAAATCCCCGGACCCTTTTATCATCGCTTCTATTCTAGGCAAAAATGAAACTCTATCTAGACTACAAAAAGCTATTTAATATTTTGTTGCTGGTGTGCCTGTTGCTAGCTCCCGCTGTTTTTTTGTATGCGCAAACGGCTTCAGAAATTCGAGATAAAATTGATCAAAAAAATTCAGATATTCAAGACCTCGAAAAAGAAATAGCCGGTTATCAGGCGCAATTAAACACCCTCGGACAACAAAAAAATTCTTTGGCCAATTCTATCAAGGAGCTTGATATAACCACCAAAAAATTGAATGCCAATATCGCTGTTACTCAAAACAAAATAGACAAAACAAATTTACAAATTCAAAATTTGGGTCGAGATATCGGGACCAAGGAAAGTTCCATTATCAACAATATCAATGCGATATCTCTAAGCCTGAAAGAGATTAATGAATTGGAAAGTGGAAGTATGGTAGAAAATATTCTTTCCGCGAATGATTTTTTCTTGGTTTGGAATGATGTCGACAATGCCGAGACCGTAAGGGAAAAAATCAGAAATAATACAATAGAGTTGAGACAAATTAAAGGAGAACTTGAGGACACCAGAAAAGTAACCGTTGATGCTCAAAATGAGTTGCTAAGCTTGAAAGCTGAATTGGCTGATCAGAAAAAGATTGTTGTACAAAACACAAATGAAAAGAAAAAACTTTTAGCGCAAACGAAAGATAATGAAGCAAATTACCAAAAAATATTACAGAATAGATTAGCGGAAAAACAGGCCCTGGAAAAGGAGTTGAGCGATTATGAGGCGCAACTTAAATATATCCTAGACCCATCAAAGTTGCCTAGCGCGGGTGTGCTTTTGTGGCCACTCGATAAAATATACATGACCAACCCCTTTGGAAAAAATACTTCCGGTATCTATGCGACGAACTTCCATAACGGTACCGACTTTAGAGCCTCGGTCGGTACTCCTGTCAAATCAATGGCAGCGGGGGTCGTGGTGGGAACTGGGAATACCGATACTCAATGTCCAGGGGCCTCTTTTGGTGGTTTTGTGCTTATCAAATATGATAATGGACTTTCGAGTACTTACGGGCATCTTTCGTTAGTTAAAGTAAAGAAGGGGCAAAAGGTTGCAAGAGGCCAAATAGTTGCTTACAGCGGTAATACGGGCTATTCAACGGGTCCTCATTTACATGTGTCGGTTTATGCGCCAAACGGAGTGAGCATATCAAATGTGCCGAGCAAGGCGTGTCCCGGGAAAGTTTTGACTTTACCGGTTGCAGCGACTAACGCCTATTTGGACCCGATATATTATTTGCCACCCTACAAGTGATAAAGTATAATATAGGTATGAAAAACAATATATCAAATAATAATAAGGGTGGCTTCGTTCAGATTATTATAGTTATTATCGTTGTTTTGGTTTTAATGAAATTTTTTGATATTTCTCTACCTGATATTTTTAATTGGATTGGATGGTTTTTCAATCGAATGGCAGACTATCTAAGAGGTCTTTTCTAAAAGATGAAAAATTTTAGGAAACAAAATGGAATGAGTGTCCTCGGGGTCATCATTTTTGTAGTGGTTGTGATTTTAGTGCTTAGCTATTTTAGGATAAGTATTAAATCTGTGGTGGAAAGTCCTGCTGGCCAAGAAAATATCAATTATGTCGGGGGAGGGCTAAAAACCTTCTGGACAGATCATTTGCAAAAACCAGTTTCAGGTTTTTTTAATTATTTTACCCTTAAAATAAATAAGGATGGTGTTGATTATAATAAATCAACAACCAGGGGAAACGAGTAAGGAGTTTTAATTTTCATTATTTTTAGAGGGGAGTGCCTCGTACTATATTCGTAGTACTAAGCAATACCGCAAAGATATATTGTGCGACACGTATACCTTTTAATTACACGAGCTCGAAAGTGTATACCCTGCTTGCTCTGCCTCTTCACCCGTATCAAACCAGACACGATTTTCTTGCTTGATTGTCTTGCCGGCAGAACAACTTATCGTATAGTATTTAGTCCCCCGACTCGATGCAAAGAATTTTTTTACATTTTGGGTTGAAACAGCCGATATCGTGTTGGCCGTCTGGTTTGCCATTGTCACGTTGCCTTGGCCCGGATAATCGATTTTAAGGCCCCCAGAGCTGTTTTCCCTTGAGAGTCTGCCTAGTTCAAATGACCCCAGGCCGACTAGAATTACGATAATGACGACCAATATGTCCTTCCCTTTTTCACCTTCAATAAAATGCTTGATTTTTTCCATGGAATTGTTTATACTCTCAATGCAATAAATTATATCATTAAAACAATATGGCACATAGAAAAGCCGGCGGTACCGCCAAAAACTTAAGAGATTCACAGCCCAAATACCTCGGAGTGAAGGTTGCCGATGGTCAAAAGGCCCAAGCTGGTTCTGTTATCGTCCGTCAGCGCGGCACGGTCATTTTGGCTGGCACCAACGTATCAACAGGTAAAGACCATACCCTTTTCGCCCTTAAGCCAGGTACGGTCAAATTCAGCTCAAAACGTAAGACATCTTTTAATGGCAGGATAGCAGTAAAAAAGACGGTTAGTGTAATATAAATCCTTAAACAGCCTAAACTAAAAAAATCCCCAATTGGGGATTTTATACTTTTTCTATAATTAATTTAAATGAAGACTTTTTTCCTTTGATAACGATTGGAATTTCGTGCTCCCCTATTTCTTTTATAGGTTTTTCTATGGTAATAAATTCTTCGCTGATGTCGGCGTGGTTTTGAAGTTTCATTTCTTCCACAATTTCTTTCTTGTGAATGCCGGAAAATAAATGTCCTTTTTCGTCTGCTTTTGCCTTTATCATTAGCACCTTTCCCTTAATTTCTTCTAAATTTTTTAACAAAAGATCTTCTTGCACTTCCCTTTCGATTTCAATATTTTTTTTCCTTTTTTCCAAATCTGCAATTGCTTTCGGGGTTGCAACTTCCGCAAGCTTGCGAGGAATTAAAAAATTCATGACATATCCGTCATTTACTTCTTTTATGTCGTGTCTCTTCCCCACCCTCGGTACGTCTTGTAAAAATATTACTCGCATATATTATTATTACTTTAATAATAATTCTACTGCTTTATTCATTTGTGGATCAATTTTTGCGTCGACGTCCTTCTGAGTAATCTCCACCGGATAGTCGGGGGTTAATCCTTTTTCGGAGATAGACGTTCCATTTGGGGTTAACCATTTTGCGACTGTAATCTTTAAAATTGTGTCCGGAGTAACACTAATCACTTCTTGTACGGAACCCTTACCGAAGCTTTGTGTGCCCACAAGCATTGCCTTTCCGTTGTCCTGCATTGCTCCGGCAAGAATTTCAGAAGCAGACGCTGAACCGCCGTCGATGAGAATTATGAATTTTAATTTGTCGCCAAACATATCATAGCCTTTGCTTCTATATACATCTGAGGGTTTATTATTGCCATAATCCTCTGTAACGATCACCTTCCCGCCCTTTAGGAACCAGCTTGCCATATCAACGGCTGCGTCTAGATATCCACCGGGGTTTCCACGTAAATCAAGTATTAATTTGTCACTTTCAGAATTATAAAATTCCTCCATTGCGTTGCGGAAAAGTTGAGCAGAGTTTGCGGAAAAGCTGTAAAGTTTTATAACAAAAATACCGTCTGAACGTATTTCCGTGTCTAGGGTGGGTACATTGATTGTCTCTCGAACAATTTTAATTTCTCTTGGTTGTTTCTCCCCGTCACGAAAGATTGTAAGAGCGACGGTCGTACCCTTTGGGCCTCGAATTAGTTTGATTGCTTCATCTATGCTTAATCCTGAGGTAACAGCATTATCGATTTTAAGAATTTTGTCTCCTGATTTAATGTCTGCCTTGTATGCCGGAGTATCCTTGAGTGGAGCTACGACAGTCAGTATTTTATCCTTCATCCCGACTTCCATGCCAATGCCGTCGAAATTTCCTGCTATTTCTTCCTCGAAGGACTTCGCTTCATCCGGGGGAAAGAAAACACTGTACGGGTCTTTTAATGAAGACACGAGACCAGAAATGGCACCATAAACTCTATCCTGATCAGATATATTACTGGCGCCGGGGTACTTTTTGTTCATTGCTTCCCACACCTTCCAAAAAGGCGAAAAATCAGCAGTAGTGGTCACTTCGGGTTCCTTATTTGTGATTCCCACGATTTGTTCGATGGCGGGACGATTGTGGCTTCCTATATAAATACCAAAAACAAAAAATATAATCACCGTAAAGACAGTGATAGCAAAATATTTTGTTCTAGAAAATTTTTCCATTAATTATAAGTTTTATTTATTTGTTTCTTCAGTTGATTCCTGTGAATCGAGGGTATCCTCCTTGAAATTGTCGTTTTCAATAAAATTGTCGAAGGGTTTTTTGTGTTCACCTACTTTTGAATTCTTATATAGAATATAGCTGAAATATGTTAATACTAGTCCTGATAGCGTGAATAAAATATTTTTCCAAAAAGACGGAAAACCTAAATATGGTAATATCGCAACCCACGTGCCTAAAATTAAAAGTATTCTTGCTTTGCTCATGAGATTATTATATTTCAGAAAAACACAAAAAGCAAATATGATTATTTAAAATATTCCGGCGTATTTGTTGACATCCATGCTAGAAGTTGTCCCATGATAGAGGCGGCCGCCCCGCTACCACTAGTAGACGGGCCTGCCTCCATCATAATAGCAAAAGCGTATTTTGGATTTTCGTATGGGAAAAAACCAATGACCCAGGAATTCACCTTGTTCTTCGCAAGGCCGATTTGGGCTGTTCCGGTTTTAGCAGCGACTTGCACTGAAGGGATATTGAGCGAACTGGCTGTTCCCGAAGTTACGGCCATTCTCATTCCGGCACGCACTGTATCAAAGTAAGACTGGTCCAATTCAACATTGGTAAACTGACTTTCTTTTGCAAGATCATTTAATATAAAGTGTGGAGTTAAAAGTTTGCCATTGTTCGCGATCGCTCCGGTCGCTCGAACCATTTCCATTGGAGTCACCTGAAAGCCATATTGTCCGATGGCAGTATGGTAAGTATCCCCCACTCTCC
Source organism: Minisyncoccota bacterium (assembly GCA_041665885.1). Classification (GTDB taxonomy): domain Bacteria; phylum Patescibacteriota; class Minisyncoccia; order Phycocordibacterales; family UBA9973; genus UBA9973. The sequence goes on from JBAYHY010000010.1 coordinate 13,842, forward strand.
AGGGGTCACCATTAAAGTTTTTTGCTTTCCATTCAGGGCTTGGAATAGTTCCACTTTTTTCGTCTGGTAAATCAATTCCAGTTTTTTCATTAAAGCCAAAAAGTTCGGCATATTTTTCAAGATTAGCAATACCGAGTCCTTTTTGATCTTTATAACCACCACCAACTTCATAAAAATATACGTCGGATGACACGGCGATTGCCTCCATCATGTTGGTCCACCCATTTACCTGCCAGTCCTTGAAGACAGAGTCCTGCTCCGGGAAATATGGATTAGGGATTGAGATAGAACCGGTCGAAAGAATTTTTTTGTATGGGTCAATAATGTTTTCCGCCAAAGCCCCGAGAGCAAAAAATGGTTTTACTATTGATCCCGGGGTGTACAAACCGGAGATGTCTCTGTCCAGAAATACTTTTCTCTTATCTGTCAAATAATTATTTATGGTAGGGGCATCTTTTCCAAGCGACAGAATCTCGGAATTATATTCTGGGAAACTCGTGGAAGTGATTATTTCACCATTTTGTGCGTTCATGATAACTCCTGCCCCTCCGGTGAAGGTCCTATTTTCTGAAAGATTTTTTATTAAAGTGAATAATTCAGCCTGGATTCTGGAATCAACTGCAATTATGAGGTCGGTTCCTTGTTTTGGGGTATTTACTATGTTTTCTGAACAAGTTCTTCCCAGGGCATCGGTTTCTATTATTTTTTCACCGTTCTCTCCTTTTAGAGAATTATTGTATTGTTTTTCTAGTCCATCCTTGCCTATAAATTCCCCTTGCCAAAAATTGCCATCTTTGTCTTTGGTGGGGTAACTAACGTATCCAAGTAAATGGGAAAAACCCGGTGAAAAATATGTGCGCGTCGGTATAGAGGAGTCGTTTTGAGTTTCATTTTTATTCCAGGCAAGCTCGATCTTGTTCCTGTCATAGATGATTCCTCTATCGGTAAATACTATTGTTTTTTCTAGCATATTATTTTGACTTCTTTCAAAAAATGCTTGCCCTTTTTCTATTTGCAAAAAGCCTAGACGAGAAATAAAAATACCCATTAAAAGAATAAACAAGAAACCAAATATAAAGATAGTATTTTTTGTGATTGATTTTTCTATTCTTCCCTCAAACTGCTGGCGGTCAAAGTTCTGTAAATTTTTTGAGTCTAAAAAAATTTCATCCGGTTCTACAAAGGAATTTGTATTTCTTAATCTATTTTTTTTTATAATTCTCGTTATCATTTCGATTTTTATTTATAAAATTTTAATTTCTTTTTCGATATTTCTATCACTCCAAGGGCAATTATGGCTAAAATAAAGGAAACAAAAACTTCGCCATGAAACATGCCTTCCTTTACTCCGTAAAATAGATCAGAAATAAGGAAGATAATGGTCGCCTCAAAAAATATGGCAAAATAAAACATACCAGCGATGGCCAGTATCACTGATACCCAAAAGGGCATAAAAAATATAGAAAACAACAACAAAATTGATGCCGAAATTCTGAGAAGCATCTCCTTATCTTACATGTTTTTTCAAAAAACTCCACTTTCTTGGTATAATTATTATATGAAAAAAATTGTGACCATCGGCGGCGGAACAGGCAACTACACCATTCTCTCTGGATTGAAAAACCTTCCTGATGTTTCTTTAACGGCCCTCGTTTCCATGGCGGATGATGGTGGGTCTACCGGTGTATTAAGGGATGAACTCGGAGTGCTTCCGCCGGGGGATGTGAGGCAGTGCTTGGTGGCATTAAGTGAGCATAGTGACATTGTTCGTAATTTAATAAATTATCGTTTTGAGGAAGGGACTCTCGGGGGTCATAGTTTTGGTAATATTTTTTTAGCGGCATTGGAAAAAGTCACTGGAGATTTTGTTCGGGGAGTTGAAGTAGCCTCGGAAATTTTAAAGGTTAAGGGTCGGGTAATACCGGTGACCGGCAACAAAGCAACACTTTCCATCCTGCTTAAAAATGAGAAAATGATTGAAGGAGAAAATAAAATCAATCACGCTGATCTAGAGGGCGTTGGCATAAAGGAGATTTTTTATAAAGACAAGGTTGATTTGAACGAAAATGCCAGGCAGGCAATTTTAGAAGCTGACTATATTATTCTCGGACCTGGGAACTATTATTGCTCCGTTGTGCCGAACCTCATCGTGAATGGTTTTAGGGAAGCCATCGTGGAAAGTAAGGCTAAAATTATTTTACCGATTAATTTAACAAACAAACAAGGACACACGCTACACTGGAAGGTTAGTACTTATGTAAATAATACGGAGAAATACCTCGGCAAGCTAGTCGATGTTGTTTTGGTAAATAATGAAATGCCGTCGCCTGAACAACTAGAGTATTACAAATTACAGGAGGGTGACGGCGTTTTAATTGAAAATGATTTTAAGGATAATCGTGTTATCGGGGCTCCTCTTTTGTCCCACGTAGTTTTTAATAAGGGTTTAGCCGACAAGATTTCCGCAGTGCGAGGATTCATTCGCCATGATTCTACAAAATTTGCAAGTTGTATTAGCGATATTATTAATGGATAGATTTATTTTATTTTAGTTGATAGTTGTGGCTTTACAACAGCAGGTGCGAGATTAAATCTTATTGTACCAATAGTTTGGCCATGTGTGGTTTTAACATTCACGCGCCACTTCCCTGCCATGAGATTAGAGCGTGCTGAATAGGTTCTAAAACCTCCATCCCTGCCCCCTATTACCGGCAAATTGATTTCCCTGTCCGTTATCCACTTTTTTTTATTTGCACCATAATATTGCCATTCGTGGACAATGGTTATATTTAGGTTTTTTGGTGAAAAAATGGCGCTAAAAGCATAAACCGGTTCCGCTGTTAATTTGCTAAAAGTGGGATATAAGTTGAAAAAATCCTTTATTCCGCGGTTTTCATAAGTCACAACATAATTGCCATCGTTATTTTTTTGGACAGAATGATAAATCCCGCCATCTTTGAGGGATAGAGGAATTGGGGGAATTAAATTCGTGAAGTACAGAGCATTTACCAGAATAAAAATTCCAGAGATTAAAACAAAAATCAATTTTTTGCTTTCCGCAAATTTATCTTTTATAAAGTAAAATAATATTACGATAAACAATACTATAAAAACTAGGCTGATTAGGCCGGACAATAAAAATATCTTTGTACCTATCTGATGAGTTAATACTGGTACCATGAATATAGCAAATGAATATATTGAAAGGAAAAATAAGCTAATCTGGAAACTCAATCGGATGTAATGACGCTTCATTGATTCATTTGCCATGAAGGCCAGCAGTAAAACAAATAAAAAAGGCCAAGTGACGAGGATGTCTGAACTCCTAAAGTAAAATACTAAATATGTAGAAAGAATTCCTCCGAAAAAAAATTGCAATATATTCACATACCAAAAATGTGCTTTCTTGGGATTTTTTTCACCACCCAATTCGTTTTTTTGAAGATGGATTAGGGTAATAAAAATTCCAACAATAATGAGGTGTCCCAGAATCCAGATATTTTCCCAAAGAGTATCTACTCGTTTTAAGGTAAGGGCATCAAAAACGAAACCAAAAACCAGGGAAAAGGATGAAATCGGTCGCTCAAAACGACCGTAAAAATTACGAATGGGTTCAACAAAAGGCATATTTAAATATCATAACACCTTTTGGGTAAAACTTAAATTACTAATTTATTACAATCCGAACCCTCTTTGCGTTTATGATGTTCGTTGCTTTGTCTAATTTTCCGGCGACTATCACCTTCTGCCCTACCCGAAGATCAGAATATGTCGCTATCGTGCCGTTCATTGCATATTTCGTGAGGGTGTCGGTATTAACGTCTACCGACGATATTGTGTTGGTTTTTACATTTTTTATTTCCATAATGAAGCCTGTATCGTTCATCATTGTAATTGTCCCGACTATGTTGCGCCTTCCCTCCTTGTGAATTTTGAAATTCTTGTTTTGTTTTTGGTGTAAATATTGTATATTTTTTATTCCCAAATCCTGTGGTGTGGCGGCTAGAATAGGAGTTCCTCCTACCAATAACGATATTGCAAGGGCACCTGTCGCTATATGTTTTTTGTATTTCATATTTTGTGTATTGTTTAAGTTAATAATTACGCGGTCAATTTTAACCACATAATATGTATTATATAAATACTAAATGAAGTTACTATGAAGCTAGTGGTAAAGAGATTTGAATACTGGTTCCCTTATCAACTTCACTACTTATGGTGATATTTCCTTTGTGGTTATCGACGATTCTTTTCACGAGAGTTAGTCCAAGCCCGGCACCATCGGTTGTTCGAGAGGCTCCTTCTCGAAAAAATGGGTCAAAGATTTTGGGAACGATTTTCGCAGGGATTCCGATTCCCGTATCGGTAATTGTTAATATATATTTATTGATTGATGTTTTGTCGGATATTTCGATAGACCCACCGACTGGGGTATATTTTATTGCATTATCTAAAATGTTGTAGAGTACCCGACCCAACTCAACTTCATTGCCTCGAATAATTATCGGCTTGCTTATAATTTTTATTTTAAAATTGATGTTTTTGACAGAGGCCAAAATTTTACTTTTTTCAGCCACCATCCTCACTAGTTTATTGATAGAGAGAAGCTCGTGTTTGATATTTGTTTTGGAATCATACTTCGAAATGTCCAATAGGTTGTTGCTTAATTTTGAGAATTCCCTCATCTCGTCTAGCGTGTTTTCCAATGTCTTCTTCGCAGACATAAAATCTAGCTTTTTATTATCAAGCGTAACTTCAAGACCCGAAATAATTACAGCGGTGGGTGTGCGAAGCTCGTGTGAGGCGTCAGCGATGAATCTTTTTTGTTTCTGAACACTGATTTTGATAGGCTTGAGTGTTTTATTGGTTAGAAAAAACCCCAGGATAATAATAAGGAAAATGATTGTGATATCGATAGTCAAAAAACGATTCAGTAAAATATCCTGAGCTCTATCTAAAATCGATTGAGAGACACTAGGACTCAGAAAAATATTTGCCGCTAAGGAATCGGCAAGATTCGAGAGAATGGCGTTGTAAAGTAGGATGCTTGATCCGCCCAAAATTACTATTGCCGTAACGGTATAGTAAAAAGTGAGCCTGACTCTGGCAATAAAAAATTCGTCCTCAATATAATTAACTCTCCATTTTGTAGCCCACTCCCCTAATTGTCTTAATAATTTTTGCATTATCATGAATTTTTTTTCTTAAGTTTTTTATATGTACATCTACGGTATTGCTAAACGATGAGTCGGCAAAATCCCAAGCGTGTGAATACAATTCATCTCGAGTAACTACCTTTCCGATATTTCGCATTAAATATTCAAGCACCATGAATTCTTTGAGAGTAAGAGAGATCGGCTTGCCTTTCAAGGTGACTTCCCTGCTTGTGGTGTTAATATTTATATCCTTATGAATAAGTATATCAGGAAAAGTTTGTTTTGGGCGACGAAGCAGGGCATGAATACGCGCGAGGAGTTCTTTGAAGGCAAATGGTTTTGCGAGATAGTCATCCGCTCCGGCATCAAGCCCGATGACTTTGTCTTCTGTCGTGGTGAGTGCCGTCAACATGAGTACTGGGATGGTCACTCCACTTTCCCTCCAGGTCATACATACTGATACGCCGTCTTTTCCTGGAAGCATCCTATCTAAAATGACTAAATCATATTCATCCCTATTAATTAATATTCTACGTTCGGCTGCGGTGCCTTCTTCGATGACATCTACCGCGTAACCCTCTTGCATGAGGCCTTGTTTGATGTTATCTGCTAATTTTGTATTGTCTTCTACAATTAATATTTTCATATTTTATATATTATACCCCAGAAGTGAAATCTTCATGAAGTATCAAAATTGCTTGACACATATCGAAAATATACTATATTAATTAATGAAGATGGTTGGGCGCTGGTCCCCTCCATCAAGCACAAAAGGAGCGGCTCATGGAGAAGAGAAACGAGGTCAAAGCACGTGGTGCCCCCGCCGTCATCACAAAGTTGAACATCGCGGCCAAGTGGAGCAGCATCGCGAAGAAGTCGATGCCGCTCAGCGCGAAGGAGGTCACCTTCTAGCCAACGCAGACGAAGAGCAGAGCTAGGACGTGACCGGGTCGTGGGGGTCCTTCGGGACCCCCACACCCCATCTTAAAGATCGTCAAGACTTTTATTTAAAAGACACTAACGGTCTTTTTTCGTCTTTGTTTGAAAACAATATAAAAATATATTTATAATTTTGTATGAAAAATAAAAAAGGGAGGCCCGAAGACCTCCCTCCCCCAAACTGGGGGTTCCCGTTCGACTCTCATTGAATCAAAAGGTGATGCGTTTACCTCTGGCTTGCGAGGGCCCCATCCTCGTGCCAGGAAGCGTACGTCCTGGCGGCGTTTTTGACCGCCACCATGCCGGCTGTCACGGCTCGTGTTGGCCTTGTTCCCAAGTGGGAAGCAACCAACGAGTTTCTCGCCGTCTCTGGCAGTGGAAGGCGTCTGGCCGCGGGTAGTGCCGCCGGCTGTGCCTCGGGCTCGCCGTAGCGAGTGGCTCCGAGGGTGATGATTGTGGCGGGTGCCGGGGTGGCCGCTTGTGTTTCTACCATTATTGCCATATCCCCGGCGGTGTTGGTGCCTGCTTGGGGCGGTGGCATAGCGAGAGCCATGGTCGCCACGACGAGCGCGATGAGAGTAACGAAGAAAATCAGTGCTTTCTTCAAGCTCCCCTCCTTTCAAATGTTTAGGTTCTCCAATAGTATCATATACCCCATCGATAAATTTGTCAAGGGGGTTGTTCCTTTGTTTACAAAAAAGCAAAAGCCGCCCTGTGTATATTGGGCGGCTAGATGATTGACTGCATCCCTAAAAAAGTGGGATGACTGATGATGCTCCTATGAGGGAAAGGAGGTATGGGAGGTATGGAAAGTATGGCACCTTCAGTGTCGCTTAGCAAGGGTTGTTCGACATTTGTAAAATACAAGATACCGTAAAAATTTTACTTTTCCAATTTTTTATATATCGTTCCCGTGATAATGAGGATGATAATTCCAATTAAAATTAAATATATGGGATTTATATCAAGCAAGCCGAGATCGGATATTACTTCTTTCAATCCAAGTTGAAGTGCAGTGACCCCGAGTAAAATCAAGAGGCCAAAGGTTATGGGATATCTATGAAATACAGTTTTGGCATGAGGCGCCATCATTTTATTTACCTTGTTCGATAAATCTTCAATGTGCTTTAAAATATCTACGCTTATTTCTTTTTCTTCTTTATTGTTCACGTTTTTATTATATCAAATAAATATTAAAATTTCCTAAAAAAAGAGAGCCCGTAGGGGCCCTCTTTGAAAACATGATTTTGATTCAACTAGCGTCTCGCAATGCGCACGCTTTTACCTTTGAAGTAAACCTGAAAGAACCTTTACTTTCTTTACATTACAATATATTTAGACATTGTCAAACTTGCTGGGGGACTAGGAATCGGACCTAGATAAACAGATCCAAAATCTGTTGTCCTACCGTTAGACGATCCCCCAGTATATTATTTATCTTTTATTTTCAAAACTTCTTCAAAAATTGTTTCCGACCAACTAGCTATCTTCCTAACCAACTCTGAACTTTTTCTAACATGTATTTTTAAAACACCGTAGTATTTTTTTCCAATATTTTTTCTATTAGTTTTTTTAATTTTGCTTCTTTTGAAGTAAACTTTAGAAAAATTATTAATAGAAAAACCTGTTATTTTAGACCAAAATCGTCTTACTTCTTCTACCCTTTCCTTATGGCTCTCATGAACCATTATTTCGAATCCTATCATATATTTTGGAATTTTGCATATTTTTTCAAGCCATTTAAGAAATAATATTATCATCATTGGATCCATATTAGAAAATGCAACTCCAGACCCAGGACGATACTCCTTCTCTTTTGTACCTTCAGCCCAATAAAGAGCAACACCCAATAAAAAGAATTCATATTCTGATAAAGGTTTTATTTTTGTTTTTGCTTCAGAGAAAATCTTATTCTGCTTCTCAATTCTTTGTTTTTTCTTAGCTTGTCCGCCACGAAGCGAAGCTAACCGTTTGGCCTCAGTAAATTTTTGTTTTTCTGGGATAGAAAGTTTAGCCTCACTAAGCCAAATAGCTAATGTAGATTTAGCGACAGGGACAAGCCTCAAAATGTCCGAATAGGTTTTCCCTTCTTTTCTTAGCCTAATTGCTTTTTCCTTTTCGCTTGTTTTCTTTATCATAGGTAGGATATTAGTATTATAACATCTCACCCATGTACGACAAACTATTTATCCACAGTGAGCGGTTCTTTGTTGATTATCTTTATAAGTGCAAGTTCGAGCGGGAGCTCGGTAATAAAAGCGTTATCTGTATTTTGGTACGCATCAAGTAGGATACTTAATGCCCCAGAACGGAGCATTCCTTCTTTATCCTCTTTAACCAATTCTTTTAAAAATTTTAAATCAGCTTCACCCAAGTCCCCTACCATATCTTCATGCAATTTCGGAGCATATCGAATGATGACTGCCATGCGGAATTTTTGGATAATCAATTTGAAATATAATTTCATATCCAAATTTGCTTCGGAGGCGGTTTTAATAGTTTTAATCCCTTTTTCTAAATTTTTTTCAGCGATTGCGGAGATCAAATCATTTACCAAAACAGTTTTCGGTGCGCCGGTAATTTTCTCTATGTCCTCCCTTTTGATTTTTTTGCCTTTGGAAAAATTTAGAATTTTTTGTAGTTCACCCAGACCGTCGCGGAATGAGCCATCAGCTAAAATAGCTAAAAGTTCTGCGCTTCCAGCATCCAATTCAAATCCTTCTTTCTTTGCGACATCCAGTAGCATCTTTTTGCATATTGTGTCTGAAGCTTTTTTAAAAGCGAAAACCTGACAACGAGAAATAATGGTTTCCGGCACTTTGTGAAATTCTGTTGTGGCTAAAATGAAAATGACATGTTTCGGTGGCTCTTCCAGGGTTTTAAGGAGTGCTCCCCAAGCGTCTTTGGATAGCATGTGTACTTCATCAATAATATAAACCTTATATTTAGAATCAAATGGGGAGACCCTTGCTCCATCACGAAGTTCCTTTATGTCTTCTATCCCGCGATTGGAGGCAGCATCTATCTCGTAAAGGTCATTGGCTGAAACTCCTATACTATCGGCGAAAATTCTGGCGACAGAGGTTTTGCCTGTGCCCCTCGAGCCCACAAAAAGGTATGCATGGGAGACTTTGTTTGTCTCCACGGAGCTTTCCAGGACCTTTACAATATGATCTTGCCCCAATACTTCTTTGAAGGTTTTGGGCCTGTATTTACGATATAAAGCTAAATCATGCATGTTTCGATTATATAACTTTTAGAAGCAAAAGAAAATAAAAATTTAAAGAGTCGTGGGTTCCCTGTCCTTATGACTCCGAGGGCGAAGGCTCACAAATTTTTGATTTTCTTTTGCTTAATAAAAACTTTTTATCGGTACATCTTTTTCTAGGGTACAAATTTTTTGAAGCTTAAAAAATTTTGAGGTTTTCGCGCCGTCGCGCTCAAAACCCCCTAAAAAAGATATTACCTCAACAAGTTTTTTTATTTGTTTTCAAAAAAGAAGTAATTATTTTTTCCACTTCTTTGGCATTTTCTGTTTCCATCAATTTTGTGCGAAGTTCTTTTGCTCCGTCAAAACCATTCACATAGGCTTTAAAATGTTTCTTCATTACGGCAAAGCCTTTGTGTTTAGGTTTGGCGAGTTTCTTTTCGAAAAGATACGTGTGTTCAACCAATACTTTTAATTTTTCCTCGGTAGAAGCATTGTAAATTTCGTTTAATAAAAAGAACCAGGGGTTGCCGAAAACACCACGACCGATCATCACACCATCGCAACCATATTCTCGTGCTTTTTCTTTTCCATCCTCCATGCTCGTGATGTCTCCATTGCCAATGAGAAGTATTTCCTTTCCGCTTTTTTTAATGAGGTCTTTAATTTTTTTTATATGAGTCCAATTGGCCGGGACCAATGACATTTCCTTCGTGGTGCGCAAGTGAACCGTTAAGGCTGAAATATTTTCTTTTAGGAGTTCTGGAATCCAGTTATCAATATCTTCTTTATTAAAACCGATTCTGGTTTTTACCGATACCGGAATATTCTGACCGGCTGCTCTGATACCTTCGTGGGCTGCCTCAATTATCTTTCTCGCAAGGGCAGGAGTCCTAATTAAGGCTGATCCGGCGCCCTGAGCTACGACGGATTTATCCGGACAGCCCATGTTGATATCTATTCCATCAAAACCGAGACTCGCAACGTATTGGCACGCTTTTTTCATATTTTCCGGGTTAGCGCCGAAAACTTGCGCCACGATAGGTCTTTCGCTGTTCGAAAACTCCAGGATATGAGACAACTTCTTTTTCGCTAGCTTGTTGCACAAGCCATCCGCTGCCACAAATTCTGTCCAAAAAACAATGCGGTCCTTGTTTTCTCTATTCTTGCTGTACTTTGCCAAAATAGTCCTAAAAGCGATATCGGTGACGTCCGACATTGGTGCCAAACAAAAAAATGGTTTTTTTAACTTTGCCCAGAATCCAAGATTATTCATTGAAATTTATCATAAACCTTATTTCCAAAACGTAAATCTATGTACTGTAGTGAGGAATATTCATTTTTGAATTTGGATAGTAATGGCTCGGTGTTGAGGGCTGCATCGAGATTCTCTTCTGTATTTTTAAAATCACCACTTGGGTTAAAAATTATTTTGGGTTCAGCCAGAGAGGTGCCCCTTGAAAGAAACATGTGTGCTTCGTCGTAGTTTATGATATATAGAGCGACCGGTCGAAGTCCCATGTTCACGAGGGCTTCCTTGAAAGCAATTAAATGTTCGAAATATTGCTTGAAATAATACGCTCCGAGCGGTGCATCAACTTTGCCGTAAAATTTAAAATACACTTCTCCGGAGAAATATGGAGCCTCATCAAAAAGATAGCCGGCACTATCCATAAAATAACATTTTTGATTGTCGTCGTTTGCCTCTGGTAAAACATCCCCACACCACACATATTTTGCTTCCCTTTCGGTCATATTTACGACGAGAGTTTGACTGTCCTTTATCGTTAAATCAATACTTCCAATTCTTCTAAAGGAATTTTGCAGATTATGTTTTATGGAATTCTTTGGATAAATCAAAAGATTTGATTTTGGAAAAAGCCATAAATATTTGCCATATATGGTTTGCTCTACGGCGGTTCTTATCATCTCAGTTTCGATAATTTTATTTCCCGTTATTTCGATACTATTAATATTCAAACTTTTGAGACCCGAAAGAAAGGCCAGAGAGCCAAATACAAAAACAAACACTAAAGCAAATAAAATAATTTTAACCAGAATTACCTTGCGCCTTCTTTTTTTTAAATCTAAGAGACGCGGAGAATTTAAAACGTTTCTTTTTTGCATCGGTAGTTATTTTTTGATAAATTCTTTACCACCTAAATATTTTCTCAAGGCTTCCGGTACCATAATGCTACCATCGGCTTGTTGATAGTTCTCCATAATAGCAATCAGGGCGCGCCCGATAGCAATAACGGTCGCGTCATTCATGTGGACTGGCTCTATTTTACCATCACTCCTTCGTACTCTGGTGTTCAGGCGTCGAGCCTGGAAACCGCCGGTAGAGTCTGCGCTATGGGTTTCTCTGTACTTATTTTGTCCAGGCATCCACGTTTCAATGTCGATTTGTCTACTGTCCGGGAAGCCCATGTCACCCGTACAAACAGCGACGACCTGATAAGGAAGTTTTAGGGTCTGCATTATATATTCCTGGATGGCGACAAGAAAATTTTGTTCCTGCATTGAATTCTCTGGCAGGGAAAAAACCTCCATTTCTAATTTATCAAATTGATGTTGTCGCAAAATTCCGTTCGTGTCTTTTCCAGCTGCGCCTGCTTCCCTTCTAAAAGCCGTAGAATACCCTACATATCGTAGTGGTAATTCTTTTTCCTCAAAAATTTTGTTCATATGCATAGAACCCAAGGTGTGTTCAGCACTACCGACAAGCATCAGATCATCATTGGGAAACATATAGTGATCTTCCGGTGTCATGAAGCGCGCCATCTTAACCTGCACAAGTGGTCTAACAAATACCGGCGGGATAATGGGCACGAAGCATGAATCAGACACCGCAACATTTGACCCTTCCGCGATATTCTTCAGAGTCTCCTTGTTCGTTAGAATTTCCAAACATTTTTGAATAAGGGCAAACTGCAAAAGTACCAAGTCTCCTTTCAAATATGAAAATCTCGAGGAAGCAACCCGGGCCGCTGTTTCTGTGTCGATTATTCCCAATGACTTTCCAAGTTCATCATGTTCCTTTGGGACAAAAGAGAATTGTGGTTTTTCTCCCCAGCTTCGCAGTACTTGGTTGCCACTCTCGTCTGCCCCCTCTGGTGTATCTACGGAAGGAATATTGGGAATCCGAAGCATCATTTTTTGCCATTCATCCATGGCGGCTTTGAATTTTTCCTCTTTGTTTTTTATGTCTTCTTTGACTATTCGCATTTCCTCAATCAACTGAATTTTGAGGGCTGGATCTTGATCGCGAGCGATGTCATTCGAAACTCTATTTATCTCCGTACGAAGTTCTTCTACTTCCTTTAGTTGTTTTAGGCGCTCGTCGTCAAGGGCAAGAAGCTTTTCAATATCAATATCCACGCGTTTCTTCTTTGCTCCTGCCTGAACGATGTCTTTATTTTCACGAATAAATTTTATATCTAACATATTTATAGTATATAATAATATCTATATAATTACAAAACATGGAAATTAGAAAACTGCCAAAAAATAAATTCCCCAAAGCACTGCTCGAAATTCCGCAACCACCGGAAGAGCTTTGGGTAAAGGGTGAATTGCCTCCAGAGAATTTAATTTATCTTTCAGTCGTAGGTTCCCGTAAATTTACTTCTTACGGAAAAGAAGCATGCGAGAAAATCATTGCCGGGCTCAAGGGATATCCGATAGTGATAGTTTCCGGTTTTGCCATGGGTATAGACACCATAGCCCATAAAAAAGCAATGCAGGTTGGTCTCAAAACATTAGTTTTTCCCGGATCAGGATTATCGAAGGAGGCAATATATCCGAAAACCAACGTAAGACTAATGGATGAGGTAGTAGAAAATGGCGGATGTTTAATCTCTGAATTTGAGCCCGACTTCAAGGCTACACAGTGGAGTTTCCCGATGCGCAATAGGTTAATGGCAGGAATTTCCAAAGCGGTACTTATTATAGAAGCGGAAGAAAGGTCAGGAACATTGATTACTGCGCGCCTTACGACAGAATACAATAGAGATTTATTGGTGGTGCCAGGGTCGGTGTTTTCTTCAAACTCAAAGGGTACAAATAAATTGATTCAGGCCGGGGCAACGCCGGTAACTTCTTCGGAGGATGTCCTGGAGGCGCTAGGTTTCGAGTTGCCCGATAAAAAAGAAAAGCAAGCAAAACTATTTTTGGATTTATTGCCGGAAGAAAAAAGAGTGTTTGATTTACTGCGTGAACCAGTTCCGAGAGATGATTTAATACGAGCTCTTAAAATGCCGACACCGACCGCTAACGCGCTTCTCTCGGTAATGGAAATAAAAGGCTTGATTAAAGAAGAGTTAGGTGAAATTAGATCGATATAAAAGGGGTGGCCCGGGAAGGCCACCCCATAGAAACCTGGAATCCTCATGGGCCGCGTACATTTTTCGGGGTCAGAACTACCTGCTGTTTCCCGTAGTTCTCCCATGAGAACCGGCTAAGGGGCTGGCGGCTAACACCCCACATCTTTTTGAAATCAGAGCCATGCCGTTTCCAGGTCGATAAAAATATATTAGTTAATAAATAAATAGACGTCAAGTATTATAATTAGCATAAAAAAACGCGCCGTACCCGGAGGTCGTGCGCGTATTGTAGCCTGGTCGGAAGAGTTTATTATGCCTCAGTGCCGAGAAGGTGTTCAGTGAGAGACACTTGAAGTCCAAGTGTCTGTTGGTAGATACGAAGGAACATTGATGTTGTCGGATTGACACCAAGAAGTCGGTCTCCAGCGGTGCCACGAATATCCGGATGCTGAAACTGGAGATGACTCTTGTAGTGTTTCTCCATGACCTCAAGTACCTCGTCTGTTTTTGCCTGATCGGCCGCGAAACACAGAATGTTGGTGACGTCGTACGACAGGTTGGGACCATAGTCGTGAAAGATTTTGATAGCACGGTCCCAGGACGCTCCAAGCTTCGATTGTAGAAGACTACAAAACATTTGTTCATTGACCCACGGCATGGAACACCTCCTTTCTCCTTTCATAAATTACAACAGAAATAAGGAAAAAGCAAGAGGCAAAATAAATTTTTTCGTAATAATTTATTGCAATAAATTTGCCAAAAAAATGAATTTCATGTAATACTGACTATTGTATGAAACTTTTAATCGTTGAATCACCATCAAAAGCAAAGACCATCGAGAAATATCTTGAGGGTGCTTTTACCGTGCGTGCTTCCGTGGGGCACATTCGAGATTTGCCGAAATCCAATAAAAAAGCTATAGACATAGAAGGTGGATTTGTTCCTCATTATGAAATATCCAGGGGCAAGGAAAAAATTGTGCATGAACTTCAGGGGCTTGCCGAAAAAGCGACAGAAATTATGCTGGCGACAGACCCTGACCGGGAGGGTGAAGCTATCGCCTGGCACATCGAAACGCTGCTCAAGACGGATAAAAAAGTTAAGGCACCAATCGAAAGAGTGACTTTTCATGAAATCACCAAAGAGGCCGTAGAAGAAGCCCTAAGACATCCACGGAAGATTGACACGGCCCTCCGCAAAGCCCAGGAGGCACGCAGAGTACTAGACCGCTTGGTGGGTTATGATTTGTCAGGGCTTATTTGGAAAAAAGTAAGATATGGGCTATCCGCTGGTCGGGTTCAGTCCCCCGCGCTTCGCATAATCATGGAGCGCGAACGAGAAATCCGTGCTTTTGTGCCGGAAAAATTTTGGAAAATATTAGGGCTATTTGAAACGGCAAAGGGAGCGAAACTTACTCTAGAATGTAGTGAAGAACCACGAGATGAAAAATTGGTTGAGAAAATACTAACCGAAGGAGAAAAAGGAGTATGGTTGGTCAAAGGAGTAAAGGAAAGTGAACAGAAACGTTCTCCTCGCGCGCCATTTACCACTTCTACTTTGCAACAAACAGCGAGCTCGCGGCTCGGATATTCTCCATCACGCACGATGCAGATAGCACAGAAGCTCTATGAAGCCGGTCACATTACTTATATGCGAACAGATAGTACCAATCTTTCTAGCGTAGCCCAAGGGCAAATCATATCTTTTGTAAACAAAGAATATGGGAAAGAATATGCGCAAGCTAGAATTTATAAAACGAAATCAAAAAATGCCCAAGAGGCGCACGAAGCCATTCGCCCTACTCATATAGATAAATTGCACACCGGACACGATGACTACGACAGACTCTATAGACTGATATGGGAGCGCGCAGTTTCATCACAAATGGCGGATGCGGAATTGTTGAAGACGAAAATTACCGCAATTATCGAGGACCACGAAGATCTACCCGAATTCGGTGCAGTTGGCTCTCGCCTTCTTTTCCCGGGATGGCTGACGGTAGATGCCGGAGCCAGGGGTGATGATGTTGAATTACCGCAATGCAAAATAGGTGAAAAACTAAAATTACTAGGATTGAAAAGTGAAGAGAAATTTACCGAACCCCCGAATAGATATAGTGAAGCCGGTTTGATTAAGGAACTCGAGGCGCGAGACATAGGCAGACCTTCTACCTATGCTTCGATAATGAGAACGATAGAAGAGCGCGGGTATGTGAGGAAAGAGGGCAAAACATTATTCCCTACCGACGTAGGTGAAGTAGTGTCCGACTTTTTGGAAAAACATTTTGCCAATTATATTTCTGATACCTTTACCGCGGAGATGGAAGATGAACTCGACGAAATTTCTCGCGGAGAACGAGATTATGAGAAAACTTTAAAGGATTTTTATATTCCTTTTTCTAAAGACGTGAAAGCAAAAGAAAAATTAGAAAAAGCGACAAACCTGGGTGAAGCCCCAAAAAATATTAAATGTCCGAAATGCGGAAGCCCGATGATTATTAAACTCTCTCGTGCGGGGAAATTCTATTCTTGTTCCAAATATCCGGACTGTGATGGAGCATTGACTCTTGATGGCACAGAATTAAAAGGTCCAGAAGAAACGGGTGAGAAATGTCCCCTCTGTGGAGACAAAAAAGGGAAAAGTGGCGGCGGAAAACTCGTCATCAAGGAAAGACGCGATGGTTCTGGCACCTTCATCGCTTGCTCGCGTTATCCGAAATGCAAATTCATTAAAAAAGACGAGGCCGAAGAAGCCAGGAAGAATACCGGGGTGCCTTGTCCTGTTTGTAAAAAAGGAACTATTACCGAAAGACGCGGTAGGTTTGGGATTTTTTATTCCTGTTCGAATTATCCTGATTGTAAATTTGCCATGAAAGCAAAACCGACCGGCAACATTTGCAAACTTTGCGGTTCACTCATGATGGAAGGCACTAAGACCATACCCGAGCGCTGCTCGAACAAATCCTGCCCAAACCACAATCCTCACAGGATTCCTAAAATAGAGGCATAAAAATAAAAACCAGCAATTCCTTTCGGTGATTGCTGGTTAATTCTCCAAGAAATGGGCTCTTGGGCCCGCCTAGTTATTTTTTAGTGCTAGACACACTATAATTGTGCTACTGCCGGTTTATGTACATGACCCGGCTGGCGCATTCTCCGTTGGAGCAGACGGTCAAGTTGGTTTGCCCCTGGATCCCGTACTGGTTTAGAACCTTAATAATTGGTTCTCCAGTACTGGGGTCATATTCGAAGAACGTGGGTGCCGGCATTCCGCCCAAGGTAGCCAATGTGTCTGTTTCCAGGAAATTGCCCTTGACCTCGACCCAGTACCCATCGGTCGAAACTGTCGCCGTTCGGATTGGGCCAGGCTGAGTGCCACAGCAAGCCTGGACATTCACGAGGGTTGACGTATAGGACAAATTTCCGCCGGCATCGAACAGATAGACTGCAAAGCGTGTCCACCCACCTGGCCAGATGCCGGGAAAGTTTCCGTTCCAGAGCTGCGCTCCCCATCGGTATTCACTCTGCACCATGAATCCACCCAAACAGATGCTATTTCCGTTTGGCATATTCATGGTAAAAACCAGGTAACTTCCGGAGGACAGCGGTTCAGTCGTTTGGAAGAGAACATACGTCTCTCCGGTAGAAAGGCCCGTCGCCTCGATAGTCGCCTTTGCTTGGGGAATTCCATACGGTGAATTCTCGGTTCGGGCCTTATTGGCCGGCAGGAGTTTCGAGATCTCATCGCTGGTGAGCGCTCGTGCATTGCTGCTGGTCAGCATCTGCACCTTGGTATTCTTGGGCATCGGCTTGATTCGCGAATCCTGGGCCGAGATCGTTGTGGTGAGAATGCCGAGAATGAAGAGCGTAAAGCCGACGAGAATCGCGAGAACCTTGTTTGCGTTCATACCATACCCTCCAGTTGGCTATGACTGTTTCATTGCCCTACCCATTTTGTTTCCGACCGAACCACCTTCTCCTTATAGTGAGTTTTGTTAATTTACTCCGAAGATATTATACACAGATTATCACAATTGTCAAGTACAATTAAAATTATAGCTGGGCATTCCCTACACCACCACCTCCCTACTAATCCACCCTCGGGTAGAAGTAATGGTGACTTCTTTCATTCTGTTCGGCACGATATGGGAAGGAGTGTAAACTCTCATTAAATATTCTCCTTTCGGGGTCAACATAAAGTAGCGTCCATGTTCATCGGAGACGGTGAAA
>JBAYHY010000011.1:0-27624 GCA_041665885.1 Minisyncoccota bacterium
CATATTAAGCATGAAATTACATAGATTTATCGGCGAATATGACCTTTCCCAAAAAGAGATAAAAATTATAGATCCCGAAACGGTCAAGCAAATAAAGGTTGTTTTGAGATTTAAAATTGGTGATAAAATTATTCTCTCTGACGGGAAAGGGGGTGAGGCGGAAGTTATAATAATTTTGATATCAAAAAATGAAATTTCGGGTAAAATTGAGAGGAAAATAGAAAATAATGTGGGTGGTAAAACTGTAAACTTATATTTAGCAATATTAAAGAAAGAAAACTTTGAATTGGCGGTACAAAAAGCGGTAGAGGTAGGGGTCTCAAAGATAATTCCGGTCATCACGGAACGGACGGTTAAGACGGGATTAAATGAGGCAAGGTTGAAAAAAATTATTCTTGAAGCAAGCGAACAATGTGGCAGGAGCACCGTCCCGACCCTATCCCCTATTTTAAATTTTAAGGACGCGTTACTTGACGGCGCAAAAGCACGAGAAAAAATTATTTTTCACCTCGGGGAGAAAGAATATCAGCCAAATGACTCTGGCGACTCAAGTATTTTTATAGGACCGGAGGGTGGCTTTACGAAAAATGAAATTGAACTTGCAAAGAATATGGGATATACTGCTGCTTCCCTGGGACCTCTTACCCTCCGTGGTGAAACCGCTGCTATTGTCGCTACCTATAGAGTCGTAAATAATATTTACTTATTCCAAAATTTTTCTTAAAACGTCTTCCGGGACTTCTTTCGTGGGCGTCGAAAGATTCGGTGTTGGAATTGGGGTCGGGTTTGGGGCTGGAGTTGGAGTTGGAGTTGGAGTTGGAGTTGGAGTTGCCTGCGTATTAGAAATTAAATTTTTTAATTTATCCATTTCCTCGGCACTGGCAGCGCGGTCTTTAGAGGCCAAAGCTTCCTTCATCGCCCCTTCTGTCTGTTTTTTAAGAATATCAAGCGAGACTGGCTTGGGCGCTGGTCCTGAAATTGACTCTTCCTTGGGTGTTTTTTCTGCGACTTTATTTAATGCCTCCCTCAAGGCAAAATTCTCCTTTGGCTTCACATTTTTTGTGAAAACTTTTTTTATTGCTCCGAATACCCCAGGTTTGCCCGATGGAGTAATGGGTTTTGCGGGAGCAGAAAACGGCTTACGAACTGGTTTGTTTGCGGTAGAAAAATTCTTCTCTCCCCTTTCCTGATATCTGTTTTCTTCTTCAATTTTTCCTCCCTCTTTTTGCTTGAACTCTATGCCCAAATCCGCTAATGGTTTTAAAAAATTGGAATCATCATACTTCATCTGATTTAGAGAACCCTTTTGCACCTTCACCTCTCCGGACTTTATTTTTGCCATACATTCCTTGCAATAGACAGGTCTTCCCGGTTCGGGCTTGAATGGTACCGTCTTTTTTAATCCACAAAGAGAACAAATAATCTCGAACTTTTCCATTCCGCCAAAAGAAACAATGTTGTCACCCCCTAGAGACATACCACTCCACTCATTGATTTCTCTTTCGACGACTTCCTTGGGCCTGCAATACAAATCACGGGAAGATTTTATAACGATATCCTCAACCTTTTTATCACCTGATTTCACCATTGGTGGCAAAGTTTTTGCAGAGAAAGGACGCGAGGTTACGCCATCTATCATTAATTTCAGATAAATTTTATAGTTCGGCAAATTCACAATGTCCGAAGGAGTAAACTCTGGGTCAAATTCCTTTTCCAGAAAATCAGCATCATCCGAACCGACTCGAAAAACAATCATGGTACCGACGTTGCCGAAAACCGCATCCCGTACTGCAGAACTTTTATCAGAAATCAGCTGAGCAGTATACTGGTGCGCCACAGTGAGATTCAGTCGATATTTTCTCGCCTCAGACAAAATACCAGCAAAGGCATCGGTGGCAAAGTTTTGGAATTCGTCGACATATAAGTAAAAATCTTTTCGATGATCTTCCGGAATGCGGACACGCTCCATGGCCGCTAGCTGAATTTTCGTAATAATCATCCCCCCTAAGAGCCCGGAATTATCTTCTCCGATGCGTCCCTTGGAAACGTTCACCAGAAAAATCTTCCCTTCATTCATAATATCGAAAATGTTTATCGTGCTTTTCGTCTGTCCAACAACGTTTCTGATGATGGAGGTAGAGAGAAATTGCCCAACTTTGTTTTGAATCGGAGCAATAGCTTCGTTACGAAATTTTTCTTGCCATGCTTCATACTCATGTATCCAGAAAGCTTTGATCACTGGATCTTTTAAATTAGCAATTATTTTTTGACGATAATCTTTATCTACAAGCATTCTCGGAATGCCAAGAAGCGTAGTACCCGGAGTATCAAGTAAGGCCAAAATACAATTATTCAAAATATATTCCATGCGGGCACTCCAGGCATTAGCCCAAATTTTCGTAAAAATACCCATGAGACCGGAAGCTACCAGGTGCTTGTATTGTGGGTCAATAAGTTCGAGGACGTTAAAGCCAATATGGTAATCCGTATCAGCCGGGTTAAAATAAACCACATCTTTTAAACGATGCTCCGGAATGGCGGAAAGCACTCCTTCAACAAGTTCACCGTGCGGATCAACCACACAAACACCTTCTCCGTTCTGAATGTTCTGAATAATCATGTTGAACATGAGGGCAGATTTACCGGTACCGGATTTACCTAAAATATATACATGCTGTCGCCTATCTTTGCGCTTTATACCAAAAAGCTGATTCTTGTCGCGAAAAGTAGTAAGCCCGAGATAAGTGATATCTTTATTTATTGGTATTTCCGGAAGTTCCATATAGTATTATTTTACAATAGAATAATCTTTTTTGCTAACTCGTTTTGTAATTGGCTCTTTATTCTTCAATAAATTTGACAAAACATCTAAAATATGTCAAATTATTATCGAACTAGTCCCCTGACAAACTTAAAGGAGAAAGGAGGTGCTCGGTGAAAGATCTTTGTGTGTGGCTTGTTGGTTTTGTGATGATGTCAGCTGCCATTCGGTGTGCGTACCAAATCAAGAAACAAGACGGAACAAAACCCACTCTATCGACCTGGATAATATTCTGCACTGGTACAATTTTGAGTCTCACAACCTACCTCGTTGCGGAAAAACACGACTTGCGGTCAGGTATTTTAAACACTGCAGACGTCCTGGCAACGGCCACCATTTTTCTCTCGGTTCTCCTCTGGGGAGAAAGAGGAGTACGTTTCAAGTCATTTGAAAAGTGGTATCTCGGAGGCGCGGGGTGCATCGTAACTTATGGCATTTTTTCAGGCGATGCTTGGGGATCCAACCTCTTTACTCAGGGACTTATCACCTTTGGATACCTCCCGACCGTACAGAAACTCCTTACGGAAAAAAGAAACACTGAATCTTTTTCCGTTTGGGGGCTCATCGTCCTTGCTGGACTTTTTGCTCTATATCCAGCAATGGTGAACGGCAACCTTCTTGCCGTCGTTTATGTCCTCCGATCTACAATTTCTGTTTTGATCGTTATCGCGATGATGTACTTCTTTGAACTACGCTCAAAAAGACTTCCGTCGCAAACTTAACCCCGCCATGTCGCAAGACCTCTGGCGGTTTTTGTTTTTGATATCCCAAGAATATTAAACTTTTTATCACTAAAGTATATCGTCTTTTGTCTCAGGATCTTTTTCCTTTTTAGGACGAAGGCGGCCTTTATCAAAAAATCCTTCAAGGAACTTGTTTTCTGTATCTTCTGTATCGTATTTATCGAACATCGTGAGAAGTATATGCTTAACCGCCTCCTCTTCTCCTGCATGATAAGCTAATCTTAAGCGCCCTTGAACTTTATGCGTCAAAAGTGTTCCATACATAAATTCAATAAATTCTTTTTTTTCTTTAAATATTTCAAATAAATTAATATTTTTTTCTCTTTTTATTTGTCTTGCGATTTGAATAGCCCTAAACCACGCGTTCCTTTCTTTCTCTGAGTAATTTGATATCTTCTGTGAGATTTCACTGGTGTCTTTTTTGCCATTATTCTTTTTTTCTTCTTCTTGAGGTAATGATTCTGGCGAATTTATTTCTTGGTACGTATGCCCCATCTCGTGCAAGAGAGCGAAAACACTACTCGGTGCCTGCATGTCTCCTATTATAATTATTTTGTCTGGTGGATACGTAAGCCAACCATTTAAAACGGCATCACCCAACATGTTTCCACTAATACTTGATAAAAGTTCTGGACGTCGTATTAAATAGGAAGGGGTAACAAATTTATATCCTGGGGGTAATAATTTAGAGAAGTTAACAACGGTCTCGTCCCGATTTTTAATAAAAATGTGTGCAATCCCTTTTTCATCTTCACTCGCCTTCAAAACTTCACCAGAAGAAAACTCATATTTAAAATCTAGTTTAAGTATGCCAAGCTTATAATCTGGCCGTGATTTTAATAGTTTTTGAATTTTTTCTTTTGCTTCTATCTCGTGCTTAGTTAATAAACACGTTTCTCCTGGCTGCGTTGACCTTGGTATTTCAAATTTCATAACAACTAAATTTTACCAAATATTGCCCAAACTAAAAAGCCCCCCCCCATCGGGGCTTTTTAGTAATGTTCAACATTTGGTGTTTAACATTTACGCTTTTGGTGTTTCTTCTTCTCCTTCCTTCTTTTCATCAGATTCAGCATCAGGAACTTCTGAAGGTTGCTCTTCCGGAGCCGAAGCCGGAGGAGTTTCCTCGCCAGCCTTTGCTATGGCCTCTCCAATTTTAGACATTTCAGCAGAAAGTTCTTCTGTTGCTTTTTTGATAGCTTCACCGTCCGTGCCATCTTTCACCCCACGAAGAGCGGCTATTTTTGCATTTACGCTATCTTTTAATTCTGCGGGAATTTTCGCCTCATTGTCCTTCAACGCTTTTTCGGCAGTATAAATAATCATCTCCGCGGTATTTTTAATTTCCGCATTTTCTTTTTTCTTTTTATCTTCATCGGCATGCGCCTCAGCATCTGCTTGCATTTTCTTGATATCTTCATCCTTCAAGCCAGAACTTGCTTCAATTTTAATGGACTGAGTCTTCCCAGAGGCTTTGTCTTTCGCTGTCACGTTCAAAATTCCATTTACATCCACATCAAAGGAAACTTCAATTTGTGGCATGCCACGAGGAGCTGGTGGAACTCCGTCTAGAATAAACCTGCCGAGAGACTTGTTGTCGGAAGCCATCGGACGCTCTCCTTGCACAATATGGATTTCTACGGAAGTCTGGTTGTCAGCAGCAGTAGAAAATACTTGCGCTTTATTTGATGGAATAGTGGTGTTTCTATCTATTAACTTTGTAGCTACTCCGCCCAACGTCTCAATACCGAGCGAAAGCGGGATAACATCTAAAAGTAAAACATCTCGAACATCTCCTTGCAATACTCCTGCCTGCACCGCAGCTCCAAGGGCGACAACTTCGTCCGGGTTGATAGACATATTCGGTTCCTTGCCAAAAAGATTTTTAACAGCAGAAACTATCGCTGGCATTCTCGTCTGTCCACCCACCATTATGATTTCATTAATTTCATTCATTTTGAATGGTGACGCGGCGAGAGCTCTTTTAGTAATTTCAATAGAGCGGTCTATGTATTCCTTGGCGAGCGACTCTAAGGTAGCTCGAGTCATTTTCATAAGCAAATGCTTCGGCCCCGTCGCGTCAGAAGTGATAAACGGAATGTTTATTTCAGTTTCAATGGTGGTGGAGAGTTCATGTTTAGCTTTTTCCGCCGCCTCCTTCAACCTTTGGTGAGCTAACGGATCCTTGATAATATCAATGCCTGATTCTTTTTTATATTCATCGGCAATATAGCTGATTATTTTTCTATCAATATCCCCTCCACCCATGTGTGAGTCCCCGTCTGTAGATTTTACTTCAATAACATCATCTCCGATTTCAAGCACAGAAACATCGAAGGTTCCTCCGCCGAAATCGTAAACAACTATCTTCTCATTTTTCTTTTTGTTAAATCCATAAGCGAGAGCAGCTGCCGTCGGTTCATTAATGATACGCTTTACATCCAGCCCAGCGATTTGTCCTGCATCCTTAGTGGCCTTTCTTTGCGCATCGTTGAAATATGCCGGCACGGTGATAACAGCTTCAGTAATTTTCTCTCCTAATTTTGCTTCTACGTCCGTTTTTATTTTTTGCAAAATCATCGCGGAAATTTCTTCCGATCGATAATCCTTTTCTGACATTTTAACTTTCACCCCACCTCCGTCACCAGCTTCAATTTTAAATGATGCCGTTTCCCGATCCTTTTGCACTTCTGGATCATCAAAACGATGCCCCATGTAGCGCTTAATTTCTGAAATAGTATTTTCCGGATTAGTTACTGCTTGTCTTTTAGCAAGCAAGCCGACAATGCGGTCACCGTTTTTTGCGGTAGCGACGACGGAAGGTGTCGTTCGATTACCTTCGACATTTTCGATAATTTTCGGAGCGCCCCCTTCAATGATGGCGACAGCCGAATTGGTTGTACCTAAATCTATCCCTATGATTTTTGACATATATTTTATAAGGTTACCCCTCGATTAACTCAGGGTGTTATTAATAATTAACATATATTTTGCGACCACGAATAACTTGTATAATGGTAGTATATATGATACCGTATATATATGTCAAGAAAAACCCCAAAAGATAATCAATATTCTAAAAAAATATTGAAAATCCTAGGCGAAAAGCCCGCTATTTCCATTCCGGAACTCACAAAGCGAGTAAATCCCAACGACTGCTCACAAAACGACAGGTACGCCATTACGCGCTCATTAAAAGGGCTTCGGGACACGGGGCTTGTCGAACAGGTTTCCTCCCCCCAAAACGAATATGCCCGCCTAACAAAGGAGGGTAGAAAAAAAATGCATAGTTTAGAATTGGAGAACGAGACCACCTTGGCCAATACTTCCTGGGACGGTTCGTGGAGAATTATTTTACTTGATCTGCCAGAGAACAGAAAAAGTGAACGCGAGTCATTGCGTTATTTATTGAAAAAGGCCGGTTTCGTGTGTTTGAAAAATTCTGCCTGGATATCCCCTTTTCCGTATGAGCACTTATTTGCGAATATTAAAAAAGATTTAGGATTAAAGACGGAGATGATGATTATCGTCATTGAGCTCGTAGATGAAGAAACCAAAAAGTTCTTGTTCGAGACTTTCGGGAAATAAACAAAAAATCAAACGACCTCTCCCATCATCCACTCCTTGTAGGCTCTATTGATTCTGCGGACGTCCACACCGGCTATCATCGGGGTAGAATAACTGTGGTGCTCGGAGATTAAATCATTCACCTCTTCTAGTTTTGATTCAAAAGTAGTAATAACCATCATCACTTCCTCCACCTCTTTCAACTTCCCTTCCCAATTATATATCGAATGAATCGGCCAATAATGCATACAGGCGCCCATTTTTTTAACAATGATGAGTTTGCCCAAAGTTTCTGCTTCTTCCTTGCTTGCGCAAGTGGTGTGTATAAATACCATAAGTAGAGTGTATCGTCTTATAAATCAAATAAACGACCTTTACTCTTATTATATCACCTTCTAAAAAACAATTTCAATATTTTATACACATTTACGCTATAGCGTAAATGTGTTTTAGGCAATATTTTGCTTATAGCATTCTTCACAGGCAATATTTTGATATCCCCATTCCGGCGGGTAATAAGCGTTTATATCTTTTTTACAATAAACACATTTATATGGATAACTTTTTAGTACTGTTGTTTTGATTATTCTTTTTAGAGTTCTTAGATCGAAGTGCTTTCTCGGTAAAGCAAAATTTTTTCTTTTATGAAATTGGTATTCTGTTTTAGAAATATTAAATTTATAATGAGTTTCAGGGCAAATTAAAGCTTGCAAAACAACATCAGGTTTGGTGTCAATAATGCTGTCTGGTAATTCCAAGGAAGAAATTCCATCTTTTGAGGACAAATCCTCTTCAGACCAGGAACCGCCACGTTTAATTATTTCTTCCTTCGAAACATTTGGGAAATAAATTATACCCACAGATAAATTATAATCACAAGTACTCATGGAGTATGGAAAAAATTCACCGTATTCCTTCTTTTTTTCCATATTTTTAATAATTATATCCTTTAATTTTTCATATTCGTTTTTTGAATATTGTTTGTTCAAAATACAATATTTCTTCTTCCTAAGTCCAACACAACCAAAACAATAATCGCATTTGGCGCACAAATCAAGATATTCAGAATATCTGGCGTTAGACCAGTTTGAGTATTTTATTTGATAGCCACCAGTTGCATTGCTGTTGTTACCCGAAAGCTCTGTATTCCAACTAACCGTTTCGTCAATACAATCTTTTGTATTCAAACCTCTTAATAAATTGCGACAATTTTGAGAGTTTTCCCACGAAAATACATTCACACACTTGTCACAATTAGTAAGATAATTTCCTACCGAATTTGTCGTCTTCAAATTAAAATTTTCACGGTGCACAACTTCGTTTTTTAATAAGTTTTCAAGTTCAGCTTTAAGAAATTCAATATTTTTATAAGAGTCCAGCTTGAGCTTTTTTAGTTCATTTTCATATTCTTCTTTTATGTATTGCTTATTTCTTATACAGTACTTTTTATTACGCAAATTATAACTCATAAAACAATCTTGACAATTCCGACAATCAAAAAGAAAATATGAGTCGATGCAATCTTTACAATTTTCAGAAAAATTTATATTGAAAGAATCATGGCAGGCTAGACAGTCATAGGAATTTTGCAAATTAAATGAATATGTAATATCAAAGGAATCTTTTGTATCTATAGCTCTATATCCATAACTGAGGTTTTCACACTTTAAAAAACTTCGAGTAAGATAGCAGTTTTTTGATTCCCACGCATCATCGCACCAATCACAGTTTATATTATTTTCTCCCATTTGGTGCGGTCTTGGAACTTTTTCTTGAAGATGTTGCAATTGTACAAAAAAAGGTATTGTAGGATCATACTCTTGACCAAAATCCATCGGATCCCATTTGTCGCCATACCATTCGTGAGATTTATAAATAGGATATCTTGGACTAGATGGTAAAACTGTTATCAGGCCTTCTCCCGATAAATCTGATACACCTTTTCTAAACTTTCCAAAAGTAAAAAACGCGAGATGCTGTTTCAGTCTACAGAAAAAACATTGACCAGGAATTTTTAACCCAATTTTTTCATACAAAATTAAATCACCAGAATCTAAAATAAATTCCTCACCGCAATGTTCACAGATCCTATTTTCCGTCTTCTTTGTGTTCATAAACATTCACCCTGGCAGGACGGATTACCCGGTCTCCGAGCTTGTATCCTTTTTGGATAACGTTCGCAACTTTATGTTCAAATTCTTTGTCGTTCGTTTCTACCATATCTATGGATTGATGAATATTTGGGTCAAAAGCCTCCCCCTCTTCTCCGACAGGCTTTACTCCATACTCTTCAAAAATGGCGTTCATTTGGGAGTAAATATATTCCACTCCTTTACGCCAATTTGGATCTACTTTCTCCCAGGCTTCCTTGTTCGCAAAAGCCATATTGAAACTATCGAGAACAGTCAGGAAACGCATTAGGATTCGCTCTCTGATTGCTTCAGAATAAATAGATTTCCTGTCCTCCTCTTGTTTACGATAATTGGAAAATTCTGCACGTTCCTTTTGCCAGCCCGTCAGATATTCTTCTTTTTCTTTTTTTGCCTGCTTCAAATCAGCCCTGAGTTTTTTTAAGGTCTTTTTTAGGTCTTCTTCTCCATCTTCGTTAAACTCAAACTCTAAAACCTCCGATTCGTCAGCTTTCTCGGCTTCTGGGCTATTTTCTTTTTTTTCTTCTTCGTCTGCCATAAAAATATACTAACATAAAAAACCATAAAATTTAAGCGTCGTGGGTTCCCTGTCCTTTTGACTCCGAGGGCGAAGGCGCGAAATTTTATGGTTTTTTATGTTTTATCTCTTAGACCACTGAGGAGCCTTGCGGGCTTTTTTCAATCCGAATTTTCTTCGCTCCTTTGCCCTCGGGTCACGTTTCAAAAATCCAAGACTTTTTAACTCTCCCCGAAAAGTAGCATCTGAAATTACCAGGGCCCTAGAAAGTCCATGGCGGACAGCTTCTGCTTGAGAATGAATTCCTCCCCCGGAGGTATGTACTTCTACGCTCCATTTACTTGAACCTGCCGGCAATCCCTTCACCATAGGATCTAATATTAAACGACGTTGTGATTCTGTTTTAAAATATTCTTTTGCATCTTTGCCGTTCACCGTGAAATGCGCTTTGGCAGACTCAGAAATACGCACTCTGGCAGTCGAGGTCTTTCTTCTCCCGATGGCTTCTATATATTTTCCTTTTGCATTGTCTTTATCCATATTATTTCTAGTCCTCAATTTTTAAATTTTTCATCATCGTTCGGCGCAATTTATTTCCTGGAAGCATTTGAAACGTGGCTAATCTAATCAATTCTTTTAGCCCCTTTTTCTCAGCCGTCTCAGTGCCTTTTAAAATACGAAGCCCTCCTCGCATACCAGAATATCTAGTGTGATAAATTTCTTCGAGTTTTTTTGTAGTAATGCGAAGTTTGGAAGCATTTATTACTTTTACTGGAAAACCAGAATAGACATTGCGCTCAAATGTTGCTTTAGTTTTACCCATTAGAGACATCGCCACTTCACTAGCTACCCTGCCGAGAGTTCTACCCGTCGCGTCTATGGTCTTGATTTCTTTTTTGCTTTCTTTCTTTTTCATCTGTTTTTTCATACTAAATTATTTCAAAAATAAAACAAGTGTTAAACAAACTCTATAATTGCCATTTTCGCGCCATCCGACTTCCTGGCCCCCAATTTCAATACTCGAGTATAACCTCCTTTTTTGTCAGCATATTTAGGAGCAAGCACATCAAAAAGTTTTTTTACCTCCTGACCCTGACTTGAAAGCTTGGCACGGATGAGTCTACGCGTCCCCATATTTCCCCCCTTAGCGGCAGTAACAAGTTTTTCAATAAACGGTCGAAGTTCTTTCGCTTTCGGCTCGGTAGTTTTTATTTTCTCTCGAATGATTAAATTGCGAGCCAAAGAATTGAGCAAGGCCCTCTTTTGTGTTTTGTCTCTACCGAATTTTCTTACGTTATTGTGGTGTCGCATAAAATTATTCCTTCAGATTAAGACCGAATTTATTCAAAACTTTTTTAATCTCCGTAATTCCTTTTTCCCCAATACCCTCAACTTCAAGCAAGTCCTCTCGTTTTTTTCGGGCTAGGCCACCTAGGGTTCGGATATTGGCAGAAGTTAGGGCATTCAGTGTTCTGGTAGAAAGATCCAGGCTATCTGTGCGCGTCTTCAAAACATCAGCAAAATCATTACTTTTTTTCTCGTCTTTTTCTTCAATATCATTTTCTCCTTTTGCTGTTTTCTTGTTTTCCTCCACCTCTTCTTCGATTTCCTTAAAATCAATAATAGCTTTCAGCTGATTTATCATAATTTCAATGGATCTTGAAAGCGCTTCCCTGGCAGTAAGAGTGCCGTCTGTTTCAATCGTAATTCTTAGACGATTGTGGTTTGTTTTGTCACCAACACGCATGTTTTCAACTTCATAAGAAACACGACGAATCGGAGTGAAAATAGCATCCACTGCGATGGTGCCGACATCCACCTTTTCTTTTTGAAAAACTTCTTTTGAAATAAAACCTAAGCCCTTCTCAATCTTCATCTCAATATTCAGATTTATTTTACCGGTCACCTCTACGATGTGCAATTCAGGATTTAAAATTTCTACTTGCCCGCCGGTTTTGATATCTCCAGCCAACACCTCTTTCGGACCCTTCACGGAAAGGGTCACTGTCTGTGTTTCATTTGTAAGCATTTTGAAGCGGATCTTTTTTAAATTTAGAATAAGAACAATCACGTCTTCCTTTATCCCATCCATGGTTTGAAATTCATGCGAAACACCGTCTATCTTTATAGAAGTAACGCTGGCCCCAGGCAAAGAAGAAAGAATAATCCTTCTCAAGCTGTTTCCCAGGGTATGTCCGTACCCGGGAGAGAGACCATCTATTTCAAATACTCCCTTATTTCCTTCCTCGAGAACAACGCGAGGCTTGGAGGGCATGATTATTTTATATTCAGGCATAATTTTTATAAAAAGTTAGCTTTTAATTTTGACGCACTTGTCCTTTTGGACAAAAAAATAATAAATTAACGACTGTAGAATTCGAGCACCGAGTTAAGATCCAGGAACGTTTCAGTGCTTTTTGGTTTATCCTGCATGCGCCCCTCTAGGCTATTTAAGTCGAACACTATCCATGGTGGACTATTATATTCCTTTAATCTTTCTGCTAAATTCAAAAAGATTTTTCTGCTTTTGCTTCCTTCTCGAATTTTAATTATATCTCCTGCCTTAACTTCATAAGATGGAATAGTGACTCTGTGGTTATTCACAATAAAATGACCGTGGGAAACCATTTGCCTGGTGGCGCGACGAGAAGCCCCGAGACCCATACGATAAATCACATTATCTAACCGGGATTCCAAACTTTCAAAAAGCTTAAGGGCAGTACCGGCACCCTTAATGTGGGAAACCTTTTTTACATAATTAGCAAGCTGGCGTTCAGATATACCATATGAATAACGAACCTTCTGCTTTTCTAAAAGTTGTTTGCCATATTCCGTAGGAGCCTTGGGTCTTTTACTACCAGAAAAGGTTTTGGCTGAAGCGGAGGAAAATTTAGAGGTTTGACATTTGTCATAAACTCCAGGACCCAATCTTCGGCAAATTTTAAATTTTGGTTTAGAAATCATATTTTTTAAAAAACTTAATTAATCCTTATACCCTTCTTGGTTTTTTTGCTTTTGGTCCATTGTGTGGCACCGGGGTCGCATCCAGAATAGAAGTAATCTCTATTCCATGTGCCATAAAAGCTCTAATCGCCGGTTCCCGTCCGGAGCCAACTCCCAAAACAACCACATCAGAATCTTTTACTCCGAGGGCCGCTGCTTTGCCTCCGATAATGTCTCCCACTTTTGAAGCGGCAAACGGGGTCCCCTTTTTTGCACCCCTAAAACCCAAACTTCCTGAACTCGACCAAAACAATGTATTTCCTAATTTATCAGAGAAAAGAACCTTCGTGTTGTTAAAGGTAGCCTCGATGTGCAAAACACCGGAAGTTATCTTTTTCTTCGCCGTTTTTGATGGAGCCTTTTTTGC
The DNA here is from genome assembly GCA_041665885.1 of Minisyncoccota bacterium. Lineage (GTDB taxonomy): Bacteria > Patescibacteriota > Minisyncoccia > Phycocordibacterales > UBA9973 > UBA9973. The sequence goes on from JBAYHY010000011.1 coordinate 13,169, forward strand.
CTCTGCACCCTCCGCTGGCACATCGGCTCCTATCACTTTTTCTTCTTCATTTATAATTTTTGTTTTTCCCATGAAATAATTTTAGAAATTATGTTTTGCTTTCCTTTCTTTTCCCTGAGGCCATTGTCTTTCTGACATTCCCCCTCACGGTTCGTGAGTTTGTCTTCGTGCGTTGCCCACGCACAGGCAATCTTTTTGCATGCCTGACTCCTCGATAACACTTAATATCCTTCAATCTTTTTATGTTCGCTGCTGTTTCTCTTTTTAAATTTCCTTCAATCGGGATTTTTTCTACCACAAGACGAATCTTATTTTCTTCATCTGGGGTTAAGTCTTTGGCCTTTTTCCCGTGGTCAATCCCGACCTGATCTAAAATTTTTCTAGCAGAGGAAATCCCAATCCCATATAGACAGGTAAGTCCTATTTCGAGTCTTTTTTCATTTGGTACTGTAATTCCAAGAATTCTCATAATTATTGCTTTTGTTTATGTTTAGGATTGGAACAAATAATCCGTAAGTGCCTTTGGCGTCTCACCATTTTACAATTATCACAAATTTTTTTTACCGCGGATTTGATTTTCATAATACTTTTTCTCCATTGCACAAAAGAAAAACAAGGAAAAAACCCTTATTTTTCAACGATATAACTTTTTAAAAACTACATTTAGTATAATACACTATTATTAAAAAAATTACAACCTTTTTACAATTCTCCCCTTTCCCCCATAAGAATCAAGCACAACTTCCACTTTGTCTCCGATTAAAACCTTGATTCTATGCATCCGCATTTTTCCTCCCAGATATGCAAGAATTTCCTTATCTCCATTCTCCTGATCTCCCGCCTTACCTTCGACATTAACCCTAAACAAAGTATTAGGCAATGCCTCGGTAACAATCCCTTTTGCTGTTACGACTTTTCCATTATTTGCATTATTCATGTATGATTTGGAATTGTATTAAAATAATAAAATTTTGTCAAACAAAAAATTCCCCGGAAACTACTGCGGATAGCTAACTAAAACCTTAATATTTTTAATCTTGTCGGGGAAAGATCTCCTCCACGGCGGGCTTAGTCTCAGGGTGGCAGAATCAATATTTTTATATTGGGCTAAAGTCTGGTTGAAATCTCCCTTCGATCTACCCAACAAATCGATAATAAATTTGTTTACATCCAGTTTCAAGACAATTTTTGTTTTTCCGGACAAATTAAAATTTATATTCTTTGCCTCCTCGACAGAAATGTTGTCTTTATTTGTTAATAAGAAAGTTAAATCTTTCATCTTTACTATATAAATATCACTGCCATCATAGTCTTCTATATTATCATCGGCAATTTTTTTAGTAAGTTTCTCCTCACTGAAGAGTAAACCATATAATGTTCCTGTTAATGTCAAAGTAGTATTGCCATCTTTTTCGATCGACGAAATATTTGTCTTACCAATATCAAAAAAAGTGGCCCCATTAAATAAAACGAAGCCGGCTGGAACTTGATCCATCGCCCTCTTCAAGAGCTTTGCTTGAAGTGAAGTATTCAAATTGGCCAGGAGGGCTGCCTTATCTTCATCAGAAATAATCGGGGCTTTTCCGCTAAAACCTCCAGAAATATCCCCTTTCGACCGAGCATAAAATTTTTCATATTTAGGTGTTCCCTTAAAACCAATAATACTAAAATCAAGCGGGCCACTGTTATAATCTGGGCCGGGGGCGCTCGCATAAATCTTTACCTCTACGGATCCGGGAGTTCCCTTTGCACTCGCTCCGGGAATAACTGTTTTCGTTTGTGTTTTATAAATCTTTCCGTTTGATCCCTCTAACCTTGTATCAATACTCAAAGTTTGGGGCGAAGTATTAAAAGCATTATATATAATCACCGAGCCTACTGCTTTTTCGGAAACGTCCCCCTCACCCGTCGCTTGAATTGTCCCGCTTTCCTCTCCCGGAATAATGACTAAATTGTAAGACAAACTGTTACCATTTGAATCTCTACTGGCAGATAAATTTTCATTCAAGACAACATCCTCAGTCCGGGGGTTAACGGCAACCTCAGCAGACGAAAATAGAAAAGAAAATGCAAAAAAACAAAATATAGCTGAAACAAAAGCAGCGAACCAAAGCAAATTCCTAGATTTAATTTTCGGGCGGATGGTTGAAGACTTTTTAAAAGAATCCTCCTCTTCTATTTCTTTTATTTCGGGTAATTTTTCAACAAGCACTTTTTTCCCGGGCTTGCTCCTTCGCCTCATGTCATTAAGCAGAAATTTAGACATAATCAAGCTGTAGTTAAGAATCGATTAATATAAATAGCATCAATAATGAGAAATGGCTCACGAATAACTTTCTCCTCAAAAGTGGCGAGGCCGTGGAGCAATTCCAATCCCAAAAAAGTGACCTTGAACTTGGACTCCGTTAAAACATATTGACTAAACTGTTCAGTTTTTATTGTTTCTGAAAAAAAGTCGGCTAAATCCTTATCAATAACGGTGTATATAATAGACGGAATTGAAATATCGCTTGAAAGATTTATCAAAGATTCTTGAAATTTCTTAAGCCATTCTCCTCGCAACTGATTCATAATCAAAGCGAGCTTTTGAGCGGTCGCTTCCTCTGCGTGACCATCCCTAAAAAGTGAAATGAATGCGTCAGCTTCACCAAGACTACACCCGAGCTGCAAAGAAACACCACGAGTTAAAAAATTTCTGCCCAGGGGAAAAGATATTGACTCGAGAAGCATATTTCTTTTTACCATAAAAATATCCGTTATCTCTCCACCAATTTCCACCAAAAGAAAATTCTCCTGCTCTGTGTATAAATCCCGCGCCACCGTAAAAGAGGATAACGCAAAGGATGAAAATTGTATGCGGTCAAGATAAAAATACTTTTTTATTATATTTTCGATTTTTTCCAAAATCTGTCGCTCTCCCATAGACATAAAAATAGTCATTTCCAACTCTTCGGCTTTTTTATCCAGCGGCTTCGGTGTCTCATAGCCATTTAAGGCGATTTTTATATTTTTAATTTCTATTACCCGAACCGAGCTCTTGTCCATACTGTATTTTATTAAATGTTCTTCCTCAAAAAGCTTAATCTCTTTTTGGATTAAACTATTGGCCAGTTTTTCATTAAAAATAAATGGTGTATTCTTCTTATAATTTATCATTCGTGTTTGGGAAATACACCAATGAGAAGCAAGGACACAAAAAGTCCGACTAGGCATACCGATCTTCGCATCATGCACCTTGCTAATCACTCTTTCCAGGGACTGAAGAGCCAATGATAAAAAGCGAGCGGGATTAATTTCTTTTTCAATGGCTATTGATTCCCTGACAGAAAAAACAATCTGAGGAATTCCGGATTCCTGCATAATAAAGAGCGCCCCAGCCACCGAGGAGGAACCAAAATTGATAACCAGAGTTAGTTCATCTTTCTTTTTATGTTTAGAAAATATACTCATACAGTATAATTATAACACAATTACGGCCTTGATACGTCTAATCCCCTTGGCGACAGCCTCTTCTTTTTGAATTTTTATTTGTCCTATTTCCTTCGTATTAGACACATGAGGGCCGCCACAAAATTCTTTAGAAATAACATTGCCGTCTTTGTCTTCAATAATGTAGACAGATACAATTTCTGGATATTTCGCTCCGAATTCCATCTCTGCGCCGATTTTCTCCGCTTCACTAAGCGGCATCTCCTGGCGTCTTACATTTAGCCCTTCTTGGATTTTTTCGTTTACCCAATCTTCCACTTTCTTCTTTTCTTCATCCGTCAATTTGTGATCACAAAGAAAATCCATCCGCAGACGCTCTTCGGTAATATTGCTCCCGCGTTGTTTTATGTTTTTATCTACTATCGCTTGAAGACCGGCAAGTAGTAAATGATGAGCGGTATGCAGTTTAATAGTTTTTTCATTATGGTTTGCAAGTCCGCCCTTAAACATCCCGGCAGAAGAGGTATGCGAAAGCTTTTGGTGCTCCGCCATTTTTCTATTAAACTCTTCCAAGTCGACTATCTGTCCTTTTTCTTTTGCCAATTCAAGGGTCAGCTCAACGGGAAAACCATACGTAGTGGCTAAGACAAACGGGTCCACTCCTTTTTCAAATTCTTTAAGGCCATTCTGCAGGGTTTGTCTAAACTTATTTTCTTCTTTTTCTATTTCGCCTTTGTCATCGAGAGCATATACCCCATCGTAGATTTTTTTTATCTTCTCAATTTCACCTGAAAGCGGATTCTTGGAAAATCTAACCGCTCTCCTAATCAACCTTCTTAAAACATATCCGGCTCCGGTATTTGATGGAATTACTCCATCGGAAATCATAAAAAGAGCCGCCTTGACATGATCTGCAACTATCCTTTCTTCCCTGGTCTTCTCACCGTTAAATAAATCCGTCTCATAAACATTTTTCTTTTTCTGTGACACCATCACAATTCTTTCCAAACCCATTCCGGTGTCTACGTTCCGTTGTTTTAATTTTCCAATTACTTTTCCCCCCTCCTTTTCATATTCCATAAAAACATTATTCCAGATTTCTACCACCTTTCCTTCTTCATCGGCTTTCGCAAATTGTTCGGGTGACAAGTCACCCAAGAAATTTTCGCCTATATCATAAAAAATCTCCGTGTCTGGACCACAAGGACCGTTGTCTCCGGCACTCCACCAATTATTTTTTGCCGGTAAAAAATAAATCCGATTCTCTGGAATATATTTTTTCCAAATTTTGGCTGCCTCCTCATCGCGAGGAGCATTTTCGTCCCCCTCAAAAACCGTGATATACAGCCTATCTTTTTCCAGACCAAGTCCCTCTTCTTTTGAAGTTAAAAATTCAAAACTCCACTTAATCGCATCTTCCTTAAAGTAATCCCCGAGGGACCAATTACCAAGCATTTCAAAAAAAGTAAGATGTCTGTTATCTCCAACTTCGTCAATGTCTACGGTTCTGACACATTTTTGGGCATCCACCAGACGATTCCCCATCGGATGTTTCTGTCCCAACAAATATGGGACAAGGGGTTGCATCCCGGCTGTATTAAAAAGCACCGATGGATCATTTTCAGGAACCAAAGAAGCCGAAGGGATTATTTTATGTCCTCTGGTCTCAAAAAATTTCAGAAATCTTGACCTAATCTCATTTGAATACATATTTTTTAACTACTACTCTTCGGCTGATTCCTTTCTTCGGTAATCTTTTTTATCGGTCGTTCCAACATATTTATCAAAATCAAAATCAAAAGAATAAGAAAAGTAGTGATTACAGCTAAACTATAAAATCCAAACCCAACGGCCATACCTACTCCAGCCATAACCCAAAGCCCCCCCGCAGTAGTAAGACCCTTCAATTGAGAACCATAAACCATGATGGAACCAGCTCCTAAAAAACCGACACCGACAATTATTTGACTAGGAATCATAATAGGATTGAAGCCGGGAAAATTGGCGTACTTTTGCACAACCGCTTCAGAAATCAATACAAAAACCGCCGAGCCCAAAGAAACCAGAGCGTGCGTTTTCATCCCGGCCCCTTCACCCCTGTGAACCAAAAACCTCTCTACTCCGACCAAAAGCCCGAGCCCAACCGCTAGTGTTAATTTTAAAATAATTTCACTATTCTGTGATAAAAATTGTTCCATACGTTAATTATACCCCGTAGCATAACTTTTTCAAAATCAGACAATGCGTGTTTTATGCCACCACACTACCCCCTAGACAAATATCTTTGTCATACAAAACGATGGATTGTCCAGAAGCCACAAGGGTCGGTTTCAAAAAAATTATTTCAGCTGTAGTTTTTGATTTGATTTTTATTTGGCAAGACAAAAATTCACCATGATACCTTATCTGTGCGGTATAATTTTTGTTTAGCTTAGGAATTTCTGAAATCCAATTTGTGTTTTTTAATTTTATAAAACGCCAAACATTACTTTCTTCGGTATACGCAATATTAGATTCATTTACCACATTCAGGTTCGAGTGCGAGCCGTGAGAAAGCAACTGTTTTGCGTTTTGTGACACGTATAAAATATTTTCCTTCACATCCTTGTCAATTATATAATGGGCGCCATCCCTTGGAGTCTTTCTAATAATGGTAAAACCATGTCTTTCCCCTAAAGTATAAAAAACTGCCCCGTCGTGATACCCTATTTCTTCCCCTTTTTCATTTAGAACTTTCCCTTTCTTGGATTTTATATAATGTTTCAAAAAATCTTTCAAATCTACTGCCCCAAGAAAACAAATTCCTTGGCTATCCTTTTTCTCAGCAACAGGCAAATTAAATTTTTTAGCAAGCTTGCGAACTTCTGTTTTTTTCAAATTTCCAATCGGGAATATAATTTTTTTTAATTGTTCTTGTTTGAGTGTCCAAAGAAAATAACTTTGGTCTTTAGCGGGATCTTTGCCTTTAATCAAGCTCAAGGCAGTGCTTTCTTCGGCATACGCAATATTAGATTCATTTACCATGTTCAGGTTCGAATGCGAGCCGTGAGAAAGCAGCTGCCTTGAGCTAGTGGCATAATGTCCTGTCGCGACAAAATCTGCACCCATAGAAAGTGCTTTTTTAAAAAAAGCGCCGAATTTCACTTCTTTATTGCACATTACATCCGGGTTCGGGGTTCGTCCCATCCTGTATTCACGGATCATATAATCCGCTACTTCTTTTTTGTAAACTTTTTCAAAATCAAAAGTTAAAAATGGAATATCCAAAAAAGCGGCAACACGCATGGCATCACGACGTTCTTCCTCTTCGGTACAAATCAAAAAATCCGGATGCCAGGTCTTGATAAAGACTCCAACTACTTCATATCCTCCCCTTTTAAGCAGGGCAGCCGAAACAGCCGAGTCAACACCTCCGGAAAGCCCCACAAAAACAGTCTTTTTCTTCATAGTTAAACCCTATAACTCCATGAGTTTTTTGTAAAGCTCGAAAGTCGCACGAGCATCCGAAAGGGCATTGTGCGCGTTTTCATTTTTAATATCAAACTGCGCGCACAGATTACGGAGCGAGAAGTGTTCTATTTCTTCGCTTTTGTGAAGTTTAGCCCAGGCGATGGCTATCGTATCCAGCTTGTGATAATGCATAGTATTCTTTATTCCGATTTTAGAAAATGCATATTCCAAAAATCCCGAGTCAAAAGAAACATTATGACCGACCATGATACAATCTTTTACTTTCCTGGTAAAAATTTCGAGCGCCTCTTTCAAGGGATACGCATTTCCCCACTCCTTTTCATTGTAATGATTTATTTTCATTGATATCGGGTCTGCGTCTTCAATCCTCTCTGGCTTAATCTTCAATTCGAATTCTTCAATAACTTTAAAATCAGGCGTAGTGATAACACAACCGATTTCAATAATCTCATGCCGTGTCAAATCAAGTCCGGTTAATTCTATATCTACGAAAGCTAAGTTATGTTTTCTCATTACCTTAAATATTTTAACTTATTTTGAGTGTGTTCAGCGAAATTTTTTGCAAAATGAATAATCCCCTCTTTGTCATGAAGATAATAAAGATAAGGAGAAATCTTTGGATGAATTGAGGCTTTGATAGAGGCAAGGCCTGGATTACAAATCGGACCGCCCGGCAACCCCTTAGCCTTATAAGTTTCCGGAGCGGCGTCTACCTGGAGTGGCATACCGATAGATATTCTTTTCCACAATATTCCCGAAATAATGTCTCTGTCCGTATCTCCCTTTGCCTCTCTTTCAATAATAGAAGCCATAATAATAATATTTTTTTCTGTTTTGCCTGAAGCTACAATTTCCGGAAGGAGTGGCGTAATTTTTTTCTTAAAATTTTTACTCATAGAATCAATAACATCTGTCTCGTCAGCCGTCGTGAGGAAAAAATAAGTATCGGGGAAAAGGTATCCCTCTAAATCTTTCACCTTAACCAAAAAATTGTCCTCGTTGAAATTTGTTAATTTCTTGGTAAAAACGTCGGCAATCTGGGCCACATCATAGCCTTCCGGAATGGTTACTGAAATTGGAGCCATATCATGTTCTCCTTTTGATATACGCCTTGCGACTTCGAAAACCGGTAACTTATTTTCGAAAGAATAATCCGATGATATAATGTGTTTTTCCCTGTCAAAAATTATTACAAAAACCTCAAAAGCGACACGAGAGCGTATGATATTTTCATTTTTTAATTTTAAAGAGACGCTTCGTAGGCTCATTCCTGGTTCGACCCTTACAACTGCCCCCACCGGAAAATTCAAGGGTGCGCTTAAGAGAAAATAATATAATAAAGCAAAAACCCCCAGAAATCCTAGAACATACAAAGTAGTCTTTTTATTTAGCTTGGATATGCGTGCGGACCCGAGTTCGTCGGGAATAAGTATGTTTTCCATGAATAATAAATTAAATGGGCAAATTCGTTGGGGGTGAAGCTTCTTTCGATTCTATGCGCTCAAGAGTTGGAACTTTCAATATCTGACCTGGAAAATGCCAAAGAGTAGCCAATTCTTCAACATTTAACACATAGGTTTCTGGATGAACATATGGCAACCAGAATTGTTTTACTATCATCAAAAGTGGTCCCTTAAACACATGCACATTAAAAAGATGGTGTCTCATCGGAAGATGAAAAAAGGAGCGTTCACGATACTCATGGAGCATTCGATTTGCCAAAATCATCACTTGTTTAGGCGAAAGCATAAAGAAGCTTGTGTTCAAGGCATCCGGTTGGGCAGAATTAATACGAGTAAGTTCATTACTATCTGGTCTTGCATATTGACGGAAAATGAGGCGCAAGCTTTTTCTGCTGTTAGTAAAATGAGCTGGATCGATTAATTCCTTTTTTGCAACATACATAACCCGGATACCAGTATCAAAACCGAGTTTTGTAATTTTTGCACTCATACCTTCCACTGGTTTTTTTACAAAATCTGGAACACGAACCTCTATTCTTTGACCTTCATCCTTTACAGCAGTGTATGGTGCCAAATATCTAAACACCTCTTTCTGAGCCTCCGCTACCCAATCGTGTTTCTTAAACCAAGTACCATATTCTTTTTTCGAAGGGGTAATGACAATCTGCATCCACGCCTGCTCTCCTTTTTGCAGAGAACCGAAAAATTCTACTACCGGGGAAATGGGGTCAACCTTATATTCTTCCTTGGGATCTTTGTCCAGCCCAAAATCAACATACGTTTTTATCGGGTAGGCCTCTTTGTTTTTTAAAGCAAATTCGCAACCCCAGCCGGTCCAGGCACTTTCGGGAGTTATTTCATCGACGGCCAAAGTATAATCTTCTACCGCTTTGACTTGCGCCTGTGGATATTGCGCATACATCTGGGTTTCAATCAGACTTCGCAGGCGCGTGGGAGTTCGCAAGTAAAAGTGCACTTGCCCTTCGATGGACACAAGCTCAAGAGAAAACCAAAACCATACTGCACCTTGCCAATACTGTTCTTTGCCACCCTTCATGCTCCAGTGATAAAGCGCATTAGTGATAAAAAGCTCCATCGCTTTCGGAGAACGCAAAACCTCTCGAGGAGGAATTATTTCAAGTAAAACAAAATCAATACCGGAGATGAAATCTTGCTGTATATAGTGTACCCAAAATTTCCAGGCCACCCAGCCCAAAAATATGGTCCCCGCCAAGGCCAGGATGCCTATTTCCAAATCATAAAACCAAATAAAAAAACCTAAAATTAATATTAGGAAAAGTAGCCACTGCTCTTTAATAAATTTAACGATATCGGCGACAACGCCCCCATCTTCCTTTTCCTTTCCCTTTTTTGCCTCAGCCATGCTTATATTTTAATATAAACAAACAAAAAAAGACAGTATCTCTTTTCGTATTAAAATATCATTTTACGCTAGAGTATAAAGTCCGTTTTTGGTCTTTTTGAAATATTTTGAGTTGGCGAGATTTACCAAAATAGTATTTTTCTTGAAATATCTTTCCTTCATCACCTTGGAAACGATATCATCCTTGGACAGAGGTTCTTTTTCTCTCTTTAAAATATCCTGAATTACTTCTCTGGCTATTCCTGTTTTATATCCCCACTCAGCCAAAGCATACATTCCCCTGCCCACCAACACAAAACGTGAATCTCTGATGAGCTCATTGTGACAAGTGGCATAATGAATCTTTTTACCGAAAGTTTTGGAAATTGAGTCCGCCACTTCTTTGAAGTGCATCGGTGAACCATGACGGCGCATCACCAGGTAAGCATAATCTTTCACTCCACGAGTGCGAATATTCGGCGAGGATGCTTTTCCCCATTCTCCAAGCGGATTTTTCGCTATGGTCTTGGACATAGAAAGCCATCTTTTGGCCATCTCTTCATCTCGATACTGTTCAGCGACATCTTTCAAATTATTTAAAAATCTTTTTATCATTTCCGCTTCCGGGATGAGGTCTTCGTCACTAAGACTGGAATATAATTTTCGTAGTGCTTCGTGAATTTTGTCTGCCATTTCGTCATCCACACTCCAACGAACATGAAAGTGATCATCCTCGCGATGTCTTTTGAAAAAATCTCCGAGGGTCAAATAAAAATGAATGTGGTTTTGAACGTTTTTATCTTTTGAAATATGCGCCAAAAGTTCATGCTCGGCGACAATGGTGCCCAATGAATGTATTACCTTTTTTAACTCCTCGAAAATTGCTTGTTCTCCCCTAAAAGCATTGGATTTTTTTATAAAATTAAGAGCCACATCTTCAATCTGACGAACACGTTCTCTGGTGATGTTATATTTTTTACCGATTTCTTCGAGGGTCTTCCTCTCCCCATCGGCGGTTAGACCAAAACGATTCATAATAACATCTCCAGAACGATCCTGAAGTTGAGACATTATTTTTTTTGTTATTTTTTTTGGTTTGAAAGATATTGTTGACATATTTATATTATAACACTAATTATTAAAATTGAATAGTTTTTATCTTTTGGCTCTGACTCTATCTAGCTCTGTTAAATATTTTTTACGAAGCCGAACAGAATTTGGGGTAATTTCTAAATAATCATCTTCATTCATAACCTCAAGCCCACGCTCAATGCTTAATACAAAAACCGGGTTTAACGTTATGGCCTCGTCTGTACCTGAAGCTCGCATGTTGGTAAGTTGTTTTCCTTTTGTAGGGTTCACGGACATGTCGTCACCCTTCAAAACATTACCGACAACCATCCCTTCATAAACTTCGGCTCCATGACCTATATACAATATACCACGTTCCTGTAAATTAGCAAGAGAAAAGGCCACCGCCTTACCGGAAACCATAGAAACCATAGAGCCATACTCTCTTTTTTTGATTTCTCCAGCATACTCATTGAAACCAGTAACCCGCGAAGACATGATGCCTTCTCCTTTAGTATCGATAATAAATTCACCACGATATCCCAATAATCCTCGGGTTGGGATATCAAAAACGACCCTAGCAATTCCTTCTTTTTCCACCATGTCTTTCATGATGCCCCGCCTCTTTCCTATCTTTTCAATCACGCTACCGGAAAACTCCATCGGTACATCTATCACCAGCTCTTCATACGGTTCGGTTTTAATTCCATTTTCTTCTTTGATAATTACTTCAGGCTGAGAAACTTGCATTTCAAAACCTTCCCGGCGCATATTTTCAAGCAAAATCGCAATATGCAATTCTCCTCTTCCATATACTTTGAAAAAACTCGGACCCATTTTATCTTTTCCTTGGTCTGGAGAAAAATCAACCTTCAAACCAACGTTAATTTCCAGTTCTTTTTCCAATCTTTCTTTTATTTGTCTTGAAGTAACGAATTTCCCCTCTTTCCCCGCAAACGGAGAATCGTTCACCAGAAAATTTAAGGATAGAGTCGGTTCGTCTATGGCAATGTGGGGTAGTGCTTCCACGCTCTCATCTTCACAAATTGTTTCTCCTATGTAGATATCCGGTATGCCGGCCAAAAGAACGATATCTCCTGCACCCGCTCCCTCGATTTCAACTCTTTTAATGCCTTCGAAATTAAAAAGTTTAGTAATTTTTCCTTTTCTTGTTCCATTCTCCCCCTTTATGAACAACTGGCTAGAAGATTTTATTTTACCAGAATAAATTCGCGCGACAGCCAATCTTCCCAAAAAATTATCATATCCTAGATTAAAAACCTGCGCAGACATTTTTCCCTCTGTGTTTAATGATGCCGGCGATACTTTTTCCAGAATAACATCCAAGATTGGGGAAAGATCATAAGACACATCTTTTAAATGCCTGTAAGCAAGGCCCTTACGCCCAATAGCATAAACGGTTTCAAAATTTGCTTGTTCTTCATTCGCCCCAAGCTCAAAAAATAATTCTAAAATCTCCTCGTGTACCCGGTGTGGGTCGGCTGCTGGTTTGTCTATCTTGTTTATCACCACAATCGGCTTGAGCCCCAATTCCAAAGACTTTTTCAAAACAAACCTGGTTTGTGGCATTGGACCTTCCACCGCATCCACGAGCAAAAGTACGGAGTCAATCGCGCGCAAAACACGCTCCACCTCTGAGCCGAAGTCTGCGTGCCCGGGAGTATCCACAATATTTATTTTAGTGCCCTTGTAGTAGATTGAAGTATTTTTGGAATAGATAGTAATACCACGTTCTTTTTCCAGATCGTTTGAATCCATCGATACTCCTTCTTCCTGAATTGCTCCATTTTGCTTCATGAGCGCATCAGTCAGGGTCGTCTTGCCGTGGTCCACGTGAGCGATTATTGCGATATTTCTAATTTCCATATTTTTAAATTATATTTTTGTATTACCGAAATAAAAAAGCCCGAAGGCCTTAAAGTTATTATAATAATAACATAGTTTCTTAAAAACAACAAGCATTAGTCTTTATTTTGTTCTTTTTGGGTGTTGCCATTTGGACCTTCTCCTACCTCTCGGAATAAGTCTTCAAGTTCGTTCTTAAATTCTGCATTTTTGCTGTTCATCAACCCTTCTTTTTCAATTCTCCTCAGTCGAAGCAACTCTCCGTGCTCAATTTGTAACTTCTTTATCCTTTCCACCATTTCTTTTTCCGATAGCAAGCCAGGTAGTTCTGGAACTTTTTCTTCTTTTTTTGGTACTCCTTCTTTCATTTTTTTTATTATTATCTAGCTTAATGCCACCGCATATGGACCACTTTTATCGTCTGTTAACTTTTCCGACCAAACATTTTCTCTTTCAACAATAACACAATTAATATTGTCAACTCCGGCAAACTTTTTTTGTTTTGCAATCTCTATTTTAGCACTGTTTTCGAAACCCCCTAACGCCCTTAGAATAGCCTGAGCTTGATTTTCGGTTAATATTTTCTCCTCCAGTGAGGCTAACACTATTCCCCTTAATTCTGTGCACCTCTTTAAAAGTAGCCATATCTTGTGCTGATCATTTAATTTTCTCAGGTCCTGTTTAGAAATAAATTCCTCGGCTCTTTTATCAGCTTCAATTTTGTCCGCCTCCTCGACTGCTTCTGGTTCTAAGTTTTTTGGATCCTCGATGAATCTTATGTCCTTGCATAGCCTTTTGAGAAAATTTTTCACTTCATCTGCGTTTCGAGAAAGAGTTTCTTTTTCAATGTTATCAGGAATACCTTTCTTGTGTTGCCCTTCAAAGGTGGCTAAATCCATTACTGAACTTTTTAACCAATTCCTCATTGTCTTTTCGACTTTTTTCCTTTCTGTCTCATTTAGTTTTGTAGATTTAACTTGAATAAGATTTATCTCATCAATTACGAACTGCCCGTCTACCCTTCTATAAATACACCCAACTATATCAATCATGCATTCTTTATCCCATTTGGGATTGACATAGGCTGCAAATTTTTTATCTGAGTCAGAACCATAAAATTCTTTTTGGGTTCTTAGATACTCGACGATGCTTATTGTCCCCGTCGGACCAATTTCTTCTTTTACCCCGTCGCGAACTGCTTCATACTGACCATCATCTAAATTTCCAAGACCAATACTTATATCTCGCCTATTAAGCCCAATATATTTTAGAAGACCCTCAATAAAATATTCCACGACCTTTTTTATTTGTTGTTCATTTAGGTTCTGACAAAAAATCATAAGTGCATTTTCAATTGTCACAAAAGCTGAAGCAAACGCACTTCTGTCCCTCATTTCTGGAACAATTTTACGAATTAATCCTTCAATGCAGTCATTATACAAACCAACATTACCCACAAGGGTTTCTACTGCGTTTTCTTTATCTTCAATAGACTTTAATATTATTTCATCGTATTTTGTCTTACCTTTTTCATTGTCACCATAAGCAACTTTTGGTTTTCTTTTTTCACGAAAAGTTATTTTTGGAGATGGTTCCGATAAATTTTCCATTGCATTAAGCATGTCTATATTATACAAGATTTTATCCCGTATTTCCACCAAGTTTTTTGGGTGCGTCGGGAAGGAATTTCTCCCCCTACGGGGGCAGTATACCTTTTGCATACGTTTTCAAAGTATAAGCAAAAGCTTTTCTCATCCTTCACGAAAGCAAATAAATTTGCTTTCTCCTCGGCA
>JBAYHY010000012.1:0-23567 GCA_041665885.1 Minisyncoccota bacterium
CTTTTGCATACGTTTTCAAAGTATAAGCAAAAGCTTTTCTCATCCTTCACGAAAGCAAATAAATTTGCTTTCTCCTCGGCACAAAAAATCCCTTTCGGGATTTGTTTTGTGCGTCGGGAAGGATTCGAACCTTCGTAGGCCTAAGGCCGACAGATTTACAGTCTGTTGTAATTGACCACTCTACCACCGACGCATGCATTTATTTTTCTACACCTCAAAATCTTACACCAACACAACAATTATTCCTACCGATCCTATGCCAACGCATTTATATAAATTAACACAGAATCAATCTTTTTGCATCTATTTTTTCTTAATAATATTGACGTGTAATAAATTATGATGTAAAATATTTTAGGCTAAAAATGGAAACGACATGTTCTTTCAATTTAAAAAGAAAGGGGGGTAACCCGTGCACCAGCTACTACAATGGCTTGGAGGAGGGTTTTACCTCCTCAACAAGATTTTCCTCACGTTTTCCGAGTATGCACACAATCGTGGCGATAAAAAAACGGCACGAAGGTGGCGAATCGCTTCCTGGGTAATATATTTGGTGGGGTTACCTCCATGGGTAATCATTTTCATTGTTCGGCATAATTGGATTGCCGCATCAGTAGAAGCAAGCGGAATACCCGCTATGCTTTTGGGACTTGTCATTGCATTTCGCGACACAACCAAGAACCCGCCACGCTGGTTAGATCGATTTGCCCTCGTTTGCATTCCCGTAGGATTCGCTTACAGTTTCTACGACTTCGGCGGACTCAACACCATTAATCAGTGGCTAGAAATAGGCCTTGTCGTGGGTTTCCTCGTTGGCACCTACTTGCTCGCCAAAGAAAATGCTAACGGTTATCTTTGGTACGTGTTGATGCATATAACATGTGGACGTCTTATGTGGATTCAAGGATACCCATGGCTTTTCCTACAGCAAGTCATTTCGCTAGGGTTTATTCTTGACGCATATCGCGTCGCCTTGAAACAAAAAAGGAGGAAACCATGAAAAAAGAACTGCTGCAAGAAGTGATACGCGTGGCCATCACCAGGGGCTGCTCTCATCGTGTTAAAATCACTTTCAAGCAAGATGCGGCAAAGGGGGTCGTTCATCTCCTGGAAATGGAGAAAACGGGCATCATCAAGCTCAATGACACCACAGACAACGGGATGATTGACCTCATGGATGCCCGTGATACTGGGAGATGGAACCATGACGATCATCGCACCATCGTCGTGACTCTAGCTTATCAATTCTTTAACGAAGGATGGTTCGTCAACAAGCTATCTCCCAACCTAGAAAAAATTGAGGTCGTAGAATAAAGACCTCGTCATCACGAACAAAAAACCCGGTAGGCATTTATTGTCGCCGGGTTTTCTCTTTTTTAATTAGACCTTGGAGCGGGGACTTACACGAATTGAACTTTTTATTTTACCCTTTTTGGTTTCAATATTTAACACGCCATCTTTGACAGAGACAATTACGGTATCCCCTTTCTTTATTCCATTCGAAATTATATATGAGGCAACGGGATTTAATATTTTGTTTTGAATTAAACGGTTAAGTGGCCTGGCCCCATAATGTGGGTCATAACCTTCTTTCGCTAAAAGAGAAAGGGCCTCCTCGGAAATTTCAAAATTAATCCCTTTCGTTTGCAAACGATCAATAACTACTCTTATTCGCAAATTAACTATTTCCCTGATTGCTTCTTCCGAAAGAACATCAAAAACGATAGTTTCATCCAGGCGATTCAAAAATTCCGGACGGAAATTTTCTTTTAATGCCTCGAGAACTTTTTCTTTCATGTTGCCGTAATCTTGCTTCGCAGAGTTATTGGAAAAACCGATGGATTCCATTTTTTCCACGAACTGAGAACCGATATTGGAGGTGAGAATAATGATAGTGTTTTTAAAATTAACCACCCTCCCTTTTCCATCAGTCAATCGTCCTTCATCGATAACTTGCAAAAGCACGTTGAAAACTTCCGGATGCGCTTTTTCTATTTCATCAAAAAGCACCACCGCATAAGGTCGATGTCTTACCGCCTCGGTCAACTGGCCCGATTCATCATAACCCACATAACCCGGCGGAGAACCAATGAGCTTCGACATCGAGTGCCTTTCCATGTATTCAGACATATCTACTCGAATAATGGCATTGTCATCATTAAACATAAATTGCCCGAGGGCTTTGGTTAATTCTGTCTTCCCCACACCGGTTGGTCCCAAGAAAATAAACGAACCGATGGGACGATTCGGGTCTCCGATACCGGCTCGAGAACGACGAATAACATCCGCTACCCTTTTAATCGCCTCGTCTTGACCGATAATTCTTTTTTTTAGTTCTGCTTCCATTTTTTCCAGTTTCTCTCGCTCTCCCTCCAGCATCTTAGTAAGCGGGATACCGGTCCAGCGGGCAACCACTTCCGCAATATCCTCGGCGGTAATTTCTTCCTTTACGATCCGACGAGACTTTTGTAATCTTTTTAATCTTGCCAGTTTTACCTCCAGCTCTTTTTTGAGGGTTGGTATTTTCCCGTAACGAATTTCCGCCGCCTTGGAAAGGTCGGCTTTCATTTCCGCATCTTCCGCTTCCAGGCGAATGCTTTCCAATTCCTTTTTTATAGCTCTAATCTCCAATACGATAGCTTTTTCATTCGTCCACTTTAGCTCAAGTTCTTTTGTTTTTTCCGACAAATTACCGATCTCCTTATCTATCTCTTTTATTCTATTTTTTATTTCCTTCTGTTTCTCCTTGCTACCTCTCCCCAGAGAACTAGTTTCTTTTTTAAGCGCTTCTTTTTCAATCTCCAGGCGCATAGTCTTTCTGTTCGCATCTTCCAAAATAGGCGGCTTATTTTCAAGCATTATTTTGAGCGAAGAAGAAGCTTCGTCGACAAGGTCCACCGCCTTATCCGGAAGAAATCTATTTGTAATATAACGAGCGGAAAAATTTACCGCCGCCACAATAGCATCATCGGTAATTCTTATTCCATGGAAAAGTTCATATTTTTCTTTTAATCCTCGGAGGATAGCAATAGCGTCTTCCACACTTGGTTCATCAATATAGACCGGCTGAAAACGACGAGCGAGTGCTGGGTCCTTTTCAATGTATTTTTGATATTCTCGCAGGGTGGTCGCTCCGATTGCCCGAAGTTCTCCACGAGAGAGTGCCGGCTTCAACATATTGGAAGCGTCCATCGTCCCCTCTGCGCTACCGGCACCGACAATTGCATGGATCTCGTCGATGAATAAAATTATTTTCCCTTCCGATTTTTCAATTTCTTTCATTATACCTTTCAGCCTTTCTTCAAACTCTCCACGATATTTCGTACCAGCCACGAGAAGTCCTAGATCAAGGGAAACGAGTTCCTTTTCTTTCAACGATTCGGGAACATTATTTTTAACAATCATTTGGGCAAGGCCCTCCACCACGGCCGTCTTTCCGGTGCCCGCCTCCCCTATTAGAATAGGATTATTTTTTGTTCGGCGTGAAAGTATTTGCATTATCCGAGTTATTTCATTATCCCTGCCAATCACCGGGTCCAATTTATCTTCCTTGGCAAGTTTGGTTAAATTACGCGTATATTTTGTTAACAATTTAAATTTTTTCGGTTCGGAAAGATCGGTAATATTTTGGCTACGAAGTTCCTCTAGGACTTTCATCACTTGCTCTTTGCGAATTCTAAAACGCGCCAGCGTTTCCCGTGCCTCGCTGGCAACTTCTAAAATCGCGAGGAAAAGGTGTTCGGTCGAAACAAATTCATCCTTCATATATTCCGCTACTTTTACCGACTGCTCGATGACTTGAGCCAAGTCCGGATTAAGGTATATCTGATATGAGGGTGAAATGGTGCTACGCGATTCGGGTAATTCAATCAACTCCAAAACAGAGTCAGTCAAAAGCATCGTATCGATTTCTAATTTATCTAAAACAGAGTTAACCATCGACTCTTCGGCAAGCAATAAAGCAGCCAACAAATGTAAAGAAGAGACATGGTTCATCCCACGCTCAATAGCGAGCTCATGCGCTCTTTTTATGGCATCCTTGGCTTTAGTTGTAAATTTATTGAGTGGTGGCATCCCGATACTAAAATTTTAATAATAATCTTCATCTTTGTGCCCCGTAATCAAAAATTTAGTACGGGACAGGTACGTCTATATTATACACTACGTGTCAAGCATGAAAACACTATTAAATTCTAGTTGGTAGCTGGTGATGCCTTCAGGGCATCATTAATTTTTGCAATTGATGCAAAAGAAATTGTATCGGAAGAAAGCGCAATACCTAGCGCGTCTCCATCTAAATCAAGCACCAATCCACCTGCCCCTGTTTTGGGCACGTTTAGGTCAATATTATTATTCGCATTTAATCCATTAAAAATAGAAGAAGATACTTCATTGCCCAGAATCAAAATCTTCTGACCTATCTTCATGTTGCTTATATCACCAACCGTGGGGACAGTAAAAACAAGCTTGTCCACACCGTTTACCGAAGCTCCAACCTTCAGAAAAGAAAAACCTGCATTGTTTGTTGACACAAAGTCTGCCTTGAATTTTCCGCTATCGTTCTTCGCATAATAGACACCCCTACCTGAAACAAGCAAAGCATCAGCAACAATCACGCCGTCCGAAGAGATTGCAAACCCCGTTCCGGCTGAAATTTCTCCAAAGTTCCCATTCAAATCATATCCCTCTTTGGTAATGGAAAAAATTGTATTTTTATTTTTCGCAATCGCATCCACGACTAAATCTTCCTCTTTTACGACTACCGTCTGCGTGACTGTCTTGCCTTCTACCTGCTGAATCTTTTCGATCGTTTGTTGGACAACACGATTAATCGGAGTGGTGACAGACACTGGCGCTTGCTGCATCAGGGTAACCGTGGTTATCCCCGTGGCGATAGAAGTGATAAAAGAAAGCAATACTGCCAACAATATCAACTGCGATTTATTTAAATCCTTCATTTCCATCTTCTAATAATACCACTTTTTTGGTTTTTGCAAAATACAAATATAAACAGTAATTATCCTTGAATTATTTCATGTTTTCCCGAACGAGACTCTCAATTTCGTAGGGATTTTTTATACCATGAAAATTCACCTCCGTTCCGCCGGATCCAGCCGTATTCATGTACACACTTCCAATTCCCAAAAGATTATCAACAAAACTTTGCTTTACCTTAATATCCTGTATTTTTTCATATTCAGCAAATTCTCTGGATGTTGAAAATAATTTGTATCCACGAGCAACCCCGCTATTTAAAATATAAAAAGTTTCCGCTCGCCTGGCCACCTCCGCCAAAAAAATAATCAAAAAACCAACTACGAATAAATACCAAAAGAAGAAAAACCCGGCAATTATAAAAAGAATTCCAAAAAAATAAAGATTCAAAAAATACATAGGATCCGGATGTAATTTTTTAATTGTTTGGTCCTGACTATCCATTTTTTAATTGTACCACTTTTTTAATTTTTTTAGAATCTGAGACAATATATTTATCGTATAATCGATATCATCCTTTGTGGTATTTTTATTCAGAGAGAAACGCACCCCACCGATTTCTGGATTAGCGTCTTTTCGTAACGCACTAATCACATATGAGCCCTTGGCCGTAGAACTCTTGCAAGCACTCCTCGAGGAAACCATAATCCCCTTCGCGGAAAGCTCGATTACTAAAAGGTCACTCGGGATTTTGGGAACCGTAATATTCACATTGTTCGGCAATCTATTTTCCAAATCACCGTTGATTATAATATCAGGCGACATTTTTAATAATTTCTTGATAAAATAATCACGCTGCCTCGTCAGAATTTCTATTTCTTTTCTTATTATTTTTTGCGCCCTCCTGAGAGCCCTAGAAAATTTAATAATTTCTGCCAAATTCTCTGTCCCCGGGCGTAGTCCCATTTCTTGATCTCCGCCGGCATACACTTTCGCCAATGGAATAGATTTCCTTTTAAAAAGTACTCCAGCCCATCCTGATTCCTTAATTTTTGCCCCGGACAAAGAAAGCAAATCTACCCCGAGTCGTGCCACGTCAAGATCCAGATAGCCGGCCACTTGCACGGCATCAGTATGAAAAAAGGGGAAGGTGGTTTGTTTAGTTTTTTTGTAATGCCTGATTTCCTTTGCGATTTCTCTTATTGGCTGGATAGTGCCGATTTCATTGTTCGCATACATCACCGAAACAAGTATTGTATTTTCTCTTATCGCTTTTTTAATTTTTTTAAAATCAATAATACCATTCTCCTCTACCCCTATGATAGAAACCTGTGCAAGATTTCTATCTTGAAGCATCCTACAGGTTTCTAATACTGAAGGATGTTCAATATTCGTCGTTATAATGTGGGGCAATTTTTTTTCTTTCTTATCCTCCTTTTTGCTTTCATGCCAAGCCCAAACGACACCTTGCAATGCAAGATTGTTACTTTCCGTATCTCCACTGGTAAAAATTATTTCTTCCGGCCTCGCCCCCAAAACGCGAGCTACCTCCCTACGGGAATTTTCCAATTTCGTCTTCGCGCCTACCCCGACGCTATGGATAGAGCTGGGGTTTGCCTCAACGGAGGCAGCGGAATCGAGGTATATTTTATTTGATTTGGACATAAAAATAGTATATATTGAAAATGTATGAATACAAAGCTTGAAATCACCTTTTTTGTTTTGATTGGTCTCGTTATATTAATTGAGATTGTTTGGATTTTTGTTACTGAAAAACGTCTAAAAAGATTTTTTCTCGGAAAAAAAGCGAACAATCTTGAGGACACCATCATCGCACTCGAAAACGATATTGTAAAATTAAAGACAGCTAAAGAAAATACTGAAAAAGAACTGACCGCGATAAATGCTAAACTCAGAAAAAGCATTCGTGGACTGGAAACAATACGCTTTAACCCCTTTCCAGACCAAGGAAGCAACCAAAGTTTTGCTATCGGAATGTTAAACGAAGAAAATGATGGTCTGGTAATTTCAAGTTTATATTCCCGCGAGCGAATGAGTATCTTTGCTAAACCTATAAAAAATGGAAGGTCCCAATATGAGTTGACGACAGAAGAAAAAGAGGCGCTAGAAAAAGCAAAAATATAATGGAAAAGAAAATTGAAAAGCAGAATAAAATGGTGAGGCCGCCGGTCGTAGTAGTCATGGGTCATATCGACCATGGTAAATCGACCCTGCTCGACTACATAAGAAAAACAAACGTTGTCGAAGGAGAGGCCGGAGGAATTACTCAATGTATTTCGGCTTATGAAGTTTTACACAAAGACGAACATGGAAAAGATAAAAAAATCACTTTCTTGGACACTCCGGGGCATGAAGCTTTTTCAAAAATGCGCGAACGAGGCGCAGAGATTGCAGACATCGCCATCCTGATAGTCTCTGCAGAGGACGGAGTAAAACCACAAACAATCGAGGCGTGGAAAACTATCGTTGAATCAAAAATTCCGTGCATCGTGGCGATCAATAAGATAGATAAGCCGGGTGCAAATATAGAAAAAACAAAAACCGAATTGGCTGAAAATGAAATTTATTTGGAAAACTACGGTGGACAAATCCCCTATGCTGAAATTTCGTCCAAAACCGGTGCGGGCATAGACAACTTACTCTCGCTGGTTTTGATTTTAGCAGAAATGGAGAATTTAACCGGCGACAGCGAGGAAACCGCTTCCGGCTTTGTAATCGAAGTTAACCTTGATTCAAGGCGCGGAATATTAGCGACGCTAATTATTAAAAATGGTTCTATAAAAAATGGAATGAGCGTCGTGGTAGAAGACAGCATGTGCTCGACTCGGATTATTGAAAATTTCCAAGGGAAAATAATAAAAGAAGCGACCTTTTCTTCCCCTGTTCGAATCGTAGGTTTTGATAAAATGCCGAGAGTCGGAGCGACGTTCATGTCTTTTTTTAAAAAGGGAGAAGCTGAAAAATATATAAAAAATTGGAAAGAAGAAATAAATAATAAAACGAATGGAAAAGATTTGCTTGTAAACGAATCAAGCAAAAAAATAATACCGATAATACTGAAAGCCGATGTCTCCGGATCTATCGAAGCGATAGAGAAAGAAATCGCAAAAATTAAAAATGATACGGCTGAATTTAAAATCGTCGGGAAAGGAGTCGGACCGATAACGGAATCAGATATTAAGGGTGTCGCTTCCGGTGCCGATGTAATAGTTATCGGATTTAATGTGAAAGTAGATAAAAGCGCTCTTGAAATCGCGGAAAAAAGAGGTATCACTCTTTCGTTCTTTGAAATTATTTACAAAATGACCGAATGGCTCGAAACACAAATGGAAGAAAAAAGACCTAAAGTAGAAACCCTAGAGACGACCGGTCGAGCAAAAATCGTTCGCGCCTTTAGTCGCACCAAGGAACGCCAAATAGTAGGGGGCAAGGTAACTGAAGGGAAAATTAATTTAAATAGCACGGTCAGAATAATGCGCCGAGATTTCGAAATCGGCCGAGGGAAAATCGTCAATTTGGAAAAAAATAAAGCAAAAACAAGTGTGGTAGAAGAAGGAACTGAATTTGGCATGATGCTCGAATCAAAAATAGAAATCGTTGCTGGGGACATCATAGAATCTTTTTTGATAATCCAAAAATAATGACTCCGAGAAACGAAAAGGTAGCAAATAATATCAAGGAGCTTGCGGCGACTTTTTTGGGCCGAGAAAATAACAAAACATCTCTCTTGACCGTGACCAGGGCGACTGTATCCCCTGACCTAAAACGAGCGACCATATTTATTACGGTATTACCCTCTTCAAAAGAAAATGAAGTATTGCATTTCACCCAAAGGAGACTCGGAGAATTAAGAGAAACTTTGAAAAAAAATATGTCCACAAAAATAATCCCCTTTCTTGAAGTTAAAATAGACGAGGGAGAAAAAAATCGACAAAAAATTGACGAATTGCTTCGAGAAAAGTAGGATATAAATTAAGGCCTGGTAGCCAAGTGGTAAGGCATTCCTCTGCAAAAGGAATATGCGGCGGTTCAATTCCGCCCCAGGCCTCCCTAAAATATGTTAGAATAATTTTAGGATTCGATTTTATAATGCCCGAGTGGCGGAACTGGTATACGCGCACGACTTAAAATCGTGTCTCGCAAGGGATGTGGGTTCGATTCCCACCTCGGGCACTCATAGTTCTTTTGAAACAATATTTATTATATCCGCCCATAGCTGTTTTGGTAGGTCGAAAGATTATAAATAATAGGGATGGTTCATTTTTCGCAAATTAAATATATCCGCCCATAGCTCAGCTGGTAGAGCAGATCCCTCTTAAGGATAAGGTCGGGGGTTCGATCCCCTCTGGGCGGACAGCACAAGCAAGCAAACTGCTTTGCTTGCGTGAGGAGATTGAAAGGATTTTCTGTATTTGTAAAAATCAGAAAATCACCTGGTGATGTAATCACCGATCCCCTCTGGGCGGACAAGCATTAATAAACAAGGTGAAAAGCTGGAGTGGCGGAATTGGTATACGCGCTAGTCTTAGGAACTAGTGCCGCAAGGCTTGAGGGTTCGAGTCCCTCCTCCAGCACAGAGAGTAAACAAATTTATTTGTTTATGTGAGGGCGAAAATCACCTGGCTATGTAATAGCCGAGTCCCTCCTCCAGCACAAAAGAGTACTTGACATTTATGCATAAAAGTGCTATACTTTTAACATGCAAACCATGAATAAAAAATCAATAAATATTGGGTTCAAAATATTGTCTCTTTTGGCTTTTGGCCTGATTTTCATGCCTTTTAATAAAGCCGCGGCGATGGTTTACCCTACTTATGTTTTGGGGGGCTATAGCAACGATGGACAAACTTACACCCTCGGGCATTTTGTCTGGAGTGATGATCCTAATGCATCGAATGGGGGTGCAACTTCCGACAATGGGTTAGATAGAACAAACAACAATCCCACTCCGAGGATTAGTTCAATCAATCCGAAATCCGGTAGTGTTGACATGACCACAAACACCATAACCATTTCAGGAAGTGGTTTTACCCCCACCTCAGTCGCTAGAATCAATACCTCTGTCCGCCAAGTAACCTTTATTGACCCCTCTCACCTCTTGCTACCCATAAACAGCAATGACCTATATGCTTACCAAAATAACGGCGGATTCTTCGTCACTGTTTACAACGAAGCGCCTGGTGGAGGATATTCCAATGCGGCTTATTTTACTGTTAAAGCAGTTAATGGTTCTTCTAAAAACAACAACTCTGATGGCCTGGCTGCAAACGCCTTCTTCGGAACAAACAGTTTCCTGCCGTCTGGCCTAGTATCCTGGATATTGCTGGGAATAATGATACTCGTAATCATTATCCTCGTTAGGAAAATATTCGGCGCAGACAAGAAATATCACGAAACACCCTTAAAACACGCTTAACCAAAATTCAAAAAATCCCCAATTTTAGGGGATTTTTTGTTGTATAACAATGGTATTTTTGGGCCTGTCCCATAGCAAGCTTTGCTTTGCTATGGGATTGACTTTTTCGTTTTTGTATGATACAATTTAAAGGAACAAATACGGAAGTTAACGGAACGTTTTTCGTCAATTACATAGTCGCGCTGGTGCGCAGAAGGAGACGCAATGAGCTTTTTTCAGAAAATGATGAATCCGAAGGTGTTGAACCCGATCCTGAGCATTTTCGATCGAGAGGCCCGGAAGATAGTCGCCAGAATCGCGGAAAAAATCCCGGAGGATAGTTTCCTCCGGTCCGAGATTTTCGGCCGCGCCTTTGACGTTTTCAGAGGCGCCCTCGAGGGGGCTAATTTTGGCTCTCTCACGCCGATCGTCGAGAAGCTCACCGACTACGGTGATGCTCTCGCCGAGGACCTGACGGGCGAAAACACCAAAAAAACAAACGACACGCTACAAGGATGGATGAGCAAGTTCCTTGTAGAAGCGAACGGGCGGCTTGCAAAAGCCGCAGATCCAGCGGCAGAACTCGAAAAAATTACAGCCGAGTTCTCTGCACGCATGCAGCTCCTTCGCCTCATAGAAGCAGAGGCGGAGAAGTATGCCGAGGAAAAAAAGTCGAAGAAGAAAACACCCGACGCGCCGCCACTCGAAATAGGCAAGAAGCTTCAAAAGTTCTTGTGCTTGGTAAAGAATGCTGTCTCTCGGACGGCCGAAGGAATCAACCAGACAGCCGATGGGCTCGCCGAGCCGCTCGAGAGTCTCAACAAAACGCTCTCAAAAAGAGCCGGCGCACGGAAAACCGACTGGGAGTGTCACTGGTTCGACGAACCAGAAGACACCTCGAAAGGAGGTTCCAAATGAACACGCTAATTACGAACGCCATCCGTACAGTCTGGAACCTCTGGGGAATCGCAAACTTTTGGGTAAGGGTTGCAATTTTCGTTATCGTGGTCTCGCCGACCGCGGTTTCGCTGGTCGCCCTTGCGGGCAGCCCGACCGCTACTGCAATCGTTGTTCTCCTACCCATAATCTGCATCGCTGGAATCTTCCTTTGGGAAATTGATCCATTGGTCATCCCAATCCTCCAGCGAACTCCAGGAATCAAGGACGCCGTCAATGCCGGGATTAAAATCATTAAGAAAATCGTGGCAGTGGAATTTCTTATGGGGGTATACTTTACCCTCGTACCCATCCACGGTCGCCCCGGTTTCTTGGCCCCCATTCTCCTAGTCATTGTGGCAATTATCGCCCTTTGGTCTAGCGAGCTTAAATGGGAGTGGGCGTGGAGTGGCCTAGTAATGACGCTGGTAGTGCTCACCCTTCTCGTAATTTTTCCCCTGAGGATGGAGAGAATTGAAAAAGAAGGGGTACTGCCAATAATGGAAAAGGAAACCAGGAGTTTCCTTTTCGGGCCAAAACCCAAAACAGTTTCCCTCGTCGTCCCCCCTGCACCGTCCGCACATGTTATTACCCCTGCTGTTCCCATTCCACCACGTCCAGCCCAGAGCAGGCCAATGTGGGAGCTTCGCGATGTACCCTCTTATGGGAAACTCGAGGTGCCTCTCGAGGCGGGGTGGAAGATAGACTCCCTCCTTGGGAGGGTAATCATTACCACCCCGAAGAACGAGGTATACTACGCTGAGCCCGGGGTAAAAATTCCCGTCAAAAAAAAACAAGTGGCGGGAACGTACACTATCGAGGCGGACCCACGCGGGTCAACACAAAAAATAAAAATAAAAACATGGAAAATATCACACCCCCACTCTTGGGAGTGAAACGCCAAAGGGCGTCCCGACTTCGGTCGGGACGCCCTTTTTCATTTTTTCTTATTAGCTTTTCTACCTACTGCAATATCACCGAGCCTCGCTCAATGTCTATACCGGTTATTCCAAAAGTGCTCAACATGACATTCATTATTGCGAACACTCCGAACATAATAGTAATCCCGATTATTCCCCACAGCATATGCTGTTTGCCAGCGGTCTTTTTCTCTTCATTTTCTTGATTAGCAATGAATTCAAAAACACCGTAAAGAAAAAACACCACCGCCAAAGCAAACAAAAAGCCAATTAAGGGATTTATAATTTTTGTATCGACATTCGCGATAAACCCATTTAAGCTTTCACTCGCATAAGCTATTTTTGTAGAAAATAAATCCATTCTTGCAAATTACAAAGTTGATATTATTGGTGAACTCAAAACCCAAAATTACCGTGGCATTCCCACCACTGGTGCATTAAATTGTGCGCCCTCATCGATGCCAAACGACTTTGTCAACAAATGCACAAAGCCCCACAAAGCGACGATAATTGCGATACCGATAATGCCGTAAATAATCATGTTTCTGGCTTTTCCTTTTTCTTCTTCATCTCCAGAGATAACATACTTGATAACCCCCCAAATAAAATAAATTACCGCGATAGTAACTAATATTGGAACAACCATGTTAATAATGCTTCCAATGTAGCCGACTACCCCATCGATAGTGCCAGATGCTTGAGCACTTGCCATAACCGGGCCTAAAACTAAAGCCAAAACCGACAACTTCATTAAATTCTTTTTCATAATCTTCAAACTAATTAAACTAATAATTTAGCGACCTTATAATAATAAACAACTAATAATACTCTTAATAATAACACGTATATGGCCAAAACAAACAAGTAAATGTGGATTAGTTAGGATGGGGTCACTTGAGGAGGAGTCACTTGAGGAAGGATTGAGCCCGTACCGAGGCCAAAGGTGCTTCGAAGAACATTGACCAAGCCCCACATTGACAACATCACCGCAAGGGCGACTATCCCCCAAATCATGAATTGCTTGCCTTGTTCCCTTTTTGGCTCCTCGTCGACATTTATGAAGAAAAACTTTACCACCCCCCAGATAAATAATAATGTTGCCAAAGCAAAAAGAATCGGAATAATAGAATTATTTATTATACAGGTAACATAATTTAAATATACACTAAGTGATACTCCGACGGTTGCGGTTGGTGCACTGCAAGCTCCACCAGCAACCGGCACCGGCTGCGTTCCTCGCCCCCCCAGAAACTTGACAACCATGTCTACAATACCCCACAAGGCAGAAATCACAGTAAAGCCGATAATCCCGTATATCATGGTATCCTTACCTTTTTCTTTTGCCACTTCGCTGTCAGCAATGACATATTTGATGACACCCCAAATAAAATATATCAATCCTATCCCGACTAAAACCGGAACGATTGAATTTAAGATTGAGCCTATTTTAGTGATTAGAGCTGGAATCGTTTGCGCGGAAGCGATGAATGGAAATAGAATAAAAAAAGAAAATAGGGGTATAAATCTTGAGAACATTTTTAAAAAATTTTTCATACGCTGTAATATTTTTTATAATTAATAATTAAAGTCCAACAATGGTGCCTGATATCATTTTTGCGATTGCCCACGACCCCAAAAGCACTGCCCCTCCGATCAATGTATAAAGGAGAGCTTCCTTCGCTTTTTTCAATTTTTCAGGATTACCCATAGCAAAAACAAAAAGAAATCCGGAGTAGACTATCGCCAGCGCAATAATAGGAAGACCCACTTGAATCATTCCGGTTAAAATTGTCGAAATAAGGTCCTGAATTGAGTTTGCATTTATCGGATTGCAAATTTCAGTAGTTGGGTCACAAACACCGGTCTGCCCAAAAAGAAAAGTAATTGGGACAAAAAAAACAAAAAGTATCAAAATCAACTTTCCCAAATTTTTCTCAATAATTTTCATGTTATTATTATATCTTATGCTTATTTAAAATCAAAATAAGTTAGTCTGAAAACCTAATGTTGTTAATATCAACTTAACAATAAGCCAAGCAGCAAGCGCAATAATAAAACCGAAAACCGCGTTTATAAAAATTGACTTCGCTTTGGTTTTTGCCCCCGCAGATTCACCTCCCGCAGTTACCAAAAGAAAGCCTGCGTAAGCAAACATTATGGCCGCTATGGGCATCGCCAAAAGTAAAAGGTAATCAATAACACTATTTACAAGCTGAAGAAGCGCGGAAAAATTGCATGGCTGACCCGCAGAATTATCACAAGGAACCAACACTGCAGAGGAAAGGGCTGGCATTAAAAACATTAAAAATATTCCGGTTATAATTAAAATTTTTGTTGTTTTTTTCATACTCATCCGCTTCTGGCGGAATTTATCTAATTAATAAAAGACTCATTTTTGCATTCGCGTCGCTTATGGCTTGGATAACGTTTATATTATTCGAGATAACTGCATTGACCATTTCACTGAAAATATTTGCCGTATCCTTCGGTGATGGATCAAACCAACTTTTAGCATATAAAGCAGAATTATAAAAAATTGGGAAATAAGCATCAGTTGGTTTTATCGCAAGCAAATCACGTCGCGCCGGTGGTGTCATTGTGGCCGTAGCAAATTTAGAAGCGAAATCAGTACTGGTCAGCAAGCTCGCCGCTGTAAAAGCAGCATTCGGGTTTTTCGAAGCAGAGGAAATAGCGATACCGGTCACCCTCGCACTCGTAGCTTTTGAATTCGCGTTTTTTATCTGAGGAATACCTGCTACGAAAAAATTCTCGTTCGGATTTCTGTTTACCATAGATTGAAGCTCTGAAGCAAAGCCGAAATACATTGCTAAATCTTCTTTAGAAAACGCATCATTGGAATTCGGAAAAGATTTATTCCAAGAGTAAACAGCATTATTGGGGTCTGCAAAATCAGTGTAAAATTTTAAAATAGAGGGAAGGTTATAATTTCCGACAGTAGCAGATAAGGATGGACTAAATATTCCGTTCTTCTCAGAGACAATAGGATTCCCTGCTTGCAAAAAAAGAGCCGCGAGGATGTCTTTAGCATGCGTGACATTAGAGTAATGCCCCAGAGCAACTGCGCTTTTGATTATCTTATTGGCTTCATCTTTTTTAGTAAGAATGGGAGCAATATCTGCTAGGTCATTCCAGGTAGCAGGAGGGAAAACGACCCCACTCGCATCAAACATGCTTCTATTGTAATACATTACCAATGGGTCAATAGATATCGGAAAAGCTAAAATCCCCTTGCTAGTTAAAAAAACCTCTCCCGCCCCAGCGAAAACACCCTTGAAGGTCGCAAGAGGATAACTTGTGTATGGGATAGTCATTATTTTATTAGCATAACTAAGAGCTAAATCATCTGACAATAAAAACATATCTGGACCTTTCCCCGAGGCTAAGGCTTCGAGTAAATCCTGATTAAAACTATCAGCCGGTATTTCTTTGTAAACCACAACCATAGAAGGGTTTGCTCTGTTGAAGTCCTCAATGGGATTACTAATCAAACTCGTCGGGGTTGTTCCCCAGAGAACAACCGTGCCGAGATCCCCTGCCCCTCCTCCTCCGATAGGAATCACCCCGGAGAATACCAAAATACCGAAAATACCGAAAACAAAAAATATTGCTAAAATAATGAGGGCAAAATTTCCTTTCATTGCTTTACAAATATCATACCATAATGATAATCCCCTACGTTAATTTCTCTCTCTAGAACGAAACCCTCTTTTTCGAACATCACCTTCGCTTTTTCTTTTGAAACGATATTTGCCCCACTCATCACGGATGATTCAGACCAATCAATCAGCAAAACTCTTCCTTTGGGTTTTAATATTCTCTTTACTTCTAAAATGAAATTTTCCTTATCTTCAACTTGAAAAAGAATATTCGAAGCAATGACAGCACTCACAATCGCATCACCTATTTTTGTTCCTCGTATCTTCTCGACATTCCCCCAGATTATTTCTACATTGCTCAAATGTGCTTCTTTTATTTTATTTTTTATTGTCTCTAAAAAATCTTTTTGCACCTCGACGGCGTACACCTTGCCTCTCCCCGCGATCTTTCCCGCAGCAATAGAATAAAAACCGGTGCCCGCACCCAAATCCGCCACAATATCATTTTCTTTTAGTTCAAAGGTTTTTAGGTTTTTTAGTGGATCGGAGAACATACATATATTATATACAAGCAAGCGATGCAATTCCATCCCCGGCCCGTAGACGCATAACTGTGACCCCCTGGGTTTGTCGACCCAAAGATGGAATATCTTGGAGCGCGGTACGAATCACTTGTCCCTTTTTGGACATTGCAATCAATTCGCCTTCCTCCCCCGTTAATACTTTCGCCACAATCAACTTGCCTGTCTTGGGGGTCACTTTAGCTGTTTTTACCCCTGAACCGCCTCTTTTTTGCACCTTATATTCTTTCAGATTGGTCTTTTTACCGAAACCATTCGCGCTCATGGTGAGGAAGGCTCCCCCGCCTGCTCCCGAACTATCGTGAGGGCGGGCAGGCTTTTCCGTACTCTTTTTTATTACGTCAACTCCGATAACCGAGTCCCCTTTGCCTAGTCTTATTCCGCTTACTCCACCGGCCGTTCTCCCCATTTCACGCACATCGGACTCTTTAAATCTGATAGACTGACCGGCCGCCGTAGCAATCATCACCTCATTTCCTTTTTCCGTAACCAGGGCAGAGATAAGTTGATCATCCTTGTCTAGGCGGATAGCAATAATCCCGCTTCTACGCACATCTTTGAAACTCTCTCCAGACATTTTCTTCGCTGTGCCATTTTTGGTGACCAACATGAGAGAAGATGAGGTTTTTTCGGAATCTTTGGGCATCGCTAGAATTGAATTTACTTTTTCCTCCCCGGAGAGAGCCAAGAAATTCATAATAGATTTTCCTTTAGTGGCCCTGCGCCCTTCCGGAATATCATACATTTTCATTTGATAAACCTTGCCGAGGTTGGTAAAGAAAAGCAAATTACTGTGCGTTGAACCAGACACAAGCATCGTCACAAAATCTTCTTCCTTGGTTTCAAGATCAATCACTCCGACGCCACCTCGTTTCTGGGCACGGTATTCGGAAGGATCAGTGCACTTCACATACCCCCCGGCGGTTAGGACAAGCATCGTTTCTTTTTCCGGAACGAGATCCTCGTCGTTGATTTCCTTTACCCCGCCTTTTACTATTTTTGTCCTTCTTTCATCAGCATATTTTTCCCGAATTTCTTTTAATTCCTCTGCTATCACTTTCAGGATTTTCTTCGGGCTGGCAAGCAATTCTTTCATTTCGGCAATAAATTTCTGTTTTTCGGCAAGCTCTTCTTCTACCGCTTTTCTCTCAAGTCCGGCAAGTTTGGCCAACTTCATTTCGAGAATCGCTGTCGCCTGCAAATCAGAAAACTTAAATTCCTTCATCAGGTTTAATTTAGCAGCTTGAGAATTTTTGGAAGCGCGGATAACAGAAATAACGCGATCAATTTTGTCCAACGCTTTTTTCAGGCCGAGTAAAATATGTTCGCGTTCTTCTGCCTTTTTCAATTCGTAGACGGATCTACGTTTGACAACTTCTTTTCGGTGCCCAATAAATTCATTCAAAATAGATTTGAGAGACAAGGTTTGCGGTACTCCATCCACCAGGGCCACCATATTGAAATTGAAATTTGATTCAAGCTGAGTATTTTTATAAATATAATTTAAAACTTTTTCCGGATGCGCACTTGGTTTTAAATCGATAACAATTCGAATATCTTTTGTGGATTCATCACGAAGCGCTTTTATCCCGTCTAACTTTTTCTCTTGCACCAATTCAGCAATACTTACTATCAGGTTGGATTTATTCACTCGAAAAGGAATGGAGGTAATAATGATGGAGAAATTTCCATCTTTCTGTTCCACTATTTCCGCCTCACCCCTGCACACCACCCCGCCCCTGCCGGAAGAATACGCATGCAACATGTCTTTAGAACCAAAAGCAATCCCTCCAGTCGGAAAATCTGGACCTTTTATATATTGCATTAAATCCTCGGTGGTCGCATCATCATTTTCCATTAAATAATTTGTCGCATCGAGTACTTCTGCCAAGTTGTGAGATGGAATGTTGGTTGCCATTCCGACAGCAATCCCGAGCGTGCCGTTCAAAAGAAGCGCCGGCACAGCAGACGGAAAGACAATCGGCTCTTTGCGTGTTTGATCGTAATTTGGACGAAAATCAACCGTTTCTTTTTCCAAATCCCGCAAAAGCTCCGTGGAAATTTTTGCCATCTTGGCTTCCGTATAACGCATAGCTGCAGGATTATCTCCATCAATCGAACCAAAATTTCCCTGACCTAATACTAAAGGATATCGATATGAAAAATCCTGCGTCATTCCGGCCATGGAATCATACACAGCTGTATCGCCATGTGGATGATATTTTCCAAGGACATCTCCGACGACGGCCGCCGATTTGCGAAAACGCGCAGAAGAAGTCAACCCCATTTCATGCATCGTGTATAAAATTCTACGATGTACCGGTTTTAAACCATCTCTCACGTCCGGCAAGGCACGCGCGGTGATAACGGACATTGAGTACGCCAAATAAGATTCTTTCATTTCGGTCACAATATCAACCGGCAGAATCGATTCCGCTTTTATTTCTTCATTTGGTTCTGGTTTGGTTTTTTTTGCCATAATTATTATTGTGCCTGTCCGTCCAACGCATTTGAATCTATATTTAAGTCGGGATTTGAAATGCTATTATATTGATTTGTTATATTGTCCTTGATGACGGAAAAGGGTTTGATGTCTTGGTTTATTTTTGCTTTCGCCTCTTCACTCCCCGCCCCTGCCCCAAGTGAATATATCCACAGGAAAAATAATATTATAGCGAAAATTCCCGTTGTAATATGTAAAATAGACCTTCGAATGTGTTCCGGTTGTTGTCTTATTTTTTTTACATGATGAATTATTCTTTTCATATTTTAAACTTGTCCTATAGTGAACTTGTTCTACTACGGGGTTATGATGCTAATAATACTATCACCTCTCCCTCTTTGTTGTCTAAATCTTTTCTCTTCAAAGTAAGTTTATCCACTGTCTCTGCTTTCTCCTCGCCCATCTCTTTTAGAAATGCTTTTAGGGTCACAGAATCATAGTCCATGGGAATCACCAATCTTGCCTCAAAAGAGGAAGCCAATTTGGCTGCACTTTTGGCATCAAGCATTCCCTTTCCTGCCTGTGCGGGCAGACCACCCACCGGAATAAATAAAATATCCGGACTATTTATCGCTTCACGAGTTTCCTTGGAAAGTTCTCCGTCGCCGAGCGCGCCGAGAAAAGCAATTTTAATCCCATCCAAAGTAAATAAATAAATTGTATTAATATATTTATTTCCACCTAAAACAGACTCCGAGAGAACCCCTTTAACAAAAATATCTTTTATCTCATAATCTCCTGGTCCGACAATAACAAAAGGCGCCCTCTCTCCGTGAGAAAGCTGTTCGATGCCATTGTAGTCTGGGTGGTTGATGGTTTGCAGCGCAACATCGGTACCAAAATGAGCACTTATTCCCGTTTTAGAGCTTTTACTGACTGGATTAAG
This sequence comes from Minisyncoccota bacterium, assembly GCA_041665885.1. GTDB lineage: Bacteria > Patescibacteriota > Minisyncoccia > Phycocordibacterales > UBA9973 > UBA9973. The sequence goes on from JBAYHY010000012.1 coordinate 19,795, forward strand.
TGCCAAAACCATTTCTCCCTGTTGAATCTTGAAAAATTGTTTTCCGAAATATGTGATTATCATTATAGTTGCATTATAACAAATTTTTTGTTAGAATAAAAGTATTAAAAGATGGATTTAGGGTAACCCTATCGAGTGTAAGTTTCCTCGGCAGAACCTAGACCTTATATCCGCTTTCAGGCGGATTTTTTAATTAATTATGAAAAAAGAAGAAACAATAGTAGAAGAAAATTTGGTTTTAAGTTCAATTACCGAACGAAGTAAAAATAAACCGGAAGTTGATTCTCTAGTAGAGGGTCCGGTGATTTTAGTAGAAAAATCCTCCGTATATGTGGATTTAGCACCTTTTGGTACCGGTATTATTTACGGACGAGAATTTATCAACGCGAAAGACGTCATCAACAAAATTAGTTTAGGTGATGTAGTCAAGGCGAAAGTTGTCGAAGCAGAAAACGAAAACGGCTATATAGAACTTTCCCTAAAAGAAGCAAAACAAGCTCTAGCCTGGAGCGAAGCAGAAAAAGCCATCAAGGCAAAAAGTATTCTCAGTCTGGAAGTAAAGGACGCAAACAAGGGCGGGCTTATCTTGGAATGGCAAGGAATACAAGGATTTTTACCTGCTTCCCAACTTAAGGCAGATCATTATCCTCGAGTCCTGGATTCAGATAAAGATAAAATATTGAAGGAATTAAAAAAACTTGTCGGCGAACATATTTCGGTAATGATTATTTCTACTCTACCCAAAGAAGGAAAATTAATTTTCTCGGAAAAAGACAACAATCCGGAAGAGAAAAAAGAAATCTTGAGCAAATACAATATTGGTGATGATCTAAATTGCACCGTTGCAGGCATTGTTGACTTCGGGGTTTTCCTTAAACTAGAAGACGGCCTTGAAGGGCTCGTACACATTTCCGAGCTTGATTGGGGCCTCGTAGAAGATCCTCGCAATATGTTCAAGGTGGGTGATAAAGTAAAAGCAAAAGTGATTGAAATAAAAGACGGTAAAATTTCCCTTTCCATCAAAGCTCTGAAGGAAAATCCTTGGAAAGAATTCGAAGGCAAACTAAAGAAAGGTGATATTATCGAGGGAGTAGTAATCAAACACAACAAACACGGCGCCCTTGTCTCTATCAAAGAAGGTATGGCAGGACTCGTACACAACTCCACCTTCCCTTCTGAAGCAGCACTCCGCGCCAAATTAGAGCTTGGCAAGAAATACAATTTCCAAATCACCCTCTTTGAGCCAAAGGACCAAAAGATGACTCTGATTTATTTAGAAAAATAGAAACACATAAAAATCCCCCGACCTGGGTCGGGGGATTTTTAGTTTGTTATTTATGTAGTAGCAGCTGGAGTTACTGACGTGGTTGTAATATCCGCATCCCCAATATCATTCATGATAGACATCACTTGCTCGGCATATTTTTTGACAATAGATGGAGGGTTATAAGCCTGTAGGATTTCTTTGGTGGTTTTATCTTCATAGTGACGAGCGGTATTTGGATTGTTTCCACCCAAATTCCTAGCCACAGTTTCAATCGCGGCTTCATTTGACTTAAAACCAATCTTACAAGAACCCCAGCCAAAAGCGTTGTTGGAAACTTTTTGACAATCATGTTTACCACCAGTAGATTCGCGCACAGAGATAGCCGCCAAAAGACGCCAGTCAAGGCCGTTCTTTTCCGCTTCCTCAGCCATTTTCATTCCGGTACCTTCTAAGGGCATATTATGCTCTCTGAAATACGCGTCGATGGCTTCTGCTTTAGCTTTCAGGCTTTCAGTCTCTGGATCAAAAGCTTGGTTAAGAGCCAATGTTCCATTTACTGCAATATTTAGTTGTTGGACTAATGCATTTTGAGGAATCCCTATGTTATGAACATTTCCAAAGGAAACTGTCATAACTGGTAATAGCACTAGAGATTGAACAAAACGTATTAGATTGTTATTTTTCATATTAAGGCGGTATGTGCTCCGCCAACTTCATTTCTGTCCACTTCAGCCAAACTTTGACTTACCTCTATATAGTAGCATACTCACGCCGAGAAGTCAATAGTTATGCCATAATTTTAGTATATGTCAAACACAAAATACCTTATAAAATAAGGATATTTTGGATATACGTTATTGACAAATATAGCTAAAAATAGAGTAATATGAGGGTTGTGGACAACTATTGGTCAAAACCAAAGACCTTATCAGCCACCTTATATGCCTCCCCGGCTCCCATTGTGACAAATACATCATTTGGTCCTAGGTTCATTGCTTTAATATGGGCTTCAGCTTCCTCAAAACCAGAAAAGGCCCGAGCGTTTTGCCCTGCCCTGGTAATGGCCTCGGCTAGTTTCTCACTAGAGATACTCTCGTCAATGGCCTCCCTGGCAAAATAGATAGGTAAAAGAAATACCCTATCAGCCCCATCAAAACATTTTGCAAAATCCTCAAACAACGCCTTTGTCCGGCTGTAGAGGTGTGGCTGAAAGAGGACAGTGATTTTCATCTCTCCCCTTGGGTACAGTTCCCTCAACCCCTGCAAGCTAGCTTTTATCTCCGTCGGGTGATGGGCATAGTCGTCGTAGATTATCGCACCCTCAGCTGTCTCTCCCCTTTTTTCTAGCCTTCGCCAAGTGCCCGTGAATTCAGCTAGGGCCTTTTGGGCAATTTCTTCTTTGATTCCCAAAAGGTCCGCCACGGCCAATGCGGCGGCTGCATCTTTTCTATTGTGCTCTCCCGGTACTAAAAGTTTCGGCACTTTTGATAAATACTTGGAATAATCTGAAATAACTTTTTCACTTTGAGAGATAAGTTGATCGAAGGCACTTTGAATATCCGTCAAATCTTTGTAATAATCCAGGTGCTCCGCTTCAATATTTGTAATGACTAAAATTTTTGGTTTTAAATTTAAAAATGATCTCTCATATTCACAGGCCTCAACTACAAATAAATCACTTTTGCCCATAATGAAATTTGATTGATAATCTTTAAGTAATGAACCCACCACCACCGACGGATCGCGTCCTGCGTCTATTAGAATTTTTGCAATCATCGCTGTGGTGGTTGTTTTGCCATGAGTTCCGGCAATGGCAATAGTATTTTTTCCCTCCGTAACAATACCAAGCATCTGAGGATAACTTTTATATGGAATGCCAGAATTCACAACCTGCTCGAAAAGTTTTTTATCATAATGCGGAATAGCGAGCGTGTAGACGATAAGCTCAGTGCCTTTCGGAATCAAATCAAAATCCTGTCCAGTTATTACTTTTATGCCAAGTTTTTTTAACTCTTCAACAATTTGATTTTGAGAGATATCTGAACCAGAAACCTCTTTCCCTTCTAGGTGCATCATGCGGGCAATCGCTGAAATACCAATCCCGCCAATTCCAATAAAAAATATCTTTCTTGCACTGAGTATTTCCGAAGTGTTAATTTTTGATAAATCTAAATCATGCATATTGTTATATTAACTTAAAATTACTTCTTTACCATCTCCCATAAAAGTATATTCACCATCCTCAACTAAAATCCCTTGTCCATCTCGCAAAATGCGGATTGGATATTTTAAACTTTTAATCTTTTCTCTCACGCCAACTTCTTTGTCATCAGTATAATGAACCTTCAAAACAAAAGGAACATAATTCAAGGCAGTAAAATCAGTTATTCCAAACCTATCTTTGCCATCTGGATTCCAGTCAGATACCTCAATTGTAGGACACACAACATAAGACCCGGCACTGGTGCCAATGTAAACTTTACCTTCATTGAGTAGTTCTTTAAGA
>JBAYHY010000013.1:0-20912 GCA_041665885.1 Minisyncoccota bacterium
CTGGTTACTAAGTGTTTAATAATAAAACTTTAGTAACTAGTCACTAGCACCTAACAAAAAACAAATGGAATCAATTATTTCAACATTTCACATAGATTGGAAAATTATCATCGCCCAGGCAATTAACTTCGGAGTAGTTTTTGTGGTTCTATATATTTTTGCTCTCAAGCCGCTTTCGAAATTAATGGCCGAAAGAAGCGAAAAGATTGCAAGAGGGGTAGATGACGCAAAGACGAATTCCGAACTTCTCGAGAAAACTCGCAGAGAATATGAAGATGCTCTCGCGAAAGCCAGGGTAGAGGCAAATAAAATTTTTCAGGAAGGGAAGAAGGAGGCTGAAGCGAAAAAGGTCATTATGTTAGAGGAAGCAAAGAAAGAAGTGTCCGCCACGGTTGAGAATGGCAAAAAAATGCTGGAAGCAGAAAAGACAAAAATGGTAGGGGAGGCGAAAAATGAGATTATCAATCTTGCCATGCAGGCTACGGAGAAGCTGATGAAAAGCAAGCAAGGTGTAAATAATTTATAAAATGAGCACGACCTCGAACAATAATATAGCCCGAGCCATTTATTTGGAAATAAAAGGGAAGGATTCAAGAGAACAATCGGTTATTTTTCCAAAAATTATTCAGTTCCTGGTCAGGAAAAGGCTATTGACAAAAGCTTCTGATATTCTTTCTCGTTTGGGTAAAATTGCAAACGATGAAGAGGGAAGAATGGTGGCGAGAGTGTCCAGTGAAAAAATCCTTGATGAGAAGACAATGCATGAACTTAAACAATCTCTTGCGAAGCGCTATGGGGCAAAAGAAGTTGATTTAATTTTAAAAACAGATGAAAAATTGATAGGCGGATTTAAAATAGAGACGAAGGATGAAGTAATAGATTTAACAACAAAGAACAAGATAAAAAAATTACAAGAATATTTAATAAAGAGCGTATGAATACAAATGATATAGTAGAAAATTTAAAGAAAGAAATAGAAAACTATACTGCGGAAGCCAGATTTGAAAAAGTCGGGAAAGTGTTGGAAGTTTTTGATGGTATCGCCAAGGTTTCCGGACTTTCTGATATTCGATCTTCCGAGATGGTCACTTTTCCAAATGGCGAGACAGGGGTAGCGCTCAACCTCGAAGAAGATGCCATCGGTATAATTATTTTTGGAGATTATTCAGGGATCAATGAAGGAGATGAAGTTAAAGCGACCGGAAAAATCCTCGAAATCCCTGTTTCGGATGCTATTTTAGGACGAGTCGTAAACGCTATCGGTATTCCGATTGATGGAAAAGGACCCATAAAAAGCACCAAAACATATCCGATAGAGAAAGTTGCTCCCGGTGTTATTACTCGTCTTTCTGTTTCTGAGCCTGTCGCTACCGGTATCAAGGTTATAGACAGCATTATTCCTATCGGCCGTGGACAGCGTGAATTGATTATTGGAGATCGTCAGACCGGTAAAACGGCCATCGCTATTGATACTATTCTAAACCAAAAGGGGCAGAATTTAATCTGTGTTTATGTCTCTATCGGTCAAAAAGATTCAAAACTGAGAAAGATTGAAGCAAGACTAGAAGAAGGCGGAGCGATGGATTACACGGTTGTCGTTTCTGCCGGCGCATCAGAAGCTGCCTCTCTCTCTTATATTGCTCCATATGCCGGAGTATCTATTGCGGAATATTTTATGGATCAAGGAAAGGATGTGCTCATTATTTACGATGACCTCTCTAAACATGCCGTGGCCTATCGTGAGATTTCACTTCTTCTTCGTCGTCCACCGGGTCGTGAGGCTTATCCCGGCGATGTTTTTTATTTACACTCTCGCTTGCTCGAACGGGCCTGCCGTAGAAACAAAGAATATGGCGGAGGGTCTATAACAGCTTTGCCTATTATCGAAACTCAAGCCGGAGACGTATCTGCCTACATTCCTACAAATGTCATTTCCATTACGGACGGACAAATCTTTTTGGAAACCGATTTATTTTATAAAGGTATTCGTCCAGCGGTGAATGTCGGCTTGTCGGTCTCTCGAGTCGGTTCAAGTGCCCAAATTAAAGCAATGAAAAAAGTTGCCGGTACCCTGAAGCTTGACCTTGCGCAGTTCCGTGAACTTGAGGCATTTGCCCAATTTGGCTCCGACCTGGATGATTCTACAAAACGCCAACTCGAACGTGGTAAAAGAGCGGTAGAAGCATTAAAGCAACTTCAGTACTCACCGATGAAAATAGAAAATCAAGTTGTTGTTTTATATGCCTTAACCAAAGGATATATGGACGATGTGGCCATCGATAAAATAAGCGAATTTGAGCTAGGACTTATCGAGTATTGTGAGAGGAACGCAAAGGTTTTCTTTACCCAAATTGCTGAGAAAAAAATGTGGGACGACAAAGGTGAAGAAGAATTAAAAAAAGCAATCGACGGTTTCAAAAAATCTTTGATTAATTAAAATTTATAATGGAATGGCAGGTACAAAAGAAATCAAAAGGCGAATAAAGAGTGTAAAGAATACAAAAAAAATCACCAAGGCGATGGAGCTTGTGGCTGCTTCTAAAATGCGCAGAGCGGTAGCCCAAACACTAGCTTCAAGATTGTATGCCGGTTATTCTTGGGAACTTTTAACTTCACTTTCTTCCAAGCTTGAAGAAAATATTTCGCATCCATTTTTTACCGAACAAGAAAACGGTAAAACTTTAATAGTTCTGATTACTTCCAACGGTTCACTTTGCGGTGGTTATAATTCTCAAATTATTAAAAAAGTTATAGGCATGCTAAAAGAAGAAGCAAATGCGGAAACCCTGTATATGATAACTGTCGGCAAAAAGGGGGATACTGCGATGCGTCGCTTGGGCCAGAACGTCCTCGCCACTATTACCGATCTTCCGGCGATTTTAGCGCTGTCCGATATTTCAGTGCTCTCTGCCCTCATCATGGATGAATACAAGAGCGGTTTATATAAAAATGTTTATGTGGCATACACAGACTTTATTTCTGCTCTTACCCAAAAACCGATTATTCGCAAGCTTTTGCCCATAGTCAAGGAAGACATCAAGGAGATGGTGAACAATACTCTTGAACAAAAGAAAATAAACAAGAGCGCAGAGTCGCCATATTTGTTTGAGGGAAATATTGATGAACTCATCGCTTCTTTGGCGGAAAAACTTACTCGAATGCAAATTTATCAAATGCTTCTTGAGTCAAATGCTTCTGAACAATCCTCTCGCATGGTGGCGATGAAAAATGCGAGTGATGCATCGGGCGAAATGATTGATGATTTGACTTTGGTGTTTAACAAAGCAAGGCAAGCAAACATTACCAGAGAAATATCAGAGATTAGTGCCGGCATGGCAAGTGTGAGTTAGATTTTTCATTGGAGATAAGGAATTAAATAAATTATTATTAATAAATTATAAAATCATGCAAACAACAGGCAAAATCAAAAGAATTATCGGACCGGTCGTAGACGTAGATTTCGGTGAAAATGTCCCGGAAATCTATACAGCCCTAGAGGTGATAAATGATAGTTCAACAAAACAAGGGGGTGAAGGAAAAAAATTAATTCTCGAAGTTGAACAACAGCTAGGTGGCGGTATCGTCCGAACGGTCGCGATGGACACTACCGACGGTCTGGCTCGGGAAATGGAGGTGGTGAATACCGGAGCCCCAATTTCTGTGCCTGTTGGCCCTGCGACCCTGGGTCGTATTTTTAATGTTTTAGGCCAAGCAATAGATAACGGCAAGGCCATCGTGGCTAATCAAAAATTGCCGATTCACCGTAGTGCCCCAGAGTATGTGGCGCAATCAACCAAAATTGAAATTCTGGAAACCGGTATCAAAGTTATCGATCTTATCTGTCCAGTGCTAAAGGGAGGGAAGGTTGGTCTTTTCGGAGGCGCAGGTGTAGGAAAGACGGTTATTATTCAAGAATTGATTCACAATATTGCCTCAAAGCATGGGGGGTATTCTGTTTTTGCCGGAGTAGGGGAAAGAACTCGTGAAGGAAATGATTTGTATCATGAAATGAAGGAATCCGGTGTGCTTCCAAAGGTAGCGATGGTCTTCGGACAAATGAATGAACCACCGGGAGCTCGTTTACGTGTGGCCCTCTCCGCCCTTACCATGGCAGAACATTTTCGAGATGCCGAGGGTAAGGACGTGCTTCTTTTTATCGACAATATTTTCCGGTTCACCCAAGCTGGTTCTGAGGTGTCTGCTTTGCTAGGGCGTATTCCGTCCGCAGTAGGTTACCAGCCGACTCTTGCTTCAGAGATGGGAATTTTGCAAGAACGAATTACCTCTACCGACAAGGGTTCCGTGACGTCTGTGCAGGCAGTATATGTGCCGGCAGATGACCTGACTGACCCGGCACCGGCTACTACTTTTGCTCACTTGGACTCAACGGTGGTGCTGAATCGTTCTCTTACTGAAATAGGTATTTATCCGGCAGTGGACCCGCTCGATTCATCTTCTACAATTCTTGACCCGAATATCGTGGGGGCAGAACATTATAATGTCGCTCGAGAGGTACAACGTGTCCTTCAGCGCTACAAGGATTTACAGGATATTATCGCGATTTTGGGAATGGAAGAACTTTCTGATGCCGACAAGGAACTCGTAGCTCGAGCTAGAAAAATTCAAAAATTTCTTTCTCAACCGATGTTCGTAGCGGAGCAATTCACCGGCACGAAAGGGGAATATGTGCCCATAAAAGAAACGATAAGATCGTTTAAAGAAATTCTAGACGGCAAGCATGACGATAAAGCCGAAAACGATTTCTACATGAAAGGAGCATTGTAAAATACCTGTCCCGTACTAAATTTTTGATTATGGGACATAAAGATAAACATTATTATTTAAAATTTTAGTACCGGGATGTCAAAGCAACTTAAATTAAAAATTGTCACACCAGAACGCCTTATTCTAGAGGAAATGGTTGATCAAGTCAGCTTGCCAACCACTCTGGGGGAAATTACTGTTTTGCCGGAGCATATTCCACTTGTTACCGGTCTTGCCTCTGGGGATGTGGTTGCCTTTGTGAATGGTGAACATGTGCCGATGGCCGTTGTGGGTGGTTTTGTGGAAGTTAAAAAAAACGAAAAGGGTGAAACAGAAGTTGCCGTATTGGCTGACTTTGCCGAGCATGTTTCAGAACTTCACGATGAAAAAATTGAAAAAGCGAAAGCTCGCGCGGAGGAACTGAGAAAATTGATGGAGAATAAAGAACATGTTGATTTTGAGCATTTTGAAGCTGAACTTGAACGTTCTCTCAATCGCATAAAGATTGCCGACAAATGGAGAAACAGAAAATATCGAAAGTAGTATAATATTATTATGAAACTGGAAAGCCCAGAATTTGAAAATAGCGGGGACATTCCTAGCAAATTCACCTGTGACGGAGAGGGAATTAATCCTCCGCTTGTTTTTAGTGATGTCCCGAAAGAAGCAAAAAGTTTGGTTCTCCTAATGGATGACCCAGATGCGCCCTCGGGCACGTGGGACCATTGGGTAATTTTCAATATGCCTCCTGACACAAAAACCATAGAAGAAAATTCTACACCCGCAGGAATTGTAGGCAAAAACACGCGTGGGAATAATAAATACGGTCCTCCATGTCCACCAGATAGGGAACATAGATATTTTTTTAAATTATATGCGCTAGATACAATGCTCACACTCGATACTAATGCCACAAAACAAAATGTCTTAGATGCTATACAAGGACATATTCTTGCTGATGCTGAATTAATGGGAAGATATAATCGAAAATAATACTTGACAAATAGGCATTTATTCCGTTATATTAATTATGGCTCTTTGACGTAGTACAATGCTGAACCCCATCTTAAGATTTAAGGGTTTACGGTTCAATAGGAGGGTGAGATGCTAAAAGGTATATCTTTCTTCATATTTTCGGTGGCCGCGGGATACTGTACCTTTCGGGCGCTTTCTCCCAAGGAAAATGTAGAGTATTTTGCTGGCCTCGCAGTGTTTTACGGTTTGGTTGCGATTCATTTTGCCATCCAAGCCGGCAAGGAAAAATAAGCATATCTATACATGATATAGGGAGCTGGTTAGCAAAAGCGCCAGCTCCTTTTTGTTTTTATATGATAATATACTTATGTTATGTCTAAACCCCCACACCTATTTAAAAACAAAGAATATTCTTCTGTCTCGCAAAACGGACACACTGAAAATAGGTGTGGGGGTAAATTTTACATTGTAGCGACGCCGATTGGGAATATGGGAGATATCACACTCCGAGCCATCGAAACACTAAAAAGTGTCGATTTGATATTGTGTGAGGACACTAGAGTCACAAAGAAACTTTTAGACAAATATGAAATTAATAAACCGACCATGAGTTATCATGCCCAGAGTAAACTCGCTAAAACAGAAAAAATTTTTGAATTATTGGAAGCGGGGAAGAATCTTGCACTGGTTTCCGATGCGGGAACTCCCGGAATTTCTGATCCTGGAGCATTACTCGTATCAAAGATAAAAGAACATCTCAGCCATAGCGTAGATGTGATTCCCATACCGGGAGCGACGGCTATCATCACTGCGTTGTCTGGGTCTGGCCTGCCTATCCATGAGTTTACTTTTCTTGGTTTTTTACCGCATAAAAAAGGTAGAGAGACTTTATTCAAGGAGATACGAGATGCTAAAAGGACCATTGTTTTTTATGAATCCCCACATCGAATTCTAAAAACCTTAGAGGCATTAGTAAAATTTTGTCCGGATAAAAAAGTTTGCATCGCTCGTGAACTTACAAAAATCTATGAAGAATTCAAAACTGGGAACCCAATGGAGGTTCTTGAATTTCTACTAAATAACAAGGAGAAACAAAGAGGAGAATTTACCGTAATCGTTGTCTAAATATCACAACAAATCCTCCGGGTCTACGAATATTTCATAGCCGGGAGGCAGGGCTGACAGTTTATTATATAAATCTTCCTTCATCGTGGAATTTTCTTTAAGCTCTGGCAAGGACCACTCGTTTGGTTCAATCCTGATTAAGGCATTTGTCACGTATTTTCCTTTGTATTTTGCAATAAATCCACTGAAAATTTCGGGCGAATAATTTTTAAAAACCTCGCTGAGGGCCTTGCGTCTTTTTGCGGTTTCTTCCTTGTCGCCAAGGCAGGTGATTTTCATGAATCTCGTAAAAGGAGGATAGTTTAGTGTTTTCCTATTTTCCAATTCGTCACGTACGAAAGGCAATAGATTGCCGGATTTAATCGCTAGAATAGCATCATCTTTTTCATTTTTTGTTTGAATAATAATTTGATCAGAAGTATTTTCAATCATGGAAAATAATATTTGGGTAATTTTTTCGCCCATTTTGTAATTTGGGATACTCCATAGCGAATCGAACGAAGCGATAATCGAAAGCGAAACTTTTTTCTTTATATAGTAAAATACCATTTCCGTTCCGACCAGAATTGATCCCGAATTATTCTCGAATTCATTTATAATTTTTTTTGCGCTTGCTGCCGTCTTGGTGGACTCCTTGTCTAGCTTGAAAACATTTGTTTTGGGAAATAACTTTTTAAGCTCTTCGTAAACCGTATCTGTCCCTATACCTAGAGAAATTAGGTTCCAGCCCCCGCAGGAGGAACAGGCGAGGTCCCCATCAGCCCCCATTTCGCATCTATTACAAGCAAACATTCTTTTTTCCCCTTTGTGTGATGAGTATAAGACAAGAGGAGCACCACATTTTTTACAACCAACTGTCGTACCGCAGTCCCTGCACGCGGTCATCGTTCCCAGTCCTTTTCTTAAGGAAAAAATAAATACATTTTCTTTATTTTCCAATCTTCTTTTAATGGCATTGATGCTGTCGTCCTCCATTATTTTAAATTTTTTTTCGGATTCATTTTTCCTCGCGATGATGTCGATTTCTCCCCCAAAGTCGGTTCTGAAAGACAGGGGATGCAGGGGATTTATATTATCTGTTTCTTGTCTTTTGATGGTTTCGAAACGGAGCATATCGCCAGCCAGAATAAATTTAGCATTTATTTTTGAGGCGTATATTTCAACAAAAGTCCTTAAATCAACATGTGGCCTAGCGATGGTTTTATAGGCGCTGGAGTTTTCATGTTCCATAATTATTGTACCGATGTCATTTTTAGGAATAGCTAAATAGGGGGGAGTACAGAGAATAAATACCGGGTGGAGGGAGGCTAGGATTTTTTCACAAGTGGCGAGGTTTTTTTTAGCACTTATCCCGCTATGCATGGTGAAAGTGAATTGTTCAGTTCCTCGAGATAGAAGTTTAGAAAACTTTTCTATGTCGAATTGGGTTGGCAAAATCATAATAACAGATTTATTTCGAGCAAATGACTCACGAATGTATGTCCTGTATATAGAAACACGATCTTCGGTACGATATTGAAATAATAACTTTTCCGTTTTTAGATTGTTTGCGTTTTCATATTCTTTTTTGTTCTCGTTGTTTTGTTTTTTTATTTTTAAAATTTTTTCATAATTCTCTATAAGGACATTCGGAATAAGCGCCAGAAGACAGCTATTTCTGTTTTGAACAAAATATTTACTGGTATCAAATATACTTTCAAGATATTCTTTTCGAAAAATTGAGCTGCCCTTATTTTCTATAATCTTTTTTAAACCAAAGTTTGCACTTTTTATATTACTTTTTTCGTTTTTGAGTTCTTCAGTAGACGTCACCATTGCCAACACCTTTTTTGATTTTAGCATTACAGAAACAACATCCCCCGGCTCTATGTTTGAGCTAGTGAAATAAGTTAAATCACTCTTTAGGGTGCTTTTTTTAAGTGGTATGACGGATACTATTTTCATTATTTATGTGGCGTTAAGCTCGTAATTATGTATTTCATTCTAGCATAAATATGTGCTATATTGGCCCTATGGGGATATTTTCACGAAAACTTGGGATTGATTTAGGCACGGCGAATACCCTGGTTTTTGTGCCGGGCAAGGGTATCGTTTTGAATGAACCATCTGTGGTGGCTGTGTCCGAACAGGATAATAAAATCCTGGCAATCGGGGTGGAGGCAAAAGAGATGATTGGTAAAACGCCGGACAACATTATTACTTATTGCCCAATGCGTGATGGTGTTATTGCTGACTATCGGGTGACTGAAGCAATGCTCCGTTATTTTATAAATAAAGCGATGGGAAGATTCAATCTTTTTAAACCGGACGTTATGGTCTCTGTGCCTGCCGGAGTTACTTCTACCGAAAGAAGAGCGGTGGTAGAGGCCGCTATTCGGGCTGGAGCCAAAAATGCATACGTAGTCAAGGAGCCGATTTTAGCAGCGATCGGTGCGGGCATTCCTATCTATGAATCAAAGGGTTACATGGTAGTAGATATTGGTGGAGGTACGACAGACGTGGCCGTTATTTCTCTCGGGGGAATTGTGGCTTCAACCTCAGTCAAATATGCCGGGAATAAAATAGATGCTGCTATTGCGGATTATATTAAAAAATCATTCAACCTAGCGATTGGCGACAGAACAGCCGAAGAGGTAAAAATAAAAATTGGAGCAGCGGTGCCACTCGAAGAGGAGCTTCGGGTGACAATAAAAGGAAGAGATTTTATTCAAGGATTACCTAGGTCTGCCCAGATTGGTACGAACGAGATAGTAAAAGCGATTGATGCAGAATTGAAGCAAGTTATAAAAGCGATAAAGGACGTCTTGCAGGAAACACCCCCCGAGCTCGCATCAGATATCATAGACCATGGCATTATAATGACCGGCGGCTCCTCGCAGTTGCGCAATTTCCCTGATTTGGTTTATCGAAAGACCGGAGTGAAAGCAGTTTTAGCGGACGATGCTCTCTTTTGCGTGGTAAAAGGAACGGGTATAGCTCTTGAACATTTAGATGTTTACAAGAAGACCGTTTTGAGTAAGAAATAATGTCTATTTTAAAACATCTAGATAAAAATAATTTGCATCATGCGTATCTGATAGAAGGTATGCGAGAAGCAGTAGTGCCGGAAATTATAAAATTTTGTGAAAGTTTGAATATTAAAACCATCGGTAATCCTGATTTTATTCATCTCACAATAGATAATTTTAAGATTGACGAGGCATTTGAGTTGCGCGCAATGTCAACAAGTAAAAGTTATTCATCCGGGAAAAAGATTTTTACAATTTGTGTGAACACGATATCTCTGGATGCCCAAAATGTCCTGCTGAAAATGTTCGAAGAACCAATAGAGAATACCCACTTTTTTTTAATTGTGCCGGACACGAATGCTTTGTTAAAAACAGTTGTTTCTAGATTCTATTTGATAAAGCCGGATAGGGGAATCGATAATAGTAACCGAAGGGCGGAGGAATTTATCGCTATGTCGTTGCAAAATAGGATTGATTATATTAAAGAATTGCTTGTCGAGCCAGAAGAAGAGGGCGAGGATAATAAAATTACTGCTTTGGACTCTGCGCGCAGTAAAGCATTAAATTTTTTAAATGCGATAGAATTCGCTTTGAACAACAAACTTCTTGACAATACAGAGAACGCGAGTTTTATGAATCATATTTTCAAGGTTCGTGAATTTCTCCGCATGCCGGGTTCGTCTACAAAAAATTTACTGGAATCTGTGGCAATAATTGTGCCGAAAAAATTAACATAAATACCAATATCAGCCATGGCGTATATTGCGCAAATAATAATATGTCAAAATTGTAAAAAGGAGTTCGCCATTGAGCCGGATGATTTTGGATTTTACGAGAAGATTGAATTACCGTTGCCGACTTTTTGTCCAGAATGTCGTTTACAAAGACGCCTTGCTTGGCGGAACGAAAAAGGTCTTCATTATGGTGAATGTGGTTTGTGTATGAAGAAGATTATTTCTATATACAGTGAGGATTACAACAATACAGTATATTGTGATAAATGTTGGTGGAGTGATAATTGGGATGCTGGAGAATATGCTCTTGAACTAGATCTCGATAAGCCGTTCCTGGATCAATTCTTTGAGCTTTTTCATAAAGTGCCCGCACCCAATCTTTTTGCTTTTGGTACTACTATGATTAATTCTCAATACTGCAATTTAGCCAATGATATGAAAAATTGTTACTTACTTCACGATGGAACATATGATGAAAACATATCTTACGGAAGCGGTGCATTTTATTCAAAAGATTCCCGAGATGTCACGATGGTTAGAAAATGCGAACTATGTTACGAAATAGTAACCTGCATAAGTTGTTATCAGACAACATTTTCCCAAAATTGTGAGGATTGTGTAGACGTACATTTTTCACACAGCCTTCGCGGGTGCAATAATTGCTTTGGTTGCGTAAATCTTCATAAGAAAAGTTATTATATTTGGAATGTTCCATATGCAAAAGAAGAATACGAAAATAAATTAAAGTCATTTGGTTTAGATTCATATGAAAATGTAATCTCTTTGAGAAATAAGTCTAAAGATTTCTGGAAAAGTTTCCCAAAAAGATATTATTTCGGGGTTCAAAATTCTAATGTTACCGGTGATTATCTTGAACACTCCAAAAACGCAAAAACTTGTTTTGGCGCGGCAAACCTAGAGGATTCAAAATTTTGTTCTTTTGTGTCGAATGGCCCAGTAAAAAATACTTATGATTTTACTCACTACGGAGACAACATAGAATTAATAAATGAATGTTTACAATCTGGCCGCGGTTTATATAATGTTAAATCTGGCTGGGGCGTATGGAACAATTCAAAAAACGTACATTATAGTATCACAGTACCAGGCGTGTCGGATGTTTTTGGTTGTATTGGTTTAAAAAAGAAGCAATATTGTATATTAAATAAGCAATATACAAAAGAGGAATATGAAAAATTAGTGCCTAAAATTATTAATAATATGAATGAAATGCCCTATGTTGACAAGAAGGGTTGTGTATATAAATATGGTGAATTTTTTCCTATCGAGCTATCTCCGTTTGGTTATAACGAGACCACCGCACAAGAGTATTTTTCTTTGAGCAAAGAGCAAATATTGATAAATGGATATAATTGGAAGGAACCCCAAAAGAGAGATTATGAAATATCAAAAAAAATTAGTGAGCTTCCTGATAGTATTCTCCAAACAACAGATTCAATATTGGGTGAAATAATTGCCTGTGAACATGGCGGAACATGCGATGAAGATTGTGTCACAGCCTTTAAAATTCTTCCTGAAGATTTAACCTTTTATCGAAGGATGAATTTGCCTTTACCAAGGCTATGTCCTAATTGTCGACGTTACCAAAGAGTAAAACAAAGAAATCCATTACAGCTCTGGCATCGAACTTGCATGTGTGCCAGAGAGAATCATGTTCATAAAGGTAAATGTGATGTTGAGTTCGAGACCTCATACTCACCAGATAGGCCAGAGATAATTTATTGCGAAAAGTGCTTTCAGCAAGAAGTTTATTAAATTATTTAGTTGTGATATATTTAGTGTATGCAATACAATTTTTCAAACTTTAGAACAGCATTAAAAAAGGTGGAAGATTTTTTGGGCAAGGAATACAGTCAGCTCAACATAGGACGCGCCTCACCGATGATCCTAGATGGCATAAGTGTAGAATCATATGGTTCGTACGTTCCACTCAAAAATGTTGCTTCTGTGTCTATCGAAGACCCGAAGACTCTTCGCATTGCTCCCTGGGACAAAAGCCAGATTAAGGGTATAGAGAAAGCAATTGTTGGGGCGAATTTGGGCCTATCGGTTGCGACCGATGACCTCGGGATAAGGGTAATTTTTCCACAATTAACTACCGACACAAGAAAAACCCTGGTAAAAGTATTGGGTGAAAAATTGGAAGAACAAAGAATTACCGTGCGCAAGGAACGGGAAATTGTTTTTCGGGATATGGAAGCACAAGAAAAAGAAAAAAAGATGACAGAGGATGAGATGTTCCGCGCCAAAGAGGAACTGCAAAAAATTATTAACGAAACGAATGGCAACCTAGAAGCAATCTTTGAGAAAAAAGAAAAAGAGGTAATGGGTTAATATCATCATGAGCATAATTATTTTCATTCTAGTTTTATTAGTCCTCGTATTGGCTCATGAAGCAGGGCACTTTTTTACGGCTAAAAGTTTTGGTATTCGAGTTGACGAATTTGGTTTCGGTTTTCCTCCGAAATTATTCGGTAAAAAATTCGGAGAGACCGAATATACTATTAATTTATTGCCTCTCGGTGGATTTGTAAAAATCTTTGGAGAAAGCATGGACGAAGCTGATTTTGTAGAAGTCGGCTCCTTGGACAAGGACGTTACCCCGGAGAAAATAGAGCTTGCCAGGAGAAGCATGGTGAACAAACCCAAATGGCAACAGGTCCTAGTGCTCATAGCCGGAATTGCTGCTAATTTTTTACTCGCTTGGCTTTTATTTTCTTTTGGTTTCATGTCCGGATTGCCGACGTCTGTCGGTAGTGAAATATCTGGACAAAAACTTTCGAATATTGGTTTAGTCGTTACTTCGGTAAGGGTTGCTTCTCCTGCAGAAAAGGCTGGTCTAAAAATTGGAGACAAGATTACTAGTGTACGGGTCGGCGAAAACTATACGACCGACGTTAGTCCCGATACGATAATTTCTTCTGTGACCGGAAGCGCCGGAGGGGAGATCGAGATAGGATATACCCGGGGGAAAGATGCACAAATCAGCATTGCAAAAGTTGTCCCTACTGTAGATCCTGCGGATGGAAAGGAAAAAATCGGTATATCTATGGATCAGATAGGGACGGCCAAATTGCCTGTATTTTCTGCTCTTTGGCAAGGAATGCGCCTAAACTGGCTTATGACCAAAAACACCGTCCTCGGGCTTTATACGCTTATAAAAGAGGGTATAAACGGCAAGGGAAACCTTGATTCTATCACTGGGCCAGTCGGTATGGTGGGAATTGTCGGCGATGCCTATAAATTCGGTTTTGTCTATCTCATGTCCTTCGCCGCTCTTATATCGATTAATCTTGCAATTATTAATTTGCTTCCGTTTCCGGCGCTTGATGGGGGACGACTTCTTTTCCTCCTTATCGAAAAAATAAAAGGTTCGCGTATAAATCCTAAAATAGCGAACACAGTGAACGCGATAGGTTTTTATCTTCTTATTGCTCTCATGCTTGTCATTACTTATCACGATGTTATTAAATTGTTCTAATTATGGGCATTAAAAAACTCAAAATCGGAGTACTTTTTGGTGGTAAGTCGGCAGAACACGAAGTTTCAATCAATTCTGCCCGCAACATAATCAAAGCTTTAGATAAAAATAAATATCAAATAGTTTCTATTAAAATAAACAAGGACGGTAAGTTTGATTTTTCTGTTATAAAAAAAGTGGATGTTGTTTTCCCCGTATTACACGGACCGTTCGGCGAAGACGGTAGTATGCAGGGGCTTTTGAAACTCGCGGGTGTGCCGTTTGTCGGCCCGAGTGTGCTCGGTTCAGCCGTCGGAATGGACAAGGAAATTACCAAAAGAGTCCTGAGAGACTCGGGTATGCCTGTTGGAAAATTTATTTCGTTTTATAAAAACGACAAAATAAATTTTACTAAAATAAAAAAGGAACTTGGTCTGCCATTGTTTATAAAGCCAGCCAATATGGGTTCATCGGTGGGCATAAATAAAGCACGCAATGAAAAGGAATTTAAAAAAGCAATTAAGGAAGCATTTAAATATGACACAAAAATTATTATTGAGGAATTTATTGACGGTAGGGAAATCGAGTGCGCCGTGCTAGGCAATGAGCACCCAATGGCATCGGTGCCGGGTGAAATTATCGCGAACCAAGATTTTTATTCCTATGACGCTAAATATGTTGATGCCGGATCGGTGGCCATTATTCCGGCAAAGATTACCCCAAAAACAAAAAAGAAAATCCAAGAATTGGCTATTAATACCTTCCAAGCACTTAATTGCGAAGGCATGAGCAGAGTTGATTTTTTCCTTAAAAAGAATGGCTTGGTGGTGGTCAACGAAATAAACACTATCCCGGGCTTTACTGATATTAGTATGTATCCGAAATTATGGGAGGCCAGCGGTATTCCGGTATCAAAACTTTTAGACAGACTTATCGAACTAGCCATGGAACGTTTCAACAGAGAGAAAAAATTAAAAACTTCCGCTAAGTAAAAAAGTGAAAGAAAATTTGCCCCTTGGATATATTGAAATTTCTAAAAAAAACTTGATTCAGAACATCAAGCAGTTTAAAAAATTAGCCAAAAAGGGAACAAAGTTCTCAGTGGTTATCAAGGGCAATGCTTATGGTCATGGGCAAAATGAAGTAGCCAAAATAGTTGAGCCATACGTTGATTATTTTCAAGTAAATAGTGTTTCAGAGCTTGAGTTGCTAAGAAGGATTAGCAAGAAAAAAACTCTCGTATTGGGCTACGTGCAAAAAGAGGATTTACCTCGGGCCATCAAACACAAATGCATATTGTCTGTTTTTTCGATTGAGCAATTAAAGGAAATAAATATAATTGCGAATAAATTTAATACCAGACAAGAGATACATTTGCCTGTGGACGCATATCTGGGAAGAGAAGGTTTTCTCAGGCAAGAACTTCCTGAAATTTTAAAAGAAATAAAAAAAAGCAAACATGTACGGCTTACTGGAATCTACGCCCACTTTGCAAACATAGAGGACACTCCAGATTTTTCTCACGCCCAAAAGCAAATTAATGAATATAAACAAATGGTTGAGTTGATTTCGAATTACGGTTTTAATAATTACATAACACACATGTCTGCCACTTCCGGTTTATTGGCATATGAAAAAAACGCAGGTATTCATTCGCTAGTTCGCCTGGGAATAGGGACTTATGGATTGTGGCCATCAGAACTCCTTAGAAATGCTTACGAAAAATCTAAATTCAAACTCAAGCCGGTTCTTGCCTGGAAAACAAAAATTGCCCAAATAAAAATTTTACCAAAAGGAAATACTGTTGGCTATGGATTAACCTATAAAACTAAGAAGAAAACAAAAATTGCTGTGATTCCGCAAGGATATGCTGATGGATTTGATAGAGGGTTTTCTAATAATGGGCATGTTTTGATTGATGGCACCCGATGCAAAATTCTAGGAAGAGTGATGATGAATATGATTGTGGTAGATATAAATCATCTCAAGAACGCCAGGCCGGAGGATGAGGTGGTTATTCTGGGACATCAGGGCAATGAGGAAATAACTGCTGAAGAAATGGCAAAACGTATAAATACCGTTAATTATGAAATTACTACCCGCATCAGTTCATTGTTGCCGAGGATTATTAAATAGATTTGGTTTGGGGTTGCTTTTATTGGGTTTTTATACTAATCTATACATATGTCACAAGATAGACTTATAAAACTTGGCTGCGGAACATGTAAGAGAATTAATTACTGGTCCAGTAAAAACAAGAAACTCGTTACTAAAAAAATCGAGCTTAAAAAATATTGTAAATGGTGCAGAAAAATCACCAAGCATAAAGAGGTAAAGAAATAGATTTTTTACTACATTTTTGCTACACTATAAGCGACCAGTAGGTCGTTTTTTAGTATTTTGGGCGATTAGTTAAGCCCCGTCACTCGCGAGTGACGGGGTAGATGGTAGAACAGCGGTCTCCACCCCGTCGTTCGCGAACGACGGGGTCCAAAACCTTATTCATATTTTATGTTTTACACATATATTTTGAAAAGTAGAAAAGATAATAAACTTTACATCGGCTATACTAGTGATCTAAAGAAAAGATTATCTGAACACAAAAATGGAAATGTAGAAAATACTAGTCACAGATTACCTATAGAGCTTGTTTATTACGAATCATATAAAAACATTGATGATGCAAAGGACAGAGAAAAGAGTTTTAAAAAGAGCGGTTCTGTGTATAATGGATTGGTGAAGAGAATTAAGAGAAGTATGGGAGCTTAGTTAAGTGGTATAACTACGGTCTCCAAAACCGTCGTCAGGGGTCCGATTCCCTTAGCTCCCGCAGAGAATGTAATAAAATTTTCAGCAGAAAATTATGCGTGACCGATTCCCTCATCGCCCGCCACAAAGCATTTTGACTTTCTGAAAATTAAGAGTATGGTTTAACTAGAAAAACCTTGTAAAAACAATAACATTGGCCAGGTTGTCTTAAGTGACGGAGGTGGATTATGAGTATCGGAAGGTTTGGAGAACTTGGACTAATCGTTACAAATTCACACCCTACCCTGGGTGCAGAGATTGCGCGCATCCTGGGGGTGGCACCGCTACAAATTGAGTCAAAGGCATTTCCCAACGGGGAAATGGACGTTCGGCGTTTGTGTGATGTCAGTGGTAAGGATATTTGTATCCTGAGCTCGCTTCATGCCGAGTATGACACGACCAAGGAATTAAGGTTGATCGTGAGGTCCATTCGCGGAAGTGCGGCTCGGGTCTTCGGTGTATTTCCCTTCGTGCGCGACGGGAAATCAGACCACGTGAAAAGGTTCGGAGAAACTGTTGCGTACAAGGATACGGCAATGGAAATCTCCAGCTCAGGGTTGGACGTGATTTCCATCTTCGATCAGCACAGTTCTCAGCATCCGAGCTTCTATGATACAACCCATTACCGCCTTCGCACGGTGCATCACGTGTACTTGATGAAGATTCTGATTGAGTACGTCCAGGCACATATCGACGAGTTTGACGGCGTGCTGGCCTTGGACGACGGCGGATTCAAGAGGAACAAAAAGATTGCCGAAATGCTTGGCAAGGATGTTTCCTTTATCATCAAAGAACGAGATCCGACAACCAGGCAAATCAGCATCTCTGCTTCAAGAATTGTTGGCAACGTGGATGGACAGAGAGTCGCGGCATTCGATGACATGTTGCAGGAGGGAGGGACACTGGAGACCGGTGCCAAAATTGCCAAACAAAACGGCGCGAAAGAAATTTCCTTCTTCGTTGTCCACAACGACTTCAGCGGAGCCACCTTCAATCGCATTAACCCTCTACTCGAAGACGGTACGATTGATAAAATCTTCATTCTGGAAACAATTCCGCTTAAGGACCGTGAAAAATGGCACAAAAACCTTGTGACGATAAGTCCTGCTGGGCTTATCGCTCAGGTTATCTCGCGCATCCATATGGAGGACCACATGCGTGGTCTCTTCCTTGAAATCTAGGTAGTCCGAGAGTTCATCAGTTTGCAGGCGTCCTCTGTGCCAAGGGGGCGCCTGTTTTTATTTATATAAAAATTTTTTAATGTTATACTTTAAAAATTATTATGCAAAAAAATTATAAATACCTAGGAGCCATCGGCGTATTCTTTGTTTCTGTTTTGCTAATATCCAATGTCGCTTCGACAAAAATTGTAGATTTAAGGTGGTTTACTTTTGATGGTGGAACCCTGCTTTTTCCACTTTCATATATTTTTGGTGATATTTTGACGGAAGTATATGGTTATAAAAAATCAAGAAACGTAATCTGGCTTGGATTTTTTATGGCGCTTCTTATGTCGATAATTTTTATTATTGTTGGGAAACTTCCATCGGCTACTGGTTGGAACAATCAAGCAGCTTATGATGTTATTTTGGGATTAACGCCGAGAATTGTCCTTGCAAGTTTAACAGCCTATTTCTTTGGTGAGTTTTCAAACTCCTTTGTTTTAGCAAAAATGAAAATATTAACAAAAGGGAAGTGGTTGTGGACTAGAACAATTGGGTCAACTATTGTTGGAGAACTAGCTGACAGTATTTTGTTCGTCACAATCGCTTTTTGGGGGATAATGCCGGGCTCTCTACTCTTGACGGTGATAATCTCTAATTATATTTTCAAAACTGCTATCGAGGTATTGTTTACCCCGGCGACCTACAAGGTTGTCAATTTTCTGAAGAGAAAGGAAAATGAGGATTATTATGATGTAGATACAGATTTCAATCCTTTTTGAACGCACTAAATGCTCTTTGGGGACTATCAAACCACTTAATTTCCTTATCTCTTTTAAACCAGGTCATCTGACGTTTAGCATATTTAAGTGTTTCTCTAATTACCTTTTCTGGTGTCGGTTCCCAATATTCGAAGCCAAATTCCTTTAATCGTTTGTCTGAAATTCTTAAACCTTTTAATTTTTTTATTTCATTTAGCAAGCCATCTTGAAACATTTTTTTGACTCTTTGTTCCACTTTTTTTTCCAACTTATTTGGTGGCAGATATAAACCTATTTTAATAAACTTATATGGCAATTTTTTTTCGACAACCTTTGGCACTTTTCCTATAGCCTTAGCAATTTCGATTGCCCGAATCATCCTAACTTTATTATTTGGGTCAATATTTTTTGCACGACTCTTGTCCAATTTTTGCAATCGCATCACTAATTGACGGCCGTCTAAAAGTGATAATTTCTTCCTCAGTTTTTTATTGGGTAGGACTTCGGGGAAAACCATTCCCATCGTAAGTGCATCGATATAAAACCCAGTGCCCCCACAAATAATCGGTGTTTTGCCCCTTCTAATAATCTCAGCTATAGCGTAGATTGCTTTTTTTTGGTATTCAACAACGGTAAACACCTGTTTTGGATTTGCTACGTCGATCAAGTGATGGGGAATACCCTTCATTTCTTTTCTGGTGATTTTGCCAGTGCCCACATCAAGTCCTTTATAAACTTGTCTTGAATCAGCAGAAATTATCTCCCCATTGATTTTTTTAGCTAGTTTAACTGCTATATTACTTTTTCCGGTGGCTGTTTGGCCTAAAATTACAATTACTTTCTGCATCTATTTTAAAATCCTGATATCTGCACCAATAGAATTTAGGCGTTTCGCGATTTCTTCATAACCACGATTTATCATATATACATTGCGTAATGTTGAAATACCAGGAGCCGCGAGCATAGAAATAAGAATAACCATTGATGGACGAAGCGCTGGTGGACAAACAACCTGGGCGGCCTTGAGTGGGGTTCCTCCTTGAATATAAAGTCGATGCTGGTCGGCAAGGGTGATATTTGCACCTAAACGATTTAGTTCCGTCATATATATCATGCGTACCTCATAGAACCAATCATGAATCATTGTTTCTCCTTTAGCCCTTATCGCGATAGGAACAAAAAAGGGTAGATTGTCGATATTAATTCCAGGATATATATTTGCATGTATCTTGTCTTCTAGCGCCCTCAATTTGCTAGGGAAAATTTCTATGTCAGCGAGCCTGGTGCGGCCGTTATAGGAAAAATATTGTTTTAGAATCTTAAATTTTAAATTCATCCTTTTTAATTTTTCAAGTTCCAAGGAAAGAAAATCAATTGGACACCTCGTAATTATTAGTTTCGAATCTGTAACGATACAAGCAGAAATAAACATCATTGATTCAGTTGGATCTTCACTATTCCAATACTCAACATTTTTATTAATTTCTTTCACACCATGGATTATGAGAGTTGAAGTTCCTACTCCGTCAATTTTTATTCCCAAAGTCTCAAGAAAAAAACAAACTTCCTGAACCATATAGTTATTACTCATAAAGCTTATCGTTGTTGCTCCAGGAATTAGAGCAGCAGCAAATAAAACATTTTCGCAAGCAGTTTCACCGGTCTCATACATAACTATATTTTTTCCAGGCTTAAATTTTTTTGCACTGAGGGAGTAATTTTTCTCATTTGTTTTAATTTTTATTCCCAGTTCCTCGAGTGCATATATATGGGCAGCAATTGTGCGTTTGCCCAAGCTACATCCCTGCGCATGAGGCAAGGAAAACGAAGACAAAAAATGAACTAGCGGTCCCATTAGCATCACAACTGAGCGGGTTTTTATTGCTGATTCAACGTTAATATTCTTTAGGTTAAATTTTTTTGGTGGAGTAATTTTGATTGTATTTTGATCAAGCCACTCTGTTTTGACACCAATGCTTTCCAATATTTCAACCACTCTATTTACCTCTTCAATTCTTGCGATGCCATGAAGGGTCGTTGTGCCACGGTTAAGAAGGGAGGCGCACAAAAGTCCGACAGAACCATTCTTGGAA
>JBAYHY010000014.1:0-10191 GCA_041665885.1 Minisyncoccota bacterium
GTTATTCCAAACCTATCTTTGCCATCTGGATTCCAGTCAGATACCTCAATTGTAGGACACACAACATAAGACCCGGCACTGGTGCCAATGTAAACTTTACCTTCATTGAGTAGTTCTTTAAGAGTGTCAGCAAAACCAGTTTCTCTTATTACTTTTAACAAATAAAAAGTATTACCACCCTCAACATGAATGATATTTTTATCTTCAAAAAAATCTTTTATTTCTTTCTCCGTCTTGCCCTCTATGTCAAAATCCTCCATATTGTACCCATTTTCTTTTATTGTCTCGCTTATTTTTTTGAAGAAATCTATATTATTACGAGATACTTTGTATGCGGTTGTGATATGACCAATTTTCATTTGGTCTTTCGGAATACCAGTCAAAGCGTAGCCGTATTTCAATAAAAAACTTAAATCTGAAGCTAATATTAATTTCATTTATTTTGCTTTTTTAATAACTTCTAAAATTTCTGGAAAGGTTGGTTTATTGAAATGCCCCCTATTTTTAAAAATGTGAAAATTGGCAGTTGGTATTATTTTTTTAATAATTTCCGAATTTTTAAAAAGACAAGTTGTGTCGTCTTTTGAATGCCAAAGATGTAGTTCCTTGCACCTTTTCTCAATATTTTTTATTTTTTTGATGTCTGACTTAAAAGTTGAGAGCTTCTCTGGTCCTAGCCCGTCATCGGTAAGTGTTGGTGATATTATATGCAGTTGTTTGATTTTTTTAGGAAAGTTTTTTTCAGATAAATATTTCAGCAAAAATATAGCCCCGAGCGAATGGCCAATTATAATCGGGCTCTTATCTTTTATGAAGGGTAGGTATTTTTCAAACCAAATCCTCCATTCTTCATATTTAGCATTCTTGTCGCACGGCATCTGTGGGATGAAGGTTTCATATTTATTCTTGAGTTTTGGAGCAAGCCAATTTACCCAGTATTTTTTCTTTCGATACGGGTCTAATTCATAATTCTTCAGGAAACCCAGATACTGTTTTTTTGTAGCAAATGTATAACCTCCATGAATAAATAATAGTTGCTTTTTCATAAATTATTTTAAGTTTTTAATTATTTTCATCCCAGTACTAAAATTTTATACCTTTACTAATAATTTTAATTTCTTTTTTCTTACTAATTATATTTGTCATAATAACATTTGCTCAAAAATTTAGTACGGGACAGGTAAACAAATCATCTCAGTTTCTTGATAATCTCAAGAAACTGGTCGTTTCTCTCATATTCGTTATTAAACATCCCGAAAGAAGCAAAGGCGGGGGAAAAGAGAATGGTGTCGCCTTTTTGGGCATATTCGAGGGCCCTTTTTACAATATTTCCTAAATTCTTGCCAACCTCAAAAGGAATTTTTATTTTATAGTCCTTTAATAATTTATTTGTCCCAGTCCCCGGAATCAAAATCAAGGCCTTGCAAAAAGTGTTCAGGACGTTTACATACAAATCAAGATCAAGATTTTTATCTGCTCCTCCCCCAATTAAAATTATTTTTCCTTCCTTCTTAATCTCCGCGAGCGCTCGGATGCCCGCGATAGTAGCTTCCGGCGTCGTGGCATTGTTATCATTGTATATCCTTATCCCTTTGTAATTTTTTACAAATTGCAAACGCCCTTCTACTCCCTTAAAATCTGCAACTGTCTTTTTAATTTGGGCCACCGGTATGTTAAACTGTTTAGCCACTTCCACCGCGCAAGCTAGATTCTCTCTCTGATGCTCTCCTGGCACAATGAATTTGTAGTCAATAATTTTTTTTGCATCTGCCACGATTAATTTACCTTTTATGCTTTTGGGAATAATTTTCTTAACATGTGGACGAACTACCAGGATGTCTCCTCGTTTTTGATATTTAAAAATATTTGCTTTATCGGAAAAGTATTTTTTTCTATCACCCTTATAATAATTTAAGTGATCATCCATGAATGAAGTGAAGACAGAAATATGCGGAGAAATTTTCGCATCCCCGAAACCTTGCAATTGCCAGGAATCAAGCTCGCAAACTAAAATATCTCCAGCTTTTGCTTTCTCCAACAAAGGAAGTGTAGCCACACCGCGAACATTACCACCGAGATAAACTTTTCTGTCTTTCAGGTTATTAGAAAGAATTTCATATATGAGTGCAGTCGTCATCGACTTCCCTCTTGTCCCCGTCACTCCGACGATCATCACCCCTGGCGCGAGTTTGGCGAAAAGCGATACATCCATCTCGACTGGTATTTTATTTTTTCGAGCTTCTTTAATATAAATAGAGTCGAGCGGGACCCCC
Source organism: Minisyncoccota bacterium (assembly GCA_041665885.1). Lineage (GTDB taxonomy): Bacteria > Patescibacteriota > Minisyncoccia > Phycocordibacterales > UBA9973 > UBA9973. The sequence continues at coordinate 2,274 of JBAYHY010000014.1, forward strand.
GCCGCTTTGATAATCATGTCCCTTCTCTTAAAATCCTTCAGCCGATGTTCACCCAAGACAAATTTAATGCCTGCCCCGTGGGAAGCTTGCTTTCCCTCAAGGTTCTTATATTTAGAAAGTGCTTTTATTGAAGTTTTTAATTGCTCTTTTGTTTTAAGATCAGTCACTGTCAAATCGGCCCCGCATTCAGCTAAAAACTTCGTATATCCAAGCCCCCGCCCTAAAAGACCTAATCCCATAACCGTTATTCTTTTCCCCCTGAAAAAGTCACGATAGTCCTTCATAAACCTATATTATCACAAAAACTCTTTATCAACACAAACTTTTCTCCGGTACAAATTTTTTGAAGCTTAAAAAATTTTGAAGTTTTCGCGCCGTCGCGCTCAAAACCCCTGCAAAAAGTTATGTTTCAACGAGTTTTATTTAATTAATTGTAGGTAAAAGTAGAAATAGTTCTTTTAAAAAGCCTTGCGCAGGAACTTAGAAAATAAAAACAGTACTCTGATTATTATTTTCTTGAGTGACGAGCAGTTCGCTGGCAAAGCTTTGCCAGATAGATTGCTTTTTAAAAGAACTATTTCTACTAAACTTGGAGCACTTTTCTGAATTCCTCCATATCATCAAAATGATTTCGCACTCCTTTGATTTCTTGATAGTTTTCGTGCCCTTTTCCAGCACAAAGAATAATATCTCCTTTTTGCGCTAATTTCACTCCTTCCAAAATCGCCTCATGCCTGTTCGCTATCGTTTTTACTTTTTTTATATCCTCCGGAGATAAATCGGTTTTCATCTGCTCAATAATCTTGTCTGGGTCCTCGCTCCTCGGGTTATCCGAAGTAAAAACAGCAATATCAGAATTAACTGCTCCGATTTTCCCCATTTTAGGACGTTTCAATGGATCCCTGTCACCCCCGCAACCAAAAATAGAAATTACCTTGCCCGCCTTTGGCGGGTTTGCCTCATTCTCGCCAGAGGCGAGCAAGTCTTTTATTGCCACCAATATTTTCTCCAACGCGTCCGGCGTATGCGCGTAGTCCACAATCACCAAAACGCCATTTTTCGAAGTGAAATGTTCAAATCTCCCGCGGGGGGGCCTAATGTTTTCTAAAATCTTTTTTACTTTCTCCATATCAAAACCAAGTAATTTGGAAGCACTCCATACCGAGAGTAAATTGTATGCATTGAATTTACCTAAAAGTTTTGAATGTATTTCTTCTTTATTAAAAGAAAGCTGAAGCCCATTAAAATCCAACTTATTAATTTCCCCATGAAAATCTTCTAGCTTATTAAATCCATAGGTAAACTTCCTCGCGTGAATGTGTTCAAGCATTGCCTCACCATAATCATCATCCGTATTGGAAAGAGCGAAGGCTTTTTCGTCCAGCATATTGAAAAATTTCTTTTTCGCTCCGAAATAATTCTCTATGTTTTTATGATAGTCCAAGTGGTCGTGCGTCAAATTCGTAAAAATTCCACCGGTAAAGTTTATCCCGGCGACCCGACTTTGATCGAGCGCATGTGAAGAAACTTCCATAAATACATATTCACAACCCTTTTCCACCATTTCATTTAGCAATTTGTGAAGAAGAATCGGATCAGGGGTGGTGGCCGGTGATTTCTCGTCATGTGGGATAACCTCAGAAGCAATAATATTTTCTACCGTGCCGATAAGTCCGGCCTTGTACCCGAGCTCGGTCGCAATTCTATACAAGAGGGTCACAGTGGTCGTTTTGCCATTTGTCCCTGTAACACCCACAAGTTGCAGCTTTGAAGACGGAGAACCATGATAAATTGATGCTATGTACCCAAGCGCGCTAGAGGAATCTTTCACTTTTAGATAAGTAACACCGTAAACAATTTCAGATGGAAATTCTTCACACAATATAGCTTTGGCCCCTTTTTCAATCGCCGATGAAATAAATTTGTGTCCATCAAAAACATTACCCTTGATAGCCACAAATAAATTGTCCTTAGTAATTGAACGTGAATCAAAAGAAATACCAGAAATTTCTGTATCAATTTTACCCCTAATCTCTTCTACTTCTATTTCTGATAATATATCTTTAAGATTTTTCATTCGGCTTTATTAAAACTTCTTGGTCAATTTTTTTGAATCTTTCGGTTTCCTTTCCGTCTAAAATAATATTTTCTAAAAACATATGTTTCGGCCTTGCCCAAATCACTCCATCCTCAAGATGCATATATATGACTAAGTGTTCTTTCGTTTCACTTTCTAGCGCCTCGAAGAGAACCTTCACCTTGGTTCCCTTGTAGTGCTCATAAATTCCCCCCAGTTCTAGATTTTTCATAAAAACATTATACCTAAAAAATGATTAATTCGCGTCCTTAACTAACAAAACGTTAAAACAATTTTTGCATCTCATTTTAATTAATTTCCCTTCCTTCGATTCAATTTCATAGCTACACCTTGGGATGCAACTTCTTTTTGTTTTCAACTTAAAATCATACATTGCCTGCATCGCCCCCATTAAAGCATAATTCGATAAATCAATAAAACATTCCGTAAGGGACTCGGATTGTTTGCCCCTGATAACCTTGCCGCCACTTTCAATATCCCTAATTTTGTGCCCAATCATTTTTTTTGTTAAAGAAATTCCATTTTCAAGAAATTCACTTTTGAAATGATTATTTTTATCAACCATGATTCCCAGTGCTTCTTTTTGCAAAACAATAAATTTTTTTATTACTTCTGCTTGAAGTTTTCCAATTGGTTCCGGTATTTTTTTTTGGTATTTTAAACTGTATTTTTTCATAGTTTACAATGCGCTAACTTCTAATAATTCTTCTTCCAAAATTTTGCTTATTTCATCCGTAGTCGATGGTTTATTAAAAAGAAATCTGCCTCTAAATTTTTTCCCAGCTAAAAACATCGGCACCCACAATTTATCATCCGGCCACATCCGAGAGTATGGAATGTTCTCAATATCAAACCATTGTGGCTTCATTTCTTCAGTTTCCGTCGGTTCACCTTTTTCTATATCCGCTGTAAAAAAATGACACTCTATTTCCCTGGCGCTATCCTCAAACTTAAAATCAATAATCCCGATTTTCTCTACGTTTGTGATTTCAATACCCGCCTCCTCCCTCGTCTCCCTTTTCACGGATTCCAGAAGAGTTTCCAGCTCCTCCACTTTTCCGCCAAAGCCGTTCCACGTTCCCAATCCAAAACCACGCTTTTTTAGTCCTAGCAATATTTTCCCATCCTTCCGAATTACACAAACTGTCTGCAATTTTTTCATAAATTAAAATAATTTAATTTATTAATGATTTGCGATGCTGGGGGGCGTTTATCATCCCGCATTTTTTCCATTTATACACTTCGCCAGTAGCCGGGTTGATCGCTCCACAGGGACAAGGATCATTGCGCCCAATGTCCAGTTCCGCTTTTACGTTTTTTGTATCCGCGAATTCTTTTGGTTCTTCTTGGTTGGTAATCAATGTCTGTTTCGGTATCGGTTCTTCTTCTTTTGTTATTTTTACGACATTTTCTGTATTGATATTATTAATGAGCGAAAAGACTTGTTCCTTGAAAGCCTCCTCCATTTCCCGAAACATCATCAACCCATCTTTTTTATATTCTACTATCGGCTCACGTTGCCCATATGCCCGCAAATTTACCGAGGAGCGCAAGTAGTCCATCGCCTCTAAGTGTTCCATCCAAAGTGTATCATTTGCATAAAAAGCAATTCTTCTCACGGTCTCAAAAAATGCTTCATCGCCCAATTTTTTTCTTTTTTCTTCAACCACTGCTTCTCCTCCTTCCCTGCCCTCTGTTATATTTTTCAAAATGGTTTCGATTTCCGTCTTATCCGCTCGTAACATCTTTTGTCTTCTATCGTATATTATTTTGCGCTGGTGATTCATCACGTCGTCGTATTCGAGAGTGTTTTTTCTGGCATCGAAATGAAATCCTTCGATTTTCGCTTGTGCTCCTTCCAGGGTTCTATTGATGAAACGATTTTCAATTGGCATGTCCTCAGGGATACCGAAACGTCCCATCATGGTTTTAATTCTCTCCGAACCGAATACTCGCATCAAATCATCCTCGAGCGATACATAAAAAATGGTTTCCCCCGGGTCTCCTTGTCTACCGGAACGTCCGCGAAGCTGGTTGTCGATTCGTCTCGCTTCGTGCCGTTCCGTGCCCAGAACGAAAAGCCCGCCGACACTTTTTACAAATTCATATTCCTCCGGAATAAGCGGATTGCCTCCGAGTTTGATGTCGATTCCTCGACCAGCCATGTTCGTGGCAATGGTCACCGCCCCACGCTTGCCAGCTTGAGCAATTATTTCTCCCTCCTTCTCATGGTTCTTTGCGTTCAAAATCGTGTGCTGGACACCCTCTTGCCTCAAATACATGGAAAGGAGTTCATTTTTTTCGATAGAAATAGTACCGATCAAAACAGGCTGACCTTTTGCATTTAATTCTTTTACCTTCTTCGCAATTGCTTGGAACTTACCCTTCTCTGTCTGAAAAATAAGGTCTGAGTGGTCAACACGGACAACGGGACGATTGGTGGGAATTACGATAACGTCTAGCCCATATACTTTTATAAACTCTTCTGCCGAAGTCGCCGCCGTACCGGTCATCCCGGAGAGCTTTTTATAAAACCTAAAGTAGTTCTGAAAGGTAATAGAACCTGAAGAACGTGTCTCTTTTTCTATTTTTACCCCTTCTTTTGCCTCAATGGCTTGATGAATGCCTTCGCTCCAGCGACGCCCTGGCTGGAGACGTCCGGTAAAGGGGTCAACGATAATGACTTCTCCTTCTTTCACCACATAGTCTTTATCCCGTTCAAAAATAGCTTGCGCTTTTACCGCTGTCTCGAGGTGATGTACATATTTAATTCCTTTTTCCGTATAAATATTTTGGATACCCAGAAGTTGTTCGGCCTTGGTAATTCCGGCATCCGTCAAAGATATCGCTTTGAATTTTTCGTCCACCTCATAATCCGTGTCTCGCTTTAGTTGCTTCGCTATCCGGTCAAACTTTGTATAAAAATCTTCCGAATCACCCGCTTGCGAGGAAATAATAAGCGGGGTACGTGCTTCATCTATCAAAATCGAGTCCACCTCGTCGACGATGGCGTAGTTGTGTTCTCTTTGCACTAAATCTTCCACTCTAGTGACTAAATTGTCTCGTAAATAATCAAAACCGAATTCATGATTTGTCCCATAGGTCACATCCGCTAAATACGCTTCCTTTCTGGAACATGGTTTCAAAAAATCATAAACAACCTTAAACTCCCCTACCTGGTCTCTCTCTTTGTCTTCTTCCTTGTGCGTCTGATCATAAAGATAAGAAACATTTTGTGAATTTATAACTCCGACAGAAAGTCCGAGGAAATTATAAACCTGCCCCATGAGCACGGCGCCGATACGTGACAAATAATCATTCACCGTGACGATGTGCACCCCGCCGCCCGAGAGCGCATTCAAATATGCTGGAAGCACCGCCACTAAGGTCTTTCCCTCTCCGGTTCTCATCTCGGCAATCTTGCCCTGGTGCAAAGCAATACCTCCCGTCAATTGAACGTCATAATGTCTTTCTTTTAAATTTCTTTTCGCCGCTTCTCGTACCAGGGCAAAGGCTTCAGGCAGGATATCGTCCAGTGTTTCCCCCGTTGACAATCTATCTTTCAATTCTTTCGTTTTCTTTGGAAAATCGTCATCAGACAATTTCGAAATTGCCTCCTCAAAAGCATTGGTTTTTTTCACCAATCTTTCTGTATTTTTAAGGAATTTGGAACTTTCATCTCCGAATATTTTACTATATATACTCATATCGTTATATATTAGCACAAACTGCGTTATTCGTGAACGACAGCCCTAAACTAAAAAATCCCCTTCAACCGAAGTCGAAGGAGACGTTTTAGAAGTGGGAAAAAACTATGCTCGCTTCTTTCCCTTTTTTGCAACTTTCTTTTTTGCAACTTTCTTTGCCTTCTTTTTTGCTGCCATATTTTTTGTCGCGCGCGCGAAATTAAATTAGTAAATTAGTTTGCAATAAACCGACCAAAATATTTATTGCTTCGAACTACTTTAATTATCTCGCATTCGGAAACCAAATACAATACTTTTTCGTCAAAACTGTGGATAACTTTTGTTTCCTGAATTTTTGGAAAATTATTTTTTACGACGAATTAATATTTTTTAACTTAAAATTTTACTTCCAGACATTTCTTTCGGTTTTTCCATCCCCAGAATAGCTAAAACAGTCGGCGCAACGTCAATCAATGATCCAATGGGATTTTGTTGATATAAATTATCTAAATTCTTTTTGCTCGAGTCCTTAAATTTATCACTGATAAATATCACTGGCACATTTGCGGTCGAATGTTGGGTATCATTTTCCCCTGAAGATGGATCAATCATCTCTTCTACATTCCCATGATCGGCGGTTATGATAATTGTCATTTTAGAAAGATCGGTCTCTTTTACTATTTCCTCAATTGACTTATCTACGATCTTTAAGGCTTTTTCGGCCGCAGAAATATTTCCAGCATGAGCTATCATGTCTGTACTGGCAAAATTTACCACCATTAGGCTAAATGACTTATTGATATTTTTTAATATACTGTCTGTAATTTCATGAGTCGACATTTCCGGGTGCTCCAAATATCCTTCGCCCATGAGCGGTCGCGATTTGGCAATAATCCTCTCTTCCCCGGGATAGGGTCCGAGCTTACCGCCATTAAAAAAGTTTGTCACGTGAGCTTCTTTTTCTCCCTCGGCTATTCGAATTTGTTTCTCTCCATTTTTACTTAATGTTTCGCCGAGAGTATTCAAGGGCACCTCCGGAGGATAAGCGACCCGTACTTTAAAAGTGTCATCATAATTCGTCATAGTAGCCACGAAGAGATTCTTAAAAACGTGCCCTCTGTCAAAACCTTCAAAATTTTCAAAAATGAAAGGTGAAACTATTTGTTTCATGCGATCATTTCTAATATTAAAAAATATAACGGCATCGCCATCTTCTATTTTTATACTTCCTCCCTTGTCATCCACTAAAGCAGCAGGCACAATATCCGCATCGTAAATTCCTTTTTTGTACGATTCCTCTAAATAATCTTTCGCTGATTTAATTTTTTCTCCGTTCCCGTGCACCATCACGTCCCAGGCTTTTTTAATAAGTGGCCAATTCTTCACCCGGTCCATCGCATAATTGCGTCCACCGATAGAGGCAATCTTCGCCCCCGACTTTTTAAGCGCTTCATCAATCCTCACTAAACTTTTTATTCCTTCTTCGTGCGCGCTGTCTTCTCCATCTGTTATCATGTGAACACAAATTGGAGAAAATTTATTTCGAGTGAAAAAATCAAGAAGTCCGATAAGGTGCCCCTCGTGTGAATGTAACCCACCTGGACTCACAAGTCCGACGAGGTGAACTTTCGAATGATTTTTTTTTACATGCTCCAGCGCTTCTTTAAACACCTCATTTTCATAAAATTTTCCGTCTCTGATTTCAAAATTTATTCGGGCTAAACTCTGCACCACCACCCTACCTGTTCCCAGGGCACCGTGCCCGACCTCACTATTACCATAATTGCCCCACTCCAGTCCCACCACCAATCCCGCCGCAACAAGGCTAAAAGATTTATAACTAGAAATTAAACTATCCAAAAACGGCATATTTTTTGCCGTCACTGGGTTCCCCGGCCCTCTAGGAGCCAGACCAAAGCCGTCAAGGATTATCAATATGACCTTTTCTATGTCAGATTTTTTCATTACTCTATCTTACACCACCACCTCCCTACTAATCCACCCTCGGGTGGAAGTAATGGTGACTTCTTTCATTCTGTTCGGCACGATATGGGAAGGAGTGTAAACTCTCATTAAATATTCTCCTTTCGGGGTCAACATAAAGTAGCGTCCATGTTCATCGGAGACGGTGAAA
>JBAYHY010000015.1:0-8674 GCA_041665885.1 Minisyncoccota bacterium
TCACCAATTTTAAATCTCAAAACAACCTTTATTTGCTTGACCGTTTCGGGATCTATAATTTTTATCTCTTTTTGGGAAAGGTCATATTCGCCGATAAATCTATGTAATTTCATGCTTAATATGATATACTAGAATTACAAAACCTCAAAATTTATGCCTAAACCGAATCGAGTTCAAATAATCAAATATGGTCCACCTCCGCCAGAACTACCCGTCTTTGGAAAAGTAAAACCCGAGGATGTTTCTTTCATTGGACGGACGAATTATGTAGCCTCACTCGAAGAAAAGAAGTTTATTTTTGGTATTAAGCGCATAGACAGAAGGAGACATCTTTACATTATTGGTAAATCAGGTGTCGGGAAAACAAAACTTCTCGAACTTATGCTACGCCAGGATATCACTTATGGTCATGGTCTTTGTTTGATTGATCCGCACGGAGACGTCATCGATGCGATGCTGGATTATATTCCAAAAGAAAGGATAGATGATGTTTGCATTATTGACCCGACTGATCTTGATTTTCCTGCCTCTTTTAATCCGCTTGCAAACGTCGATCCGATGTTTAAATTCCAGTTGACCCAAGGACTTATCGAAGTTTTCCAGAAACAATTCGGAGCCAACTGGACACCGCGCCTGGAACACGTTTTTCGTTTTACTTGTTTAGCATTGCTTGATTACCCTCATGCCACCATGCGCGGAATGATTTCTATGTTGACGGACAGAAATTACAGACAAAAGGTTGTTGAGTATATTACAGACGATATGGTGAAAAGATTCTTTGCTATTGAGTTTGCTGATTGGTCTGAAAAGTTCGATACAGATGCTATTATCCCGCTCGTTAACAAGCTCGGTCAATTCCTCTCTGACCCGTTGCTTCGAAACATTTTTGGACAAAAGCAAAACAAAATAGACATTAGCAAATTGATGAATGAAGGAAAAATTATTTTGATTAATCTTTCTAAGGGTCGCCTCGGTGAAGAGAACTCGTCATTTCTCGGCTCAATCTTTTTGACGAAGATTAAACAAGCCGGCATGGAACGAGCCGCTATCCCGGAGAAAGATCGTAAAGATTTTTATATTTACGTAGATGAGTTTCAAAACGTTGTGACCCAGACTTTTGAAAACATTTTATCCGAGGCCAGAAAATATGGATTGAATCTCACCATGGCGCATCAATATGTGGGGCAAATTATTAGCAAGGTTCACCAAGCCGTTCTCGGTAATTGCGGTAGCATCATTACTTTTCGTATTGGTGGCGAAGATGCGGTTAAATTGAAGCCTGAATTTGCGCCACTTTTTGAAGTGAAGGACATGATTAATCTTGCCGTCGGGGAAATCTATATCAAAATGACGATTGACGGAGAATCATATGATCCATTTTCCGCCGAGACATTAAGGGTGCTTCCGCCGACTCATCCGTCGTATCGAGAAGAAATTATCGCGGCTTCTCGGGAAAAATATTCGATATCAAAAGACGATGCAGCGAAATTGATAGCGGAAGAGGAAACCACGATTATTCGAAGCGCTGAAGAAAAAGCGATTATTGAAGGAAGAGCGAAAAGGCTGGGTAAAAAAAATGATTCGGGGAAAGCAGGAGAAGGTGATTTTGATAAGGAAGGAGATGATGAAAAAACTTCACAAGAAGCCGAGCCCATGATATAGTTTTCAAACAAAATTATGAAACAAGACTACTACGAAATATTAGGAGTGAATAAGGGCGCCTCTAAAGATGAAATCAAAAAGGCTTTTTATAAGTTGGCGCATAAATATCATCCCGACAAAAAGGGAGGCGATGAAAAAAAATTCAAAGAGGTAAATGAGGCTTACCAGGTGCTTTCGGATGATGGAAAACGTTCAAAATATGATCAGTTCGGTTCTGGTTTCGAAAATATGGGACAGCAGGGTTATAGCAGGGGGGCAGGCGGCTTCGAAGGTTTTGACTTTTCTGGCTTTCAAAATGGTGGCGTGGACTTTGACTTTGGAAACCTAAACGATATTTTTAGCGATTTCTTCGGAGGGGGAATGGGTGGTTTTTATAGAAATCGAACTCCTCGTGGACGAGATATGCAGGTAGAAATACAAATTTCTTTAACAGATTCAATTTTAGGGATAGAAAGAAGGGTTGTTTTGGGCGGACAAAAAGAAATATCAATAAAGATACCGCCAGGCATCCAAAATGGACAAACCCTTAAAATGGCTGGGCAGGGAGAAGTAATAAAAAACGGCAAAGCGGGAGATTTGTTTATTAAGGTAAAAGTAAAATTTCCTAATAAAATTTCTAAAAAGGCCCGTGAACTTCTAGAAGAACTTAAAAAAGAAGGAATTTAGTATCTCTAATTCGCGCGAATAGGCGAATAGTTAGAATATGAAAAGTGAAATAAAAAATTGTCAGAATTGCAAAAAGGACTTTACTATAGAACCTGAAGATTTTAATTTTTATGAAAAGATAAAAGTTCCTCCGCCGACTTTTTGTTCGGAGTGCAGATTCCAAAGAAGATTACTTTTTCGAAACAATAGGGTCTTTTACAAACGCGAATGCGCTCTTTGCAATAAATCACTATTGAGTTTGTATAACAAAGAACGACCATATGCAATCTATTGTCGTGAATGTTGGCTTTCTGACAAATGGAATCCGATAGACCATGGTCGTGAGTATGATTTTTCAATTCCATTTTTTAGCCAATTCAGCTCCCTGCAAAGCAGGGTTCCTAGAGCAAACCTATATCAGACGAATTTTATTTTAAGTGAATATTGTAATTATGGTCTTGACTATAAGGAATGTTACCTTGTGTTCGGTGGAACAAATAATGAAAGAGTGTCTTTCGGTAACCAAATTTTTTATTCCCACGATTCTCTAGATATTTCTTTTTCCGAAAAAATTGAATTTAGTTACGAGATTTTTGAATGTCAGCGCACAAACAAATTATTTTTTGGTTATCGCTGTGAGGACTGTGTTGAAAGTTACTATCTCGTGGATTGCAGGAATTGCATAAATTGCTTTGGCTGTGTCGGATTAAGAAACAAGCAAAATTATATTTTCAATCAACCCTACACAAAGGAGGAATACAAAAAATTTATAAACTCAAGCAATCTTGGGAGCTTTGAATCACATGTTGAGTTTGTGAAGAAAGTTCAAGCACTAGAATTAACATTACCCCATCGCTACGCTCAGATCTACAAATCGGTAAATTCCGATGGGGATGATTTGTTTGAGGCTAAAAATACTCACATGTCATTTACCTCTCGCCAAACGGAGGATTCTAAATTTTTATTTTTTATTAGAAATAACGTAAAGGATTGTTACGATAATTCATTTCAGGGTTTTAACAGTGAACGTCTTTACGAAATAGCCCACGGCTTCGGCGGATCAGACACGGCATTTGGTGTCAGAAATCATTTTAATCATAATGCATATTATAATGAAGAATGTCACGACTGCTTGAATATTTTTGGCTGTGAAGGTCTTACCAAAAAACAATATTGCATTTTGAACAAGCAATATTCGAAAGCGGAATATAAAAAACTAATTCCTAGAATCATAGAACATATGAATGATGTGCCATATATTGATGAGAAGGGTAGAATCTATGGGTATGGGGAATTTTTTCCGTCAGACCTGTCACCCTTTGCCTACAATGAAACTATTGCGCAGGAGTATTTTCCATTGACAGAAGACGGGGCGTTGGAGAAAGGATTTAAATGGGAGAAAAGGGAGAAAAGAAAGTATAAGATTGATATTGGGAATGAGGATATTCCAGACAGTATTAAGGACGTAGATGAGGAGATTGTTGGCAAAGTTATTGAGTGTGGGCACAAAGGAGATTGTAAAGAGCAATGCACAGAAGCATTTAAAATACTTTCTGAGGAGTTAAAATTTTATAAGAGAATGAATTTACCCATACCACATCTCTGCCCTAACTGTAGACACTACCAAAGATTAAAACAACGCAATCCCTTGAAACTCTGGCATAGACAATGCATGTGTGACAAAACCACTCACAACCACAAGGGGAAGTGCGAAGTAGAATTTGAGACCTCTTATGCCCCCGATAGACCAGAAATTGTTTATTGTGAAAAATGTTATCAGCAAGAGGTGTATTAATACACATTTACGCCATGGCGTAAATGGGGGATGAAGATTTATGGATATCGAAAATACAATTGCATATACGGCGGTGCTGATTCAACTTGTTGGAGTTTTTTTCTATATTAAAAATATGTACAAGGGCACGACCAAACCCAACAGAGTCACTTGGATTATTTGGGCACTCGCGCCCCTTATCAGTTCGTATCTAATGTGGCAAACTGGCGCGAGGCTCTCTATTCTTCCGGTATTTATGGCTGGATTTAATCCGGTTTTAGTTCTACTTGCTTCTTTTGTAATAAAAAAGGGATTTTGGCAGATTAATAAATTTGATATAGTCTGCGGTATGATTGCTTTGCTCGCTTTGGTTTTATGGATTGTAACTAGAAATTTATCAGTTTCGATTATCTTTGCCATACTAAGTGATTTTCTTGCTGCCTTACCGACGCTTGTTAAAAGCTGGAAATATCCAGACACTGAAACGTCTCTTGTTTATGCAGGCGGAATAGTCGCAAACATTTTAGGTTTATTGATTATAAAAAATTGGAGTTTCCCGACCTATTCACCGGGAATTTATTTTATAATAATAAATTTCATGCTTGTTTTCTCTATTTACCGCAAGAAAATTATTTCCTATTTTTTATAAACTTGTGAGACATTATTCTATAGCAGAGGAGGGAAGCACCGAATTCTGTCAAAACGGAATCTTTTTGCGGAGAAACTTCCACGATATCTGCTCCTACAACTTTTTTCTCTTTTAGAATTTTGTCTATTAGATTTAGTCCGTATTGCCAGCCCATTCCACCCTGTACCGGAGTGCCGGTGCCTGGCATAAACTGTGGATCGAAACCATCCACGTCAACGGTAATATAAACCTTTTTTGTTTTGATTGATTTTATTATTTGGCTTATTTTCGGTCGCAGATTTTTTTCGCTCCAACCAAAAACAGTGATGGTTTTTTTATTTTTTTGCCAATATTCATATTCATATTTTGAATATGTTCTAACCCCGACTTGGACAATAGGGAAGCCAAGTTCGTGAATTCTACGCATCACACAAGAGTGGGCGAATCTTTCTTTTTTGTTGCTGTAGTCGCTGTCGTCATCTCGGAGATCTTGATGGGCATCTACCTGTAGAATCGTAATATTCTCGGGCTTTTCTTTTTTTGAAATTGCCTCTAACGCGCCATAGGACACAGAGTGTTCACCTCCTAGCATTATTACAAACTTTCCGTCGTTAAATAATTTTTGGTATTCAAAACATATTTTTTTAACGGCTTTTTCGGGTGAAAGATTTGAAAGCTTTTCTATTTTTTTATGGGTAGTTTTGATTAAATTTGCCGGTTCGCATAATAAATTTATGTCAAAAAGTTCTAGATTATTATCCAGGCAGCCGATTATCCTTTCGGGAGCTTTTTTTGTGCCCCCCATAAAAGAAACGCTGTGCTCATACGGAGCACTCAACAAGACTACTTGTGCTTTTTTAATATCTTTTGTATTTATGATTCTGTCAATCATGGTGTTTTTGTTAATTTTTAAAAATATCCGAGCCTTGCGGTGTGTCTTTTATATCATAACCCATAGAATTTATTTTTGCTCGCAATTCGTCCGATTTTTTGAAATCTTTATTTTTACGAGCCTCCTCTCGTTCCCTGGATAGCATTACAATTTCTTCTGGGATAGGCTCTTCCTTTAAGTGCTCGAAACCAAGCCCCAGCACTTTGTCGAAATCTAGGATAGTGGCCTTTTTGTCTGCGTTTGACATGTTCTCATCCTTGGCAACATCCCAGAGGAGAGCTAGTGCCCTTGGGGTGTCTAGGTCGTCTTCAATATATTCTTTGAATTTATTTTGGTATTCCTTGTGTACATGTCCGATAGTGTCCCCAAGGCCTAAATAAACGCCATAAAGGCGTTTTAGGGCTGTTTCTGCCCCTTCCAGGGCTTCCCAGACAAAGTTAACCCGAGTGCGGTAGTTTGCCATTAATAGCCAGAATCTATAAGCAATAGGGTTTATTCCTTTTTCTAATAAATCTCTCAAGGTATAGAAATTATTAAAAGATTTTGCCATTTTTTTCTGGTCAACCAAGACCCATTCATTGTGCATCCAGTACTTTACAAATTGCTTTCCCGTTGCCCCCTCGGATTGGGCGATTTCGTTTTCGTGGTGAGGAAAAATGTTGTCCACGCCTCCGGTATGAATATCGAATTGCCCCCCCAAATTTTTCATCGACATCGCTGAACATTCAATGTGCCAACCCGGGCGCCCCTTGCCTAATTCTGTTTCCCAAAAAACATCTCCATCTTTTTCATCCCAGGCCTTCCACAGGGCGAAATCCTGCGCATTATCCTTTTCATATTCATCCGAAATAATTCTTCCGCCAGCATTTTCTTTTTGATTTTCTAGCACCAAATGTGAAAGCTTTCCATAATTTTTAAACTTCTTAATATCAAAATAAATTGAGCCGTCATTGCTTTTATACGCGAGTCCTTTTTCCAGAAGTTTTTTTATAATATTCACCATGTCGGGAATATAATCTGTCGCCTTGGTGAACTTGGTCGGTTCCAAAATGTTTAAAGATTTTATATCTTTACGAAATTCATTAATATAAAATTCCGTGAATGCCTTCAGGGTCTTTTTTTCTTTCTCCGACTCGCGAATTGTTTTATCATCTACGTCTGTTAAATTCATGATGTGATTTACTTTGTATCCTTCATAAAGCAAAACTCTATCCAAAATATCGGCAAAAATATATGCTCGATAATTGCCGATATGAGGATAATTGTAGACCGTGGGCCCACACGAATAGAACCCGACGTTGGGAGGATTAATCGGAGTGAATACTTCTTTTTCTCGAGTTAGGGTGTTGTAAAATTTTAAAGCCACTTTATTTTAATTATTTTGTATTTGCTTGAATTCTCCCTGGTATATTTCCATTAAGGCATAAAGAAGGGAGACTGTTAATGGTCCGATCAGAATACCAACAGGCCCCAACAAGGATATGCCCCCAAGCACAGAAAAGAGAATTAAAAATGGGGGGATTTTTATTTTACCACCTACGATATAAGGACTTAGGAAGTTATCAATTGCTCCTACTAATATAGACGCCCACACGGCAAGGCCGACAGCGGAGACTATGTGTCCTGTTGCGAAAAGATAAATAATCGCGGGGATAGAAACGAGAGAGGTGCCCACTGTCGGGATGAGTGAGGTGATAGCGGTCACTACTCCCCAAATGGCGGCATTCTTCACACCAAAAATCGTTAAGCCGATTCCCATTAAAATACCTTGAATAAGAGCAATAAAAATTATTCCACCCACTACCCCCTTTATCGTCTTTGAAAGCCTTTCGATTATTTTTTCGTCGTCAGTGTTCGAAAGGGGACTTAATCTCAATATAAACGCCTTCCATTTTTCTCCGTCCTTTAAAAAATAGAAAATTGATAATAGCAATAGAATAAAGGAGAACAATAAAGTTGCGGTGGCACCGAATATATTCGCTAGATTGCTGGTCAGGAAAGAAATAAATCCGGAGATTTTTTGGCTAACGTCGAAAGTTATGCCCGTTGGCAAGAATTGATTAATTTTATCACTAGCTGAATTAATAAAAGGTATAACATTTCCATTGCTTATGATGTTGTGGTAAAGGCTTTGAGATTGGTTAAAAACAATAGTGCCAATGGCGAAAAGGGGAATGCAAAGGACGATGATAAAAAATAATAGAGAGATAATGGCCGCGACCCAATTTGGAAAATGTTTTTTATTAAGCCAAACATATACCGGGTGGAGCAAAATAGAAAAAGAAGCACCCAATACGAGCACTACCCAAAATGGACGAAAAATCAAAAAAGTAAAAATGAACGTAGCGAATAATAGCCCAAAGAAAAAATATCTTTCTATAATTTTTTGTTGCATATTCGTTTAGTATAGCAAAAACAACGGCCCGCACCAAGCCCACCCCGGCACGGGGTTGCCTTTTTGGTAAAATTCATATAATATAGAGCGGTATGAAAAAAGATGAATTTGCAGTTATATTTACAGGTGGTAAACAATACAAGGTCTCCGACGGGAGTGTTGTTTCTATTGAAAAAATAAAAGGGGAGTACAAGAAGGGGGATAAGCTTTCTTTCGATAAGGTTTTGCTCGTGGATGATGGAAAAGATACTACTATCGGCACACCTTATATCAAGGGTGCAAAAGTGGATGCAGAAATTATAGAAATTGGCCGTTCTCGAAAAGTGATGGTGGTTAAATACAAACAAAAATCTCGTTATCTAAAGCGCAACGGCCACCGTCAGCCATTTTTTAAAGTAAAAATTACTTCTATAAAATAAAAAATCCCGCTTGACGGGATTTTTTATTGTCTATTCTTTAGCGCGTTTTTGAGTGTATCGTTGTCGGAATATTCAAGTTCGGTGCCCGTGGAGAGGCCTTTCCCAAGAGATGAAATTTTAATATTAGATTTATCGCATATGTCTTTTAATTGCTGACGTACATAAATGTCAGTATGGTCGCCCTGCGGGCTTATAGAAAAAGCAAGAATAATCTCCTTTAAATTTTTTTCACGTTTTACCTTTTCTTGCAATTCTGAAA
>JBAYHY010000016.1:0-5299 GCA_041665885.1 Minisyncoccota bacterium
ATATGTCTTTTAATTGCTGACGTACATAAATGTCAGTATGGTCGCCCTGCGGGCTTATAGAAAAAGCAAGAATAATCTCCTTTAAATTTTTTTCACGTTTTACCTTTTCTTGCAATTCTGAAATTCGTACTCGGCTTTTGGTTGTTTTTTCTACTATTGGTACCAGTCCTCCCAAAACAAAATATTTTCCATGATAAACGCTACTTTTCTTAATGCTTTCCAAATCAGAATCTTTCTCAATAATCATTAAGGTAGAGGAATCAGTATTTGCGTTCGCGCAGATATCGCACGTTTTTTCATTTTTATTTAAAATAAAAAATCTAAAACATTCCTTACATTGAGCTGTCTCCTTTTTTAAATCTTTAATAAGCTCCGCTAAGTTTTCACTATAAGCTCCATTTCTTGCCATTAAATAATAGACAAAGCGTCGCGCTTGTCGCTCTCCAATACCCGGGAACTCTTTAAAAATTTCTGTTAGTTTGTCTATTATATCCATTTCGTTATTTAAAATTCATCTAGTTCTCCGCCGATTTTTGATGGAGCAAATTCACTCAAACTACTCTTCTCCAGGTTTAGGAAAGTGGTAGTTTTTTCGTCAAAATAAAGTTCGATTTTTCCCGTCGGCCCATTGCGATGTTTTTCAATCAAGATTTCTGCGATGTTGGTTCTTTCCGATTCGTCTTTGCCCTTATCTTCGCGGTGAATGAACATCACCACGTCTGCGTCTTGCTCGATGGAGCCAGAGTCACGTAGGTCGGAAAGACGAGGCTTACCGCCACGAGATTCTATTGCGCGAGAGAGCTGTGAAAGGGCCAAAACAGGCACGTCTAATTCTTTTGCCAAACTTTTTAAGGATCTAGATATTTCTGTCACTTGATTGACCATGGAGTCGTAATTTTTGGAGGTGGTCATCAATTGCAAATAGTCCACAACAACAAGATCCAGTCCTTTTTCCGCCTTGATCCTTCGTGCGAGGGCTTTCATTCGGACAATTGAGTTCCCAGGTTGGTCGTCAATATAAATTTTCGCTTTCGCCAATTTATCCAACGAATCTCGAAGTAGCGAAAAATCGCGATCGGAAGAAAGACGTCCCGTACGCAAGTTCCATGCATTCACTCGCGACTCGGCGGAGAGCATTCTGTCCACGAGTTGTTGTGAAGACATTTCTAGAGAGAATACCAAAATGGATTTTTCGTGAATTACGCCGGCCATGCGGGCAATGTCGAGGGCGAGGGTAGTTTTACCCATACTTGGTCTGGCAGCGAGGATAATCAAATCGGAATTTTGCAAACCGGAGAGCATGGTGTCCAGTTCCTTGAACCCAGTCGGTAGCCCACGGAGCATGCCCTTATTCTCGTGTAATTTTTCTAGACGTTCATAAGCTTCCGGCAGAGCATCCTTTAGGTTCACATATTTTTGATTTTTAGGAGAAGAGACAACACTAAAGATTTTCTTTTCCGCCATGTCTAAAATGTCATCCATGTGGTCGTCGCCCTCCTCAAAGGCGAGTTCCGAAACATAGTCAGCCGCCTCAATCAAGCTTCGCAAAACATATTTTTTTTGTACAATATCTGCGTAATGTTTGACGTTGGTAGAGGAGGGAACTACATTTACAATTTCCGCCAGATATTGGTTACCACCGACAGCTTCCAGGAGTTTTTGTTCTTTTAATTTTGTAGATAAAGAAAGCATATCTATCGGTTCATTTTTCACAGAAAGGTCAAGCATTGCTCGGAAGATTTTTTTGTGTTTTTCAACGTAAAATGAATCTTGGGTAATCATGTCTTCTACTTCATGCATCGCTTCTTTGCGAAGCATGATAGAACCCAAAACGGCTTGTTCGGATGGGATACTCTGGGGAGGAATACGTAAATTGTTGTTTTTTACAGTTTTGACCATGGTGCCATTCTAGCATAGTAAAATGATTGTCAAAGGGATAGAAGTTGGTAAGGTGTTATTAAAGTGTGGAGAAATATTTATGCCGAATTTATTGAAGTATGATAATATGTATATATGTCTAAAAAGGTATTTTTATCGGGGCTTCAGCCCTCGGGGAAACCACATATTGGTAATTATTTTGGGGCAATGAAGCAATTCGTTGACCTGCAAAATGAACACGACGGGTATATTTTTATTGCTGATTACCACGCTCTGCATTCTCTTCGGAATAAAAA
Organism: Minisyncoccota bacterium; assembly: GCA_041665885.1. Lineage (GTDB taxonomy): Bacteria > Patescibacteriota > Minisyncoccia > Phycocordibacterales > UBA9973 > UBA9973. The sequence goes on from JBAYHY010000016.1 coordinate 2,175, forward strand.
GGAAATGAATGAAAATATAAAGAATGTTTTGCTTGATTATTTAGCTATTGGTCTCGACCCAGAAAAAGTGACGCTTTTTAAACAAAGCGATATCTCGGAACATACTGAGCTCGCTTGGATTTTTGACACTATCACCACGATGCCTTTTCTCATGCGTGCCCACGCTTTCAAAGATGCGCAAGCGAAAAACAAAGAAATAGACGTCGGCACATTTAATTATCCGGTGCTTATGGCGGCAGATATCTTGCTTTATAGTCCCGACATGGTGCCCGTAGGGGCTGATCAGAAGCAACACGTAGAGATAGCCCGCGACATAGCGGAGAAATTTAATAATACCTACGGTGAAACCTTTAAATTACCGGAGCCGATGATTCTGAAGGAAGTGGCGATTGTTCCCGGCACGGACGGGAGGAAGATGTCCAAAAGTTATAACAATCACATTCCGCTTTTTGCCGAGAATGAAGAAATCAAAAAATGTGTCATGAGCATTGTGACCGACTCAAGCGGGGGAGTTCCGCAAAATGTTTATGCAATACACAAACTTTTCCGTAGTGAAGGGGAACTTAAAAAAATATATGAAGAGAAAGCAGGAAAATATAAGGAACTCAAGGAACTGCTGATAGAAGATATAGAGAAATTTATTGCACCACTCCGTGAAAAAAGAAAAGAATTCGAGAAGGACCTACCCAAAGCACTTTCAATACTTAAAGATGGTGGAGAAAAAGCAAAGAAAGTTGCGGCTGAAAAAATGAAAGAAGTGCGAGAAAAAATCGGGGTAAACGTTTATTAAAAAATAATTATTTAAGACTATATATGCAAAACAGGATATTTATTAAAGACCTAAAAGATAATATTGGAAAAGAGGTTTTAATTGCCGGCTGGGTGGATGTGAGGCGAGACCAGGGTAAAATGATATTTTTCGATATTCGGGACATGACCGGGCGGGTGCAGTGTGTCGTCTTGCCGAACCATACGGAGGCGATTGAAAAAGCCAAGGAAGCGCGGACTGAATGGGTTTTAAAAATAAACGGTCTCGTGAACAAACGTCCCGAGAGAAATATAAAAGCTGGGATTTTGAATGGCGATATAGAAATTGAAATACTTTCCCTCGAAGTGCTGTCCGCTGCTGTGCCCCTTCCATTTGACATGTCCTTGGAGGGTTACAATCTTGAATTGACCACTGAGCTTGATAATAGGGCTTTGGTTTTAAGACAACCGAAGGTGCAAGCAGTTTTCAAGGTGCAAGAAACGGTGATAGATTCCTTCAGAGAATTTATGAAAAAAAATATGTTTTTTGAGTTTCAGGCGCCGGCCATCACTCCGGCGACGGCCGAAGGCGGAGCTGAGGTATTTCAAGTAAATTATTTTGATAAAAAAGCTTTTCTTACCCAATCTCCACAATTGTACAAACAGATTGTTATGTCTGCTTTTGAGCGATGTTTTTCGGTGAACAAAGTTTTTCGAGCAGAACCATCCTCGACCACCAGACATTTGACGGAGATAGTTTCTCTCGACGCAGAAATGAGTTTTATTGATTCCTGGAAAGATGTCCGAGACATGGCGGAGGGAACCGTTAAATACATTTTAGAACAAGTGAAAACAAAAAATGCTGAGCACTTGAAAGTGCTAAATGCAGAGTTACCAGCGATGATAGAAAAAACGCCGACTTTCTCCCTGAAAGAAGTGCAACAAAAGATTTTTGAAAAATTTGGTCGCGATGTTCGTGGGGAAAAGGATACCAATCCGGAAGATGAAAGGCAAATATGTGAAATAGTAAAAGAAGAAACCGGTTCCGATTTCGTATTTATCTATGGATATCCTACCCGCAAGAAACCTTTTTATGTTTATCCAAGTCAGGAAGATCCTGAATGTAACGAAGGGATGGATCTCTTGTGTCGCGGGGTTGAATGGCTTTCGGGTGGCAGAAGAATCAACGATTATAATCAGCTTATGGAGCATGTGAAAATTTGGAAGATGGATCCGAATAAAATTAAAATGTTCTTAGAGGCTTTCAAATACGGAGTTCCACCAGAAGGCGGTTTTGCTTTTGGCGCAGAACGCATAACCATGCAATTGTTGGGTCTGAAGAATATTCGCGAGGCGTCAATGTTTCCTCGTGATATGAACAGGATTGACGAGAGATTAACGGAAGAAGGATATTAATTATGCTTAAAATTACTTTTAAAAAACCGACAAATCAAAAAGATTTTCTTTTTGTAAATATTGATTCTAAAAATAAAGATGAAGTTGTGAAGGAAAACGGAGTAAAGACTCTCTATCTTAAGTGCGAGGAGCCAGAGAAAATGAATTTGAGGAAACTATATTTGCTTATTCGTAAAGTAGTTGTGGTGACAAAGGGGGTAAAAGCAGAAAAAATAAATATTAATTTTGCCGATTTTAAATTCAAAAATATAAAAATTACCGATGAGGAGCTCGGTGAAATTATCGGTTCTCAGCTTGATTTCGCAAACTATGAATTTCTAGAATACAGAACACCGACAGAGGAGGGTTTTTCTTTTGTAAAGGAAATCAATATCTTGGGGGCTGATAAAAAAACGGAGAAAGCGATTCTAAAAGGCCATGCTATAGCAGAAGAAGTAAATAAAACAAGGACGCTGGCAAACACGCCGGGAGGAGACATGACTCCGCAAATTTTAGCGGTTAGGGCGAAGGAAGCGGTGAAAAATTTGCCGGTAAAAGTCATCGTGCTTGGAGAGAAGGAGATGGATAAACAAAACATGCGCGCTATATTGTCCGTTGGCCGCGGATCTGACGAAGAATCAAAATTAATAATTATGGAATATGGAGGAGGAAAAAGGGGAGAGAAGCCGATTGTTCTCGTCGGTAAAGGGGTGACTTTCGATTCAGGTGGAATAAATTTAAAACCGTCTTCTTCACTCCTCGGCATGAATATGGATATGTCCGGTGGTGCCGCGGTAATTCATACCATTGCGCTAGCCGCCAAAATGAAAGTAAAGAAAAATGTAATTGGACTTATTCCATCTGTGGAAAATATGGCGTCCGGAAAAAGTTACCGACCGGGAGATGTTATCCGCTCAATGTCCGGGAAAACAATTGAAGTTCTAAATACCGATGCCGAGGGTAGAGTAATATTGGCAGATGCC